>NZ_JABEPJ010000001.1:0-568524 GCF_013002825.1 Pseudoalteromonas sp. NEC-BIFX-2020_002
GGTTTTGATGGATATCTGACAAGTTAGCGTCTTGCAAGCAAGATAAGCTTTTGAATACGGCTTTGAGTAAAGAGACAATCGACAAACATCGATGGCGGACTTGAAACCCTGAGGTTTTTGCAAGCGCTATTAGGTGCTTTTCTGAGATGAGGGCTTTTAATTGATTTGAAACTTGGTTAATCTGCATGTGAACTCTGTTTTTAGTCATTTTTTATTGGCGTAACTATTTGATCATTAACAGAGTTCAACTTCAAGTTTCTTAAGATCCAACCTATGAATAAATGTTAACCCTACCTATTACGTTATTGATAATAGTGGTTTTCTTGGTCGAGTGGCTAGAGCAATACGAAATATAGATGCACAAATTAAAGCAGCTGTAGAAAAATAAGGTGTTAATTAATCATGATTAAAAATATTAGCAAGCAAACTTTATTCTTTATTTTATTGTTTAATTTTATAACTTTTGTTTCAGCTTGCGAATCGGAACTGATAGCTCAAAAGTGTGAAGTAAATGCTATTTACTCATTTGAAGTTTATAGAAAATTGCTTAAAGAAGGTGGTATTACTATTAACTCTTTCAATTTAAAATATCTTAAAACTGAATTGAAAGAAAATGATATACCTGACGATAAAATTATCAATAATTTAAGTAAATATACTTATATATTAGACCAGCGACAGTCTTTGATTACAGAAATTCATAGTTATTATGTTACTTGTGAAAAAAGTAATGCCCGAATTATAATTAGGTATCTGTCGGAGTTAGATCAAACGCTGAAGTTTTTTTCTGTCAGTATGATCGATAACAAAATTACAAATATTAGTGAAGTTGAAGGTTTAAACTTTAAAGGTAAAGAATTTACTAAGTGGAAATGATATTTTGATAATTAGAAAAATAAGTAAAGATAATAAATGGGGTCATAGCGTTTGTAAAAGCGCTTTGATATTGATTTTATAAACAAAAATGACACCCATTCTAAAGTTTGTATTTTTTATATTTTGCACTAACTTTGAATCAAAAAAATAAAGATGACACCCTTCTTAAAGGTTTCATTCGCAGCCTGTACAAAAACGATTAGAAAGCGCAACAGAAGGCAAGCAACCAAAAAAACTATTGCGTTTTGCCGGTATGCCACGTCAAATCATGCCAAAAGGGTTGCCGTTTGAACTTAAATCCTACCTTGAATTGGTTGAATTAACAGGGCGTGCATACGAGAAGGCAAGCGCGGGTATATTGAAAGCACACATTTACATTTACTAGGAAGGGTCAATATTTCCCTGAACACTGGTTAAAACTGACCACGCAATTTACGCGCGTATGTCATGGCGCAGTAGGTAGAGTGTCATCGCACACACGTTACTGCGAAAATTTAAACAGAAAACGGCGAACGAACATCAGCAATTGCGAAAAGTTACTAGCGTTGTGTTCACACACTTTTAAATCTTAAAATTGCTCTTCAAGAGAAAAGCGTATGTGCCTGTAATGTGGGAGCCTAAATTTTTGAATTTAGCCAAATTCAGAACTTAAGTTTTGAAACTATGTTTAAATCGTGATTATGTCGAAAATGTTTACTTACTAATGATGTCAAGCGGTGTGTTTGTTGTTTTTTTTCAATAAATAATTAAGATGGGTGTCAACTTAAGTTTTCCAGCACCAGGCAAATTTCTGCCGATTTCAGTTAAAGTAAGCTTATTACCCGAAATTAATGCACTGCTACAGCTTAGTAATGTTTTTACTCTGTCGTTATTGAATGACGCTAATGAATTTTTAAAATACTTATGGCAAACTGATGTTTCAGGCATAGCAATTGAGACTTATGTGGGTTGTGGTGATTTACATAAGATCATAAATTGCTGTGCCTGTCACGTTTTGGGGATTCGTCAGCCTAATGGGAGTCCAGAAGTCTTATTGATCATGCGAGTTATAATTATGATGCTTGGAGAAACTTATGAAAAGTAAAAGTACTTTAGGACTAGGTTTAGTGGCACTAGTCTTAATTTTGCTCACTTCATGCATGTCGTTTTCCGATGAAGACCGAATGAAAGAAATTGCGCTTATTAAGTTAGAGTTAAATTCGACTGATAAACACACAACAATTATCATGTTGGGGGCTGATTGTTTTTGTGCTAGTGAGTCAATTACTTACGATATTCGGGTGAACGAACGCGTTTACACTGTTAGGCCACGTTACGCCACACTTGTAGATGAACACTTACCAAAAAGGGTCTCTTTCTTCATTGATTGGAAGGAAGATCCCGGTGCCCGAAATTTCAATGCGAAATGGGTATCATTTGAAGTTAAAACCGACTCAAAGCCTATAGTGTTTTTATATTTTTCAGATGGTAAGATTGAGCAGTTGGAATTTGAAGATGGCTTCAATGAGTTTGCAAAAATTAGATTAATCCGTCGAGCACTTGATAAAGATTAAAAAAGGAACATCCCTAAATTGGATTAATTTATAAAAACAAAGAAAAAATAAAGATGACACCGAAAACTTTAAGATGATACCCATCTTAAAGGTTTCATTGGCAGCCTGTACAAAAACGATTAGAAAGCGCAACAGAAGGCAAGCAACCAAAAAAACTATTGCGTTTTGCCGGTATGCCACGTCAAATCATGCCAAAAGGGTTACCGTTTGAACTTAAATCCTACCTTGAATTGGTTGAATTAACAGGGAGTTGTATTCGAGAAGGAAGACGCGGGTATATTCAAAGCACACATTTACCTTTACTAGAAAGAGTAAATATCTCCCCAGAAAACTGGTTAAAACTGACCACGCAATTTTCGCGCGTATGTCATGGCGCAGTAGGTAGAGTGTCATCGCACACACGTTATTGCAAAAATTTAAACAGAAAACGGCGAACGAACATCAGCAACTGCAAAAAGTTACTAGGGTAGTGTTCACACACTTTTAAATCTTAAAATTGCTCTTCAAGAGAAAAGCATATGTGCCTATAATGTAGGAGCCTAAATTTTTGAATTTAGCCAAATTCAGCACTTAAGTTTTTAACTTAAGTTTTAAGTTAATAGTGAAGGAAGAACATTATGGAAAATGAATGGGGAAGCATTTAAGAGCCCAGAAAAACATAATCAAAGTACTTTATGCATCAACATAACAATAATAGAAGGAGGTGGTTCATGCAATTGGTAACGAATAAACTAAATTTGACGATCTTTATAGGGTTACTCCTTTTCTCCAAACCAGGAGAAACTAACAGTTTGGTCAATGAATCGAAAATACAAGAGGATGTACCGCATGTGCCTTTTATGAAATTAGTTGTTTTCCCTGAAATGTATGACAAAAAAAAAATAAAAATAACGGGTTTACTTTTACGTAGTCATAGAGAAAATCCAGTTTTTTTAAAGTATGGTGAAGATGCAGCTCGCTCAGGCCGAGCTGAAGAAACTATTCTTCTCTTCAATTTACCCAAAGAAATAACACTCAATGATATAGATGGAGTATATTATACAGTTAAAGGCATCTTTGATAGTGGTTGCATAAAAGATAAACCACCAAACACTCGTTGGAGGATTGAATACTTAGGTTGTATTCATAAGGTGGAGCAGTTAAAGGCCTCAACTAATGGAGATTATAAATACCAGCGTGAGCTGCCTTTATTTCCAATTCCACCACCTAAGAAATAACAGGGGTCACCCATTATAAATTTCCGGTTAAGTAGATAGCTGTTTTTTCTTGATTTTTTATTAAAAAACAAAGTGTTGTTATTTTTAAGCTCACTTTAAATATGACTTCGCATCTAGTTATGACGTCGATTGGTGTGAATATACTCCATGGCTTTAATAAAAAAATAATATTAATTTGAGCGGTTTAATTAAGTGTTATTGATGCTTAATATTTTGCTTTGTGAAAATAGTTTTTAATCGAAATCCTTTATATAATAAATGTTTGCAATTGAGAATATAAAACCATCCACTTTATAAAAACCAGCTTTTAAAGGTCTCAAAGACGCTTTTATCTGGCGTCTCTAGGTTTTTAAAAAGTGCCTGTACGGCATTATTACGGACTTTACAGATCCCTGAACGCGTGCTCGTTTGTGCGGCAACAGGCCAATTTTTAATGCAAATAGCTTGATAAAAATCAGGGTAAGCGTGTTTTATTGGTTGTTCGGTTAAATCGTACGCCACATCGAGCACTGCCAATTGCACTTTTGCAGGCAGTTGTGCAAAATTTAATTCAGCATGTTGTTCTTTAAATTCAATGATAAGTTGCTTGATTTTATTTTTCAACAAGATGATTGATTCATTATGGGATAAATAACATTCGCCGAAGGGCTCGTAAAAATTCACGGCATAGCCCTTTGGTAAACGAATTATACGTGCAAACTCGGTGGCCTTATCGATATTGCTTACTGCTTTTTTAGTGCGTTTGTCTTTAAGGGGAAGCCTAATATAGTCAGATTTTGAGCTGATATGAAAACCTATACCTATATAAGCTCGGCCATTTTTATCGAGATATAAGTATGAGATGTCTGGTAGATAACGGATAAAGTGTTGCTCAACACGTTCCATTTCTAAGGTTTGTTGCTTTTTCATGGATGCTCACATAAACCATAAAGTAAGTGTAATTATAGGAAAGTTAAAAAATAATTGTTAATAGATGAATTAGAATTGTGACTTCATACGTTATATTTCTTAGGTAGCGTGTATTTTAGGGTAAGGCATCAATAATCCTAATTGTGTACGGCCTTATGATTTTCATAACTTTTTCGGCGAAATAATGTGATAACAGGTGACCACCAAGGTCGCAATTTCTTATTTACTTTTTAATTATTGCTTTAGGCATATGTTGTGATTTGTCTTTGTATCTATGCATGGGCTAAAGCAGGACATTTATCCTGTGCCAATATTTTAACCCTGCTAGACTTACTCGGTTTGCTGTTTCAATGATTGAAAACAACCCTCCCCATGGATTGGGCCAGTAGTGTGGGTAATTTGAATGGATAAGGGAACACGCACGTGATTGCACTTTTATTTGATATTGTAGGTATGACTGGGACTTTTTTAGTAGTTGGTGCATTTTTTATGTTGCAACTAGGTAAAGCGGTGCCAACAGGCTTGTTGTACAATATGATGAATTTAACGGGGGCTATATTATTATTGATAAGTCTTTGTTATAACTTTAATTTAGCAAGTTTTGTGATAGAAATATTTTGGATTGCAGCATCATTAATCGGTTTATATAAATATTTAAAAGCGAAACGTAATACTGCAACAGCTTAAATCTACGAAAATTTATAGAAATAATTATCGCGCCGTCGCGCATTTGTATTAATATTGTAAATACTACATTTTTACAGTGTAGTTAATTTATTATGAAATATAGGTGTAAAGCGGCGTAATGACTTTAAAGCAATCAGCATGTATTTTTTTGTGTATTTACACAATTCCATTATCAGCAACTGAGTCAGACGATTTATTTGCACTTAGCTTTGAAGATCTACTTGAAGTTCAAGTCGATATTGCCTCAAAAACTTCCGAAACACTTACCTCAGCCCCATCAACTATTACCGTTTTTAATCGTCAAAAAATCGCTTTATTAGGCATACATAATGCTTTTGAGCTGATGAATTTTGTACCGGGTATGCAATCGACTCGTGGAGATTGGGTTGGAGCTGTGCCTAAAGATCATGCCCGTGGTGTATATTTAGATAGTGGTAATATATTGGTAATGATCAATGGCGAGCGCTTGAATGAGTCATCGTTTGGTAAAGCTTCAGTTTATATGCCCTATATTCCTGTTGAAATCATTGATAAAGTTGAATTTATCCGAGGACCTGGATCTGCATTATATGGCAGTAATGCATTTTTGGGTGTGATGAATATTGTTACTAAAACGCATCACAATGAAATGTCTATCGCTATAGGTAATGCGGGGCAAGTAGGTGCTACTTCGTCGCTTAATCATCAATTTAATGCCAATACCCATGTTTATGCAAATATGGCTTACTACCATAAAGAAGGCGAGCGTTATGAGCAAGGTGTTAAAGACCCTCTTGAGTCTGCCTATCTTGAGGTAGGTATAAACATCGATAAGTTGTCACTAAGTGGGCGTTATAATTTTACTGAATTAAATAAGTTTCTTAATTTAGGTGGCTATTCTAACGATAATCAACACCGTAGCGAAAATCACTTTCTATCTTTAGGGTATGATTGGCTAGATTCTGATTCGAGCTCTGTATCTTCAAAGGTGTCGTATACTCATCACGAAATTCAAAGTGCAGGGCTAATAGCATCAGCCAACGCGTTACTTAATGCTAATCATGATTTTTTTATTGGCCCTGATTGGCACACAACTGATTTGAAAATAAATATAGACGCAAGCCATACATTTTATAACGGCTGGTCATTGAATTCAGGTGTTGAATATAGCCATGCAGAGCAGCTTAAAGCTGATGTGCGTACAAATTATTTTGATTCAAGCCGTGGTGAAATTATTGTCGAAGATCCGTTCTATCAAGGTGGAATAATAACAGTCAATGACTTTGCTCCTTTTACTGATCTCAAATCCAGCTTTGAGACAAAAAGCGTTTATGGGCAGCTTAAAATTCCTTATTCAGAACAACTAACCTTGTTTGTAGGTACTAGGTATGATGATGTTAAAGATTTAGACAGTAAATTATCACCACGTATATCAGTTATTTATCAACCGGCTTTAGCGCATACTTTAAAGTTGCAATACGGCGAGTCATTTCGTACTCCTGTGACTAATGAGCTATATTCGAATGATGACGTTACTATGGGTAATCCAAACTTACAGTCTGAGTATGTTAAAACGACAGAGTTAGTATGGCGTTATAAACATCTGGATTGGCATTTAAACTCAGTACTGTTTTATAACCAGTTACATGATTTTATTAATATAGTGCCACATACAATTCACGACAACATGTTTACTTTTGAAAACCAATTAGATGACATTAACCGAGGCATAGAACTTGATAGCCGTGTGCAGATAAACAGTGATTTTTCTGTTGAAGCTACTTATACCCATTATTTTGATGTACCAATGAGGCCAACATTTAAACGCTTTGCAAGTGTGATTGCGAATTACCAATATGATCAATGGATGTTAAGTTTAAATAGTGTTTGGCGTGACCAAGTTCAGGCACACACTACAGATCATATCTTTGATCAATCAGCGTATTTTCTCATTGGTGGGGCTGTAAGTTGGCAGCTTAGTGCAAAAACTCAAATCAGCTTAAAAGCGCATAATCTCTTAGATAAACACTACGATGTATATGATCCGCGAGTGAGTAATGGTGCAGTTGCTGGTGTCGGCAGTGAATACTCGTTACACTATCAAGTCAAATTTTAAGTTTTTGAGGCGCTAAGCTGCGCATTATGGTTGCTCATGTTGTACTTTTCCAGAAAGATTACGCTTGCTATTGTTGTGCTCATTATAGTGTTATTACTAAGTTTTTTATTTGGGCGTCAATATGATTTAGGCAATGCAAAGCGCCAAGCCGAAGTGCAAGTTGGGCAACTCAGTCACTACCTTGATACTGAGCTGTCTCGGTTTGCAACAATTCCTTATCTAGCCACAGACAATCAATTATTAACCACGTTTATTAGTAATGAAAATCAATCCGCACAACAGGTTAATAACTATTTAGCAGATATACAACAAGCCAGTGGCGCATCTGATGTGTATGTACTCAATCGTGAAGGAGATGTGATCGCATCAAGTAATTGGCAACTTGATTACACGTATATAGGTAATAATTTTGCGTTCAGGCCTTACTTTTATCGAGCGTTAGCGGGTGATAAAATTGCCTATTTTGCTTTGGGCTTACGTTCAAATGAGCGGGGTATATATTTTTCAGAGCCTATTTACCTTAATCAGCAAGTTATTGGTGTTGTAACACTTAAGGTAAACGTCTCTAAATTTGAGACTGATCGTCAATTACTCAATACATCGCATGCGAGTCATTTTTATTTAACACTGGATGATAAAATTATCGCTATGTCGGATAAACAATCATGGCGACTTAATACCTTTGATTCTTTATCTAATATACAGCTGCAACAGTTACAGACAAGTAGACGTTATTTGGCTCACACTCCCACAGCCATTGATTTAGCGCAAACAACAAGCCAAGGCATCACATTATTGTCTATTGGGCAGCGCCAAACACGTCGTCAGTTTGTACCAGCAAGTGCCTCAATCGATCGGATCAAAGCAGATATGACGGTGTTAGTGGATGTTTCATCGGTCAATCTTGATCAACTCCCGCGGTTATTTTGGCTGGCGGTTATTTACATCAGTACCTTGCTTATTTTTTATAGTCTAATGGCGAGGTTTGCCGGTTATAAAAAGTTACTTTATTCGCGGCACAGTCTTGAGCAAGAAGTGATAGAGCGTACACATGCTTTAGAAAATGCTCAAACAGCATTACTGCAAGCGGCTAAGCTTGCCACTATTGGCCAGCTTAGCGCGGGTATTAACCATGAAATTAATCAACCATTGAGTGCTATGAGCACATACCTTGTTAGTGCTAAACGTTTAATTACCAAGGGGGATATAGAGCAAGCGGCAAAGAATATTGTCATCGTACAATCTTTGATAGATCGCGTGCATAAAATAGTAGGCCAATTAAAGCATTTTAGTAAGCCAGCCCAAACCCAGTTACGAGCACAAAGCTTAAATCAATTACTCCGAAATGCGATGGTTATTGCTTCCGCACAGTTAAAACACGATGATGTAACGGTTCAAGAAATCGTTATAACTGATGATATTAAAGTATGGGTTGATGAAATTAAATTTGAGCAAGTATTAGTTAATGTTATCACTAATGCAAGCCAAGCAATGCTACAAAGTCTAAAGCGTGAGTTAAGCTTTGAGATTGAACAATTTGACGATCGCGTTAAATTATCAATTTTAGATACGGGGCCGGGCATAGAGTTACATGCGTTAGGCACTATTTTTGAACCGTTTTATAGCACTAAATCGACAAACGGCTTGGGTTTAGGTTTATCTATTTCTAAGCAGATCATTAATTCATTTAATGGCTGTTTAAGTGCGCACAATCGTCCTACCGGCGGTGCCCAATTTATAATTACATTAACAAGTACCCAAGGAGAGCAATGAATACTTTAGCTATTGACTGCAAGCAAATCATTGTAATAGATGATGAAGCGATGATCCGTGACTCATTAAATCAACTGCTAACACTCGAAGGGTATCAGGTACAATGTTTTAGTGAACCTGTGAGTGCATTATCAAAATTAAGCCGTCGTTTTAATGGCATTGTGCTCAGTGATATTAATATGCCAAAAATGGATGGCTTGGCTTTTTTAGAGCAAGTTAAGGCATTCGATAGCGAACTGCCCGTTATATTCCTAACAGGATTTGCTGATGTGTCTGTAGCTGTTAAAGCAATGCAGTTGGGGGCTTACGATTTATTTGAAAAACCACTGACAGAGCAATTGTTAGACTGTATCGCAAGAGCAAGTGATAAACGTGCGCTGGTAATGGAAAACCGTGCATTAAAATTAGCAGTAGAAAAAACATCTGCTCCGGGTGTACGTATTTTGGGTGAAACCGTGCAGATGCAGCAAATGATGCATTTACTCAATACCGTTATTGATACGCCAGCGGATGTGATGATTGAAGGCGAAACGGGTACGGGGAAAGAGTTAGTAGCGCGATATTTACACGATCAAAGCAACCGTTCTCGCTGTAATTTTGTTGCTATAAATTGCGGTGCAGTACCAGAGCAACTTATTGAAAGCGAATTATTTGGCGCGGCCAGTGGTGCTTACACTGGCGCAACGCAAAGCCGCCAAGGAAAATTCGAGTTTGCACAAGGTGGTACTGTTTTTTTAGATGAAATTGAAAGTACGCCAACGTCACTGCAAATAAAATTACTACGCGTGCTCGAAGAGCGAAAAGTAACACCTGTTGGCAGTAATAGCGCTATTGATTTAGATGTACGTATTGTGGCAGCGACGAAGGTTGATTTATTGTCACTGGTAGATAAAGGGGAGTTTCGCGCTGATTTATACTACCGCCTTAATTTAGTTAAAGTGAGCATCCCAGCACTGCGTGATAGAAAAGCCGATATTCCCTTGTTATTTAAACATTTTAGCTCTATTGCCGCTACGCGCTTTCATAAGCCACCTGCGCCGCTAAGTAGCGATATGCAGCAAAAGCTAATGAATTACCCATGGCCTGGAAATGTACGAGAGCTGAGAAACCAAGCTGAACGTGCTGTGCTACTTGGGGTAGAGCTTGCCTTTGCAAATACAAATAATAATAACCCAGAGCAATTATCTCAAGATTTGAGTTTAGCTGAGAAAGTCAGTTTTTATGAGCAATCATTAATAGAAGAAGCCCTTGAACGTCATCAAGGAAGCATAAAAGAGACCATGCAGACTTTGCAAATTGCGCGTAAAACCTTATACGACAAAATGAACAAATATGCACTTAATCGAGATATGTTTACTGATTAATGTGTGGAAACAGTGACAAATATGTTTTTGGAGTGTGCGGTTTTCCACACTAATAATTGATTTTAAAATTCGCTTTTCACTTTAAGTTTTTGATTATGTTTATTTATTTAAAATTTAGACTGATTGGCAGTAAACTTGCCTTTATTGTTAGGAACAACAAATGATCCTAACAATAAGGGCACATAATGATAATAATAGATAAAAAATCAATCCCTGTATTTGCAGCCACAGGGCTTGTTTTAGCTTGCTGTGGACAACCTGTAAATGCTGCGCAGTACTCTATTTATGGCAAAGCTGAAGTGCAAATTGCTAACACAGACAAAGGTACAATGCGTTATGCAAAGGAAGGGACACATATTGATGCCCCGTTTTCGCGTATTGGTGTCAAAGGTGAACATGGCTTAACAGATTCTCTTAAAGTTATATTTAAGTATGAAGTACAAGTTAAAGGTTTTGAGCATGACGATACAAGTGATCCATTTACAGCTCGTAATACTTACTTAGGCCTTGCAGGGGACTTTGGTGAGATAGTCATTGGACGTAATGACACTCGGTTTAAGTACTCTGAAGGTAAAGTTGATAACTTTAATGAAACACAAGCTGATATTGCACAGTTATTACCAGGCCAAGATCGATTAGGCGATACAATCACTTACAGCTCAAAATCATTTGCAGGTGCGCAATTATCACTGACTTATGCACCACAAGATGACAGTTCAAACAACGAAGCTGGCTTTGCAGCGACATTGATTTACGGTGATCGAGGTTTAAAAAATAAAAACTATTATGTAGCAATCAGTCATGTTGACTCATTAAATAACATAAATGCGAGCCGGCTAGTGGCTGCGTGGAAACAAAGCGATTTGCAACTTGGTGCTATTTATCAGCGAAGTGAATCTGTTGATGGTACTAAATCGGGCAATGGTTACGTTTTAAGTGCGAGTTATAAATTAGATAAATGGCAACCCAAAGTGCAATTTGCCAGTGATGACTCAACCATTCGTCATAGTACAAAGGGCACACAGTGGACCGCTGGGGTTGACTATTTATTTGATAAACAGACCACAGCTTATTTATTGTATACCGATCTGGATTTACAGCAGCAAACAGACAATAGCTTAGCCCTTGGCTTAAAGTATAAATTTTAAAGGGGTCATTTATGAGTACACAAATTATTGAGAGTAAATCTGAAAAAAGCCCGATGCTACAAATGGTGATGCTTTTATTAGGCCCTGCGGTTATGTTATTTACCTGTTTAATGGATCCGCCATCAGGCATGAGCACAGCGGCTTTTCGTACAGCAGGATTAGCATTTTGGATGGCATCGTGGTGGGTGAGTGAGGTTGTGCCAATTCCTGCTACAGCGTTATTGCCGCTGGTTTTTTCACCGCTTGCGGACATTGCCGCAATAAAAACTGTGGCAGCACCTTATGCGCACCCATTGATATTTTTATTCTTAGGGGGATTTTTAATCTCAATTGCGATGGAACGTTGGGGTCTACATAAGCGCATTGCTCTGCGTACAATGTTGTATGCTGGCTCAAAACCCAGTTTACAGATCTTGGCTATGATGCTAGTAACTGCTTTTTTATCAATGTGGATGTCTAATACCGCAACAGCAGTGATGATGTTACCAATTGCACTTTCCATTACACATTTAGTTCAAAAATCGAACCCAAATAATAATGGCTTTGGTAAAGCACTGCTTTTAGCAATTGCTTACGGCGCAAGTATCGGCGGGATTGCAACACTAATTGGTACACCACCGAACGCATTAATGGCCGCTTATTTATCTGATAGTTACCAAATTGAAATTGGCTTTGCACAATGGATGATAGTGGGCGTGCCTTTATCGTTAACTATGCTGATCATTTGTTGGGTATGGTTAACTAAATTTGCATATAAAGTAGATAAAACAGATGAGAAAAAGATAAAAGTTGATACTAAGTCACTCTTTAGTGCGCAGTTGAAAGATTTAGGTCTTATGCAACGAGCTGAAAAAGGCGTGTTATGTGTATTTGCTTTTGCGGCGATATGCTGGATATTTAGACCGTTAATTGCGGATTTTTCTGGCTTAAAAATATCTGACACAGGCATCGCAATTGCAGCTGCTTTATTGTTGTTTGTATTACCTGCAAATAAAGGCAGTAACGAGCGCATTTTAGATTGGCCAAGTGCCGCAGGCGTTCCATGGGGAGTGTTATTATTGTTCGGGGGTGGATTAACCCTTGCGGCGCAAATAAAGTCATCAGGTTTAGCTGAATACATAGCACACATGATTGAAGGCGCAAGTGCAATCCCACTTGTATTGAGCGTCTTAGCAATTGCGACATTAATTACCTTTTTAACTGAGATCACTAGTAATACAGCAACAGCCGCTGGATTCTTACCTTTACTTGGTCCTGTTGCTGAATCAGTTACAGGCACACCTTTAGTATGGGTGATCCCTGCAGCAATTGCGTGCAGTTGCGCATTTATGATGCCGGTTGCAACACCGCCAAACGCGATAGTGTTTGGCTCAGGGCAAATACAAATAGGGGATATGATTAAAGCCGGTTTTGTACTAAACCTTATTGCTATTATCTTGATCACTTTAGTGACGATGACTATTGCGGCCTCCGTCTTTAACTTTTAATAACTAAACGAGTTACCCAACTCAAGAGTGCTGTTAAAATTTTAATAGCACTCTTTTTACGTGGTAAAACATTAAGCCATATAATTCTAGTGCGAAACACGTATCTTGAGGTTGCTTGGGTATAGGTATATATTAGTTATACTTTTATCACATACTCAGAGTACGCTTTTGTCTGCTAATACCCAAATTCCTTGTATTGATGTTGTACTATCAGCCCAACTTAATGATATGCAGCAACGTTTTAACGCTACCCCTTATTTACCAATTGCCAAAAGAATCGTGTTACTTAAGCAGTTAAAACGAGTGTTAATTACCTGCGAAAATGAATTGATAGCGGCTACGTCAAAAGATTTTGGTTATCGAACTGAGTTTGATACCGTGTTGGGGGATATTTTACCTACTGTTAAAACCATCTCGCACACTATCTCGCATTTACCAAAGTGGGCGAAAGACTCCCCTCGTAAAGCTGGGCTGAGCTTAGCACCTTCAAAAATTGCAGTAAGCTATCAGGCCAAAGGAGTTGTAGGAATAATATCGCCATGGAATTACCCGATTCAACTTGCAATCGTGCCGGTGATCACTGCGATTGCTGCGGGTAATCGTGTGCTGTTAAAAGTGAGTGAATTTACCCCGCATACAAACCAAGTACTCAAACAAATTTTTACTGATGAACTTGCAGAGCATTGTGCTGTTATAGAGGGGGATACAACTCTTAGCCAGCAATTTTCGGGGCTACCATTCGCACATTTATTTTTTACTGGTTCAACAGCCGTTGGTCGTCATGTTATGACTGCGGCGAGTAAAAACCTCACGCCCGTTACGTTAGAGTTGGGTGGAAAATCGCCTGTTATCATTACCGAAAATGTTGATATTTTAAAAGCTGCGAAAGCTATTTTATTTGGTAAAATGGCCAATGCTGGGCAGATCTGTGTTGCTCCAGACTACATTTTAGTTCCTGAAAAACTTGAGGAGCAGCTGGTACAAACTTTATGTTCTTTATATAAAAAACATTTTCCGCTGGGTGTTGAGGGCAAAAATTTAACGTCAATTATCAGTGAACAGCATTTTTCTCGATTAACTAACCTGCTCGATGATGCACAACAACGCGGTGCGCAAGTTGTTATGCCGCTTGATGATAATCAATCGGATGAGCAAAAACACCGCCTTGGTCTGCATATAGTGACACACGTTAATGATGATATGTTATTGATGCAAGAAGAGCTTTTTGGTCCAGTATTACCAATTATGAGTTATCAAAGTTTACCTCAAGCACTCAATTATGTTAATCAGCATCCACATCCACTGGCATTGTATGTTATGGGGCAAGATCAGCAGGTAAATCAGCTCGTTCAGGATTCAACACACAGTGGCACTTTTGCTGTTAATGATACACTAATGCAAGTTACTGCGGACGATGCACCTTTTGGTGGTTTGGGGCCTTCAGGAATGGGTAACTATCATGGTGTTGAAGGGTTTTTAACATTTAGCCATGCGCGAAACACATTAAAAACGGGTAGTTTCAACCCAAAGTTAAGTCTATTATTGTCTCAAAATAAGGCATTAATTAAAGTGCTAAAATGGTTGTATTTACGCCCATAAAGAGCGTAAATATAACCATGACTAAGTTATTAGGCGTTTAATATATCTTTTATTAAAACTTGCTAATCTAGGGCGTGTTGACCTTTGTGGATTGAAATTTGTTCAACCTAGGGGCAATTTAATCGCGGCGCGAGGTTTGTAACCTAGCGGGCTAAGTAAAAACCGAGCAAAGCTTCCGCGTCCTGCTCACGCCCCTTACCTACATCCGTGTAGGTAACAAAGAGTCAATCGCCCCTAGAAAGAACCCTTTGGGCAGCGCATGTTTGGCATTTATACTGCGTTATCGCCTATTTATGGGGAACAACCACACTACATAGGCGCTGCCTTGCCTAAATACCAAACAGACTGCTGCAAAATCAATCACGAAAGGTCAACACGCCCTAGGGGCTATACCGTTTTCTACTCTTGCAACTTACTTACCCGATGCAGTAATAAAGGGCTAAAACCACCTAGCTAAAACTTAAAACATACGTCCTTCGCCAGCATAGAGTCCAGCCAGAATTCGCTCGTAAAGTACATCGGCTTTCTCTTTTGCCTCGGTAACTTCAGCGGGGAGCATTTTACGCTCATCAAGTTTTCGGCTATGGCTTGCATTTAAATTACCATTATACTCAGCAATGGTATTCCAAATATACGATTTTTCAATGTTCTTTTGTACGCCTAGGCCTTCAAAATACATTAGCGCCATATTAAATTGCGCAAGTGTGTAGTTGTTTCCAGCTGCTTTCTCATACCATCGCATGGCTTGTTTATAATCTTGGCTTACGCCTTCGCCATTAGCATACATTACACCAAGGTTAAATTGAGCTGCAGGCATATTTTTTGCTGCTGCTTGTTTAAAAAGAGTCACAGACATTTGCTTATCAAGTTTTACACCTTTACCTTCTTGGTAAAGAACCGCAAGAGCAAACATTGAATCTACATGTTGCTTTTTGACTCCTTCTTGATAAAGCGCAGCCGCTTTATGGTAGTTACGAACGACGCCGTGACCGTTTTCGTAGAGCTTACCTAATTCGTATATACCAGGTGCAAAGCCTTTATCAGCAAGATAGTTAAACTCTTTTAGCGCTTCTTCAAATTGCCCTTCGTTGGCCGCGCGTATCCCATCTTCAAGTCCTGCATGGGCAACACCATTAAAGCCAAGTGCAGCGACCATTAACAATACATTAAACTTAGGTTGCCACATGGCAATATCTCCATTGAGTTTATAACTCTTTAATTTTAGTCCTAACAATAGCAATTGCCTAGCTTGGTTCTAAAAATGATAACGAATAGATATAAGATACAGATATTACAGAAAATTTAAAGAAATAAAAAAAGCCCCTTAGGGGCTTTTTGGGTTCATATCAACCGTCACCGATATGAGCAATGTAGCAAGTAAGTGTGATCTTAAAGTTGTATTACTTGGGTCGAGTAAGCAATACTGCTGAAGCGTCACTATCTTCATCAACAAAGTTGTACTAAAGGGGTCCAGCATCCTTACTGGATATTCTTCCCTAGGGCACTGAGGTCGGTACATTCCATTCACACTAAGCGAAGTATTAATGTGTGGGTTACTCTGTGTTGATGCGAACGATTATTACTTAGTTTAACGTGTCAGTCAACAGTTAAATGATAACTATTTACATTTAATTTGTTTTATTTTGAATTGCTCCATTTACACCGGCGAATAAGTTGATTACCGTAGGGTTATTCGTACTCTAATAAAAACTAAAATGTTTATAAAAAATATACGTTTAAACTATAAGCTTGGATTGATTGGGTTAATGCTGCTTAGTTTAGCTGGGTGTTCAGCATCTTTTACCTATAACAATATTGGTTGGTTATCCACATTTTGGATTGATGATTATGTTGATTTAGACAAGCAGCAAAGTAAAACGGTTAAATCGTTAATCAAAGAAATGCGAGATTGGCACCGAAAAACACAGCTACCGTTATACAAAAAAGATCTTATTACATTACAAGAGATACTGTCAGGAACACCATCGCAGAAAATACTTGTTGCGCACTTTCAAAATACTAAACAACACTGGCAAATTTTAGTAGAGCATATAAGCATGCCTTTAATTGAAGTTGCCAAAACACTTGATAGTAAACAACGTGCACAGTTTATAGCTGCAATTAGCGACAAAATGAATGAAGAGCAGCAAGAATTTGCAGATCAAACAGCAAAGGAGCGTTCTGAAGAGCGTTTAAAAGATCAATTAGCAACTTATGCTGATTGGCTGGGAAAGTTATCGGCAGAACAAACGCAGCTAATTACAGTGGCTAATAGTGAATTTCAATCAACATTTATATTATGGCAACGCTATAAACAAACGCGGTTAGATGCTTTGAGCAGTGCATTTAACTCCGATAAACTCGATAATGATGATTTTACGCGAGAGCTTGGCCGTATTATTAAAAACAGGCACGCATTTATGAGTGAAGAGTTAATTATGCACGATCAACAAAATTTAGCGCGTTATGCGGCATTATTAGTTGATTTAAGGCAAACCTTGTCGGATAAACAGATTAAGCATGCACGTAAGGAGTTTACACAAATGGTTGATGAAATAGACGATTTGATAAATGATTGATATTTTAAGGGATCCAGCCAGATGAAAATACGTAGAATTTCATGGCAGCAAACAATCCCTCTTCGCCACCGTGTTTTATGGCCAAATAAACCTTTAGAGTATTGTCATATACCAGAGGATGACGATGGTTTACATTTTGGGGTATTCGTTGATGATTTATTAGTGTGTGTAGCATCCGTATATTTAACATTAAATAAAGCACGTTTACGCAAGTTTGCCACTGATCCGCAATATCAAAATCAGGGGATAGGATCACAATTGCTTACATTTATCATTACGTTTTTAAAAGGTGGCACTGTTGATTACTTTTGGTGTGATGCCAGAGAGTCTGCTTTAGAGTTTTATAAACGGTTTGATATGCATGTGTGCAGTGAGCGCTTTTTCAAAGGGGAGGTAGCCTACTATAAAATGGAAGTTGCACTTTAGTAACTTTTAGTTCGTCTGAGCGTTATTAGTAGAGGTTAAATGCAGTGATTGGCCTTCTACACTTGAGATATAACCATTTATGTTTAAAATAATAGCCAGTCTCTTCTTAAATTAAGTTTATAAATGGATATTGCGGCTCTTAATAGCACGCTTGCTTTACGTAGTAGAGTTCTTAAGTGGATGTGCCTGTGTCTAGGTGTTCTGTCAGGGATATTTGCGGTATTTAATCTATTAATAAATGACTTTTTAATATTAGGCGCTTTGGAAGTTGTTTTTTCTGTGTATTGTTTTGGTATTTATTTTTATATAACTAAACATGTATTTAAACTTTGGCAGCCTGTCAGTATTTGCACTTTTGTGTCGTTATTAGTTGTGCTGGGTAGTTACTTATCAAGTGTATATAACGCACTTTTTGTTTGGACCCTCGTTTTACCCGTTCTGTATTACTTATTATTGGGAAAGTTGTGGGGCTTTGGTTTGTCAATGTCACTGGCTCTGTTGCAAGCCATCGCATTAATAACAAAAGAAAGTGTGGCTCCATATTCCCCATCGAATCTAGGTTTAAATCTCGCATTTAGCTATGTTACTATTTGGGTTATTGCGCATGTATTTGAAACAAGCCGAGCTAGTTTTTCTAAGCGTTTGGAAGATTTAGCAATGTTAGATCCACTTACAGGCGCTGGGAACCGCTTAGCAATGAATCAATATTTTGAGATTGAACTTAGTGATAAAGAAAATCTTTATACGATGGTAATGGATTTAGATTTTTTTAAGAAAGTAAACGACGAGTTTGGCCATGCAATTGGTGACAGTGTGCTGATTGAAGTAACTAAAATTATCAAATCTCAGTTAACTAAAGAAGGTGCTGTTTTTCGTATTGGTGGTGAAGAGTTTGCCATCTTTGTTGCCCACTCATCGGCGTCTGAGGCGGCAAACATTGCAGAAAATATTAGACATACTATAGAGAATAATAAGCTTATTATTGCAGAGCAATTAGTGTCAATTACAGCAAGTATTGGCGTTATCGCTTACAGTGGCAATGAAACCTTAAAGCAAACAATAAAAGCAGCAGATGATAGGCTCTATCAAGCTAAAAATAACGGACGTAACCAAGTTGTTTTTAATGACCCACCACAGGGAAAGCAACTAAATCAAGCCTCTTAATGACGCGACTATTTAATTTCCTTGATACATTAACTCAAACTCTGGAATATTTTGTTCCCACAGAGGCAAGTCTTTTCCTAAATGCTCACGTATTGCATCAAAAAATAGCCGAGTACGAACTGGTAAATCGCGATGTGGATAAACGGCATACATTGCACTGTATTCGGCAAGTTTTAAATGTGTAAGCATAGGCACTAATCGTCCTTCCTTAATTTCATTGCCGATAATAAACGCGGGTGCAAGAACATAAGTTGTTCCAGAAAGGGTTTTATCTAAAAGTACTTCTGCATCATTCGCTCTAAATACGCTTTTAATTTTTTGCTCTTGTGGCAAACCAAACTCATCAACATACTTCACGCCCTCAACGCGCAATGAAGTGCTTGAATAGCTGGCTGCGGGTAAATCAATTAAATCTTCAATTTTTTCAGGCAATCCATACGTTCTAATAAACTCTGGTGATGCCAAAAGTAGTAATCGATTACGGGCAATTTTACGAGCAATTAAGGATGAATCTTTGGGCTCTCCCACCCTAAATGCTAAATCAAACCCTTCAGAGACAATATCGACAAGCCTATCATCTAAGCGTAACTCAACCTCAACCTGCGGAAAGCGTTTTTGAAAATCATTGATCACTGGTTGTAAATAACGCCTTCCAATAATGGTTGAGGATGTGATTTTTAACACGCCGCGCGGTTCTTGGTGATAGTTCTCAGCAAGGCGTACGGTTTCACCTAATAGTTCGCGTAGCTCACTGGCTTTTTTGACCATTTCAGCGCCAGCTGCAGTAAGTGAAAATGAACGAGTGGTTCGATTTAATAAACGAACACCTAAGTCATCCTCAAGACGGCTAATTTGTTTTGAGATCACAGAACGATCAATATTACGGGTTTCAGCTGCTTTAGCAAAAGAGCCACGCTCAACCACTTCTAACAACATTAATAAACGACTCGTAGTATCCATATTTTGCTCATTCAAATTTAATTGGTGCCATATTGGCATTAATGAGTTTTGAAATCTATAGTTTTTGTCCGCAGGTTTGTTCCGTACCATGGATAAATATACTAAAAGGAGCGTCGTCATGAACAAACACTTAATAGCTACTGCAATTTTAGGGGCATCACTTGCTCTGAGCGGATGTGCGGAAGAACCAAGCCAACAAACCAGTCAACAACAGCACTTACAGCCAATTGATGTTGCACAAGTAATTATCAAACCAGTACAAAATTGGCACACTTTCACGACACGACTTGAAGCACCTGAAGAGGTTGCTCTTATGCCACGAGTTGCAGGGGTTATTGATCACATTGCGTTTAAAGAAGGCGATAACGTTAAACAAGGCGATTTACTGTTTAAATTAGATGCTCGTCCATATGCGGCAGTTGTTACCAGCCTTGAAGCACAAGTACAAAGTGCAAAAGCGGCTTTATCTCAAGCTCAAAGCGAAGCAAAAAGAGCGGTAAGGTTAACGCAGCGAAAAGCTATTTCTACCGAGCAAGCTGAATCTCGTACTTCGATGTTACATCAACGAGAAGCTCAGTTAGCAGCATTAAAGGCGCAGCTAGTTTCAGCCAAACTGGATTTAGAATTTACAGATATACGCTCACCGATTGATGGCGTTATCTCCTTAGCAAATATTACCAAAGGTAATAACGTACTGGCTGGGCAAACGGTTTTAACGTCAATCGTGTCAAATCAAACGATGTACGCGTACTTTGATGTAGACGAGCGTACATGGAATAGCGCTTTTAATGATGTAACAGCCAATGATAAACAACAAGTTGTAATGCAAAAGGTCGGTCAACGTGCATTTGCTCACATTGGGTATATTGATTTTATTGATAATCAAATAAACGCAGCAACGGGTACATTACGTGTACGTGCACGCTTTGATGAAAACGAAGCGCTACGCGCGGGGTCATTTGCGCGTATTAAATTAGCCGCCAGCGATGTCACAGAGCAGGTAATCGTGCCAGATAGAGCGATAGGTACCGATTTGAAAAATCGTTTTGTATTGACTGTTGGTGACAATAATATTCTTGAATATAAGCTTGTTACGGTTGGTGAGCGCTACGGTCGTTTTCGCACTATCACATCAGGCTTAAAAACAGGCGATGTGATAGCTGTTAATGGGCCTGCACGTGTGGGACCAGGTATGCCCATTGCGCCAAATCAAATAACGTTAGATACCGAAGGTGTGGCGTTTACGCTCTCGCCAACAGCGCAGCATATTTTAATGGCTAAGAAGTAGGGTAATTTATGAAATTTTCACACTTTTTTATCCAACGGCCAATCTTTGCGGCCATGCTGTCATTAATTATTTTAATTGCTGGTGGTATTTCGTTATTTCAATTACCAGTGAGTGAATACCCTGAAGTTGTGCCTCCAACGGTTGTTGTTACAGCTAACTACCCGGGTGCAAATCCAACGGTAATCGCACAAACTGTTGCCACGCCATTAGAGCAAGAAATTAATGGCGCTGAAAACATGCTGTATATGTTTTCACAAGCGACCAGTGATGGCCGCATGACGTTAACTGTTACGTTTGCGCTCGGTACTGATTTAGATCGTGCTCAAGTGCAAGTGCAAAACCGCGTTAACAGTGCATTGCCACGTTTACCGCAAGAAGTGCAACGCTTAGGCGTTGTGGCTGAAAAGTCATCCCCAGATCTAACCATGGTGGTACATTTGTATTCACCTGAAAAAACCCACGACACCGCTTACCTATCTAATTATGCGGATTTGTATATAAAAGACCAAATTGCACGTTTAAGTGGAGTGGGAGATGTACAGCTTTTTGGTGCTGGGCAATACTCTATGCGCGTATGGTTAAACCCTGATGCACTTGCAGCACGCGAATTAACGGCAATGGATGTGGTAAGCGCACTTCGCGCACAAAATCAACAAGTTGCTGCGGGTAGTTTAGGTGCACAGCCAACCTCAAACGACAGCCAATTTCAGGTGCTACTTAATGTTAAAGGACGTTTAAACAGCATTGAAGAGTTTGAACAGGTGATTATCAAAGTCGGTGAACAAGGCCAACTTACACGCTTAAATGATGTTGCCCGTATTGATTTAGGCCAAAATACGTACTCGTTGCGTGCGGAGCTCAATAATCAACCCGCTTTAGCAATGCCGATATTTCAGCGCCCGGGTTCGAACGCGATAGAGCTTTCAGATCAGGTGCGTGAAACGATGGCACGTTTATCAAACGATTTTCCAAGTGGGGTTGAGTACGACATCGTTTATGATCCTACTGTATTTGTACGTGGATCAATTGATGCTGTAATTACCACGTTACTAGAGGCAATTGCACTTGTTGTTATTGTGGTGGTGTTATTTTTACAAACATGGCGCGCTTCGATAATACCTCTAATTGCTGTGCCAGTATCTTTAATTGGTACGTTTGCTGTGATGCAATGGTTAGGTGTTTCGATAAATACCTTATCGTTATTTGGTTTAGTATTAGCAATCGGTATTGTTGTTGATGATGCCATCGTTGTGGTCGAAAACGTTGAGCGAAACATTGAGCAAGGTCTATCCCCTTTAGAGGCTACCCGTGTAGCAATGAGTGAAGTGACAGGGCCAATTATCGCGATTGCGTTAGTGCTGTGTGCAGTGTTTATTCCAACGGCATTTATTTCTGGGCTTTCAGGTCAATTTTATAAACAGTTTGCGCTAACAATTACGATTTCTACGGTTATATCTGCATTTAACTCACTAACACTGTCGCCAGCATTAGCAGCGTTATTGTTAAAAAGTCACGACGCAAAGCCAGATGCATTGACACGTTTACTTAATCGTTTATTTGGCCGCTGGTTGTTTGCCCCGTTCAATCGAGTGTTCGATCGCGGTGCTAAAGGGTATCAAAAGCTTGTTAAAAAAATGATGCGAATGAGTATGGTGGTAATGGTTGTTTATGTTGCTCTACTCGGCGGTACGTTCAAACTTTTTGATGCTGTCCCGGGTGGCTTTATTCCTGCACAGGATAAACAGTACCTAGTAGCAATTGCTCAATTACCTGACGCAGCAAGCTTAGATCGTACGCAAGATGTAGTAAGACAAATGCAAGAAATAGCGCTGCAAGTCCCCGGTGTTGCTGACACAGTTGCGTTTCCAGGCTTGTCAGTTAATGGCTTTACCAATAGTCCTAACAGCGCCATTGTCTTTACTCCATTAGATGCGTTTAGTGAGCGTACTGATCCAAGTCAGTCTGCGATGGCTATTGCCGCGCAACTTAATCAGCGCTTTAGTGCTATTGATGAGGCCTTTGTTGCTGTTTTCCCGCCGCCGCCAATTCAAGGTTTAGGCACTACAGGTGGTTTTAAACTGCAAATTGAAGATCGTGGTAATAAAGGGTTCGAAACCTTATTTAATAGCTTGCAAACAGTAATTGGAAAGGCACAACAAGATCCTGCTTTAATGGGGTTGTACTCAAGCTTTAGGATTCAGGTTCCGCAAATGGATATTGATATCGACCGTGAACAAGCGCTGATCCAAGGCATCCCATTAGATGAAGTATTTAATGCACTACAAGTATATCTTGGCTCTATGTATGTTAATGACTTTAATATGTTTGGCCGTACTTACCAAGTTAATGCCCAAGCTGATATAGATTATCGCCTTGATCCAGAACAGGTATTAAACCTTAAAGTACGAAATAACCGAGGTAACATGGTACCGCTTGGTTCAGTATTAACGGTAACGCCAACCACAGGTCCTGATCGCGTTATGCATTATAATGGTTACCCAAGTGCAGAGCTTAACGGCAGTCCAGCACCGGGTTATAGCTCAGATCAAGCACAACAGGCTATTGAACTCATTCTGGCTGATAATTTACCCAGTGGCATAGAGTATGAGTGGACAGAAGTGACTTTTCAGCAGATTTTGGCGGGTAATACCATGGTGTATGTCTTCCCATTGGTGGTGTTATTAGTGTTTATGGTATTAGCAGCGCAATATGAAAGCTTACGTTTACCGCTGGCGATTATCTTAATTGTGCCTATGACAATATTCTCAGCATTAATGGGTGTATGGCTAGTGGGCTCTGATAATAATATTTTCACGCAAATTGCATTAATCGTCTTGGTCGCACTCGCGTCTAAAAATGCGATATTGATGGTGGAGTTTGCGCGCGATAAAAATAACCATGGATTAAGTCATTTTGATGCGATTTTAGAAGCGTGTCGGATGCGATTAAGACCAATCCTCATGACTTCGATTGCCTTTACTGCTGGTGTAATCCCGCTGGTATTAGCAACAGGGGCCGGTGCAGAAATGCGTCATGCGATGGGGAATGCAGTATTTTCAGGCATGATTGGTGTGACGGTATTTGGTTTGTTATTCACGCCAGTATTTTATATTTTGGTCACAAAAAGCAAAGAACACGCGACAGTGGAGCAAGTAAATGAACAGTAATAAGTTGCGTATAACCGCTGTATTGGTTGCGGGGTTGTTAGCCGGTTGTGCTAGTAAAATAGATGAACAGCAACATCAGAGTCAGCTTCAAGAGTTTGTTGCGCAAACACAAATTGCATCTCAGTTAGTAGGTCAAGATGAACTGAATTGGTGGCAACAATTAGATTCGTCACAGCTTAATAACTTGGTTGCAAATGCGCGTGCTAATAATCACGATTTACGAACCAGCCAATTAAAACTAAAAAGTGCACTTGCCCGCTTAGGGGGACAAAAAGCACAATACTTGCCCCAAGGTGGGGTAGGTATTGAAGCAACGCGTAGTAGTTTGGGCGAACTAAATACTCGCCAGTCAGCTGCCAATGCCAATTTTGATTGGCAACTGGATTTATTTGGGAAAGTGACTGCATTAGTTAATGCCAGTAATGCAGGGGCAATGAGTCAAGCAGAGCAAGTACGTGCGCTACATATTGAAGTTGTTGCGTCGGTGGTTAAAGGGTTTGTAAGTTATCAAGGAAATAAGCAAAAACAGCATATAATTGAACTGCAAATTGAGGCGCTTAAACAAAGTATAGGTGTATTGCGTGCTCAGGTTGAAGAAGGGATTGCTAATGAGCTTGATTTAAACCGTACTTTAGCGCAGCTAAAGCGCCAGCAAGCATTATTACCGGATATTAAATATGCACAGTTTCGCGACTTAGCAACACTTGCAATGTTATCAGGGCAATTACCGAGTGATATTACATTGATAGATGAGCGTAGTGTACTTGAACGTGGATTTACGGTTAGTTTAGCAAAACCAAGTGATGCTATCGCGCTTCGTCCTGATATTAGCCAAGCGTTATTTGAGTTTAGCCAAGCTTACTCATTAAGCGTAGCGGCAAGTAAAGCGTTGTTACCAGATATTAGTTTAAGTGCATTTGCAGGTGTATTGAGTTTAGATAACAATCGATTGTCAGATACACAGCAGCAATGGCAAGTTGCACCACAAATAAAGTGGTCATTATTAAGTTACCCGGCTTTATTAGCCCAGCGTGATGCACAACAATACTTGAGTGAAGCCGCTTACAGTCAATATCAACACGTTGTGTTAAATGCAATGAGTGAAAGTGAACTATCATTGCAATTATTAGTAAAGCAAAGTCAGCAGCAAGACTATGCAAAACAACGCTTTGATTTTGCCAATAGTGCCTTTTTACAAGCGCAGGCTATGTATCAAGAAGGGCAAATACCATACTTAGAGTTGTTAGATGCGCGACAGGATGTTTTAATAGCGCAAGAAAATGCAATTGACTCAACGATTTCATCATTACTTGCCAAGGTAGATACCTATCAAGTATTTAATGGTCGTTGGAGTTATGTGTTAGTTAATTAGCCAATGTAGAGTTATTGATGCCACATACTGATTTTTTATCGCCAATTCCCGCAACTATGCGCGCGATTGCGCTACTTGAGCCCAACGAGCAGATCGATTTATCTGAGTTGGAATTGCCTGTGCCAGAAATTGTAGACAATGAACTGCTGATCAAAGTTGAGTATGTTGGCTTAAATCCCGTTGATGCATACTTTGCTAAACAGGGCTTTTGCAAATGGCAATACCCCCACACTCTTGGCTTAGATGCTGTGGGGGTGGTTGTTAAAGCACGTAAGGGGATATTCCCTGAGATAGGCTCGCGGGTAATGTGGCATGGTAATATTGGTGAGCAAGGCGTGCTGTCTGAATACGCCAAAGTCCCTAATTACGCTGTGTCACTAATACCAGATGAAGTCACATTTAGCGATGCTGCGGTGTTACCTTGTGCGGGGATGTCAGCGTTAATTGCGCTTGATAAATTGCAATTGACAGAGGGCGATTCAATCCTGATTGAAGCCGGCGCAGGTGCTGTTGGTCAATTTGCAATTCAGTTTGCCAAGCAACGTGGTGCCACTGTTTTTACAACGGCAAGTAAGCGAAATCATAAACTTGTTAAAAAACTGGGTGCTGATGCTGTGTTTGATTATACCGATAAAAAACTCAGTGAAAAAATCAAGAAAGAGTTAGGCCCACAAGGTTTTGATGCGGTACTGGATTCAATTGGTGGTGAAACAACAGTGCGTAATGTTGAATTAATGCGATTTTGTGGTCGTATAGCCTGTTTAAATCCACTGCCTAAATTTGAGCAAGAGTTGATGTTTAGGCGAGCGCCTAATATTGGTATTGTTTCATTAGGAGGGGCATGGCTGGCTAATAGCTTGTGCGCTCAACAGCGAATGAGTTTTATGGGAAATTTATTGCTCGAAAATATGGCGCAAGGCACACTCATGATCCCTGCTATTACTGCAGTTAAATTTGATGCAATAAGTATTTCCAATGCACTCAATATGCAAGTTAATGGGGGGTTTACCGGTAAGCAAATAGTGCAGGTTAACCATACTTAACTATCCTTGTTCGCGAGAAATAAAAACGAAGAAGCCCCGAATATCAACGGGGCTTTTTTAGTTAAAGGTAAATAGCCCTGATCTCGGTTATGCACTATTATCCGAATATGTGGGGAAAGGGTATAAACACAGGGATGTAATGCGCTACTGCAAGCTGCGAGTCAACAGTTTGATGTAATAAGTGCAATTACTTTACAAGACAATACAGCTTCCAAACGAGTCTTTAAAAAGCTGGACTTTAGTGATTATACTAAGGTGATCATAAGCCCCGATGCACTCGCTATTAATGTATTTTTGAAGACCTTTTAATGGTGTGCAACTGAGCTGCTACTTGTAAATTAATGGTATGCCAGGTTTTTTCTAGGCTAGCAACAAGCCCTTCATAGTCATTCTCAACTAAGGGGGTTAGCTCACTAAAATAGTGAACCGCTTGTAAAGAACGACCTTGCTCAAATGAGGTATAGTAAAGACGCCAAAGCCCAGCTATATCTGCATTACCTTGTTTATCACCATAAAAGTGGTGTAGCTCATATTCTAATTCATAATAGCTTTGTTGATCTTTATCAGTGATCACAGGCAAGCCTTTGACAACCATCCAATCATCAAGCGCGGTAAACAAAGTCTGATGACTGCTTGCTGTAAGCATTTGATCAGGTGCTTCACTCCATAAATGATAATTAGCCGCATTGATTTGATTATTATCTATTTTCATTGCAATTCCACGATTGTTTAACGCGCCGCGTAAAGTAACAGTATTAATACGTAACTGTGTTGAGGTATCAATACTATTTCGTTGAATTGGCTTGATAGCCTGCTCGAATTGATAATATTCAATAGATGAATTAAGTGACTGACTGCATCCGGTTAATAATGTCAGACTTATTGCTATTAGCACTTTAGCGATGAAAGTATATGGCATTATTGTTTCCTCGGCGTTGGATCTGCGGGTAATGATTTGTCAAAAATAAACATGTTAGGTTGTTCGTTTAAACCACGAGTTAATGGCTGTAATTCTTCACTCAAACGCTTAAACTCAGACAGTGTTTGTTGTAACTGATGATGAAATTGTGAACCTTGCTGATAACTCGCCATGGTTTTTTCAAATTGTTTCATAGTAATATCAAATTGCTGCATGCTTTTAGTCATTTCAGCAAAATTGCGGTTAAAGTCACCGGGTAAATTTTGTGTATCTTGTTTGCTTAACAACGCACGCATTTCATTAGCCAGTGCTTGGTAATCGGCAAATGTAGACTGCATTTGCGCTAAGCTATCTTCAATTTTTAAACTGTTTACTTTATTGAGTACATCAGAGACTTGATCTGCAAGCACCGTAATACCACTGGAAACACTGGGAAACACTTGGTATTGAGCAATAGATGTGAGTTGAGCTTCAGGTGTATCGTGATAAATATCAAAATCAACATACACAGCACCCGTAAGTAAATTCCCCGGCTTTAATGACGCACGCAGACCGTTTTTAATCCAACCATCAACACTGCTTTTCCAAAACTCTTTAGCCGAAGCACTGTCGTGATACATACGGCCGTACTCTATTTTTATAAGTGCAGGAACTGCGGTGTTATCTGTTTTAAAATGAGCGGGTTTACCGTCAATAATAACATTTGCTGGCGCCTCTACTACAGTGCCAACACGCATGCCTCTGTATTCAACAGGTGCACCCGCACGTAGACCACGTATTGATTGTTCAAATTCAATTAAGTAATAATCAAAATCATAAAAACGTTCTTCAAGAGCATCTTGATAGCTGTTACTTAAAGAAAAACCATGGCCGTCTTGGGCAAAGTCACCCGGCGCTTGTTGTTCTGGTAAACCGACCGAAATTCCCCCTTTTAATAACTTACTCAATGAGCCTGTTTTGAAGTTAATTCCATCAGCTGATAAATCAATTTCAATACCCGAGTTGACCCAAAAAATAGAATTCAGAGTGATCAAATTTTGATAAGGTTCATTGATAAAAATACCATACTTCATGGCTTGATTTTTCCAATCAAAAGTCGCCGTTTCAATTTGGCCAATTTTATAGTTTTTAAAGAAAATTCCGGTGCTGACCTCCATGACTTCTGCATTAAAGCTTTGTAATGTGAAACGACCCCCTTTAACATCTTTACCTATTAGTGCAGGTTCATCTTGTAAATCAAAACGGTCGGTGATGTTTTTACTTTCTCCTGGGGCGAATTCCAAGTAAACACCGGATAATAATGTACTCATACCACTGATCCCCGTTTCATCAATACGCGGCTTGACAACCCATATAGTGGCGTCATCAGTAAGTAAGCTATCATAATGTTTATCTATTTGTGCACGTGCAATAACACTGTTTTTGTCACTAGAGAGACGAACATGATCAATATGGCCAATTTTTACGCTGCGTACTTTTATTTCTGTTTTACCCGCAACAATACCCTCAGCTTGAGGCATCGAGATGTAGATCGTGGCACCTTTACTTGCTTGATACTGATATAGCATCCATGCGCCAACCAATAAAGCAATAATAGGAATTATCCAAATACCTGAAATAGTTGGCTCTTTTTTGATGTTAGCTATTTCACTCATGTTTTTTCTCTAATTGTTTGTGTTTATTATCATTGCTTGGAGAATCCCATAATAGTCGAGGATCAAATGCGTGCGCTGCCAACATTTGGCAAATTACCATAACTGTAAAAAATATTGTGCCTATACCGGGGGTTACCGACATTAAGTTCCCAAGTTGGACTAAGGCTACTAAAATTGCCACAACAAATACATCAATCATAGACCAGCGTCCTATAAACTCAGTTAATAAGTATACCTTGGTATAGCCTTTTGTTTGGCTATTTGCCGGTTTACTAACTAATAAACATAAAAGCGTAAGGATTAATGCTTTTGCTAAAGGCACGACTACACTGGCTAAAAAGATTATTAGCGCAATAGGATAAGAGCCCGCTTGCCACAATACTATTACGCCACCAATTAAGGTAGAGGGGGATTCATCTCCTAAGCTGGTGGTGTACATTATAGGGAAAATATTGGCTGGGATATAACACGCAACGGAAGTAATAAGCCATGCAGCAGCTTTTTGTACACTATGGGGATTACGTATATGTGTTTTTGTGTTGCACCGAGTACAGTATTGAGAGTCACTCAGTTGATGGCAAACATGGCATGAACGTACGTTATTATCTATTGCTCGGTGACTATGATGAACGTATTTAATCGCTTTTATTGGTTGAACTTGATCCCACAGTCGCCTGTGATTGAGTTGCGTAAGCGTAGCAATATAAAAAATAACAAATGCCACATAAGCCCAAAAACTCACCCCAAAACTAATATCAGCCATGGACATAATTTTAACCATACTGACTAACACACCAATTAAAAATATTTCAGACATGACCCAAGGTTCAATGGCTAATGTATATTTAAGCAATCGTTTGGCAAAACCATAAGGAAGTACTTTCAATAAACCTAAATGCAATGGGATTAATGTTACCAATAACGCCATAGGCAAACCGATAATACTCAGATCAATAAAAATGCCAAGTAAATCACTGTCGTAGTTAAAAAGTATGCGAGCCGCGTCGGGAAGGGTTATAGTTTGGGTAATACCACTACTGCTAAATGAGATAAAAGGGTAGAACATACTACTGAGTAGCATGATAAGCGAGCTAAGACTTAAGGCTACTATTCGTGCATCGTTATTTAGGTTTGCAGAGCAAAGCTTAGTGTGGCAGTGTGGACAAACAGCCACTTGCTTAGCAGCTATCCGAGGAACTTCGATAATTAAATCACAGTTAGGGCAAGCTGTTTGCAAATTAATATCCACTGACAAGTAATATAAGACAAGTTTGCATCAATTATATTGTAAATACAATTACCTGATAAATTTACTTGGCAAATATCTCTTAACACTGTAAGCGTCGGTGTTTGATTTTATAAGGTTTAATATGAAATATTTATTAGCAATATTGTTTGTTTTATTTAGTATTGATTCACTTGCTTTAAGTGCCCCAAAGCTAACTGATCGAATTACAATTGCTGCGAGCGCATCACTGCCTCCATATGTTTTTAGTGATGATAGTACGGGTTTACAACTAGAAATTCTTAAATCAGCCTTTAAAAGTCAAGGTATAACCAATTTAGAAATCGTCTATATGTCTAATAAGCGTGCAGAGCAGCTGCTTGAGCAAAGAAAAATTGATGTTGCTCTAAATTACGCTGGTGGATACTCGCGGGGGATTTATTCAAGTGATAGCTTACTTGCGTATCAAAATGTTGCGGTTAGTCTCAAAAAGAACGATTACATAATAAATACAATTTATGACTTAACAGGGAAGAGCGTATTAGCATTTCAAAATGCAACGGCATTTTTACCAGCTCCATTTAAAACTATTACCACAAGATTACAATTTTATGATGAAGTGGTAAATCAGGCTGCGCAGGTTGATAACTTATTAAAAGAATGGGTTGATGTGATTGTGCTTGAAAAACGGGTTTTCTTGTATTATTTCCAGCAATACCAGAAAAAGCACGCACTGGCGCAGGTGATTACTATCCATCCTATTTTTAAAGAAGCTCCTCGTCCGGCATACTTCAATAGCCAAGTATTACAAGAAGTCTTTGATATGGGGCTTACCCATATCAAAGAAAATGGTGAGTACCGTGCAATTATGGCTTTTGAAGGCAGTGATTATGCGCAAGTAGTCAATCCAGAATTAATCAAATAACGCAACGGTTTGACGAGTAAGCGCGATTAATTCTCCTGACTGTGACCAGATACAGCCATCCTCTAAGCCATAACCATGTTTACAATGCTGTGTTATTGCCTCAAAGCCAAGCCATTGCTGCGCACCTAACTGCGGCATTTGTACAAACTCCAAATACCAAGACATACTACTTGCAGGAGCAGGTTGCTTAAACATTTGTAGTAATGTTGGCGGCCATGCATCCGTCAAAGCAATAATATGGGCTTCGGTTATTTCATTCGGCGATTCTTTTAATCGCATCCAGCCACCTAAGTGCGATGTATCTGCACCAGCAAACGGCATAGCGCCTTGTTGTGGGCACAAATCAACATGCTGAAAAAATTCCGGCATCGCGCCTGACTTAAAAGGCAAAGTGTAACGTGGATCAACAGGTTTCAAGTCCATCGTTTTAGTAACAGGCACATTAATTGCTGAATCACGGGGTTTAGCGAAGCATGCTTGTACTACTACACTCACTTGATTATTTTGCACTGCCTTTGCTAATACTTGCGTACTGCTTTTACCTTCTCTTAAAACCTCTACTATTAACGAAAACTCAGTATCAGCTAATAAAGGACCGACAAAGTTCGTACTTATTGATAGTAATCGACGACTTGCTTCAACTTGTTGGCGCATTGCTTGATAAAGTAAAGACGCTGAAAGCCCCCCAAACGCTGTTCTGCCTTGGCACCAATTAGCCGGAAATTGCATTGTTGCTTTGGCTTGTTCGTGGGCTGGCATAAGGCCAATATGTGCGGCGCTTTGAAGGAGTTGATCGAAATGCATAGCAGTTCCTTGTGTAATGATTATTTATTATTGCAATTTTATAGCACGGAAAAACTCATCAGACCAGTTTGTGTGTGGGTTGATTGACGCAAAAAACATCAATCCATACAATTATCAGGGTTATTTGCAAAATAAATGATAAAAAATCACTTTTTTTTCATTTTTACAGTTGAATTCAGTTCTGTGCATCCCTATTTACTAGTCATCGAACGTATTAATGAATTTTGAAGTTGGAGATGTTTCATGGGTAAAATTATTGGAATCGATTTAGGTACTACAAACTCTTGTGTTGCAGTACTAGACGGCGGTAAAGCACGCGTAATTGAAAACGCGGAAGGCGATCGCACAACACCATCAATTATTGCTTACACGCAAGATGGTGAAACACTTGTTGGTCAACCTGCAAAACGCCAAGCAGTGACAAACCCAACCAACACATTATTTGCGATTAAGCGTCTAATCGGTCGTCGTTTTGAAGACGAAGAAGTACAACGCGATATCGGCATCATGCCTTTTAAAATCATCAAAGCAGATAACGGTGATGCATGGGTTGAAGCAGGCGGTGAAAAACGCGCAGCACCACAAATTTCAGCTGAAGTTTTGAAAAAAATGAAAAAAACCGCTGAAGATTTCCTTGGCGAAGAAGTAACAGAAGCCGTTATTACTGTTCCTGCATACTTTAACGATTCACAGCGCCAAGCAACAAAAGATGCTGGCCGTATTGCGGGTCTTGAAGTTAAGCGTATTATCAATGAGCCTACAGCCGCAGCACTTGCTTACGGTATGGATAAAAATAAAGGCGAAAACATTGTTGCAGTGTATGACTTAGGTGGTGGTACTTTCGATTTATCAATCATTGAGATTGATGAAGTTGAAGGCGAGCACACATTTGAAGTACTTGCTACCAATGGTGACACTCACTTAGGTGGTGAAGATTTCGATAACCGTGTTATTAACTACTTAGTAGCTGAATTCAAGAAAGATCAAGGTCTAGATTTAAAGACTGACCCACTTGCAATGCAACGTGTTAAAGAAGCTGCTGAAAAAGCAAAAATTGAGCTTTCATCTGCACAATCTACAGAAGTAAATCTTCCGTATGTAACTGCTGATGCATCAGGTCCTAAGCATATGAACGTGAAATTAACACGTGCTAAGCTTGAGTCACTGGTTGAAGACTTAGTACTTAAATCAATTGAACCACTTAAGCGTGCTCTAGCGGATGCTGATTTAACTGTTAGCGACATCAACGACATTATTCTTGTTGGTGGCCAAACACGTATGCCACTAGTACAAAAAACAGTAACTGAGTTCTTTGGTAAAGAGCCACGTAAAGATGTTAACCCTGATGAAGCAGTTGCAGTAGGCGCAGCGATTCAAGGTGGCGTGCTAGCTGGTGACGTTAAAGATGTACTATTACTAGACGTTTCTCCACTGTCTCTAGGTATCGAGACAATGGGTTCAGTAATGACTGCGTTAATTGAGAAAAACACGACGATTCCTACTAAGAAATCGCAAACTTTCTCAACAGCTGAAGATAACCAAGCAGCGGTAACGATTCACGTACTACAAGGTGAGCGTAAACGTTCAAGTGACAATAAGTCTTTAGGTCAATTTAACCTAGAAGGTATTCGTCCAGCACAACGTGGTACACCACAAATCGAAGTAACATTCGATGTAGATGCTGATGGTATCTTACATGTATCTGCAAAAGATAAAGATACAGGTAAAGAGCAAAAAATTACGATTCAAGCGTCTTCAGGTTTAAGTGATGAAGAAGTTGAAAAAATGGTTCGTGATGCTGAAGTTAATGCCGAAGAAGATAAAAAATTCGAAGAGCTTGTAGCAGCACGTAACCAAGCTGATGCAATGGTTCACGGTACACGTAAGCAAATTGAAGAAGCGGGCGATGCACTTCCAGCCGAAGATAAAGACGCTATCGAAGCCGCTGTAGTAGATTTAGAAGCCGCTATTAAGAGTGACAAAAAAGACGAGATTGAAGCAAAAACTCAAGCTCTAGCTGAAAAGTCACAAAAATTAATGGAAATTGCACAAGCTAAAGCCCAACAAGGCAGCGCTGATGCAGGCGAGCAACAGCAACAACAGTCAGCTAAACAAGATGACGACGTAGTTGATGCTGAGTTCGAAGAAGTAAAAGACGACAAGTAATTGTTGTTAGCGCTTCGCCTAACTAAAAACACGATGAATAGTGTCATGATTTAAGTTAGGATGAACACCTTAGGCGCGCAGGCAAAAGCTTGACGCGCCTTTTGCATGTAAATTAGATGGTAAATCGATGTGATTTATCGGTTTATCCGCAGCCAAGCTGCAGTAAGAAAAGAGTAGTGTGATAGATATGTCAAAACGCGATTATTATGAAGTCCTTGGAGTGGCAAAAGATGCCAGCGAAAGAGACGTTAAAAAAGCGTATAAACGCTTAGCGATGAAATATCATCCAGACCGTACCGCAGGCGATAAAGAACTTGAAACTAAGTTCAAGGAAGTTAAAGAAGCCTACGAGATTTTAACCGATGCTCAAAAACGTCAAATGTATGATCAATACGGTCATGCTGCATTTGAACAAGGTGGCGGCGGCGGTGGTCATGGTGGCCACGGTCAAGGTGATTTTGGTGACATCTTCGGTGATGTATTTGGTGATATTTTTGGTGGCGGCGGTGGTCGACGTCAATCACGTCAACAACGCGGTTCCGATTTACGTTACAACATGGACTTAAGCTTAGAAGAAGCGGTTCGTGGTAAAGAAGTTGAAATTAAAGTACCCACTTGGGTAAGCTGCTCGCCATGTGACGGCAGTGGTGCAAAAGCGGGATCTAAACCTAAAACATGTACAACGTGTCATGGTGCAGGCCAAGTGCAAATGCGCCAAGGTTTCTTTGCTGTACAGCAAACATGCCCGACATGTCAGGGGACTGGTCAGATTATTTCTGATCCATGTAACAGCTGCCATGGCCAAGGTCGTGTAGAAAAAACTAAAACATTATCAGTTAAAATTCCTGCGGGCGTTGATACTGGCGACCGTATCCGTTTATCGGGTGAAGGTGAAGCAGGTGTGCACGGTGCACCAGCTGGGGACTTATATGTTCAAGTATCAGTGCGTGAACACCGCATATTTGAACGTGATGGCAATAACCTTTATTGCGAAGTACCCATTGGCTTTACAACAGCGGCATTGGGCGGTGAAATTGAAGTACCTACCTTAGATGGTCGTGCTAAATTAAAAATCCCAACAGAAAGTCAAACAGGCAAAATGTTCCGCATGCGCGGTAAAGGTGTTAAGTCTGTACGCAGCGGCGCTATAGGCGATTTAATTTGTAAGGTAGTAATTGAAACGCCGGTGAACTTAAATGAGCGCCAACGTGAATTACTCCAAGAGCTTGAGCAAAGTATGGGTAAGGATGGTTCAAAAAATCGTCCAAAAGAAAAAGGCTTTTTTGATGGTGTAAAAAAGTTCTTTGATGACCTGACGAAGTAATAACTCATTACTCATAAAATGGCGCTAATTAGCGCCATTTTTTGTTTGAAAACTTTATTATTAATTTACAAATTACCCCACCTAAAAGTAACTTGCTTGATAAAAAGTTAAATTTAAAAAAAACAGTTAATTAACATCTATGAAATATGCAAAGAACGAATACCTCATCTAAGCAGTCAATAACGGTTAACTCATTAACTCTAGCTACTAAAAAACATACCTATAACAGGTAATTACATCTCGTTTTTGCTTTATTTTGTATACTTATCGATATGATAATCAGTCTCACTTGCATGATTGGATAATCGGCGTAAAATCAGCCCATTGATGTAATTAATAGAATAAGACGGCATGTTAACATTAGATAAATTAACTATCGGCCAACATGGCTCTGTGGTAAGCATTGATCCCAATGCAAGTTTGCTGCGTCAAAAATTACTCGCGATGGGGCTTACCCCTGGTGCGCCTGTCCATGTGCTACGTTTTTCTCCGTTTGGTGACCCTATGATTATCAAAGTGCGTGGTACTGTTTTAAGTCTTCGTAAAGCTGAGGCTCAATCGATTAATTTGGAACTTGCTGTATGAATCCAAACATAGCTGTTATTGGTAACCCTAACTGTGGTAAAACCACGCTTTTTAATGCACTAACAGGCAGTAAGCAAAAAGTTGGAAATTGGTCAGGCGTGACGATCGATAAAAAAATTGGTCAGTTCAAGGTTGCTGATCAGCGCGTTGATTTGGTTGATTTACCGGGCACATACTCACTTGATGTAAACTCGCAAACACCACTTGACGAAAAAATAGCACGAGATTATGCGCTAAGTGGCGAGGCTGAGCTGATCATTAATATATTAGATGCATCAAACCTGGAACGAAATTTATACCTGACCGCACAGCTACTTGAAATGAAAGTACCTTTGGTTATCGTGTTAAATATGGTTGATGTTGCTAAGCGAAATGGCTTAGTGATAGATACTAAAGCCCTAGAAGAAAAGTTAGGTTGCCCTGTAATTGCGTTAAGTGCCAATAATAAAAAAGGGATTACAGGATTAAAGTTATGCATTGCTAAAGGCTTAGAGCTTAAGCAGGTGTCGTCGCATGTGCCGCATTATGATCAAAAAGTAATGCATGCGACAAAAAAAATTGTTAAAAGCCTACAAGCAAGTGATAAAAAAATAGACAATGTAGATACTCAATGGCTTGCACTGCGTTTATTAGAGCAAGATGAAAGCTGTTTTAGTTACGCTGATCAAGATACACAGGCATTGGCTAAAACACAGTTTGCACAATTTGCTGATCATCATGAACTTGATGTGCTATTTGCTAACGGGCGATATGAATTTGCACATCAGCTTGCTGATCAAGTTCAAAATACCAAGGGTGTAGCATCAGATACGATTAGTGATAAAATTGATGCAATAGTGATCAACCGATTTTTAGGGATCCCAATCTTCCTAGCTATTATGTACGTAATGTTTACAGTTGCGGTGAATGTTGGCGGTGCATTTATAGATTTTTTTGATATTGCCGTTGGCGCTATTTTGGTTGATGGCTTTGGGCAAATACTTACTTCAGTCGGTGCGCCTGATTGGTTACGTGCATTATTAGCCGATGGTATCGGTGGCGGTATTCAGTTAGTTGCGACCTTTATTCCTGTTATTGGCTTTTTATATTTCTGCTTAGCTTTTATTGAGGATTCAGGCTACATGGCTCGCGCTGCATTTATTATGGATAGATTAATGCGGGCCATAGGTTTACCTGGTAAAGCGTTTGTACCCTTAATTGTTGGTTTTGGTTGTAACGTGCCATCGGTTATGGCCACACGGACATTAGAAACTCATAAAGATCGTTTATTGACGATTGCCATGTCGCCGTTTATGTCATGTGGTGCTCGGTTAAGTGTTTATGCATTATTTGTTGCCGCATTTTTTACAACCAATGGTCAAAACCTTGTGTTTGCACTGTATATACTGGGCATAGTAATGGCGGTATTGACAGGGTTAGTACTTAAAAATACCTTATTTAGTCCAACCCTTACACCGTTTATTTTAGAGTTGCCTGCGTATCATATGCCTACGGCAAAAGGGGTACTTTATAAAGCATGGGAGCGTTTAAAAAGCTTTTGTATGCGCGCTGGTAAAACGATTATCGTCGTTTTTGTTATTCTTAAAATACTAAGTTCATTTGGTACCGATTACACCTTTGGTAACGACAACACTGATAAATCAATGCTGAGTGAAATATCAAAATTCGCAACGCCAATATTTTCTCCAATTGGTGTTGAGCAAGATAATTGGCCTGCTACAGTGGGTATATTTACAGGCGTGTTTGCTAAAGAAGCGGTGGTTGGTACGCTAGATAGCTTATATTCAAACTTAGAAGGTGCAAATACGACAAGCGATGAACCGGTTAAAGTTCTTGATAAAGTAGGTGAAGCTTTTTCCAGCGTGCCTGCCAATTTACGGGATGTTTTTGGTAATTTACTCGATCCGTTAGGACTAAATGTCGCGAATGTGAGTGACCAAACGAGTGCTGCGGTAGATCAAGATGTTAATGTGTCAACGTACGCGACTATGGAAAATTTATTTAGTAGTCAATTAGCCGCATTTAGTTACTTGGTGTTTGTACTGTTATATACCCCATGTGTTGCTGTTATGGGCGCCATGTATAGAGAAGCTGGAATGAAGTGGATGCTATTTGTAGCGACTTGGTCAACAGGTCTCGCCTACATTACCGCCTCAGTAGTTTATCAAGTGGGTAATTTTAAACACTCACCTATGTTCTCAGCTTTTTGGTTGTTGGGTTGTGCTGTGGTGGTTGCGTTAGCGGTAAGCTCAATGCGTATTTATGGAAAACGCATGGCAGCTAAAAGCCGCTTGATCCCGGTGGTGAATATTATTTAATCTAGGAGCCATATTTATCAACTATTCGCATGTAGTTGTTTATGAGCAGCGTAGATACACTACTGTGTCGCGTATCTACGCTTATGTACTCAAACAACTTTAAAATTAATGTGTTAATTTGCAGCAATGACATTCGCTTTTTATTACAGCTGAAACACGTATTTAAAGTTGTTTGGTATAACTAATTCTAAATTATAAATACCTTAATCTGAGCTTGAACAATTAAAATTGGTAACTAAGCGTCACCTTGTAGTTTCTCCCTAACTCACTTGGATCGTTTGCTTCGCTGGCAGGTGCGCGTAAATAACGCTTATTGGTTAGGTTGTTTACGCCAAAGCGAACACTGAGATTACTGAGGCTATCACTACCTTGATACTGTGCATTTAAGTTGTAAATACTGTATGTACTTGTGCCATAGCCATATTTTTTGTATGTGTCACTAAGGCGTTGCTGCGCCCTGTAATGGAGTAATTGTATACCCACATTAAAGTTATCGTTTAATTGATAATTGGTATTCCACGTTAACTTATTTGCTGGGGCTTCAGCATAAGGCTGTTTATTGTAATCAATTGTTCCTAAAAAGAAGTTAGGCAGGCCTATAATGTCCATGTTTAGTTTTGCATACCCTAGGTACATATCGAGATTTTTGTATTGATACTTTGCCTCTATTTCAAAGCCTTCACTTTTTAGCTGACCAATATTTTTAGCACTATAATCTCGATGTGTTGCAACAGGGATTCCATTGGCAGGATCAGGACCAGGTGAACCGAGCTGCTTATTACCGTCGGCGTCGATGTAGTACATATACGGTACGTTATCTATGTAATCATCAATGTTACTTTTAAAATATATGGCTTTAATGCTGAGCTGATCAATGTATGCAGTATCTTGCCATGCGAAGCCGATACCTCCTTCATAATTTAAAGCACTCTCAGCTTTTAAATTAGGCTGGGGTTCTGAATAGCATAACTTACCGCCGATATGACAGCGCCATTCATCTTTTTTATACAGCTCTTGTAACGAAGGGGCTCTGAATGCCTCAGCCGCTTTCATATAAAAATTTATATTCTCAGTGGCCTTAAATGTTACTCCTAATTCTTTTGATAATGCATTATTTTTATTATCAGCAAAACTAATAAAGGTGTCGCTGCTACGATCATAATTGTCGTAACGAAGCCCCGCAGTTAAAAGAATACGTTTATTAAAGAATTCACTTTGGTCGATTACTGACAGCGATACATTATCGCCTTGGCTTTGTCCGTAGTAACTTGAGAGGGTCTTTTTTTCATATTGTTGCTGGTCAAATAGTTCGCGATCAAAACTAAACTCGATAGCCAATTTATGGTCAATTAAGCCCGTGAATGTTGCGAGGTTGGCAACTCTCAATCCATAGCGTTTGTTTTCACCATTACTGACTTTATCAAAGTCTATTTTATTTTCACCTCGCATAATGTAGCCATTCGTAGTCTCATCGTAGGTTTTTTTGCTATAAAAAGCCTGTACGTCAAGGTCGATAAACATATTTTGAGGTTGGTATGTGTAATTAAGCATACCTTCAATGTAGTCATTTTTGTAATCTTCACTGAGTGTCGGGTAGGTGATCCCCAAATCGAGTCTTTGCCCGTAAGGCTGATCGAGTGACTCTGTTTCACTAAAGTCTAGTTTACTTTGGAGGCTATGCTCAGGCATAAAATACCATGTGTTTTTTAGAGTTAAATTTGTTCTTTGAGACTCATTTTTTATTTTATCGAGTTGTGCAATAGCTTCATCTTCTTGTGCGTGATCTTTTTTAACTATGTCTATATCACTGTAATTTACTTGGCTAATGTACGCTACGGTATCAAGCGTATCCGTTAGATGAAAAGCCGATGCTGAATAAAAAACAGCATCAGAAACAGATTGATAGTTTGCAGCAACATTAACACCAACACCATTTTCAGCGGCTAAATAATCAGCTGCATTCTTGGTGACTAAACGAATACTTCCACCAAGTGCGCCCGAACCTACGGTTAAAGAATCAGCACCTCTTAATACTTGGACTTGTTTTAACTGGTTAGGATCAACTCCTAAACTGTTTATTACAGCGATGTTCTGGCTGCCATCAGACTCGCTTTTTCGTTTCACATTATCGACAGATACATGAATTCGCTCACCATATAAACCACGAATTGAAGGTTGACCTGATAAAGGATTAACACTGCCAGATACGTCAACCCCCGGTAATGTTCTAAGTAATTGTGTGAGATCTGCAACTTGCTGGCGTTCAATTTCTTTTGCGTTTAGTGAAGAAACTGATGCGGCAACATCTTGATTATCGAGTGTTAATTTATGGCCAAAAACTTCAATTTTTTCAATATTTGCAGGGGAGTCAGAGTGTGTATTTTGGCTATATACGCCCATTGAACAAGTGGCCGTACTAATACATACAAACAGATGAGAGAGTTTCAAAGTAACAAATACTTTTAAATGATAATTATTTGCATTTGATCGTAATGTAATACGTAATAACTTATTTTTCAATAAATTATTACTAAAAAATACTAATTTTTGATTAACTATAATTATTAGTGGGCGTTATTTTGTTTTTTGTAAACCTATAATAATTAATGTTTTTATTTTATTTTGTTAATTTAAAATAAAAGAGCATTTACTTTAATGGAATAGTTTGGTGCATTTTTATATTTTTATTACAAGCTTGCTACAAGCTTGTATTGAGCGCAGTAGTCTCTCAAATTATCAATTTGAAGGGCAATTAACCTGCAAAGTTAGTTTGGGTTTATAAACAGAAAATGAGTATAAAGTTGTTAATTAAAGAGTCACAAATTGGGATACTTATAGTAAACGTTGCGTATAATCGTAGGCCTAGTTTTAAAATAACTGAACTGGTAAAAAATAATGACACCAGCGACTAAATTACTAAAAAAACACCGCATAAATTTTGATCTGCTTAGTTATGAGCATAATCCCAAAGACCAAAACTTTGGTTTAGAAGCCGTTGAAAAGCTAAATTTGCCTGCTGAGAAGGTGTTTAAAACGCTTGTGCTTGAAACTTCTGAGCAAACGTTAATCGTCGCGATTACACCCGTTAGCCAACAAATTAATTTAAAGCAGCTGGCAAAAGCCTGTAAGGCTAAAAAAGTATATATGGCTGCACCGCAAAAAGTAGAAAACAGCACGGGTTATATACTCGGTGGTGTGAGCCCTTTAGGGCAAAAGAAACGTTTAGCAACCTATTTACACGCCAGTGCTGAAAAGTTCGAGACAATCTATGTGAGTGCAGGCAAGCGAGGGCTTGAAATAGCAGTGTCTCCTAATTGTTTACTTAACTTATGTAACGGCCAATATGCCAATTTTTAGCGTAAATTAACCAAATAAAAAAGTATGAGGATACGAGCTCCATTCGATGTCAGTTGGCGTTAAAAACAATGAAATTAGGCTGATTGTTGAGGGTTACGTGATAACGACTAAAGGCTTCACCGGCCTTTCTCCTTAGGTTGCTCTATACAAAAAAGAGCTGCTACTTGTGTAAAGTAACCCCTAATATTACCTCCTGTGAAACGCACAACTTTTTATTTTGGGATACCTTGATTATGATTTTGATCACCTTATTTGTCCTTATTCTCTGTGCTTGGTTAATTAAAAACTCTATTTAGTGTTGTTTTTGATTAAATCGGTGCAAAATAAATACATTTCAGCGTACACGTGTAAGCCCTTTTTATTCAATAGCTTACACATCTAAAGATAAATAAATTGAAAAAACTGTTAAAAAGTTGGTTAGAGCAATTGATCTAAAGCAATTTTTATGACGTAATAGAGATATAAATTATCTGGTCGGATGAGTTAATCATGAGTTTACGCACAAAATTAAAAAAAGTATTACCAAGTATTTCAATAACTGAACAAGAAGCCCTTGATGCGGGTGATGTTTGGTTAGAAGGCTCTATCTACCAAGGTAAGCCAGATTTCGACGCATTACGCGCAGTGCCAGCAGCAGTGCTAAGCGCTGACGAACAAGCATTTATAGACGGCCCATTACAAGAGTTACTGGGCATGATCGACGACACACAAATTCAAAATGGTATTCATTTACCTGAGTACATTTTAGACTTTCTAAAAAAGGAACGTTTCTTTTCATTGATCATTCCTAAGTCATTTGGTGGTTTAGAATTTAGTCCTTATGCAAACTCTACCATTGTAGGCACAATTGCAACTAAAAGCTCCGCAGTCGCTGTAACAGTAATGGTTCCGAACTCATTAGGTCCGGGCGAATTATTACTGCATTTTGGTACTAAAGAGCAACAAGCGCATTATTTACCGCGTCTTGCAAATGGCCGTGACATCCCTTGCTTTGCACTAACTAGCCCAGAAGCTGGCTCTGATGCAGGTGGTATTCCAGATTTAGGTACTGTCACTAAAGGTATGTATAACGGCGAAGAAGTACTTGGCCTTGAGATCACGTGGGACAAACGTTATATCACACTCGCACCGATTGCGACTGTACTTGGTTTAGCATTTAAAGTGGTTGATCCTAATGGTTTGCTAGGTGGCAAAGAAAACCTCGGCATTACCTGTGCACTTATTCCAAAAGAGCACCCAGGTGTAGAGCTTGGCAATCGCCACGATCCAATGGGCATTCGTTTTTACAACGGTACTACGCGTGGTAACAAAGTATTTGTACCAATGGACTTTATTATCGGTGGTCAAAAGAACATCGGTCGTGGTTGGCAAATGCTGGTTAGCTGCTTAGGCGCTGGCCGTGGTATTTCATTACCAGCACTAGGCGTGAGTACTGCGCAAGTAGCATTTAAAGGTGCCTCTGAATACGCTGCAGTACGTGAGCAATTTGGTCTAGCCATTGGTCAATTTGAAGGTATTCAAGAAAAGCTGGCTGATATTGCTGGTAAAACATACCTACAAGAAGCAATGCGTGTTTTAACCACCGAAGGCTTAGGCATGGGCTTAAAGCCATCTGTCGTGACGGCGATAGCTAAATACCACATGACTGAAATTGGCCGTGATGTGCTTGATTCAGCAATGGATATTCAAGCTGGTAAAGCGATTCAAAATGGCCCGCAAAATACTTTAGCAAGTGGTTATGTTGCACAACCAATTGCAATAACGGTAGAAGGCGCAAACATTCTTACGCGTAACCTAATGATATTTGGTCAAGGTGTTATGCGTTGTCACCCATATTTACAGTCAATGGTTGAATCAATTCACAGTGAAGATAAAGGCGCTGATAAAGAGTTTAACCGCATTTTACGTAAAACTGTGGGTTACAGCGTAGCAAACAGCTTACGTGCGTTCCGTTTAGGTGTTTTACCGTTCACAGCGGGTGCCAATTCACCATTACCTGAAGTACGCGAATATGAAAAAGCAGCGCAAAAATTATCAGCAAAACTTGCGGTATACGCTGATTTCTCGTTATTAGTATTAGGCGGGAAACTTAAACAAGCTGAAATGCTTTCAGCACGCTTAGGTGACGTAATGAGCTTTTTGTATGCAGCAATGGCATCAATTAAGTATTACGAGCAAAAAGTAGCGAGCAGTGAGCGCGAGCAAGCTGCGCCGTACTTCCACTACGCAACGCGTTTTGCACTACAAAGTGCTGAAGAAGCACTGCATAAATTTTTAGATAACTTCCCAGCAAGTGGCACACGTAAGTTTATGCGTTTTATCACTATGAACTACTCAACTAAAATGCCAAAAATCAGTGACGATTTAATTCGTGAATTATCTAAGCAAGCGCAATTAGATACCGCTTTTAAAAAGCAAATCACGCATTTAGTTAAGCCAGTTGAAGGTGATGGGCATCACATCAATGAGCAAGCGTATAAAGCGAAAATGGGGTGTTTAGATTTACTCGCAAAAGTGAAGAAAGCGCTACGTGCTAAAGCAATTAAACCTGGTATTCGTTTTGCACTAACACTTGATAATGCACTTGTTGCAAATGTAATCACTGAAGAAGAGTACGCTAAACTGATTGATTACAATAAAAAACGTGAACGCGCTATCCGCGTTGATGAGTTTGATTTTGATATGAACTTATTGGACGAAAACGCGAAGCCAATAAATCCACTAAAAAGTGTAGTAAATCAGTAACATTTTGAGTTAAATTAATTCAACAATGTAAGCGCCCAGCAGTTCGGGCGCTTTTTTTGTGCGTGTAGAAATGCTGTTATGATTATGCCAATAATAATCCGTAGGCGTAGTAGGCAAGCGACCTCAAAAGAGAGTTAATGTGAAAATCAAAACAGAAAATGACGAGCGAATATCAGTAACTGCAAAAGCTACTAGCATAGAGCTTGAACGACTTCTTAAAAATGAAAGCTGTAATCATGCCGTTATTTTCATGCATGTAATTTGGGTTTAACGCGATAAATGCCCGCTTAATGAACGATATGCGGGAAATGATATAAAAAGAGATAAGTTTTTAGTCCAAAAGAGTAAACTTAGTAGCACAGTTTTACTTGCTCAATTAAAGTGGCTGTCTAGTTTGTTTGTAAATCAAGGAAAGTCAGGTGCAACAGTGCCGGTTAGCGTTGATTGGCCTTGCCCATCATGTAAGCAAGGGCTGTTGATAATGAAAAGCCTCTGTGCAAAAGATATAAAAACCGACGGTTTAACAACGCAAGGCAGAACAATGAATAGTGGTTAATAGTAAGTCGAACCGTTAAAAATAACTCGTTAACTAAGTTGGTGTAACAGTGAATCAGCTTAGATGTGGTGCTGACTAAAATAAGCAAAAAAGATAACAGCAGGCAAGAAACGATATAAAAAAGCGTAAAAATGAAATAAATAAACAGTAATTAACACGTTTAGTAGTAAAAAGATGTCCAATAAACTGCAATCAACAACTTCCCTAAAAAAGAGAATTCCTATAGCATTAAGCATACCAATAAAATGTTGAATGGGGTGTATGCTTCGTTCAACAAGATATGTATACGATACAAACAATGTAACGTATAAATACTAAGACGTTAGGTGCATCGGAGGCATAATTGAATATTCAGATAAGTAAGATATCGTCACATCAAACAAGTAAAGCTATCGCATTAACATTTTTTGTTCTTACTTTACCATTTGGCTTTATAGGGCTAGCGCTATTCTTTTTCGGACCTGATTTTGAGAGTCATAATGGTCAAGGTTTCCCTTATTTATTATTTGTTTTTGCACCAGTGATTTACGGTGTAATGTTTTATTTTATGCAGCGCTTCTTTTGTTTTGCTTATAATCTTGTCGCTAAAAGGTTTGGTGGCATAGAATTCGAAACAAAGGAGTAATCTGCACCTAATCGGGTAGCCGGAGGTCTCTAACCTCGAGCCCCCACATCACCCATCATGCGCTTTTTATTAACTGGAAGTGCAATGGGCGGTTCATCTTCCGTAATGAATATTGATCCAAATATCTTTCAATGACACTAAACCTTGTGATGCTAAGTAGTCATTGCCTAGCGCAATGTTAATTCCTTTTGTTTTTGAGCTTCTACAAGGGCCTTTGCTTCCAAGCGCCTACTTTTGGTACTGGTGATACCGCATGCTATGGCCAGTCGTTTACTAACCCCTAATTTCATTAAACAGCGTACTTTAGTGCGCGCGAACACGAACAAAGATGACACCCATTCTAAAGTTTTCTATCACTCTTGTTATAGGCAGCGTAAAAATTAGTTTGCCACCCACAATGACTGAAGCTTGTTTTAGTCACAACAATATGGAAGATTCTAATTTATCTCACTAGAAAGAATAAATATCTCCCCTGAAAATTGGTTAATACTCACCTTATATTGGTTACTGCGAAGATTTAAACAGAAATCGAAGCAGCAACCTTAGCAAATACAAAAAACTATTGGCGTAGTTCTAACACTCTAATCAAACGTTAAATATTGGCTCAAAACGAGAATATGCATGCTTGTAATTTTAAAAACGGGCGATGTTTTGTACTGGTGTAATAAGTTGTAATGAGTCTTTTCTTCGTTAGCTGTTAACTTAAATCTAGTTAAAACTATCAATGTAAAAAACGTTTAAGTTAATAAGCATAAGGAGAAATATAATGTGTACAGACTTTTCAATTAAAGCTATAAATTCAGGTGTTTCGAATAGTATCCCTGTGATAGGCCGTTCAATGGAGTTGGGCCCAGATTTGAAATCAGAGCTGTTTTTCAGGGCTGATGGGCATGAATATAAGCAAAGTGCTTTGAAAAAGCTGACCCAGTCAGATTTTCAGGATGATTCAGGACTATTTGTTCTTCGTGATGATATTGAATTGATTAATCAACGCCTCTTGTCTTGGACTGGTAGCTATAGTTTTGTTGCAATGAATGGCTTTAACCTTGATATTGCCAAGTCCTTAGGTGTGTCAGAAACATTTGCAAATATAATGACTAATGGGTTAAATACTGAAGGCTTAACTACGGGGGCTATGGTACTGGCGCAAAGTGAGTATCAGTCTCCTTTTGATGAAAATAAAGAAATTATCCATAATAACATTGTCTATTACCCTAGTATTACAACGTGGATATTATCAAACTGTGCGACCTGCCAAGACGTTATTGATGGATTGCAATATGATTATCTCGTGTTGAATAAAGGTGGGTCTAATTTAAAAGAGGCTGTATCGGATAACGGAAGAAAGATTTTGGTTGTTAGTCCTTTCTCTAAAGTTCCAAATGCAATGAAATTTCACTTTCCTGTGCATGATGCCAAAGGGAATAGCATTGTTTTAGAATATACGCAGGGAAAATTAACGATTACAGATCTGAACCCTATTGGTGTGCTTACTAATGATCCTTTGATTGCTTGGCAGCAAGAGAATGTTCGTTATAACTACGTAAATGTAATGCCATTTAATTTTCAGAACGAAAGTGGTGAGCCAACGATGCCGAGTGTGGAAGCATATAAAAGTGCTGCATCTAACTTTCAATGTAACTCTTATGCGCAAGGAACTGGTTTTTCTGGTGTTCCAGGAAGTTCAACACCCGTTGATCGCTTTGTGAGAGCTGCAATGATGACGAACTTTTCATTCCCAGTTTCACAATTTACCAGTCAGTATGAAGTAGATAAAGCAAATAGTGTGGAGCATAGCTTCATAACAGGAGTGTCAGCGATACAGAACGATATTAAAGTAGGACGAGTAGATGCAACTACGTTGGCTTTTCATATATTAAATACGGTTGACATTCCATTGGGGACTAGTCGAGATTCTGAAGGCGAAAATGTTCACGATTTTACACAATGGGTAACGGTGTCTGATTTGAAAAATAAAACTTTCTCCGTAAGAATGTACCAATCTCCTCAGGTATTTAGCATTAATTTGATGGAATTAGATTTCAAGCATTTGCAAAAATATATCCATAAGCTAGACACGAATATTAAGTCGATAGATATAACCACTCAATTAAATAAAAAATCTTAATCACATGATTTAAAGTTAAGCTGTGAAGAGGTTTTTAATTTACTTTTCACTGCTTAGACTTTTTATTGTTCAAAGGAATAAAAATGCAGAGCTTGCTTATCGAAAAAAATTTAATTCAAATTATGCCTGATGCAAAAGCGGAGCACATAGCACTATTTATACCGGCCTTACAGTCTCAAGTGACTAAATTTGATATTAATTCAGCATTGAGGTTAGCGCACTTTATTGCACAAGTCGCGCATGAAAGTGGATGCTTTAGATACAGAGTCGAAAATCTGAACTATAGCGCAAGAGCACTACGTGCTGTGTTTGGTAAGTATTTTACATCGGATGAAATGGCACTGCAATATGCACGAAAACAAGAAGCCATAGCAAATATTGTTTATGCTAACAAAATGGGGAACGGGGATGAGCGCTCAGGAGATGGTTGGCATTATAGAGGACGTGGGCTTATTCATCTAACAGGCAAAGATAGCTATGCTGGATGTGCAGACTATCTTGATATAGATATTGTATCTGAACCTGAACTACTCCAACGTGACCCGCAAATTATGGTGGGCAGCGCATGTTATTTATGGCAAGTGCTAAAGCTGAATGAATTGGCGGATAAAGATGATTTAAATAGTATTACTTGCAAAATAAATGGCGGTTATCATGGTTTAGAAAGCCGCGGTGACTTTTTAGAACGTGCTAAACAATGTTTTGAAATAGATTAAAAACCAGTTAAATTAGGTTTAAGCGTGAAGGTATTTAATGACATACTACCTGCCTATTATTTATAAGGGGTATGTTGTTGATGTATAAACAGCTATTAGCAAATCATTATAAAGAAATACACATTAATAGCACGATTACATCCTTATGGAGTGGGTGTGGGGAAATAGTACGCTGCAATTTAGATGGCATTGATTGTGTAATTAAAGCGATTGCAGTGCCCGATCATATAAATCATCCACGGATCTCACAAACGCAGTTTGCTATTAATCGCAAGCGCCGCTCTTATGATGTTGAATACTATTGGTATCAACATTATGCGCAATCGTTACCTGCCCAATCACCCGCGCTTAGTTGTTTTAATACACTAAAAAATGAGCATCAACGTGTACTTGTATTTTCTGATTTTGAGTGTGATGGCTTTGCTGCAGCTGAAAAAATACCATCGCATATAAACGCGATTATTAAATGGTTGGCTTACTTTCATGCTGTTAATTTTCAGCAACGTCCACTGGGATTGTGGCCTCAAGGAAATTATTGGCATTTAGATACTCGGCCAGATGAATATGAAAAAATTTCAGATGCTGTAATAAAACAAAAAGCACAGTGCTTTGACAGAGAAATACGCAATTGCGAGTATCAAACACTCATTCATGGCGATGCTAAATTAGCAAACTTTGCTGTTGGAATAACTACAGAGCAGGCGCTTGGGTATGATTTCCAATATGTAGGTGGTGGAATTGGCGTTACCGACTTAATGTATTTTTTAGGTAGTTGTCTTACTAACACAGAATTAGAACAGGCTAGTGATGATTATTTAGCAAAGTACTTTGATTATTTTACGCAGGCAATGCATGAATATCATCGTGGAGTTGATGCTTCTATAATCGTTGATAAGTGGCGTGCATTATGGCCTGTGGTATGGGCTGACTTTTATCGCTTTTTGTTAGGATGGAGCCCAAACCATGTAAAAATAAACAATTATATGCAAGAGCAATATCAAGCGCTAGATACATATTGAAAATATAATAGCTAAAGTAATACAGTAGGAATAGATTAAAGATGAATAAAGTTATACGTTGGGGAATGGTTGGCTGTGGTGCAGTGACCGAGGTGAAAAGTGGACCTGCTTATCAGAGTACGGCTCAGTTTGAATTGCATGGTGTAACACGAAGGGATCTGGTTTTAGCCAAAGATTATGCTGCACGTCATGGCGTGCCTAATGTTTATTCAAGCGCGAGTGAATTAATAGCATGTCCTGAAATAGATGCGATATACATAGCGACACCACCAGATAGTCACATGGAACTTGCTTTGCAAGTTGCAGCAGCAGGTAAGCCTTGTTGCATTGAAAAGCCATTGGCACCAACTTATCACGAATGTGAAATTATTCATGATGCATTTGCGCAGCAAGGTCTGCCTTTATATGTTGCCTATTATCGTCGTTCATTACCTCGATTTAATAAAGTGAAGGCTTTGATTGAAAGCAATGTAATTGGTGACATCCGACATGTTAATTGGCATTTAAATAAAGCACCAAATCAACTTGATTTATCTGGGAAATATAACTGGCGTACAGATAAAAGTATTGCTCTTGGAGGCTATTTTGATGATTTAGCGAGCCATGGTTTAGATCTATTTAGCTATTTATTTGGAGAGTTTGAGCAAGTTAAAGGATTGGCCAGCAATCAGCAAAAACTATATGGTGCATTTGATGCTATTACAGCATGTTGGCAGCATAAAAGTGGCGTTACGGGATCGGGTAGTTGGAACTTTGGTGGCTTTTCGCGTTACGACACCGTTACGTTATATGGCCAAAGAGGTGAAATAACTTTCAGTGTATTTGATGAGCAAGTAATCAAAGTTACAACGCTTAACGGTATAGAGGAATACACAATTGCTAATCCGGCACATATTCATCAATATCACGTACAGAACATAGCGCTGGATCTTCTTTCCCAATCAGGTCACCCATCGACAGGTACAACCGCTATGCATACGAGCTGGGTTATGGAACAAATAATAATGCCAACGTAGACAATCGTGTCAGAGTAAAACACACGCTACCCGAAGTGATTGGTCTAGGGGCGATTAAATAGCCCCAACATTGAACAAATTTCAATCCACAAAGGCCAACACGCCCTAGCTTAAAAAAGCTCGAATAAAAGAGTGAGGGTACAGCTTACTGTTTATAGGCTTTCTCAAGTGCACGGATCAACACGGCTTGTTCTGTATGTGGGAACGCTGCTTTATGTAGATCGATAATATCCTTAAAAATTGACGGTTCTTGTAAGGCTGTATCAAATAAGTTGATTGCTTTTTTACCTTCTTTTGATGGTGAGCATGCAATGTAACCAAAAATAGCTTGTTCAACTTTATTTATAGTTAAATAACGAATATTACTCATTCGTGGATCTTTGCTGTGCCGCGAAATGAAAACAGCACTGTACTCGATGATTGCATCAATTTTGTTTTGAAATAGCATATGGCTTAACCGAAGTGCACTGGTAGTGCCGGGTAAAGGCATAAACGCATCACTATTTGCAGCTATAAATGCATCAATTTTTTCCCCGTATGAACGGCCTTTGGTTATTCCAATAGTAAGTTTATGCTTATTGATAGCGTCGCTTAGGGTGATATCTTTAGGTAGCTCAGGGTGATTAAGTACAACTAAGCGGTTTGATGGGAATGCCATTATTGGATAACGGTTAAAAAGCGCATTCTTTTCTCGTTCTGGGTTTTTTACTTTGTTGTATAAGCATACATCAGTAAATTTATGCAGCTGTTGCCATTCACGTAATCTACTTGCAGGAATAAATGTTAGCGATACAGCACCATTTAGTTGTTGTTCTAATTTTAGCATCATACCCGTAGCAATGTTTTGGGGAGAATTATCAAGCTGAGGTGCAAAATCAGTCATAATTTTAATGTGTAAAGTTGTATTTTTAGCAGCATTGGCGTGGGCCGTAAACATCATGATGAACGTGAGTAAGCTCAGTATTACTTTAGGCATTGGGCAAACATATAGATACGCTTAATTATTACGTAAGTATAGGGTATGAAATATCATAAAGCTCTATTATTGTGTTAAATGGTACTAATTGAGTGCGTTGATATCATGGGTTGAGGCTATTTACTTAGTTTATATGGTATAGATTGTAAGTTAAGTATAACCCGAATAACTGCTGTGATTTAATCTGAGCATGTTTAATCATTTAGCACATTCTAATGACTCAATAATTTGGATGAATAAAGAGCAATAAAGTGTGCTTTTTCGATACTGGGTATGTTTTTTCGCATGATTTTGCTTTTTTAAAAGTCTCTCAAGATTTTTTAAGCTAAAATAATCGCAGTTTATTTTCCTTTTAGGCGCTATTATGACAATCCATGTAATTAATCACCCACTTGTTCAACACAAACTTGGCCTTATGCGAGAGCATGGCATCAGTACCAAGAGTTTTCGTGAGCTTTCATCTGAAGTTGGTACGTTATTAACTTACGAAGCGACTAAAAATCTCCCCCTTGAAAAAGTAGAAATCACCAGCTGGGATGGCAATCAACTCGATGTAGAGCATATCAAAGGTAAAAAAATAACGGTTGTACCAATTTTACGTGCCGGCCTTGGCATGATGGATGGTGTAATGCAGTTATTGCCAGCCGCTAAAGTGAGTGTTGTTGGCTTACAGCGTAATGAAGAAACCCTTGAGCCAATCCCGTATTTTGAAAAGCTCGTAGGTAAAATTGATGAGCGTTTAAGCCTTGTGATTGACCCTATGTTAGCAACGGGTGGTTCCATGATTGCTACTATCGATATGCTTAAAAAAGCAGGTTGTAAAGAAATTAAAGTTATTGTGCTAGTTGCAGCGCCAGAAGGCGTAGAAAAAACACTTGCAGTACACCCTGATGTAGAAATATTTACCGCAGCGCTAGATAGTCACCTGAACGAAAAAGGCTATATCATTCCAGGTCTTGGTGATGCAGGTGATAAAATATTTGGCACCGTGTAGGTGTGATGGTGAATAACGCTACTTTTTCAATCAAAACTATTTTAACTGGGGCGCAAATGCTATTTGTAGCCTTTGGTGCCTTGGTATTAGTGCCATTGCTTACGGGGCTTGACCCTAACGTCGCACTATTTACCGCGGGCATTGGCACACTGCTATTTCATGTTGTGACTAAAGGCCAAGTGCCTATATTTTTAGCCTCATCTTTTGCTTTTATCGCCCCTATAATCGCATGTGTACAGCTGTGGGGTGTGCCTGCAACTATGGGGGGCTTAATGGCGGCGGGCTTTGCTTATATGGCGCTGAGCTTACTTGTTAAGCTCAAAGGTGTTGCGACATTGCATAAAATATTGCCACCTGTTGTTGTGGGCCCTGTGATCATGGTGATTGGCTTAGCGCTTGCACCCGTGGCAGTAAATATGGCGATGGGTAAAAGTGGTGATGGGTCAGTGCAGTTAATTGCTTATGATCAAGCCATTTGGATTGCCGCTTTCTCGTTGTTAGTGACGTTAGTTTTTGCTGTTTGGGGTAAGGGGGTATTTAAGCTTATTCCTATTTTAGCGGGTGTCATTGCAGGCTATAGTTTATCGCTTTATTTAGGCATAGTGCAGTTTGATGCTGTGACGAATGCACAGTGGATAGCCATGCCTGCTTTTACGTGGCCAGAGTTTAAATGGCAAGCTGTGTTATTTATGGTACCAGTGGCAATAGCACCTGCCATTGAACATATTGGCGATATGATGGCCATTAGCCAAGTAACCAATAAAGATTATTTGAAAAAACCGGGATTACATCGGACTTTGTTTGGCGATGGGTTGGCTACAACTGCGGCATCTTTATTCGGAGGCCCGCCCAATACCACCTATTCAGAAGTAACAGGTGCAGTGATGCTTACGCGAAACTTTAACCCTAAAGTTATGATGTGGACTGCAATCATTGCCATTATTTTAGCTTTTGTGGCAAAAATGGGCGCTGGGTTACAAACCATTCCTGTGCCTGTTATGGGTGGGATCATGATTTTATTGTTTGGCTCAATTGCCGTGGTTGGTTTAAATTCATTAGTAAAATGTGGTGAAGACCTCACTGCGCCGCGTAATTTGAGTATTGTGGCGTTAATTTTAGTGTGCGGAATTGGTGGCATGCACATTGGCGGCAGTGAGTTTAGTTTACAAGGCGTTAGTTTATGCGCAATTTTAGGTATTGTGTTGAATTTAGTATTACCAAAGGCCGATGAAGCAACGTAATTGCTAACAACGAATGTTTATTTTGTCTCAAAATAGCGCATTTATATGCGCTATTTTTTACTTACTAAAAATAAAATAGGTATTATTGTGAGCATTATATACAAGAGGTCAATAGTGTGGATATAGCCTCTTTTTTAGCAAAGCATCAGCTGCCGCATTAATATCAATATTTGAGTGAGCAGTTGTTTACCCCGTTAGCGCAGGATACTATTGCGGCTAAAAAACGAGGGCAACCGATGGTCGTGGCAATTAATGGTTGCCAAGGTTCAGGAAAAACGACCCTCGCTGACTTTTTAGTTACGTGGATCAACTTCAATACTGCATTTAATAGTATTTCCCTATAGATTGATGATTTTTACCACAATCAGGCAAGCCGCCAACAGCTAGCTAAAGACATACACCCATTATTTGCAACGCGTGGCGTACCAGGTACACATGACATAATGCTCATGAAACAGACATTTAGCGCATTACTCGCGGGTAAGGTGGCTGTGCCAATCCCTAAGTTTGATAAGCAAAGTGATAACCCTATTCAAAAATCATTATGGTCTGCAAACAATCATGCCATTGATATAATTATCTTTGAAGGATGGTGTGTAGGCAGTGAAGCACAGCAACCAATAGCAGTTCAATAAAATAAGTAATTTAAACTCTCCAAATCACTATGCCTTAATCCCATCTATTACAAAGCTGAATCTGACAGATGTTTGTCCCTAAACGGTTAACGCTTAACTGTTAAGAATACTAATTAAATAAATTAATAGTGTATTAATGTTAATTTATTTAATAATGCTATTTACATCAAAAATAACAACCATTATCATTGCGCTTTACTTATGGGGGCTGTAATGACACGAAAAATCATTTCTACTGCGATTTACCTCGCACTTTTACCAACATCAGTTTTTGCAACAGATGTTGATGTTGAAACACAGTTAGCACAATTGCAGCAGCAATTAGCTCTGCAACAAAAAGCGATTACACGATTAACTGCTCAGTTAGCAGAACAACAGCAACAAAAAACGCAGCTTAATGATATTAACGTAGTAACGACTGATAAAAAAAAGCAATCGTTCATTCGTGATAAAAGCGATACACCCTCTCTTACATTTAAGAGCTACGGCACTTTAGCTTATCGTAATGATGAAATATTCGACAATATTCAAGATATATCGCCAGATCGTCGAGCCACAACCGACTTAGAGCGAGTAGTGACTGAATTTGAATATCAAATAAACAAAAATTGGCAAATAGAATTTGAAATTGAGTATGAGCACGGTGGCACAGGCACAACGCTTGAATACGATGGTTTTGAAGAGTTTGGTGAGTTTGAAAGTGAAGTAGAAGCAGGTGGTGAAGTCATTGTTGAAAAACTGCAGGTAAAATATGAGTTTAACCCGAATGTGCAGGTTAAATTTGGCCATATATACGTACCTGTAGGTTTAGGCACTGATTTAAATAAACCAGATCAATACTTTACTACGTCACGCCACTGGAGTGAAGCGAGTATGATCCCGCAAGTATGGCATGAAACTGGGGTTAACCTGATCACCAATTGGCAAGATTTTACGTTGCAGACGATGATCAGTACTGGTTTAAACTCAGAATATTTTCGCACCACAAACTGGATTGCTGGTGGCGCGCAACAACGTTTTGAAACTAACACTGCAGATGATTTAGCGCTTACTTTACGTCTTGATTATGGAGATGTTAAAAAAGGTAAAGGCGTAGGTATCAGTTATTACAACAGCGATACAAGTGGAAACCGCCGCAACCAAGGCAAGTTAGATGTTGACGGGAATGTCTCTATTTTAGGTGTTCATGGCGCGTGGGAATATCAAGATTTCACACTACGCGGGCAATACTTATACGGTGAACTTGAAGATTCTGTTGCCATTACCAATGCGAATAAAACCACGCCAGGTCTTCGCCCTGGCAGTTTTTCTCAACTGGGTAGTAAGTCAGAGTCTGCATTTTTTGAAGCAGCGTATAACACACAACATATGTTTAACTTATCCAGTCCGCTTTATGTATTTACCTCATTTGATTATGCAAACCCATTATTAGAAGTTGCTAAAGGCACGCCGATTGATCGTTTTGACATTAGCGAATTTAGTATGGGTATTAACTACTTACCAAATAAAAATTTAATTTTAAAATTCCAAGGTGGGCAACGTCAGTATGCGCAAAGCAATATTGATAACACCACTCATTTTAGCGCGTCAATCGGCTATATATTCTCAACTACTTTATAGGATTTAAAGGATGAAAACGGTACTTAATAGCATCACAGCAATAATTTTAGCATCTACACTCGTAGCATGTGGTTCATCATCATCTGATGATTCAGGTTCTACTACGCCGCCGCCAGTTGCATCAACGAAGTTTACATATGATGCGACTGATTTAATTGCCAATGTAACGACAGACGTGATTGTTGATGGCTACGAAATACTTGATACAAAAGCAGATGCACTTTACGTTGCAGCGCAAAATTTACTCAATAACCAAAATCAAGAATCTTTAGCTAAAGCACAAGATGCTTGGAAAGACGCGCGTATATTTTGGGAGCAGGGCGAGTCACACATTTTTGGTCCAGTTGATAGCTTATCAATTGATCCGCATTTAGATACATGGCCACTAAACACGACAGATTTAAACACGTTGCTTGCCAGCGATACTGTATTTACTGCAGACACCATTAAAGGCTTAGATGATGGCGTGCAAGGTTTTCATACTATGGAGTTTTTATTGTTTGGTGATGGTGTTGCCGACAACGAAAAAGCCATTGCTGAAATGACAGTACGTGAAATTGAATATTTAATTGCCTGCGCTGAAGTATTTGCATTTTACACAGATAGCCTATCAAGTGCATGGACGGTATCTGCTGATGGTGATAAAGAGCCAGCTTATAAAGATTACCTTTTAACTCCGGGTAACGACAAATATGCCTCAAATTTAGGTGTGGTTGAAGAATTAGTGAATGGTTTAATTGGTATTGTAGATGAGGTAGGCAATGGCAAAATTGCAGAACCATTCAACACCACAAAAGATAATGCGGATACATCTAAAGTAGAGTCGCAGTATAGCTGGAATTCATTAACAGACTTTAGCGATAACATTAAAGGCGTTCAAAACGTTTATTTAGGTACGTTTGCAAACGAAAACGATAGCCCAGGCCTTAAAGCATTAATTGAAGCAGGGGATGCGACACTTGCAGCTAAAGTTGAAACGCAGATCAGCGCAGCAATTACAGCTATTGAAGCAATCGCGGGTGAAAATAACATGCCATTTCGTCAAGCAATTAAAGATGACGATGCGCGCGTAAGAGTTCAAGCTGCCATTGATAGCTTAGGTGAGTTACAAAAATCACTTGAAGAAGAAGTTGTTCCATTACTTAAAAAATGGGACGTATAACCGTGTATACCCAAGCCATCTCAAGATGCAGAATTCAGCGTTTCACCGAGGCTTAATATCAAGGCGTTACTTTGTAGGAATGGCCGTCCCTTTTAAGAAGGAACAACGATGAGAGTAAGTCTCTGTGAAACGCCCAACGGGTTGGTTTAAAAGCGATTTATACTGCGTTACTTTTATAAGGGATTGATTTTAATAATAGAACCACTATTACTTGCAATCAATGCCTTGCCTAAATCGCTTTTAATTCCAACGACGCTCGCATCTTGAGGTGGCTTGTGTATAAATAAATGAAGAGGGAAGCAAATGCTTCCCTTTTTTGCTTAACATTAAAAAGAAACCGTCATGATAAAAGTAATTAAACCATATACACCTTTATTTTTCAGCTTAGCAATGCTGAGCGGGTGTGGTGGAGGTAGCAGTAGTAGTGATACAAATACTACTCCAGTAACCCCACCAATAGTTGAAGAGTTACCTTCGTACATAGATGTCAGCGCACTTGCCGGTGACGCAACAACGCATGATACAAATAATTCCGGGCATGGTTTTTCTACTCCTATGCCTAATTTATCGCCAGCAGAATTAAATTTACACCTTGATGGGGATACTGATTTTGAAACGGCGTTTACAACAGCACCAAATGATACGCACCCTGACTTAGATGGGGTGGGTCCGGTTTTTAATAATAATAACTGCAATGCCTGTCATCAACGTGATGGCCGCCCAAGTACCGTATTGCCAAGTACCCCCGATGGCAGAATTAAATTAGGCAGCGATGCCGGAATATTTTTACGTGTAAGCTTAGCTGATGGTGTATGCAATCAGCCAAATAGTACAAATGATTATTGTAAAAATACACCTGTCCCAGGTTTTGGCGATCAGCTGTTTCATCGCGGTGTATTACAAGCGCGAGAAGATTGGCAACAAAACCACTTTGGAGGCCAAGCAGATGTTTACTTAAGTTATAAATACACTGAATTCACATACCCAGATGGGCACACGGTGACTTTAAAGCAGCCAGTTTTTGAAGTCGATAATGCATGGGATTCACCAAGTAATTATTCATTGAGCGAATTAGCCAGTAGTGATGTTCAGTTTAGTGCACGCAACGGTATGCCGGTATTTGGTCTTGGCTTATTAGAAGCGATAACAGATGAAGATATTTTGGCATTAGAAGATCCAACAGATAGCAATAATGATGGCATTAAAGGTCAAGCCAATTGGGTATTTGATGCAGTAAAAGCACAGCAAGGAATTGATAATCCGGTGTCATTAGGGCGCTTTGGCTGGAAAGCCAGCACCCCCTCGGTACGTCAACAATCATTGGCGGCATTACGTGGCGATATGGGAGTAACAAATTCATTATTCGCACAAGAAAGTATTGCAAACACCTTGATGCATGACAGTTACCTATCACGTACTAACTATCAAGACACTGGCACAGATGCACAAGGTTTACCGGAAGCAAGTGATGAGTTTTCAAATGCGGTGGTTTTTTACGCACAAACACTGGCTGTACCTGCAAGACGCGATATAAGTAATCCTGATGTGAGAGCAGGCGCTAAGATTTTCTCTGAGATCAACTGCAATGGTTGCCACACACCAAGCTTTACGACTTCAACACAAAGTGATCTTATGCTCGGTGGTGTAAAAGCACCTGAAGGTATTAAAGGGCAAGTAATTTGGCCATTTACAGATATGCTTTTACACGATATGGGAGAGGGACTCGCTGATAATCGTCGTGACTTTTTAGCGTCTGGCAGACAATGGAAAACAAGGCCACTTTGGGGGATAGGGTTAACAAAAACAGTTAATCCAGGCGCTGGATTTTTACATGATGGGCGTGCAACAAGTCTTGAAGAAGCGATTCTATGGCATGGCGGTGAAGCGCAAACAAGTCGAGATAAATTCACTCAGTTGAATAAAGACAAGCGCCAGCAAGTGATCGTGTTTTTACAGTCACTTTAATTTAGTAGTTTTATTGGTTACACAGAATATAGATATCGTGTTAAAAACGACTTGAATATTTTAAACTCACTGTAAAGGGGCTTTACAGTGAGTTTTTTAGCTCATGGGCTAAATTTTCAACCGTGAAATCTAAATGGTTTTCCTGTGTTTGAGAAAAGAGTAAAAAATCAATCATCTTCAAATCACCACTATTTATTTTATTTATAAGTGCTTCATAGTCATCCGTTCTATTATTAAATGATGCAACTTGTTTATGTTGCAATGGAAATTGCTCAGGTTTTTTAGATGCATCATAGATGTTTAAAAGCGCGTGCGCCCCTAATAAAACATGCCCACCTATAGAAACATCAAGTGTTATATCTTTATTTTCAGGCGTGTCCCAATTAATACCGCCTACGACTACATGTTTTCTTAAGTTTAAAGTATTAAGAGCTTTAATTGCGCCAAATGCAATCGCATCATTGGCGCACCAAATAGCATTAATCTCAGGGGCATTTTGTAAAAACGCTAACGTTTTTGTATAACTTTCTTCAAGAGACCAATTAGCCACATCCTCAGCAAATAATGATGCTTCAGGGTATGAATTCAAATAATCAGTCAATCCAGCACGACGAGCAGTTGCAGCAGGTGTCGTGTAGTCACCAAGCAGGGCTAAAATTTTCATATTGGTGTTACTACTGTTGCGATGTTTGTTAAAAAGCGCTTCAGCTAACAAGCGCCCGCCCATACGGTTATCAGGGACCATACTGCCTACAATATTTGCATTATGTTGTATGAGATAATGTAATCGGGATGCATTTGGGCGATTTAAAAGAAAATACAATGGTACATTATCGGTATTTATTGATAACAAATAATTACTAATCACTTGTTTTTCATCAACTAAGATAAGTAAATCTGGCTTTGCTTTGAGTGCTTTAGATATAAGTTCTTTCATTAATATGTGATTACGATTGGCATAATAAACGGTTAAATTAATATCTAGATCGTCTGATGCTGCGTGCATTGCTGCTGATACTTTATACCAGAAATCGCCTGTGCTGTTATTCACGTCATCAGTACTTTTGTTAAAACCGGGATTAATAAATGTTATGTTCAACGCCAATACATTAAACGATGACAGTATAGCAACTAGTAATAAAGAACTTGTTAGAATCCGGGAAAATAAAATCAAAGTAATGCTCAAAATTCATCTATCAAATGAGGATAGACTTTACCAGAATGACAGTACGATTCATAATTAGACCATACTAATATTGGGGATAATTGACTGTTTTGCGCATTTATAGACATTGTGATGAGTGCTACAAAAGTGGTGCTAATACTAAAATTCGTATACATAAAGCAATTTATTGATAGCCAGCAGAAGCCGTTTATTATTCTTAATTCTAACTGAAACGCGTACCTTTAAGTTTTTTAAGTATATAATGTGCTTTATCGCTAGAAATTATATTACAAGGTTTAAAATGAAAGCGCTGCTATTTATAATTGTATTAATGTTAACGCCTACTTTGGTGTTTGCTGAAGAGCTAGATCTTGAAACCAATATGAAAAATATGGGGCTAGCTTATAAGCACAGTGTTCAAGCAACGCAATTAAGTGAGTTTAATACAGCGATTGATGAGTTTATCACTTTAGTTAAGCTCAGTAAGACAGCGACTTTTCATAAAGAAGCTGAAAGTTCGCGCCAGGGCTTAGATAAAGTAATCGCTAAGGCTGAAATTGCTAAAAAGTTAGCGAATGAAAAAGGGCTTGATGCTGCTAAAAAACCATTAAAATCAATAAATGAGTTACGACAGCAATACCATAAACTACATGAGCCGCCAAGTTTTTGGGAACTGTTATTTGGCAAGTGAAAAGCTATTTTTTATACTACGAAGACTGGTGTATGCTGGACAAGAGGTATATAACTGTAGAAGGTAAAAAGTGCGCCAATTTTCAGGCGCACAAAAGGGCGTTTACTTTCCTTTCTTTTTCATTCCTTGCACGGCTTTAAAGCGTGGGTTGTCTTTACAAATCACAAAAACACGACCTTTACGTTTAACGATTTGACACCCTGGGCGATTTTTAGCACTTTTAAGTGAACTTAAAACTTTCATTGCTACTTGCTCCCGATATTTTTGAAGCGACGATTAAACGCTGCAACACGGCCATCAGTCGCAACAGATTTTTGTTTACCTGTGTAAAACGGGTGAGAATCACTTGATACATCAATTGGCACGTAAGGGTAAGTTTTACCTTCTAATTCAATAGTTCGGCTCGTTTTTATTGTTGATCCAATAATAAAGTAGCTATCTGCTGCAGTATCGTGAAAAGCAACTGTTTGGTAATCTGGATGAATATTAGGTTTCATAAAATGCCTTTAATTATATCAATATTGTTATGTGATAGTATAACTATAATTTATAGTAAATAAGAATCCTTTGCAAACACTATTTTAAATCTAACTAAGTCATTACTTTTAGGTGCAATGGATGTAAAAGTAGTGAACATGGTTCTATTTCGCGCAAATCAACTAAAAAATAAGCAGTTAGATCAAAAAAGCTAGCAATTGCTAATTAGCCTGTTATAAATAATATGTAACCGAGCATTAAGGAGTACAGGTTAGTATGAGTGAATCAATTAAAGAGAGCATCAGTGAGCAAAGCCAAGAAATAGATCAAGGCGTGATGGACACATTACGTAGCAGAGATCACAGCGTACTTGCTCAACAAATAGATCCATTAAGCTGTACACATAACGATATTGTTGAATTGCTAGCGCAATATTTAGCGTTAAGTGAACAAGACGATGACGACGTTTTTGATAACTGGTTTGATAATCTAAATAAAGCGCAACACACCGTATTGAAAGTGTTTGAAGTGTACCGCGGTCAGTTTGAGCACCAAGAATAACGGGTTCATAATTAAAGTGTTAGACGTGGTTGTATAAAATCTAAAAAGGCAACTATACGCGACGATACTGCACTATTTTTGTAATACACAGCTTGTACAGATTCACGTTGGTTAGGCGTTTTTATTGCCTGTGGTAAGACTTTTATTAACCTATTGTGAGTGAGATCGTCTGCGATCATAAACTGTGAAAGTAGTGCAATGCCTTGTCCTGCAATGCATAAGTGACGAATGGTTTCGCCGCTACTGGCATTAAGAGAAAAATTAAGTGCACAGGCTTGTTGAAGTGGCCACTTATTTAACTTAGTAGTGCCTGTAAAGCCAATTAACTTATGGTTATATAAATCTAACTCCGTATTAAGTGCAGAGCTTTGTTTTAAATAAGCAGGACTCGCTACAAGGTGTAGTTGGCTAATACCTAATTTACGTGCGTGCAAGTTTGAATCTGGCAATTGGCCAATACGAATAGCTAAATCTGTTTTATGTTCAAGCAAATCAATTACGTTGTCATGAGATGTGATGTCTAATCTAATATCTGGATATAAATGACTAAATTGGGCTATTAAAGGTGTCAGCTGATGCAATACAAATGGACTCGCAGCATCTACACGTAGTTTCCCCGCGGGTGCATGTTTTAATAAACGTAACGACTCCTCCCCATGCTCTAGTAGATTTAATCCTTCTCTCGCGTATTCAATAAAGGTTTGGCCTTCTTCTGTCAGCTCCAAACGCCGTGTTGTGCGACTTAATAAAGCGCATTCTAAGCTTGTTTCAAGACGCGTTATCGCACGGGATACTTTAGCAATATGTTGATCTAATAAAACGGCTGCCCGAGAAAAACTGCCGCAATCAACCACAGTTACAAAAGCTTCTAGATCTTCAGTTTTTGATTTAACACTCATTGGGCTGCCTTATATTTGCAAATATAACAAATGTATTTTGCCACTAATGCTATTTTTCACAACTGTTAATTCGTTCACACTGGGCTCTTACTATTTATCTTCAATACCCGATAGGACATTACAGTATGCCACTAGCTTTATGGGCGCTTACGTTAAGCGCATTTGCAATTGGAACAACAGAATTCGTAATAGTAGGTTTAATCCCTATTATTGCAGACGATCTTGGTGTTAGTTTGCCATCTGCAGGGCTTTTAGTGAGCTTATACGCAGTGGGTGTCGCAATTGGCGCACCCGTGTTAACGGCAGTAACAGGTCGCTGGAAGCGAAAAACAGTACTTACGAGTTTGATGGCATTATTTGTCATAGGCAATATAGTTGCTTGGCAAGCCCCAAGCTATGAAACTTTAATCGCAGCGCGAGTTTTAACTGGTTTGGCTCATGGCGTATTTTTTTCGATAGGCTCTATGATGGCAACGAGCTTAGTGAGTAAAGAAAAACAAGCCAGCGCAATTGCTATTATGTTTACCGGATTAACGGTAGCATTAGTAACAGGGGTGCCTTTAGGGACGTGGGTAGGCCAAGTTTTTGGCTGGAGATCCACTTTTTTGATGGTCTCATTGTTGGGTTTGATTGCATTAATTGGTAGTGCAATTTTAGTCCCCAACACGCTTGATCAAGTAATACCAACAAAGGTAAAAGATCAACTACAAGTATTACTTAAGCCACGTTTACTACTGGCTTATACAATGACCATTTTAGGTTATGGTGGGACCTTTACTGCATTTACTTTTCTTGCCCCAATTTTACAACAACATGCTGGTTTTGCTGCCTCATATGTTGGTTTTATCATGCTGGGCTATGGTGTGTCGGTTGCTGTAGGGAATGTGTGGGGTGGTAAACTTGCAGATAAATATGGGCCTATTAAAGCACTTAAAGTTTTATTTTTAGGTTTAAGCATTACCTTATTAGCACTGACATTTACAATGAACTCCCCGTTGCTTGTTGTGATCACCGTATTAGTATGGGGCGCATTTGCTTTTGGTAATGTTCCTGGATTGCAATTGCATGTTGTAAAAATAGCGGAGCAAGATACACCAAAAGCGATTGATGTCGCTGTCGGTTTGAATATTTCCGCTTTTAACATTGGCATTGCTTTGGGCTCAGTTGTTGGTGGACACGTTGTTGAAACCCTAACATTGCAAGACACCGCATGGATCGGCGCAATAATTTGCAGTGCGGCGTTAGCGGCTACATGTTTAGCAGGGCACTTAGATAAACAACGTATTTGCTAAATAGCCTCAACTTCGGGTAATAAATTCATCCCCCAGCAATCATGATCTGAATCTAAGTGAGTAGTATTAAGTGAACTATCTTTTCATATAAATTGGTGGGTTAAGCTGTATGCAAACCGCTCGACAGAGCTGGATGTTTGAACGATTATGCAACTTTACTTGGTAGTTATCCTTGTTTTGTACAAGGTCCAAAGAGTCTATTTGCTCAAAGTGCAACCCAGATATGGCGTTTTATGCGCCGGTTGATTCAAAAAATGAGCCCAACATTATGGGGGGCGTAGGGCTTGTCTATTTTGTTGTTGTCCAGAACATAGAAATGAATGTCGATTTGAATTACAGCGCTACCAATAGCGCCATTAATTAATGGCTAATGCAGAATTATTATCAGGATTTGGTATGACTTCAGAAAAAATTGAACCACCAGATGGCGTGTAGGTAGAAGATTGGCATGCTTACCTCAAACATAAAAAAGAGTGGGAGGAAATGTTGATACAAAGATTCGAAAATGAATTGCAGTTTTCACCACCGCTACCGCCTTGGCTAAAATACTCTGAATATGCTGACTCAGACAGTTTATTTTGGAGAATGGGAGATGGGGAATCATACCTTTCTGATTACTTTGACGTTTACCTTAAGTATGCCAGTGAGTTTGATTTACACGAGTATAAGCAGAAGTACCCTGCGCCAAAAGATTGGGAAGCTTATTATCAAACAGATTAGTAAGCCTTTATTGTTAAATTTTAAGTGTACTTGCCAGTTCGCCGTGCTGTTGTCGGCCTGATCATAGTAATCGGTTGTTACTTTGTTTACGTCTTCTTGCATGCGCGATGACAGCTAATATACCCAAACCACCTCAAGATGCGAGCGTCGTTGGAATTAAAACCGATTTAGGCAAGGCATTGATTGCAAGTAATAGTGGTTCTATTGTTAAAATCAATAACGCAGTATAAATCGCTTTCAAACCAACCCGTTGGGCTTTTCACAGCGACTTACTCTCATCGTTGTTCCTTCTTAAAAGGGGCGGCCATTCCTACAAAGTAACGCCTTGATATTAAGCCTCTGTAAAACGCTGAATTCTGCACCTTGAGGTGGCTTGGGTATAAAGCTCTGTACAAGCATAAGAAGTACCACAATTAAAAAACGGTTTGAACGTATTACCTACCTAGACATCCATAAAAACGTATTTAACACAGCCGAGTATACCCAAGCGACCCCAAAATATAGCGCCGATTAGAATTAAAAGAATCGCCGATAGTTATACGGTGTGTTTACTTTATAGGGGCAGATAGCATACCATTTATAACACTAATTATTATCGTTACCATTTTAAACGGTGTGTTTATGGCAAAAATAAAAGTTTTATTAATAGAAGACGATAACACCTTAAGTAATTATTTGGCTGATCTACTCGAAAATTCAGGCTATTTAGTTGAACAATGCTTTGATGGCGAAACAGGGTTAAAGCTTGCGCAGTCACAACAGCATCAGCTGATATTGTTAGACAAAATGCTCCCCAAACTTGATGGTGTATCATTACTTAAAATTTTACGTGAGAGCAGCCAACAACCAGTGATCATGGTATCGGCAAAAGGCGCTGAAGAAGAGCGTATTTTAGGGCTAACTCATGGTGCCGATGACTATGTGGCTAAACCATTTAACACCCAAGAGTTATTACTGAGAATCGAAAGTATCCTCAGGCGTAGCTCGTCCTATACTCCTGCTAACAACCACTTTGAGATAAGTATTGATGGCCTCACACTTAATACGGCAAAACAAAGCATTTTTGTAAACGAGAACGAAATTGAATTTACGCCAATACAATTTAAGTTACTGTGGGAGCTGGTGTCGCAGCAAAACAAAATAGTCAGTAAAGCTGATTTGTATCAGGCAGTATTAAATAAAAAGTTAGGCGCATACGATCGCAGTATTGATATGCACTTAAGTCGCGTAAGGCGAAAACTCAACGAAGCAAATTGGCTTGGCGAGCGCTTACAAACGGTTCACGGAAAAGGGTATTGTTTTAAATGAATCGCAAAATTCTCTGGAAACTATGCCTTATTTTAGCAACCGGCTTGGTTGCTTTTTTTTACCTACTGCATGCACTGACTTTAAAAACAGAAGAGAGCATGAGTTTTATTGCCGAGCAACATCGCGAGCAGTTAAAACAGTGGAGTAAACAGGCTGAGCAGCTTTATTTATCAGATCAACATGAGAATTTAGTGCAATGGTTAGAAAATTTACAAGCACAAGAACAAACATGGGTATCTGTTGCTAGTTTTAATGCCGTGCATATAGCGGGAGAACAAATCGAAAAAGATATTGTAGGTGGCTACCACTTTGGAAGAAGCATTGATTGGAAAATACATTTGTATTTTGAAGTAAACCCAATCATGGAGCTACCTTTTAGCCAAACAAATGCGAGTTTGCTCATTAAACTGCCTGAGCGAATGCGCCCAGGAACTTACTGGCTTACAATAAAGTTTATACTGCAAGTTTTGATGCCTATGGCCGTTTTAGTTGTTTTATCCGTGATACTTTACCGACACATAATTACCCCATTACAGCAATTAGATAAAGCGACCTCGGCCTTTAGCAAGGGTAACTTTAAAGTCAGAGTTGGCAAGCATTTAGGACATCGTAAGGATGAACTATCTCACTTAGCGTCTACATTTGATCAAATGGCGAGCCAAATTGGTGAGCTTATTGCCAGTCAACGGCAATTAATATCGGACTTATCTCATGAATTACGCACCCCACTTACACGTTTAGATATTGCAGTAAATAGTTTTGATTTAAATAATGCTCAGCAGCACCTAGGGCGCATAACACGTGAGTCCCATCATATTCGTAAATTGGTTGAAGATACGCTCACACTCGCGTGGTTAGAAAACGAAAAACCGATTATTAAGCAAGAAGACGTTGATTTAGTTGATTTACTCGATGTACTTGTTGAAGACGCTAAGTTTGAATTTCCTGATCGTCGCATTATTGTAGAGTCGCCAAATAATGCGGTAGTTAACAACAGTAGTCATAGGGCTTTATGCCCTGCTATTGAGAATATCATCCGTAATGCGCTGCGCTTTACACCATCGGGTAAGCTCGTACAAATCAAGATAGCAAAAGAGGCGACTCATTATAGTATTGAAGTGATTGATCAAGGCCCCGGTATTGAAGAGCAATATTTGCAAAGAGTATTTGATCCTTTTTTTCGTATTGATAACTCACGCATGGCAGAAAATGACAGCTTTGGGTTAGGTTTAGCGCTTGCTAAGCGGCATTTAGCGAGTGTTAGAGCTGATGTGCGTTCAGAAAATCAATCACAAGGAGGTCTAAAGGTTTTGATAATGATTCCTATTTCTTAAATGTAACAATTGTAAAAGTCGTATCCTTACAACGCTTAAATGGTAATAATTCTTACTTAAGCATTCATCAGTTATTTGAGATATAAGTCATGTCATCTGTATCAACTAGAAAAGTACGTTTAAAAACCAGTATTGCCAGTGCCATTTTGGCTGCACTTTGTAGCGCTAATGTTTATGCTGAGGAAGCTCTTAGCGAGAAAAAAACCAAAAAGATTGAAAAAATTACAGTTGTTGGTGCAACAACAAATTCAGAGATCACACCTACTGAATTAGAAAACTACCAAGCAAATGATTTAGGTGACATTTTTCGTCATACCCCTTCCGTTACTATCGGTGGCTCATTAGGCATTGCCCAAAAAATATTTGTACGCGGTATGGAAGACTCAATGGTGAATGTAACAGTTGATGGCGCGCCACAAACGAGTACTTTATTTCATCATATAGGCCGTGTTGCCATAGAGCCTGAATTACTTCGCAGTGTACAAGTGCAAGCGGGCGCCGGTGAAGCTACATCGGGAACCGGCGCAGTGGGCGGTGCAATTCGCTTTAAAACCAAAAATGCTGACGACATGCTTGCCAATGGTGAGCAATTTGGTGGCATGATCAAAGCTAATTATTTCTCAAATGACGGGCATAAAGAAAGCGTTTCTTTATACGGCAAAGTAACGGATTCTATTGGTGTATTAGCGTCGTACGTTAATGTAAGCCGAAATAATATGGATGATGGCGATGGGGAAGAGCTTTATGGTACAGCATCAGATCAAGAGTTAGGTTTTATAAAAATTAGTGCTGATCTAACAGATAATCAAGACCTTACCCTTAGTTATGAAATTCGCAAAGAAGAAGGTGAATTTGGTAAGCAGACAAACTGGGCGCCATTAAAAGGCGATCCATTATTTGAATCATGGGGTGAGCGAGAAACCCTTGTTTTAAACCATGCTTGGTATTTAAACAGCCTTGTTAACCTTGAAACGACTTTGTACCAAACAGAGTCATCGTTTAAGCGAGAGCTTTTTACATGGGATGCATCAATACAAACCACCGGCTTTGATATCCGTAATACCAGTGACATAGGTGATCATTCAATTACGTATGGAGTTGAACAAAAAGTTGATAAAGTTCATTCATCCTCTTATGAAGAGTTTGGGGGTGTTTTTGATGAAAAAGGCACAGTAACAGGTGTATACGCGCAAGATCATTGGCAAATTAGCGACGAATTAATATTGAGTTTTGGTGCGCGTTACGATGCTTATGAACTTGATCACGATGGTATTGAAGCTAATTGGATAAAAGTAGAGGGTAAGTGGGTTGTTGAAACCGATGCCAATGGCAAGCCGGTTACATCAATTGATAGCTTTTCAACAGATAAACAAGATGGCTTTAGCGGTAATATTGGCTTTGAATACAGCTTTACAGATTCACTAAAACTGTCGGCGGGTTACGCACAAGCATTACGTGGCAGACAAGTTGCCGATGCCTTTACTGTGGGTGAGCTCAGTCATAATGAAAACCTATCAGCTGAAGATGTTGAGAACACCGAGTTGGGTTTAATTTATAACGACGGGACTTGGTTATTTGAAGCATCCGCTTATTTAAGCGTAATTAACGGTGTGGTATTTGATAAATTTAAAGGCCGAGAAGGTGTTTTCTATGAAAATATCGGTGATTTAGAAACAAATGGTATTGAGCTGGTGGCCGGTTATCAAGCGGGTGACTTTGACGTTATCGTTAGTTATAACCACAATAATGTTGAATTAAATAATGCCCCATTTGTTTGGCCTGATGCAAATGACCCATCAGGTTATAGCACAGTTGTGTTAGATGGTGTTGACATGTCAGCTTATGAATTTGGTGGCTTAGGTAACTCTGCTGCAGATTCATTTAACATAAATTTTAACTACGATCTGAGTGAGCAAATTAAACTCGGTATGAGCTATAACCATGTCGCTAGTTTGAATGATATTGACGTATTCTATCGGTCAATGGAATTAGAGTGGGTTACTCAGCTAGAGACAATCAATAAACCAGGCTACGACGTTGTTGATGCCTACATTACTTATGAGCCACTTAATAATCTTAGGTTTGATTTATCAGTACAAAATTTATTGGATGAATCTTACATAAGTCACGGCAGTGTTGCCGATTATGGAAGTATCACTGGTTATGAAAATGTTGTAGGAATTAAAGAGCGAGGGCGAGATATTCGTCTAAGCGTTTCATATAAATTTTAATTTTAGTGTAATTAGAACTTAAAGAGCGTAGCTATTTAAGTTCTTTATATACTCAAGCCACCTCAGATGTAAGTTTCAAGTGGAATTAAAGAGGGCGATTAAGGCAATGTATTGTTGCAAATTAACGCCTAGATTTTAAGCCCCTGTGAAAAGTTAAACTTACATCTTATCGTCACTTGAGTATACTTTTTTGGTCTTTATATGAACCTTACAACAAAACACCTTGCTGCCTTAAATATAACTTGTCGAGTGCTTATTGCCCTGGTTGGAGGTTATGTATTAGCAGCTTTGAGCGCAATACTCGTTGCACTTCTTTTACCTGGCGACATTATAAACTCCATTGTGAGCGCCTTAATGCTGAGTTTTATTATCTACACCGTAACCGTACTTTATGTATTTGCCACTAAAACAACCCTGCGTGCTGGTATCAGCGTATTTGCTCTTTGTATTTTAATGTACTGCTTTGTTCGTCATTTAAATGGGATTGCGGTGTTATGAAACCCAGGTTTAGGCAATCAATGAGTTGGTTACATACATGGGCGGGCTTTGCCTTTGGCTGGCTACTATTTTTTATATTTGTAACAGGCAGCGCTGGCTATTTCGAGAATGAAATCGATCGCTGGATGAAGCCTGAAATAGCCATTGTTAATACACCAATAGATGACTTTACTATACTCAATAAGGCACAACAGCAACTAAACTCGTTAGCAGGTGATGGAGCACAGTGGTATATCAGTTACCCATCCATACGTGATCCACATATCGACATTTCGTGGTTACAGTTAGCAAATACTGAGTTAGATATACCAAGGCAATGGCACGAAAAAAACCTTGATCCTTATACTAATAACGCTATTTCGAGTCGAGAAACAAGCGGGGGAGAAACCTTATACCGCTTGCATTATAACTTACATTACGTGCCCATTATGGTTGGCTATCTTGTGACCAGCTTAGCAACCTTGTTTATGTTGATAGCTTTAGTGACGGGAGTGATCATCCATAAAAAGATTTTTATTGAATTTTTTACCTTTCGAACAGGCAAAGGACTAAGAGCGTGGTTAGATATACATAATATTTTTAGTGTACTGCCATTACCTTTTCATTTAATGATCACTTACAGCGGGCTTGTTTTATTAATGGGCATATCGTTTGCGCCCGTGATTGATGCAACCTATGGGGAGGGTAAAAAAATACATCGTCAGTTTTATGATCTGTTTCAAGTAGAAGATCAGCAACAACAATTTATTGAATTAAATACAGCTGATTTATCCCTTGAAACAGCGCTAAAAGACGCCAAAGTACGTTATAAAAATCAAGCTATAAGTTATCTAGGGTTAATTGATCGACATACATCGCAACCAAGCTTTGAGGTATGGCTTGATGCGAATGAAGGGATCGAGTTTGCAACTCTGATCACCTATCGCATAGTTAATGAACGGGTACAAATAGCGCAATCAATAGGTAAAACTCATAGCGCTGCTCAAGTATATGACATATTAGAACATTTACATGAAGGACTATTTGCAGGTACTTACCTACGCTGGCTGTATTTTATATCAGGGCTATTAGGCGCAGGAATGATAGCAACAGGCATGATTATTTGGGTTAATAAGCGTAAAAAACAGCAAACGAGATTGATTAACGTAATAGATAAACTCAATGCCGCTGTGATTGTTGGCTTGCCCATTGCCATAGCCTGTTATTTTTTAAGTAATCGCTTATTACCGTCAGCAATGCCTGACCGCGCTGAATGGGAAATGCACAGTTTATTTATCGCTTTTGCATTGTGTGGGGTTTTTTGTGCCCTAAGAGTTGCAGATAAAGCTTGGCAAAATATGCTGTGGGTAGCGGCAGCGCTCTACGCATTTATACCCCTATGTAATATGTTAACTACAGAGCACAACTTGCTTTTAAGTGCACAAAAAGGAGATTGGCTAATGCTTGGTTTTGACTTAAGCATGCTGCTTTTTTCCGCGTGTTTCGCTTTTTCAGCCGTATTACTACAAAAACACACGAGTAAAATAGCCATTTAGATTGCATTTAAATATATAAAATAGAGGTTTTTTAAATATGTTGATTTTAGCACAAATACTGCTGCAACTAATTGGTTTTGCATTATTAAGCCTTTCAATCCCTCGGCATTTTAGTCAGGTATTTCAGCATACATCGCGCCCAACCAAGCGCACTGTTTTGGCACTTAGATGCGGTGGTTACGCTTTCGTTATTTTAGCCGTTATAATTGCAGTAAATAGTTGGGGAGTGTCACTAGGCTTGGTTTACAGCGTAGCAACCGCCACTCTTACGGCTACTACGTTAACTGTTTTATTGGCATACATTTCAAAGCTGCTTACTGTTATAGGTCGTGGATTTATCCCGACAACAAAGTAACATCCATAGAGTTATGATTTGCTGTAGGTCGTGGATTTATCACGATAACTAAGCAGCCACCCAAACCACAATCCAGCCATCGATAGGGCTGGGGTTAAAGTAATTTTCTATGGCTTTAATTATTAAAAAACCGCCGATGATAATTAACGTTGTGCTGTTTAGTAGCGTTGCTAATATTTCTGCGCGTTTATACCCAAGCCATCTTGAGGTGGTTTGGGTATATAGCCAAAGTGATATGAATTATTGGCGGGTTTATTACCAATTTTTCGGGCAACTAAGGCGATGAATATGGCGGCTGCATCGCTTAAGTTGTGAAGTGCATCAGCGATCAAAGATAAACTACCTGAGACAACCCCTCCAACAACTTGGGCAATAGTGAGTAGCACGTTAATGAAGACCGCTACACTTAGCTGACGATTACTTTTATCATCGTTATTATGAGCATGATTATGTGCCATACAAAATAGTACTCTATTTAAAATATTGTTGATATTCATAATATTGGTGATATTCATACTAAAATAGCATGTGAAAATTAGCTAGCAGTTGAAAGTCGTATTTGATTATAAAAAACTCATCTTGGCTTTGCGGTGTGGTTAAGTTCTGGTATGGTTACATTTAATTACTTTTTTGGGTATGTATTTGAAACAGTCAGTGTTGTTATTATTAGCCTTTTTACTACTTCAGCCATTGCTGGATAGTTTTGATGTGGCTGATTATAATCATGTGATTAAAAATGCAGCCCAGTTACTTAATCAACAAGCACAGTTAGATACTCATTGTATTGCTAACAATGATCATGAGTTACATCAAGAAGAGCACTTTCAATTAGAGCAAGCCATTGCTGATAACGCTGATGAATCGCACTGCCATGTTTGTCATATCCCAGTTTTGTTCTCACAAATATGGGAAAATAGTGCTTTATTACCAAGCTATGCTGCTATTACCTCAGTGCAAGACACATTCATTTCACGTTTAATCACCCCTGATTTACGTCCTCCAATTGTTCACTTACTAAGTTAATTTTTTCAGACCATGCGAGTTGGTCATCGATTTTTTTAGTATGAGTACAATTTATGAACTTAAAAAAACCACTTGGGTTTGCCTGCGTGTGTGTAGCTACTTTTGTTGCGCCTGTTGTTTTAGCAAGTCCGACCCAGAAATCTAATGATTTAAATTGGTTATTGAACCATCTAAATCAGCATCCAAAAATACAAGCTGCCTATCAACAATTACACAGTGGCGAAGCTGCTGTTCGCGCCGCACAGTATGGTATTTATAACCCAAGCTTTGATTCGAGTATCGAAAAGGAAGGGGACGATAACAATTTCAGTATTGGTTTTAGTCAAACGTTTGATATTAACGATCAACAAGAGGCCCAAGTAGCAGCCGCGGAGATATCTTTATTAGCTGAACAACAAAGTATGCAGCTAGTTTACCTTACACTTGTAGAGCAAGCGTTAACCGCATTAATTAATTGGCGAAGTAGTAAAGCTGCTTTTGAACTAGCACAAGAGCAAGAATTACAACTAGAACGTTTAGTTGCCATTATTAAACAGCGTCGAGAGTCAGGTGAAGTCGGCCAGCTTGATGAACAATTAGCTTTATATTCATGGTCTGAAATCCTTAATAAAACGGCTCAGCAAGCGAGTGCCTATGCTGATGCTAAATTAGCGATTAAAGCTATTTTACCTAATTGGAAAGAAGGAAATTCACTTTCACCTGAACGTTTATTAGCAGGTTTCAAACTCAATATAGAGAGTGATAGTGTGAACCTGCACCCACAATTGATGCTTGCTAAATTACAATGGCAACAGCAACGCCAGCAAGTGCAAGTTCTCAAAGCTGAGCGAGCTGTCAAACCTACAGTGGGTATTTCAGCCGGTAAAAATGGTGATGACAGTATTGTATCTTTAAACTTCTCAATGCCATTAAACATAGTCAATGACTTTAGTGATGAATATCAGTCTGTTGAATCATTAGCTCTGTCTAAAGAGGCTGAATATCGCGCAGTGCAACGCGCAATGACATTTCAAGCACAAGCCAGTAAAGAAGTTATGCAAGCATATTCGCAGCGTGTTAAACGTTGGCAAGCAATTAATCAAAATAATGCAGACAGTAGTCTAGTACTGATTGAGCAACAATGGCGTAGTGGAGATATTAGTACTGCCCAGTACCTAACTATGCGTCAACAACGTAGCTCAGGGTTACTTTCGGGTATTGAAATTGTTCAGCAAAGTCAATTAGCGAGCGTTAACTGGTTAACGCAAAGCGGCCAACTTAGTCAATTTATTACTACTTTCTCTCGTACTCTTACAAATGGAACAGCACTATGAAACGTTTAAATGTAACTTTTCCTGCCCTTGCGTTTATTTTTAGCAGTTTTGCTCAGGCAGCAACTGTTGAGCCTGAATACGTTGATCATACTAAATTAGGTCATAAGCATAGTGAAGCACAATTAAAAGAAATGCATGAGCATGCACCTGATAAAGCCAAACATAAGAATGAAGAGGAACATCAAGAAGACGCGGGTCATGAGCATGAAAAAAGTGAGGTTGAGCCAAGTGAAGGTGAAGAACACGAGCAAGAAGGCGCTGTGCGTTTAACATCAACGCAAATGCGTTTAGCCAATGTACGGGTGAGTACTTTAACTAAGCGCAGTTATCAGTCACAGCTTTATGCACCAGGCGAAATCAAAGCAAATGGTTATAGTAGTTATGTACTGTCACCAAGAGTAGATTCAATTGTGGTCAAACGCCATGCTACTTTAGGGCAGCATATTAAAGCTGGCGCACCGCTTGTCACTTTATTTAGTGCTGATGTTGCCAGTGCACAAACGACTTATCGGTTAACAAAAGCAGAATGGCAACGCGTTCAGAAAATGGGCAAAGGCACCGTAAGTGAGAAGCGTATGCTCACTGCTAAGGCTGAATTTGAAGTGGCTCACAGCCAATTAGTTGCATTTGGTTTGTCGAAACAAGCGATAGCAGAAAGTGCATCAATTCCTGCAAAAAAACTTGGTGAATATACGCTATATGCTGGTACATCAGGAGCGATACTGAGTGATAGCTTTTCTCAAGGACAACGTGTTGATGCTGGTATTGAGTTAATGCTTATAGCGGATGAAAGTTTACTTTGGGTAGAAGCGCAATTATCTGCAAATCAAGTCATTGAAATTGCAAAGGGAGCAATCGCTAAAGTGAAAGTTAATCAACGATCATACCCAGCAACAGTGATCCAAGAAGCTCATACTATCGATCAAGTCACTCGTTCACGAGTTGTACGTTTAAGTGTTCAAAATGGCCAACACGTATTACACCCGGGCATGTTCAGTGATGTGTATTTTTCATTCTCAACGGATCAAAAAGTATTGGCTGTGCCAGAGCAAGCACTGCTTAGAAACCCTGATGGTGATTGGGCGGTATTTGTGCAAGACGAAGATGGTGAGCTTATTTCAACAGAAGTTGAATTAGGCCAAAAGTTTGCTGACTTTCGTGAAATTAAAGGGTTGACAGAGGGCACCAAGGTAGTGACTGAAGGGGCATTTTTTGTTGCATCAGAGCAAGCTAAAGGCGGCTTTGATCCGCATAACCATTAGGAGCTAACAGTATGTTTAATAAAATAATAGATAGCGCTATCGCTAACAGGTTATTGGTATTGTTAGCACTGTGTGTGTTGATTGCCATGAGCGCATTAGTGATCCCAAAATTGAACCTTGATGCGTTTCCTGATGTTACTAATGTGCAAGTTGCTGTAAATACTGAAGCACCTGGTTTAGCGGCCGTTGAAGTCGAGCAGTTAATAACGTACCCAATAGAAGCAGTAATGTATGCATTACCCGATGTAGAGCAAGTTCGTTCTATTTCTAAAACGGGTTTATCGGGTGTGACTGTTGTATTTAAAGAAGGGGTAGATATTTATTTTGCTCGTCAATTAGTGTTCGAGCGTTTACAAGCTGCGAAAGAGTTAATCCCTGATGGTATAGGTTTGCCAGAAATGGGGCCGAATACTTCTGGACTTGGTCAAGTTTACCAATACTTATTAGCGGCATCTCCTGAATCAGGCCTTGATAGTATGGCGCTGCGAAGCTTAAACGATTGGATTGTAAAGTTACTAATATTACCGGTGGATGGGGTGACTGAAGTGTTGTCGTTCGGTGGTGATGTTCGTCAATATCAAGTAAATCTTAATCCAAATAAGTTGTTGGCTTACCAGTTAGAACAACAGCAAGTTGTTACAGCACTTGAAGAAAATAATACCAATGTGGGCGGTTGGTATATGAACCGCGGCCAAGAGCAACTCGTTATTCGTGGTACAGGGTGGTTTAATGCAGGCTCCAAAGGGCTGCAAGAAATTGCACAAACACCATTAAAAACCATTGATGGTAAAGTGATCACAATCGCAGATGTCGCACAGGTATCGCTAGGCAGTGAGATCCGCCAAGGTGCTGCAACAATGAGTAAAAAAGATGCTCAAGGAAATATTCAATCATTAGGTGAAGTTGTAACGGGGGTTGTATTAAAACGTATTGGTGCAAATACCAAACAAACAATTGATGGGATAAGTTCGCGTATTGAGTTGATTAATCAGGCATTACCAGAAGGGGTGACGTTTGAACCATTATACGACCAAGCTGATTTGATCACCAAAGCGGTTGATACAGTAGTTGATGCACTGTTACTCGCATTCATTTTTATTGTTGTGGTGTTGGCGTTGTTTTTGATGAACCTTCGCGCGACTCTGTTGGTGTTACTGTCGATCCCTATTTCAATTGGAATGGCATTGTGCGTTATGGCGTGGTTAGGCTTATCTGCGAATTTAATGTCACTAGGTGGCATTGCAGTGGCAATCGGTATGCTGGTGGATGGCTCTGTGGTTATGGTTGAAAATATTTTTCGCCATTTAACTAAGCATGCTGACGATACGCAAACGCAGCACTCAGCTGCCGATTTGATCACGCTAGCTGCTAAAGAAGTTGCAAGACCGGTATTTTTTGCGGCATTAATTATCTTAGTTGTTTTTATGCCACTGTTTAGCTTTGAAGGGGTGGAGGCTAAGTTATTCCAGCCAATGGCGATAAGCATTATGTTAGCAATTATTGCAGCTGTAATAGTCGCGCTTGTTATCGTTCCTGCTATGGCTGTGTATTTATTTTCTAAAGGCGTGACCGTTAGGCGTAGTGTAATACTTGAGCCATTAGATAACGCTTATAAAGTAAGCTTACGTTGGGCGATGAGTGCTCGTAAAACAGTTATATGTGCTGCGGCTGGGTTAGTTGTCATTGCAGCCGTGTTGATACCACAATTAGGGACTGAATTTGTGCCTGAATTAGAAGAAGGCACTATCAACTTACGCGTTACGCTTGCGCCTTCAGCCAGTCTTGAAACTGCACTTATGGTTGCTCCAAAGCTTGAAGCAATACTGTTAGAGTTTCCTGAAGTTGAGTATGCCTTAAGCCGAGTGGGTCGCCCTGAAGTGGGAGGTGATCCGGAGCCTGTAAACAATATAGAAATTTATCTTGGCTTAAAACCGGTGAGTGAATGGCAATCGGCTAGTAACCGTGCGCAATTACAAGTGCTTATGGAGCAAAAATTAGAGCAGTTCCCAGGTTTACTCTTTAACTTCTCACAGCCAATTGCAACCCGTGTTGATGAGCTACTATCTGGTGTTAAAGCGCAATTAGCGATCAAGCTATTTGGGGCCGATTTAGATGTGCTCGTGACGAAAGGGCAAGAAATAGAACAAGCAGTAAAAGGTGTTGCTGGTGCAAAAGATGTGGCAATGGAACAAATTGCAGGTGAAGCGCAGTTAGTGATCAAACCAAACCGCCAAGCGTTGTCTCGTTATGGGTTATCTGTAGGCAATTTAATGTCGATCGTGCAGCAGGGGATTGGTGGCACATCGGCAGGACAAATTATCAATGCTAATGAACGCTATGATATTTATGTACGGATTGCTAAGCAATTTCGTGATTCGCCAGAATCAATAGAAGATTTACGCTTGTCATCACCTAGTGGCGCTATCGTCAGAGTGGGTGATGTTGCAAGCGTTCAAATTGAATCTGGCCCACCACAAGTTCGCCGAGATGATGTACAACGCCGCGTAGTTATTCAAGCCAATGTACTAGGGCGCGATATGGGCTCGGTAGTTGAAGATATTCGCAGTGTTATTGCACAGCAAGTTGAACTTCCTCCCGGTTATGGGGTGAATATTGGTGGCCAATTTGAAAATCAGCAACGAGCACAACAGCGTTTATCAATAGTTGTGCCTATTTCTTTGGCATTAATTGCTTTACTGCTTTATTTTGCTTTTGGTTCAATCAGCCAAGCTTTACTGATCTTAGTTAACGTACCTTTAGCTGTTATTGGTGGCGTTGTTGCTTTATATATTTCAGGGCAATATTTGTCTGTACCAAGCTCTGTAGGCTTTATAACCTTGTTTGGAGTTGCAGTACTTAATGGTGTCGTGATGGTCGAAAGCATTAATAACCGTGTTAAAGCGGGAGATAGCTTAAACGAGGCTGCGTTTAATGGTGCATTATCGCGATTACGCCCAGTATTAATGACGGCATTAACATCAGCTCTAGGGTTGATCCCAATGTTGTTATCGACAGGGATTGGGGCTGAAATTCAAAAACCATTAGCGACGGTGATTGTAGGTGGTTTATTTACGGCAACGTTTTTAACATTATTTGTGTTGCCGGTATTATACGCGAAGTTTAGCCAGCAGCAATTACTACTAAGCAGTGAATCATAGAGTGCATTATGAAAATTATTGCTCAGAGAATGAGTTATAAAATTGCTTTGTATGATCAACGTTTATTTTAAAGTCATAACACAAGGCGTGTAAACTTACGTCTTGTGTTACACATAAAACGACGAGCGAATATAGGTAACTGTGAAAGCTGCTGGTATAAAGTTAAAAGCCCTTAGTTAAAAGTTAACACTGCAATTACGCAGTCATTTTCATGCGCGTAATTTAGGCTTAAAAGTAAAAATAGCTCATTTAATGGGTGAAATGAAAGTAACGCAGTAGTAAAAGATAAATTCATAACCTAAAAAGTAAATTTAGTGGAACGGTTGTGTTTGTTAAATTTAGATGGCTGTCTTGTTTTTGTTGATCATTGGTGTTGTTCACTCTTATTTAGGTGAAAAGTATTTATTAACTCGTTTGTTTCGAAGAGGTAACTTACCTAAATTATTAGGCAGTGATTGGTTCACGAAACGGGTTTTAAGGTTCGCTTGGCATTTAACTACGTTAGCTTGGTGGGGATTTGCTGGTATTTTGTATGTTTTATCAAACCCAAGTGTAAATATTAATAATGAAATCCTTACAATAATTGCTACTGTATTTGCTTTAAGCGGTATTGTTTCACTTTTATTTACTCGAGGTAAACACTTGTCATGGCTGTTCTTTTTTATAATAGCAGCAATAAGTTATAGTGCAGCATACAACCACTAACACGCCCTGAGCTGGACAGCAAACACAAAAATTCACTTTCCACCGCAAATTTTAACAGCGCTAATCCCTTGTTTTTCAATGCCAGCGATCTGATGACTGTCGTTTTTTATTTATAAGTGTGCTTTTCCTTGCAATAAATAATTAGCTGGGTATCACCTAAGTGACACTCTAAACTGTGTATGTAAGTTTCGATTTGCCCAATAGATCTCGGTAAGGTTAGCAAAGCGTGAGACCTCTAAGCCTTTTATTTTATGCCTATTGCAGGTACAGTAAGCCGATGGATAGAAATTAATACCGTTTTCTCAGATCTTATAGATAATTGATTTTACGACAACCTCGGAGTCAGCGTATAAAAAAATTACTTTTGGTGATCAACAAACACGATTATTTTGGCTCACATATTCGTGATCAACATAAGTATCTTCCATGATCAAGAGTGATGAGTAAATACATTAATTTATAGTACGGAATAACTATAAGTTGCTTAAAGTTAGTGCTAAAAGGTTTGTTTTTCAAGGTACGGCAATAAATTTAACTAAAGGATAAATTGTGGTAAAAAAAGTAATAGGATGTTCATTTTTGACTCTCGCTTTATTAGGCTGTGGAAATGATAAAGAGAGTAATAATAAATATTCAGGAATTTGGCATGAAGCAGGGAACCAAGAAAGCATTATTAAAATAATGAATAATGGTGATGTAATTCGATATGAATGCTCACTTAGTGGCAGCTATAGTCAAATATCTGATGATAATAGTATGAAAGTTGTTGGGAATAATTTAATTATAACTTCCAATGGTCAGACTTTCACTTTTTCTTTAGATATTAAGAATGGCATTTTAACTACAACGAGTGAGACTGATGGGCCAGAATCTTTAGAGCGACTAAACTCCATTCCTGATACATGTAATGGAAATGCTATGAAAATAGTATACATATCCTCTACAGATATATACGAAGGTCAAGACACCTCTTTTACAATTGACTTGAACTATAGGTTATTGGAGCCTTCAGCTACTATGAATGTGTTCTTTTCAGGAGAAAATGATGTATATTTTTCTCCTGATGAACCCTCAATAGACATCACACAAGCTGCTAATGGGAGTAGTTCAATTACTGTGAATCATGAGCCTATAGATTTAGAAGGTGCATCGCCATATTATTTAAATGTTTTAATGCAGCCATCTGACTCTGATTCAACGGCTATTTTTGACAGGAAATTATTAACAATACATTCTAATTGATCGTAATAAATATATAAAAACACGCCCTGAGGTCGGCAGTGAGCACTAAAGCTGACTGTTCAACATTTAAATAGGATCTCGGGTATGGTTGATATATCAATTAAAATACTATAAAAAGAGTAATTCGACAAACTTGTTTGAATGCTATAAATTTTTGAGTATTTATAAAGGAACGGTATGAGAATAAAGCAAACCATAATAATAACTATACTTTCTTTTCTACTTTTGTCATGTGAATCAACAAGCACAATAAGAAAGTCATCACTCTCACTTGAAGTTAAAGAAATGACAGGAATAACTGAATATAAAAAAGGAAATTATGAACAAGCATTTAATTTGCTTAAGGAGCCCGCTGCATGGGGTTACAAAGGCTCGCAGTACGTATTAGCTTATATGTTTTTAAAAGGTCAATATGTTGAACAGTCAATTCTGCTTGGAATGGGGTGGTTAGGTGTAGCCAAAGAGGCAAATGTAAAAGAGTGGAACACAGAGTATGAATATTTTTATTCATACGCCACAGCTGAACAAAAACAAAATATAAATGAAATAGTCAATGAATACATTAAAAGGTACGGGTTAAAGGCTCAGCATGTTACTTGTCAAAAGTCTCTTAATACGTCTACAAATAAAGTTGATGTAAAATGTCATAAATATGAAAGTCTCAGCACGCTATATGAAGTTGATATGATTGAGTAGTTAACGTAGCCAAAGATAGACCTTGAGCTAGAATGCAAAGAGCTAAAATTCATTTTTCGCTGTAAGTTTTAATTACGATGATTTCTGACTGTATGCCCAAATCATTAACTCTGGTCTAACAGCACAAAGCAATCTAATTTCTAGATCTATTATTTATATATTTTTATGTCTTCTTAAGCGCTGAGCCTCTTTGTGAATAATTCAATTAATTTTATCACCAAGAGGTTATTTCTTAAAAAGTGTACTAACCGAAGTGCGGGATAAACGCACGTCCTAGCTTCTGTAACCAAGCTTTTAGTATTAAAATAACCCCAAGCTTTCTTTTTATATTTTACGCGAAATAAAAGTAACCGATTGAAGTAAAGTAGGGGGCTAAGCTATTGTAAATCATCAATAAAAATAAATTTTAAATGAGTTGTTCTTTTACAAGCTCGTTATGTGTTTTTATCATCGCAGAATGATTTAAGGAGCCAAATTGAGAAGAGCAATCGTTAGAATATTTAATCCGTCTGTAGTGAAATTATCTGGTGACATAATTGATATTGAATCTTTGGAAATTCCGAAAATAGAGAAAGAATTATTGCAAGACTTTAAAACTCGTATACTTAAATATAACTACGAGTTATGTTCTGAAAAAAAAGGTATCACTGAATATACATCTACCAAGAGTAAAAGTTGGAGCTTGAAAGTAGTCGTAACGGAGAATGAAATATCCTTTACATGCCCAGAAACAAAGATGTTTAATTCATCACTTTTGTTTGAATCATTTCAAACAGCCTCTGAGCTATGTGATCACGATCGCCTTGCTTTACTCGATTGTAGTAGAGATAAGCAATGGATGAACCTAGCGCATTTACACAGATAAAAAATGAAGTTGCTTGGTGCCTAAACATATAAAAGCAGGCCCTGAGGGCCACACCAAGCATTACTGCTCATCTTCCAACACTTAAAATTTAATGATAGAAATAAGATTAGAATATGAGTCAGTCCATAAAATACGCTGCTCTTTATTCAAACTAAAATAAGTGGCGCGTTTTTTAATCGAATTATCAAGATAAAAGTCTTGGTTATTGGTAACCACTACCCATTCTGCCGTATGTTCATTTTCATCATCGGAGGCGGAATAAAAATGCTGCATTTGCATGCCCGCTTTTTCAGATAAGGTGGCTACTAATGGTAATAAATCAAGGTGGTTATTAGAAATATGCAGCACCAGTAAACCGTCGTTCTCTAAGTGCTGCCAATACAGTTCAAAGGCCTCTAAGGTCAGTAAGTGAACTGGAATAGAGTCACTGGAAAATGCATCAACGATTAAAATTTGATATTGCTGGCTACCTTGTTGTTTAAGTTCGTTTTGTAATGTGATCCTCGCATCGCCCAAGCGCACAGAGACATCTGCTTTGGAGGCTGATAAGTAACTAAAATAGCGATTTGCTGCAATCTCAACATGCGGGTTTAATTCGTAAAATACATATTCATCACCCGCATTTCCGTAGCTTGCTAGTGTGCCCGTACCTAGCCCAATAATGCCAACTTTTGTAGTCTCATTCTTGAAGTGCTGCAATGCTAATGATACACCGGTATTCTCGCGGTAATAACTAGTAGGGATTGTGTTATCTGTTGATAATAACTGTGTGCCATGTGATGTAGAGCCATCAAACAGCATGCGTACTGGCTGCTCAGTGTTTGTAAAATCTTTAACCGTTAATGTGCCGTAAAAATTACGGCTCGTATATATATCTTCTTGGTTATACAGGTTATTGAGTTTTAAAAAGTATCCACCAAATAAGGTCAAAGCAATCGCAGCCATTAGCATAAGGTGCATATTGTGCTTTTTTAGTTGCTTACTTAATGAAGCCGTATTTTGCTGTGAATAAACAGACCAACAAAAAAGCAGATAAACAAGTACGATTGCAATGAGAAACTCGTAGTATTGAGTAAACAAATACTCAGCAATAATGGAGGTGAATGCGCTGCCTACAACTCCACCTAGCGCCATAATTAAGTAAAACCAAGTAAGCGCGTGCTTTTTTGGTTTTAGGCTAAATAACTCACCATGGCATAGCATACAAGCAGAGAATAAAATTAAAGTATAAATAACAATTTGAGTAATAATATTAAATTGTGTGCCAATAAAAAACATCAATAATGACGCGATTGAACAACCACAAAATAAGGTTAACCAGTACTTACGTACATACCATTTTTCGGTATTAAAACAAATTATATAACTAAGCAAATAAATACACAGGGGAAGTATCCATAGAAAAGGCGTTGGCGGTATATTGATAGTCATTGCGTTAGTTGTTGAGACCATCACTGTCACACTCGTAGCAGATAGCAACAACCATAACAGTATTCTACTTACCTTAATTGGTTTTTCGACGGCGGTATTTTTAGCTGTATTTTCACTGTTAGTAGTCTGTGTATTGTAAAGCCGATACCCACTTAAAAGCATAAATACTGCAAATAAGGTGTACAAGGTCGACCATATGTTTGCTTGTAATGTTGTATTAAATATTGGCTCAATAACAAATGGGTATGATAACAGTGCTAATAATGACGCTAAGTTAGACAATGAATACAGTCGATACGGCTCTTTATTAATTTCTATTGTGCTATACCATTTTTGAATTAATGGCGCTGTCGCTGACAATAAAAAATAGGGAAACCCAATACTAAGCAATAATGAAAATATGATCTCAAGCTGTGGGGTTTGCCATTCAAAAATTGTGCTTTTTGTAAATGAAGTAATGGGTAACAAAAGTAAACTAAGGGCAATTAAAGTACAGTGAATGCTCACTTGATGATTTAATTTAGATAACCGAGTTAAACAGTGTGAATATAGATAACCTAAAAGCAGGAAAAGCTGGAAAAACAGCATGCAAGCTGTCCAAATTGCCGCTCCTCCACCAAAAATTGGCAATGCCATTTTTGCTAAGATTGGCTGAATTTGAAAGAGTAAAAAAGAACTAAGAAAAATCGTAATTAAAAAAGCCATAAATAAACACTAACCCACATTAAAGTAGGCCGCTTTTAAGTTAAACAGCGCTACTAATATCCATTTTATTAAAAGCATGATCATGCTAGTGAATTAAATAACTCATAAACTGCGTTATTTAATAATGGCTCACTAATTTAATGAAATGGGTATAACTCCCTGATGTATTGAGATTATTACATACTTAGCTATTCAATTAATACTTTGTTTGAAAATGCTGTAGTCGAATGAGCCTCATATAGTATTTATGCGTGTTTGATTTGATTGTCGTAAGTGTTAATCGTTACTTGACTGATAAATCATATTTAAGTACCAAAGTATCAATATACCGTGTGCGCAATGTTTGTTGCTTTTCGTGATCAGCGCCGTGGCTCAGGGCACGGTTAAGTAACTTTAATGCAGGGTGTAGTTTTATGCGCTCATCTTGTGTTAAGTTTGCTTTAGTACGCAGCTCAGTTATGTCGTCTACGATTAGGCGGCCTATATCGACTGCGGCCATTTCGTCGATTAATCCGTTTTGTGTTAATACGCCGTATTTACTACATAAAAACTGTTGCCATACTTGCTGCAAATGTTCTTCAAGTTCACAGCCAAACAACTCTTCGTTAAACTCAAATCCTTGTTGCGCTAATTTAGTTAAGCTTGCTGTGTACTGTTGTGCAAAATAATTAAAAGCATGGCTAGATGATTCTATTTTTTGTTTTGCTAAACCTTGCCCCCAATTAACACAACCTCGTGGGTAATAATCGTCATATTCTTCACATTCATATAACCCTGAATAGGAACTGCAACTAAGCTGATTTTTTATACAATAACTAGGTTTTGGGAATAACCCATTTTGTTGCCAATCGCCAAGGGTGTCTTCATCGATTGCTAAAGCATGGCAAAGCTCTTCGCTATGGTAAAAGTGGGTTGCTAAAAATCGTGATAAACGCATAAAAGTGCACTCAAGGTTAAAAAATAAATATACTGTCTATTTATACAGTTGTTTATTTTGGCCTATGCACCTGAATAACACAAGTTATTTAATAAATTAGTGCCCCAATACTCGGAAAATGCCCGCTTTTATGATACAAATACGGCAAGTTTTTTTAAGAATATTTTTTTATGCGCTCCCTAGAACAAATTAAGCAAGCAAGTCTTATTACAGCAATTAAAACGCCGTATCTTCGTACTGGTGAAATTGATTTAGCCACGTACGATTTTTTAGTTGAACAGCAAATAGCTGCCGGTGTTGATGGTATTGTTGTTGGTGGCACAACGGGCGAAGGCCAGTTAATGAACTGGGAAGAGCATTTAATGCTGATTGCACACAGCGTTAATAAGTACTCAGGTAAGTTGATTATAGTGGGCAATACAGGCAGCAATAATACCCGTGAGGCAGTTAAAGCTACTGAATATGGCTTTGCAAGTGGTATGGATGCTGCATTGCAAATTAACCCTTATTACGGGCGTACATCACTGGCTGGCGTAAAAGAGCACTTTAAACGTGTATTAGCGATTGGACCTGCGTTTATTTATAACGTAGCCGGTCGCACAGGGCAAGATTTAACGCCTGACATTATGGAGCCTTTAGCTCAACACGAAAACTTTATTGGTGTAAAAGAGTGTGGTGGTAATGAGCGTGTTAGCCATTATGAACAGCAAGGTATTGCATGTTGGTCTGGTAATGATGATGAAGCACATGACGCTCGCCATAAGTTTGGTGCACATGGCGTTATTTCAGTAACTTCTAATTTGATCCCTGGTTTGTTCCGAGAATTAATGGATACCCAAAACGACAATTTAAATCAATCATTACAGCCTTTGATCGACTGGTTATTCTGTGAGCCAAACCCAATAGCGATTAATACGGCATTGATGATGACAGGGGCGGTTAAACCTGTATTTAGATTACCGTATGTACCACTTAATGACGAGCAACAAACGCAGGGCGTTACTCTTATAAATGCATTATCAGTTGACGATTTTGTTGGTGATATCGCGGTACCATTAGTTACTAAGGATTTAGTGATAGGCTAAAACAGTCTATTACTGAGTTTAAAAAGTCACCTTTGGGTGACTTTTTTGTTTTAGGCTACTGCTCCAATGAGTAATTTACTCAGCTTAGCTTCTTGCTCAGCGACTTGTTCGAGCTTATTGGCTATATCGTCTAAGCTGATGTCACCCCGTTTTTTACAATATTTAACGGCATCCATAGCGAACTCTCGCCATAAGTCACCTACTAATGTTGTGTGTTCAGCGCATTGATTAAGAGCAGGGGTTTGAGTGAGCTGTGCGGCTTGCTCTAAAAAGCTCGCATACATAAATCTAAATCCAGCACCACCGGTGCCTATCTCTTCTTGCATACGCACAATGTGAGCTAGATAAAGGCGGGCATATTTAGGTGGCTTTTTATCTAACTGACGAATTTGTTTCGCCATATGACGAATGCCTTTTAGACCAAAATAAGGCAATACTAAGCCGTTCATCATTTTTGCGGTTTTTTTAATGGCTGGTTTAATAACGTGTTCAAGCTGTGTGTGAGTTGGCGTGCTGCGGATCACATACATGAGTCCTTTGGCTGCCAAAGCCCCTTTGGCGAAACGGGCATTTTTTAAATCCTCTGCAGCGCAGGTGACAGGGTGTTCAAATACAGGATCGCTGATCAAGTATTCACCTTGTTCATTTTTACCGTATACCACTAAGTTATGCGCATTAAAATGAAAACGCATATCTTCAGGGAAATAGGGCAACCAATAAACAGAACTCTGCAGGCCAACTAAGTTACCTTTGGCAAGTTCGTCATCGAGTGCTTGCATTCCTACATCTGGGTTTGAAAATTTTCGTGTTTCAAGATCAATATTTAGTTTTTTACATACCTTTTTTATGATTGTTTTTGGTGGCATGCGATAAGCAATAAGCGGCATACCACTTATTTTTACAAAAGGTAAATAAGCAAAAGTGAGGGCCGAAGCGAGGCCAAAAGCCATTGGCTCGCTCATATCAATGCCTTTACTTTGTAAAAGAGTGGCTACAACACCAGTTTCACAATGTGATGATTGCTGGTGGTTAATCGGTAAAATAATGTCAGGCATGAAGAGTTCGTTATTGTGAAGGCAATGAAAGTAAGGCGTCACGGCTAATTTTTAGCGTATCGCAATAGCGGTTTATGTTTTTATCAGACAATTTGGCAAAAATTGCGGGGCGTAAATGGCGTTTGATTTGCCATTGGAAAAAACCACTGGCGCCAGCAAGGGTCGCAATATCAAAGCGCCTTGCTAGCATATGATATGCCAGTGGTGAAATTTCACCGTGCAATGCTTGCTCAAGAGCTTGCGCGGTTTGTTCATTTAAATCATCAACAGCTAACTGGGTTGCAAAACTTTCGATTTCCCAACCAGATGATTTAACCCCTTGATAATGACCGCTATCATCTACAGCGTAAAGTAACTTGTTTTGGCCTTGGTAGCTTTTACTATTATCTTGAGGTACGTCATCTTTTTTCATAAAGTGCTCTTAACTATCGACTAACTACGGTTAATTGCATAAATGCACTTGAAAAACGCCCACTTTCTGGCACGTAACACAGTAATTTTTGACCGTCAGTCAATCGCCCTGACTTAAATAACTCGTCCAGCATAATGAAAATTGACGCAGAGCCCGTATTACCCTTTTCAGTTAAATTCGTAAACCATTTTTCAAATGGAATTTGAAAGTCGATGTTACTTAGGCCATCAAATAAACGCTCACGAAAGTAACCTGAAGAATAGTGCGGTAAGAAAAAGTCGTAATCAGTGGCCGTAAGTGCACGTTTTTTAGCTATTTTACTTAGGGCATCTTCAACAGTGTATTTTACAATGTTTTCGTTAAGTAGTTTTACATCTTGTTTGACTGATAAAATTGACTGCTGTTCTCGTTCTTTAGAGTCATAACGGGTCCAGCTTTTAAGTTGCCCATCGATTTTTTCAGCGCCAGCGTACATACACGCTTCTAGCTGATCTGCATAGGAGATAATATCAATCCAATCGATGCGCAAAGATAAACCGGTAGGATTTGCTTGGTTACTTAATAATGCAGCACCTGCACCATCAGAAAGCATCCAACGTAGAAAGTCTTTTTCAAAAGCAATTTCAGGTTTTTGATCCAGCATGTCTACTTTGTAATCACTCTCAGCACTAAAATTTCGGGAATGCATTACATTTGATGCTAATTCACTTGCAACAACGGCGCTGTGTTGGCTTTCGCCTGCTTTAACATTTAGGTAGGCGTATTTAAGTGCAGTCATACCACACAAACAAATCCCCGCAGTTGAGACAACCTCAAGGCTTGGGTTTTTAAGTTCACCATGGACCATAACACCGTGATTAGGCATGATTTGATCGGCCATCGAGGTACTTGCAACTAAACAGTCCAGTTGCTCTAGTCGGGTACCATCAATTGAAAATAAACCACGTACTGCGTCTGCAGCTAAAGAGGCATTGGTATAATTATACTCGCCTGTTTGAGGGTCGATGGCGTAGTAGCGGTTTTTAATTTGATTACTACGTAAAATGACTGGTTTAGCGCGTGAGCGCTGCCCTCCAACTTCACCTAATACAACTTCCATTTCTTTATTACTAACAGCTTCATTAGGCAATACAGCATGCAAGTTGTTTATGTATACAGCATTTTCCATAACGTACAACTACTCTCCTGATGGCTCGGCAAAATAGGCTTTTTGCTTGGCAATTCTTTTTCTAGTTAAGGGGGTGATTAATTTTTTTATTATTGCAGTAATTGGTACTACAGTAATAATTAAGGTCAGCAAAAATAACACATAGATCAATAGCCCACAACTGCGCCGCGTTGAGTGCATTGGGCCAAGCGTACTGAGGATTTTACTCCAAATGCGAAAGCTGTGTTGGCCAACACGCTCACTTGCAATAAACTTTTCATTTACTTTAACGGCGCCAAGGCCTTTTAATACAGGTTGTTGTAAGTATTGTTTATCTTGCAGTGCGTGTAATGCATTTTCTATCGCAACACCAAAACGACTGGCAGCTTTAATTTCATGCTCCGCTACCCCTGCTGCAGGTACCCACGAAACTGACTTTTTCTTGCCGGAGAACATCCAAAGAGGCGTTGCTAAGAAGCTAAAACCAGTTCCGCATTCATCGCTAAGCACGACATTATCGATTAAATTGGCATTTACATTTTTTAGTAGCTGCTTCATTTTTTCTTGTGCACTTAACCACATACCACGACAGCCAATGACGGTAATGACAGGTTTATTGTTAAGTAGTCGTTGTGCTTGCTCTGACTGCATAAATGATGAAATAGGTAATGATGGAGATAAAAACCAGACTTGGTAAGTTAAAATAATTAAATCATAGTCATCATGTGCAGGCTCAACGACTTCCATAGGCTGGGGAGTCATTTTTACGCATTCAGGAAATATATGAAAAAATGTCAAAAAAGGCCATGGGAATGGGAATGGGGTACTTGGTTTTAAATTCAAATAATCAACAGTTATAGCTTCATTGGCACGTAAAGGAGTGACAATTGATTCTGTAATATTAGTCAGTTGACCCGTTTGTGAATAATGAATAACGAGGACCTTGCGCATCCTTTTACCTTTCCTAACGTCCTAAAAGTTCGCTATTATACATAACTATCAAAAATCAAACCATATAAATGGATGTTTACATGATGAAAATAATGGTTATTTTAATGATGCCTATGCTGTTTTCTGGTCAGCTTTTAGCTAATTCAGACCGTATCTCGCTGGCTATTTCATTCGCTAAATTCAAACAGCAAGAAGGTAACCTTCATTATCAAGTTCTTGATTGTAATGATAGCGAGGGTTCTTGGGATACGTTGGCGGTGATCACAACACAGCAACTACCAGTGTCCGCGGCTGTACACGATGTTACGGTTGAAGATTTACCCGTGGGAAAGTATTGCGTTCGTTTTTTTCAAGATTTAAATGCTAATGGGGAACTAGACCTTGCTGCAAACTCGGTGCCGCGTGAGCCTGTAGGCTTTTCAAATAATCCAAGTTTAATGATGGGCCAACCAGAACCTGAAGATTGTGTACTCCAATTGACACAAGATGAAGCGATTAAGGTAAAAGTTAATAATAAAAGACGCCGCTAATTCGCGCGTCTTTTATGTTTGGTATTATTTAACCTGAGGTAAGGTTAGTTAAATTGCTTTGCTATTTCTTCTAAATTAAGTGTGCCTACTTGGTAATAGGGGCCTTTTCCTTTGATATGTGCTGGGCAATGTTTGCGTAATGCACGTACTGAGCTATTTTGCGCAGCGTCTTCAATTAGTCTTTTATAGCGACCATCTGTGTTTCTTGCTAATCCTTTACATACCCACGCTAATGTATCGTATTGTTGTTTACGAGCTTGCTGGTAATTTTGCGCAAAATACTCAGCTAAAGTATCGGTTACCTGTTGTGATGCATCACTTCTTATTGCGTAATCTTGAGCTAAACGTTTTATTTCAAGAACATTACCATGAGAAATGTCTAGTAAAGCTTGTTCTTCAATACTTCGGGATTGTGTCGCTTTTTTTGGAAGGGCTTGGAGTTGCTCTAAATTAATACTGCCGATGGTGTATTGTTCAACATGACTTTTTGGGAGGCGTTTATACGACTTTTTAGCGTGTTTACGTACCTTCTTATGAGCGTCACTTTTAATTACACGATAAAGTAAATCACGGTATCGGGCACTATTAGACTCCCCAAGCGCTCTACATGCCCATGCTATTGAGTCTAGCTGATAATCAGGTGCGCTAAGGTAATTTTGTGCAACAAACTCTGCCAGTACATCAAGCACTTGCGTATTTGAAATATTGTTTGCAACTATAGATTGTGCTGCCATTGTCAGCTGGCTTAAATCACCTGATATTAGGCGATCGTAATCACGTAGCTCAGTGGAAGTTAAAGCAAAGGCAGAACTTGATAATGTAACTAAACTTAATCCTATTAATAACGACTTTAATGAAAACATAATCATTCCTTGTTTAAAAGAAGAAAATGCAGATTAGATGTCATCTGCGTGGCTATAATGATAATCGCCGAAGAAGGGGACAACAAGGCCTATTTTTCATTTATGGATATAAAGTATGCTGATTTTGCTGCGAATGTTAAAATATAACAGTAAATTTTGCAGTCATAATTAAAGCTTGTTACTCTAGCGCGGTTTTGTACCACAATTGTGTTGTTTTCATGTTATATAGCCATTTATTTACGCCTTTCAAATTAGGTTCCACTACACTGAAAAATCGTGTAGTGATGGGTTCTATGCATACTAATCTAGAAGAGCTTCCTCAGGGATTTGAGCGTTTAGCCGCTTTTTATGGCGAGCGGGCACACGGGCAAGTTGGACTAATTATCACTGGTGGAATTTCACCAAATCCAGAAGGTATTTTAGCACCAAATCGCAGTGTCTTAGATTCATCAACTGCGGTTGCACATCATCAGCTTATTACCGAGGCTGTTAAGTCCCACGGTACTAAAATTTGCATGCAAATATTGCATGCAGGACGCTATGGTTATCATCCTAAACAAGTTGCGCCTTCAGCTATCCAAGCGCCTATTAGCCCTTATACACCTGCAGAATTAACACATGAACAAATTGAAAAACAAATTGATGATTTTGTACTGTGCGCCAAGCTTGCAAAACAAGCAGGGTATGATGGTGTTGAAATTATGGGATCGGAAGGATATTTAATCAATCAGTTCATAGTCAAAGCGACTAACCATCGTGATGATCAATGGGGTGGGTGTTATGAAAACCGTATTCGTTTTGCTGTTTGCATAGTCGCGCGCGTTCGTGCTGCGCTTGGTGATGATTTTATTCTAATCTTTCGTTTATCATTACTTGATTTAGTGGCCGATGGCAGTACGTTTAACGAAGTGCTGCAATTAGCACACGCATTAGAAAGTGCAGGTGTTGATATGCTTAATTCGGGTATCGGTTGGCACGAGTCACGTATTCCTACAATTGCAACCAGTGTACCAAGAGCGCTATTTTCATCATTAAGCCAACGCCTAAAAGCTGCGGTGTCAGTGCCTGTTATTACGAGTAATCGAATTAACACACCTGAAGTTGCAGAACAATTGTTAGTGGATGGACACGCTGACTTTATCTCGATGGCGCGGCCATTTTTAGCGGATAGTCAATTTGTGGCTAAAGCCTTTGCAGGGCAAAGCGAACAAATAAATACATGCATAGCATGTAATCAGGCTTGTTTAGATAATATTTTTGTTAACTTGCCTGCTTCTTGTATTGTGAATCCACGGGCTTGCAATGAAACATTAATGCCTATAAAACCAGCCAAGATGATAAAAAATATAGCTATCGTTGGTGGCGGAGCTGCTGGTATGGCTTGTGCTATATATAGTGCGGAGCGAGGACATCAGGTTACATTATTTGAACAAACCGCCCAATTGGGCGGGCAGCTATTATTAGCAGCGAATGTACCAGGCAAAGAAGAGTTTAAAGAAACCCTGCGTTATTTTAAAAGTCGCTTAGCAAATCTCAATGTTGTAATTCATTTGCAAAACAGTGCCGATATAGCAACTTTATCTGAATTTGACCACTGTGTGATTGCCACTGGTGTTAAAGGAGCTACGCCGAATATTGAGGGAATTGAACAGTCAAACGTTGTAGGTTATCAGCAAGTACTTAATGGTGAAGTCAAACTGGGCTCAAAAGTCGCCATTATTGGTGCCGGTGGCATTGGATTTGATGTAGCGACATTTATAACTGCAAATCATATGGTTACAAACACGAAGCTGTTACCTCTTCATGAAAGTGATACGACGGATGCTGATCAATTTACTCATCAGTGGGGGATCGATCTTAGTGTTACTTACCCAGGCGGGATAAAAGATAAAGCAGGCAAATCTACAGCGGCTAATGAGGTTTACTTACTGCAGCGTAAGCTACGCAAACACGGTGCTGATTTAGGTAAAACCACAGGGTGGATCCATCGTGAGCATTTAAAGCAACAAGGTGTAAAAATGCTTGCTGCGGTGAATTATCAAAAGATAAATGCTCAAGGGCTACACTTAAGTGTGCGTAAACGTGAGCGACTATTGGACGTTGACCATATTGTTAATTGCAGTGGTCAGCAATCTGTACTCCCTGAATATCAACAACAGCTTAGCCAGTTATTGATTCCAGTTAGCTTTATTGGTGGTGCATTAAAAGCTGAAAAATTGGATTTACAACGGGCAATAGGCGAAGCGTTCTCGCTGGCACAAAGTTTATAATAAATGATAACGATGTTTAAAGTGGTCAAAAATAATAACAAGGATGTGACAATGGAGCAGGTAAAGTTATGGCGCATGTAAAACCGGTTATGTTGACGTTAGAAAACGTTAGCTTTGGTTATAAGCAAAATGCTCCTTTGAGTATCGATAACGTGTCGCTTAGTTTAATTAAAGGCAGTTGTACTGCTATTTTAGGGCCAAATGGTGCAGGTAAATCGACTTTAATTTCTTTAATGACGGGTTTATTAATGGCACAAACAGGGGCTATAAACTACCCATTTTATAAACAGTACGGTTTGACTCAAGCAATTGCACAAAAAGTAGCTTTAGTGCCGCAAGATTTTGCGTTTTATCATGAGTTAAGTGTGTATGATAATTTAGCTTTCTTTGTTTCTATTAGCGAAAAAAACCGCCACTTACATGCCGAACAGATTGCAGCAGCTATTAAATTATGTAACCTTGAAGAGGTTGTTAATAAAACCGCAGGTACGTTATCGGGGGGATATAAACGTCGTTTAAATATTGCCATAGCTTTGAGTAAACAGCCTGATATTATCTTTTTAGATGAACCTACCGTAGGGATAGACCCATTATCTCGAGATGCAATAATTACGCTTTTACTCGATTTAAAACGCCAAGGGAAAACGTTAGTGTATACATCCCACTTATTGCATGAGGTGGCTCAGTTATGCGATGACGTGGTATTTTTACGCGGTGGAAAAGTTGTTGCCTGTGAAGCATTAAATAGCGAGAAGCTCTCTTTGAGTTTTTCTACATTTAAGCCGTTATTAAACACTCAAAGCACGCTTTTTAGTCAGCAGCTAGTGACGCTTGAAGGTAATTACTATCAGTTGGTTATTAATAATAGTGAACAACTCGGCGCTGCGTTTAGTGCACTCGGCCAATTAAGTGATGATATTAAAGCATTGTCGTTTTCAGACAATCATATTGAGCAGCTTTATCGCGACCTATTTGCGGAGCCATTATGCTAATCCATACAGTAAAAAAAGAAGCACGCTTAATTGCAAATGATCTGCATAGTTTAGCCGTGTTGTTACTGATGCCGATTTTATTTATGGTGATAATGACGATGGCAAGTAGTCAATCACAACAGAATATGCAGTCTAATTTATCGTTAAGTATCATTGGAAAAGCCTACAGCAAACATAGCAATGTTTTAATTGAACTATTAAAAGCACAGGGTTTTATAGTGCCAAGTTCACCTATTACTCAAACTAAACAAAGCACACTGACGATTGCTCCTAAATTTGATCAGTTAATTTTAATGAGACAAGGCACGAGCCAACTAACGCTGGAAATTAGTGATGAGCTCGCGCCACAAACTCGCATGCTGATGACTGAAAAAGTAAAAGCCAGCTTAGCGCAATTAAAATTGTATCTGTATATGTTAGATACTGGTGATTTAGATGTCGATTTGCCCCTCAATGAGCAAATAAGTCAGATTATAACTGCTTCAGATGTCAGCTATTTATTAGCGCAACAATCTATCAAGGCACTCGATAACCCCGCATTAAATAGTGTGCCCGCATGGTGGGTATTTGGTATCTACTTCATTGTGCTGCCCATTTCATTGACGTTTATTAATGAACGCAATAATGGGACTTTAGTTAGATTAAAAACTTACCCTATTAGTATGGCTCGTTACTTTTATAATAAGGCGTGTGCATATGTGTTGGTGAGTATAGTACAAGGAGGGTTACTCGCGCTGATTGGCTGTATTGTGATCCCGTATTGTTTAGATTTACCACTTTTATCTTTGCATGGGCTGCTTTATAGCATATTGACCTTTATAACCGTCAGTTGTACGGCCATCGCATTTGCCTTGCTATTGGCAAGTTTGGTATCGAGTTACGAGCAAGCAATTGTTGTAGGCGGAGGGGTAAATATTATTTTAGCCGCATTGAGTGGTTTTATGGTACCGCTGGAAATTATGCCAGATAATTTAGCCGCACTTGCTAATGGCTCGCCTATGTACTGGTCAGCGCAATTATTGCGACAGCTTATGAGTGAATCGATTGATCACACTTTTTGGCAATATAGTGCATCACTTTGGGGTTTTTCATTGTTATGCTTTACTGCCGCATTATGGACATTTAATAAAAAAATGAGGAATTTGACATGGAATTAGCAGAGCTAAAACTACAATTGAAACAGTTAATCATTACTGAGTGCGATAAGGAAGATGATTTTGAACCCGCAGATATTATTGACTCAGAGCCATTGTTTGGTAGTCAATCACGTATCAATTTAGATTCACTTGATGCTCTGCAACTATCGCTTGTGCTTAAACAGCATTTTGGAATTAAAGTTGAAGGCTCAAAAGAAACGCGAAAGCATTTACAATCTATTGATACTATAGCCGATTTTATTGTTCGTGAGCGTGAAAAGTAATGACTTTACGGGATGTGTATTTAAATGCCAGCGACGTGCTATCGGCGTCATTAGGCTGTGAAAAAAGTAGCCAAATAACCACGCAAGAAGGTACGCGTGTTGGATTTAAATCATTCCGTGATGAAATTAGCTGTAATGATTTCTTTGGTATTTTGGCGCATTTTGACACCTTGCTTTTACCACTTTTTAAGAAATTACAGTTGTCAGCTGACGAACTTGCAAAAACCAGTCTATTTTTGGGATCAACATCTCTTGATATTAGTGCCGTTGAGCTCGGAGCTGAAGATACATTATGGTTATCAAAAACTGATAAAATAAGCCAAGAGCTGGTCAAGCGTTATGGTTTGAACGAGCTTGAGTTTACTTTCAGTACAGCATGTACTGCCAGTGCTAATGCTTGTTTATATGCCACACGGTTAATAGCACAAGGAAAAATTGAGCACGCACTGGTTATTGGTTGCGAGTTTTACAATCCGCTTACGGTTGAAGGATTTAAATCGTTAGATTTGATCAGCGCGACAGGATTAGCTGCATTTGCAAAAGGGCGTTCCGGGCTCATTTTAGGTGAAGGCCTTGGTGCGTTATATTTATCCTCAACACCCACTGAACAATGTAATTTGCGAGTTCTTGGTGGTGCATCATCGTGTGATACATACAGCCTAACCATGACTAAAGAAGATGGTAGCCATATAGCGCATGTGATAAATGAGTGCTTAACGCAAACAAATATTACATGTGACGATATTGATTTAATTAAAGTGCATGGCACAGCGACGCTTGGGAATGATGAAGCAGAGTGTAATGCACTCTCATCGCTATTTATTCGTGATTCATTAACTACTGACCAAATATCAGCAAAACAATTACCGCCTATCATTGCGTTTAAACCTTATACAGGCCATACCCTTGGCGCATGCGGCGCGATAGAAATTGCGCTATTTGTTAAATGTTTAGAGCTAGGAAGTTATACGCCACCAAGTTATACGCATAGTGAAGATGAGCTAATGTGGCCGTTTTATCACGGCGCACACTTTAATAACGTGGATACTGTTTTGTTTAATTACTTTGGTTTTGGCGGTAATAATGCTGCATTAGTATTACAGCGTTACAAGGGTTAACGAATGAAAGAATTAGCAACGAGTCATATTAGCTTTGAAAAGAGTTTAGATATAAAAAGCTTACGACAACAAGTAAAGCAAGAAACCGGTTTAGTTGTACGTAGAATGGATGCGTTTACATTAATTGCTTTACTTGCTGTTTATCGAGCTAAAGGTGACATCCAGCTCAGTAAACGTTGTGGTTTATATAGTTGCGCTGATTATTTTTCAAGCGAACTAATGCAGTCAATGCTACGAGATATGCACAACGCGCACGCTATAAAACCATTAAGCTTTGTTGCAAGTGTGGGTAATGCAGCTAATTATTACCTTGCAAATACATTTGGGATAGATGGCCCCAATATATTTTTAGGCAGCAGTGAGCAGGCGATGGTCAAAAACCAGGTATTAGCTGAAGCTGATATGGGTTCAAACTTAATCGATCACGGTGTAGTCGTCGTGTGGCAAGAAGACGAGAAAGTACGCCAATGTTGGGTTAAAATCATAGAAAATGATGGTTTTTACAGCTAACGCGAACGTTTCTGCGGGTTTTCCTTGAATCAGCGGTAGCACAACTGTAGAATTTAGCCTCTTTTTGTCACCACCTTTGTAATAAGGACTGTTACGTTGAAATTTGCCATAAAAAAATGTATCGCTTGGGGCGATGGTAAAACTTGCCTTGAAGATTGGCAGGCTTTTGCAAACAACGTCAGTATACAGGCGCAAACGTTAACTCTTCCTGAATTAAAACAGATACCTGCAATGCAGCGTCGACGCTTAAGTGCGTTTGCCAAACTGACATTACACTGCGCTTTAACTGCAAGTGATACGTATCAACATGAAATTCCCAGTGTTTTTTCGTCTCGTCATGGTGACTTACATAAAACAAGTAAATTAATAGCAGATGTCGCGAGTAAAGAAGCACTTTCGCCAACGCACTTTGGCCTATCAGTCCATAATGCTGTGGGTGGTTTGTTTAGCATTTACACAGGTAATAAAGCCCCGTTAAGCGCTGTATCTGCGGGTGAAGATAGCTTTTTTATGGGCTTAGTAGATGCAGTTGCTAAACTACATACCCGTAAATATAAACGTATTTTATACGTATACAGTGATCAAGCCGTCCCTGAGCATTATCAGAATTACGTACAGCAACACGCTGATAATATTGCCGTCGGCTTATTAATTGAAGCTAGCGATAGTGTCGATAATTATAGTATTGAATGTGTTGGCCATGATAATGTGCAATCAGCCGAAAACCTACAACTACAGGCGCTGGATTTTTTAAAGTTTTACTTCTCACAACAGCAACAACTTTCTACTTGTTCTAAACGTTATAAGTGGCAGTTAACGCGTTCATGAAAGCAAAATTGATAAAAATATATCGCGTATTTGCCACAGGCAGTGCGTTTGCCTTATTTAGTGGCGGTGGTTTGGTGCTGTCTATTTTGGTGTTTTCAATCCAACGGTTAATTTATCGTGATATCAATCAGCGTAATCAAGCCGCACGCACTGCGGTACATTACTCATTTAAGTTTTTTGTAGGTTATATGCGCTTAGTCGGCATACTACGATTAGACATCGATAAGCTTGATGAAATAAAACACGCGAAAGGACAGTTGATTATTGCTAATCACCCATCCTTAATTGATGTGGTTGTGCTCATTTCTATTGTACGTCATGCTGATTGCGTGGTTAAAGCTGATTTATGGAAAAACCCTTTTCTCAAAGGCGTTGTTAAAGCCACCGGTTATATAAATAATGATGCAGATCCTGATTATTTTTTAGGGCAATGCCAACAAAGTTTTGCTCGCGGTAACAATCTTATTGTATTCCCTGAAGGGACGAGAAGTACCCCTGGAAATACATGGAAATTTAAACGTGGCGCAGCCAATATCGCGCTTCGTACTGAAGTAGATATGTTGCCAGTACTGATAGATGTCAGTCCAGTCACATTAACGAAAGGTCAAAAATGGTATCAGGTTACTGATCGCCGTTTTACTTTCAAAATGCGTGTACTGCCCCCTTATTTAATTGAACCTTATTTACACGGCGAACAATTATCTAATAGCGTCAGGCAGTTAACGCGTGATTTACAAGCTTATTTTAACGAGGAAAAATCAAAACATGAGTGATTTAAGCACTGAAGTAAAACAACTTATCATCGAAACGTTAGATCTTGAAGATATTGAAGCAACAGATATTAACGACGAAGAAGCATTATTTGTTGATGGCTTAGGACTAGATTCAATTGATGCATTGGAATTAGGTGTAGCTATTAAAAAAGCATACGATGTGAAAATCGATGGCAATACCGATGATAGTAAAAAACATTTTTACTCGGTTAAAACCTTGTGTGATTTTATTGCCTCAACACGGGCATAATTTATTGCAGTTCTAAAACTGTATTGTTTGGAAGTAACTATGAGTAATGAAAACATGAATAACGGTGATAAAATTTTCGCAATGTTAAGCGAAATTCTGCAAGAATATTTTGAAATTGACGCAGAAGACATTACCCGCACCGCAAACTTATATGAAGATTTAGATCTTGATAGTATTGATGCCGTTGATTTAGTAGTAAAACTACGTGAGCAAACAGGTAAAAAAATCGAACCTAACGATTTTAAACAAGTGCGTACTGTGCAAGATGTGATTGATGCTGTAGAAAAGCTAATGATAGCAGACGCTTAATGAAAAAAGCGCTACTGGCTGGGTTGCTGTTATTATACCCCTTAGTGGTGTATTTTGGTCTGCAATTTAGTGAGCCTGCATTGGTTGGCGGGGTGTTTGCAGTGGTATTACTGCTGCGACACTGGTTAGTAAAGGATAGCAAAGCAACAATCCCGCATTTTCATGTAATGACAATTAGTGGGCTTGGATTATTATTATTTGCCACGTTTGCCAATTCAGAATTAGCACTTAAGTTTTATCCCGTGGTGATCAATAGCTGCTTTTTAGCTGTATTTGCTTATTCACTTTATAAGCCACCAAGCGTTGTAGAAATTATTGCAGGAAAATTCGAAACCCTTGATGCACATGGCAAGAAGTATACGCGTGCAGTGACGAAAGTGTGGTGTGGCTTTTTTATCATTAACGGTGTGATCGCTACCGCAACGGTGTTTCACCCAGATCCGAAAGTATGGTTAACCTACAATGGTTTGATCTCGTATCTGTTAATGGGATTAGTCATGGCAATAGAATTAATAATAAGAAAATGGCAAAAGGCAAAAAATAAAGCAAATGAAATGGCCGACTAATAACTCCTATTTTTATGGTGAGAATCATGATTTCGCGATGTGGCAGCAACAGGTAATTGCACACGCTGAACAGTTTTCTGCGCAATCGGCACAAACCTGGCTGTTGTTTGATGCTGATAGTTATCAATTTAGTGTACTATTTTTTGCATTGTTGGTGGCAGATAAGTCGATTGTTTTACCGCAAAATGGCCAGCCAGAACAGCTTACACAATGCCTTAACCATGCTGATGAATTTACAGGAGATACACGTTTAGCACCTGCTAAAGTAACATTTTCTGGAGAAATAAAGAGTAAGCATATTGCTGATATTGAAATTAATGAAGACACTGTAATTCGTTTCTTTACTTCAGGATCATCAGGTAAGCCAAAAGCGATAGATAAGACCTTCAAGCAGTTGATACAAGAAGTGGATGTACTGCAAGCCCAGTTTGGCGAAACACTTAAAGATACTGTGATTGTAGCAACGGTATCACACCAACATATATATGGCTTATTATTTAAATTACTTTGGCCGTTATATTCAGGCCGAGATGTTTGTTTAAAAAGCTTTGAATACCCTGAGCACTTGCTTCACTTTATTGAACTTAATGGTAAAAGCGCAGATGTACAGGATTTTACTTTAATTAGCAGCCCCGCTTATTATCATCGTTTAGTACAAGACAATGTGCTTATACCCGTAAAAGAGAAATTGCGTAGTTGCTTTTCATCAGGTGGGCCTTTGCAAAGTGGTGCTGCGCAACTGTTACAAGAACAATTAACGCATGCGCCTATTGAAGTGCTCGGCAGTACCGAAACAGGAGGTATTGCTTGGCGGCAACAAAGTTTATCATCAATATGGCAAGCATTTAGCCCAATAAAAATAAAGCGTGATGATTTACAGCAGTTAATTATTTCATCACCTTATGTGGATGGCGGACAGTGGTACAAAACGGATGATCGAGTGGAGTTACTTGATAGTGGCCACTTTAATTTATTAGGCCGCGCTGACCGAGTTGTCAAAATTGAAGAAAAACGCTGTTCTTTAGATGAGATCACGCAACGCATTAATGAATATCAGTGGGTTGATGAATGCTATATATTGCTGCTTGAAAATACCCAACAACAAAAACGTAGTGAAATTGGTGCGGTGTTAGTGTTAACCGAACAAGGTGAAATTGCATTAGCAGAGCAAGGTAAGTTTAAATTTTCGCAGGCTTTAAAAAATCATTTAAAGGCCTTTTTTGAGCCACTAGTGATCCCGCGCAAGTTTCGCTATTTATCAGTTTTGCCTTACAACACACAAGGCAAACTTGAGAAAACGCAATTGGAGAAGTTGTTTGACTGATTTTGTATACAAACCGATTTGTGACGTAATAGAGCAAAGCCCTGAGCATGTGCAATTGCGTTTATTAATTCCTGAAAATTTATATTATTTTCAAGGTCACTTTACTCAAGCTGCTATTTTGCCAGGTGTTGCACAACTTGACTGGGTAATGCATTACTTAAACAAATATTTAAATGTAGATCCCCAAAAAGTGATCTCGGTTGATGCGTTGAAATTTCAAATTATTGTGCAGCCTAATTATCAAGTAGATTTACTACTTAAAAAAATTAAAGACACTAAATATAGCTTCAGTTACAGCTCAGTGCATGGCCAACATGCATCTGGTAAAGTTGTCCTTGCTGATGAATAAGAGTAACTGATAATGCCAAGCCAATATGGATTTGTGATCCCTAATTACAATCACGATTTAGTGATCCTCGATACGATCATTGCTTTAGCTAATTTTAAGTTGCCGATTATCTTGGTTGATGATGGAAGCAATGAAAAAACTCAGCGAATTCTTGAGCAAATTGATGCCCAGTTTGCGTTAGTAACTTTAGTACGCCGCACCGAAAATGGCGGTAAAGGGGCTGCAGTGCAAACCGGCTTAGCGCATGCGTATGAAGCTGGTTGGAGCCACGCAATCCAAGTTGATGCCGATGGCCAGCATGACTTAAATGATGTTGAACAGCTCATTGTTCGCTCGAAATTTCAGCCAAATGCATTGGTAAGTGGGCAGCCTATATACGATGAGTCTATTTCAAAAGGGCGCTACTATGGACGTTTTATTACTCACTTTTGGGTCTATATAGAAACTTTATCCTTTGCGCTCAAAGATACTATGTGTGGTTTTCGTATTTACCCACTCGCTGCCTATAGTCAGCTTATCAGTAGCACTAAGCTGGGGTATAAAATGGATTTTGACATAGAGGTGATGGTCAAACTGTTTTGGCAAGGCACACCGGTTGAATTTATTAAAACCAAGGTTCATTACCCTGAAAATGGCGTATCTCATTTTAATGTGTGGGACGATAACGTGTTGATTTCAAAAATGCACACGCGCTTGGTATGTGGCATGCTATGGCGTTTACCGCGATTAATAGCAAATAAATTTAAATAGGGATTATGCGTGTCTGAGCAAACAAAAATACCACAGAACAAAACGGAAAAACCATTTCATTGGTCACAGCTTAAAGAGCGTGGTTCAATGTTTGGTATTGAAGTACTGGTATTTATTTATAAAGTATTTGGTAAATGGCTGTTTAAAATTGTTTTAACACCCGTTATGTTTTATTTCTATGTCACAGGGCGTTTATCACGCCAAGCCATTTGGCATTATCTTGATAATCTCAATACCAGTATGGGTGAAAATAAACGCACTGGCTGGGCACGCTTTAAGCAAGGCTTTAAACTGTATTTTTCATTTGGAATGGCAATTTTAGATAAGTTTGATGCATGGCTTGGCAAAGTGAACATTAAAGACTTGGAAATAGCCACACCAGAAGGTTATCAGCAATTACTTGACGCTAAAGGTGCCGTGATTTTTAGTGCGCACTTAGGGAATATGGAAATTTGCCGTGCTATTTTCAGTATGGGGGATAATAAACGTCCACTCAATGTGATTACATATAACGAGCATACTCCATCATTCAACAATTTTTTGAAAAAAGTAAACCAAGATGCAGCAATTAATTTTATTCATATCAATAACTTTGGTCCAGATGATACAATTAAGTTAAAGCAAAAATTAGATGACGGTGAAGCGGTTATTATTTTTGCAGACCGTACTTCAGTTAATAATCCTAACAGTGTGCATCATGCTCCATTTTTAGGTGAAGAAGCCCCGTTTGCGGTGGGTCCTTTTGCATTAGCAAATATCATGGAATGCCCAGTGTTCTTAATGTTTTGTATTAACGAACAAGGGCGCTATAAAACGTATATAGAGAAGTTTGCTGACCCCATTAAAGTTAAACGTAAAGAGCGTCAAGCCTACTTTCAATCGATGGCGACTAAGTTCGCACAGCGTTTAGAGTTTTATTGTAAAAAAGCACCGTATCAATGGTACAATTTTTTTAATTTTTGGCAAAAAGCCACCGACAAAGATTCAAAGCCTAGCTAAATATCTGGAGAATGAAGTAAATGGAAAATAATAAATCAAACAACCTATTATTTGGCGCAGGCCGTTTAACAATTGAAGATATTATTAGTGTTGTTAAAGGTGATCGTGCCGTGGCGCTTTCAGGTGATAGTCATTTTGCAGAAAAAATTGATTCTGCAGTGGCCTTTTTAGACAAACTACTTGCTGAAGAAGGCCATATTTATGGTGTAACTACCGGTTATGGTGACTCTTGCACAGTGGAGATCCCATTGTCGTTAGTGCATGAATTACCAATGCATTTAACACGCTTTCATGGTTGTGGGCTAGGTGACTTTTTTACACCTGAGCAGGGTAAATTAATTTTAGCAGCGCGTTTAGCGTCATTATCGCAAGGGTATTCAGGTGTTAGCTGGGATTTACTAAAATTACTGGTTGAAATGATCAACCGAGATATTATACCTGTGATCCCACAAGAAGGTTCTGTAGGCGCAAGCGGCGATTTAACACCACTGTCATATGTTGCAGGCAGCTTAATAGGTGAGCGTGATACTTACTATAAAGATCAAGTTGTTAATTCGTTGGAGGCATTTGCAGCTGAAGGCTTAAAAGCAATTACACTGCGTCCTAAAGAAGGCTTGGCAATCATGAATGGTACGGCTGTTATGACCGCACTTGCATGTCAAGCATATGACCGCAGTGAGTACGCTAGCCGCTTAATGACGCGTATTACTGCCTTATCAAGCATTGCACTTAAAGGTAACAGTAATCATTTTGATGATATCTTATTTAGTGTTAAGCCTCACCCAGGTCAACAAAATGTTGCAAGTCGTATCCAACATGATTTAAACCATGTTGAGCATCCACGTAACTCGCATCGATTACAAGATCGTTACTCAATTCGCTGTGCACCACATGTAATAGGCGTGCTTGAAGATAGCCTGCCGTGGTTACGCAGCATGATCGAAAATGAACTAAATAGCGCCAATGACAATCCTATCATCGATGGTATTGGAGAGCATGTGCTGCATGGCGGTCATTTTTATGGTGGTCACATTGCGATGGCAATGGACTCAATGAAAAATTGCGTAGCAAACTTAGCTGATTTAGCGGATCGTCAAATAGCAACGTTAGTTGATGTGAAAATGAACCACGGTTTACCGTCTAATTTGAGTGCAGCATCTAGCGAACGCCGCTTTATCAACCATGGTTTTAAAGCAATACAAATTGGTTGTTCTGCATGGACTGCTGAAGCACTTAAGTTAACAATGCCTGCGAGTGTATTTTCTCGTTCTACTGAGTGTCACAATCAAGATAAAGTAAGTATGGGGACAATTGCAGCGCGTGATTGCTTACGTATTTTACAACTAACAGAGCAAGTATTAGCCGCAACATTACTGGCTGCCGTACAAGGTGTGCGCATTCGCATTTTAAATAACGAAATAGATGCCGCAGCACTTAATCCAGAGATCACCACAATGATTGATGATGTAGCTAGTTTTTGTGATTTACTAGAAGAAGATCGTCCAACTGATAAGTTACTTCGTCAAACGATTGAGTATATTCAGACGCAACGCTGGGCTTTGTATCCAACAGCTAAAGGTTAATTATGAAAAAATCCTACGCAATAGTCAGTGCTTATCTAGACATGGTTGTGCCGTTTTATGATGTTGATCCTATGCGCATTGTTTGGCACGGAAACTATGTAAAATATATTGAGGATGCACGCTGTGTATTACTCGATAAAATAGGTTACAACTACATTGCGATGGAAGAGTCAGGCTATATGTGGCCGATTGTTGATATGCGGTTAAAGTATGTTGCATCGGCTAAGTTTGGCTCACATATTCGTATCCATGCCGATTTGATGGAATTTGAAACGCGGATCAAAATAGATTACCGCATAGAATGTTTAGATACGAATAAGATACTCAATAAAGCGTATACAATCCAAGTTGCAGTTGATATAGAAACCCAAGAGCTGCAATTTGAATCCCCTGCAGCCCTGACTGATAAAGTGCTTACTTATGTTGGGTAAACTTACGCAATGCCTCTTGTTATGTGCTTTGTTACTGAGCGGACACACACTTGCTAACGACTTTAGTAACTTTGAAGTAAAGCAGGGCAAGGGGCAATTTAGTCAAGCGAAGCATTTTACATTTTTGAAGCGAGCAATTAAATCACAAGGTGAATTTGTTATTTATGAACAACATGTTTATTGGCACACAATAGACCCTGTGAGCAGTGAGATGTTATTATTGCCCAGTGGTATTTATCGCCGTTTAAACACTGAGAAAGCATATCAAACAGTTACTAAAGACAAACAGCTCAATCGTTTGCTTGCAAAATTACTCAGTGGTGAAATTGACGAACATGATTGGAAAATAACAGCGATTGAACAGTGCTATAAGTTAATACCTAAGCTTGATGATGTGGCTCTTTTATTTGCAGTGGTAGAGTTATGTTCGGCGGATGAGAATCATCGACGTATTGTGATCACTGATCAGCAGAAAAATGAAACTCACATTAGCATGCAGATCACAAGCAAGGAGCTTACCGAAGGTGACATGAATGCCGTCAAACTCACCCATTAAATCGATAAGTTCTCGTACAAAGTTAGTACTTTGGCTAATACAGTTACTGCTTCTTATCGCGGGCTTAATCTATTTGTGCTTGTTTAAGTCATTTTCTGTTGTTGCAGATATTAATCAGATTTTTACCGTTGAGCAAAGTGACGATATTCGCGTGGTCAGTGAGCGAATTGAACAACAGCATTTACGTCAGCACGTGTTACTCGTTGCTCATGAGAAGCGTGATAACGCAATTGAATATGCAGAGCAAGCAGCGGCATCACTTCGTACAATTAATGGCATTACTGTCAATCTTAGATTTGGATCATTACCCCAGCTCGACTCGATAGTAAAAGACTACATCCCTTATCAACATGCGTTTGTAAGTAATGCTTATAAAAATGTGCTCAGCAGTGGCAGTGCCGATGATGTCTTCACGTATCAATTTAGTTTACTAAATGAAATGGGATCCCCTTGGGTTGCCTCGACCCTTGAAATTGATCCAAGTTTGAGTTTAGCTGATTTTTTTAATCAACAAAATTTGCCCACGACGGGACTTAAAAATGATCAGGGCTATTTGATTGCCCAACAGACGAACCAAGCTGGCGCTTCTATTTATTATGTACTAGTTAATTTTGTGAGTGCGGGGACGGGCTTAGATCTAAATATTGCAAATGACATAGCGACAAAAATTGCAGAACTAAAGCAGCAAAACAAAGAGCATACAACTGGTGTTCACTATCTTGCGACGGGTGCTGCTTTTTTTACTGCTAATGCCAGTAACAGTGCTAAAACTGAGATGACGGTGTTTGGCGGCATTTCCATTATTGCAACCTTGCTATTGATTTTAGCAATCTATCGTAGCGCATTGAGTGTTTTATGTACGCTATTTGTGATTTCAGTCAGTATGTTATATGGCTATAGTGCATTGCGCTTATTTTTCACTGAAGTGAATATATTAACGTTAGTGTTTGCGGTCACTTTAATTGGTATTGCTGCGGATTACAGTTTTCATGCTTTAAGTGAATTACGCTTTAGCAAATTAAATCGCAGCAACCCATTATTAAGTATTCGCAGCTCGTTATTACTTGGTTTTATTACCACGACCGCAGGTTACTTAATTTTAGTTTTTACCCCATTGAGCTTATTTCAACAAATTGCCGTGTTTACTATGGCCGGTTTATTGGGAGCATTACTTACGGTATTACTTGTCTATCCGAGTTTGGCCGGTTTTATAGTAAAAAAACCAACCGCTATCCCAGGCTTTATTACACGGTTGAATCGTTGGCAGAAGATTCTGGTAAAAAAACGTGTAAATGGGCGTTGGCAAATCGCTTTATTAGTCCTGCTACTTGGGGGACTAAGTCTGGTCGAAAACGTGGACGATCCGCGTACGTTTTATCAAAGCTCAGCTGATTTAATATCACAGCAACAGCAAATCACAACAATATTAAATGCGCAGTGGGATAGCCCCTATATTTTAATTGCAGGTGATACACCTGAACAAACACTGCAACGCTCTGAGCAATTGATAGAGCCACTTACTCAGTTACAACAACAAGGAGTGTTGAGTGCTTACGCTAGTATTAGCCAGTGGCTACCTTCGATTGCTACGCAAATTCAATCACAGCAATTAGTAAAAAATGCACAGCAGTCAGGCTTATTCGAGCAGCTCAATACGGTGCTTGGGCTAGTCGTTGGTAGTACACCGAGTGATTATAAACAATTGGATTTTACGACATGGCAAAAAAGCCAAGTTGCAGCTTTATTTAATGACCAATGGTTACAAATTAATGGTCGATTTTACAGTATTATTAAGCTCAAAGGCATTAATGACTCTAAAGAAATTGACCGTATATTAAATAACTACAGCGAGGTTGTTTTTGTTGATAAAGTATCAGCCGTAGGTAAGAAAATAGGGCAGTTTAGGCATCATTTAATTCTTATTTACGCATTAGCTCTGATTGCTGCAATGTTGGTTTTTTGGCTACGCTATGGCGTTATTAATGCTATTACAGCGGTAAGCCGACCAGTAATAGCAATGATAATTGCGTTAGCTATGAGTGCCTTGTTTTTTGGTAGTTTAAGTGTGTTTAATTATGTAGCAGGGATACTGATCCTCGCCTTAGGCTTAGATTATTGTGTATTTTATGCGGAGCATGGTCATTGTGAAAAAATCACTTTGACCACGCTAATATCAGCACTGAGTTCACTGCTGGTCTTTGCAATTTTAATCGTTAGTTCAACGCCAGCTGTTAGTCAGTTTGGTTTTACAGTATTTATAGGCGTGGTGGTAGTGTTTACTATTTCTCCGCGTCTTGCTCTTGTTTCGAAAAGGAATATTTAATGACATCGACAGATTTTGATGTAACTATCATAGGTGCTGGCCCATCGGGGACAGTTGCCGCATGTTTATTAATGCAACATGGTTTGAGTGTGTGTTTAATTGAACGAGATGAATTTCCTCGTTTCTCTATTGGTGAAAGCTTATTACCTCAATCGATGGATTATTTACGCCAAGCTAATATGCTTGACGCGTTACTTGATAATGCAGATAAACTTGGCTTTCAATTTAAAAATGGGGCTGCCTTTTATCGCAGTGGTCACCACACTAACTTTAATTTTGAAGAAAAATTTAGTGAAGGCCCAGGCACGACTTATCAAGTTAAGCGAGCTGAATTTGATCATTTGCTCGCAGAAGAAGCAATAAAGCAAGGCGCAACCATTCGTTTTGGGCAAAATGTAACGAACTTTACTGCAGATGATAGTGGGACTTGTCTTGATGTTGTTGATTTAAAAACACAACAGCAGAGCAAAATAACCGCTCGCTTCACTTTAGATGGCAGTGGTTTTGGCCGTGTGCTTCCTCGTTTACTTGATCTAGAAGAGCCAAGCGAACTGTCACCACGAAAAGCAATCTTTACTCATTTTAAAGATAACATTGATTGCCCTAAGTTTGACCGCAATAAAATATTGATCACCGTCCATCCTGAGATCCCTGATATATGGTATTGGTTGATCCCATTTGGTGATAGTACTGTCAGTGTGGGTGTTGTAGGTGAAACAGCGCAAATAGAAAAACCAGATCAAAGCCTTGAGCAAACTTTACTTAACTTCATTCATGAAGACGATAACTTATCAACATTGTTAGCCGATGCTGAAATTATTGCTCAAGTGCGCACTATTGGTGGCTATTCCGCTAACGTAAAGCATTTACATGGTGATAAGTTTGCATTGCTAGGAAATGCTGGCGAGTTTTTGGACCCGGTCTTTTCATCTGGTGTAACAATTGCACTTCGTTCTGCGGTACAAGCAAGTGAATTAGTCGTAAAGCAATTACAAGGCGAAGACGTTGATTGGCAAAATGAATATGAAGTGCCGCTGCGTGAAGGGATCACGGTATTTAAATATTTTGTAAATTCGTGGTATGACACCAGTTTACAGTCTGTGATTTTTTTCGCGGATGGGCAACCTGATGTCAAAGCCATGATTTGCTCAATTTTAGCCGGTTATGCATGGGATAAAACAAACCCATTCGTTAAAAATACTGCACGGGGTTTACGTATTTTAGAACAAATATGTGAGCCAGATAACGCAGCACAAGACACTGCTGTCGTTTAAATGCGAGTGTTAAAAATACAGGTTAATAATCATTTGAAAATAGTACTTATAACCTCAGTAATATGGTTATTAAGTGCGTGTCAAATGGCGTATACACCAGTGCAAAATACGGCGATGTTTGAGCTAATGCCAGTCCCTACGGAACTTAATAATGGCGGGTGGTTAGAGAAATTTGAGTTCTCAGGCGTAGTTGAACAGTCGATGTTGGTATCTACAGAGTTTGTTAAACCAATGATCAGTGTTGCTGCTTTAAGTTTTGAGGGAGTGCCGCTTACACAGTTACAGTTTGATACGCATACTCAGCAATTAACAACGAGCAATACTTTAGAAATTGATCTTGATGGCAAAAAAATTATTTACGATATGCAAAGTGCATTTTGGCCATTAACTTCACTTGAACAATCGATAAATGAGCACTGTAGAGTCGTTGAGCTCACTGTTGATGGTCAAGTAACGCGCCGGTTCTATCGCAATGAAATCTTGGTTCGTGAAATAACGTATACTGGTGCTCTGACTCAGTTAATTGAGTTTGAGCAAAAGTACCGCTTAAAAATAGAAAGATTAGAAGAATATTAATATGCAGCAACCGCTATTTATCAGTCATTACGCCATGATCAATGCCTTAGGGCGAGATAATCAAAGTATCAAGCGTAACTTATTAGCTGGCAATCAGTCAGGAATTGTTAGTAATGATACTTTGTTAAACGAAGGCCCTATTTTTGTTGGGGCCGTGCAAGGTGAGTTACCAACATTGAATGATAGGGCGATCGAGTTTCAAACCCGTAATAACCAATTAGCAGCACTTGCCATCGCGCAACTCGCAGATCCAATTGCAGAGCTTAAACAGCAATATGGCGCCCAGCGTATTGCCGTTATTGTAGGTACGAGTACCTCAGGGATTGCTCAAGGTGAGCAGGCAATGAAAGCTCGTCACGCGCAGGGAGAATTTCCAAGCGAATATCATTATCAGCAGCAGGAAATGGATAACCTGGCACAGTTCATTTGTAGTGAACTGGGATTGCAAGGTATCGCGTTAACCCTTTCAACGGCGTGCTCTTCAAGTGCAAAGGCCTTTGCGACAGCTCAAGAAATGATTGCATCAGGCCTCGCGGATGCCGCTATTGTTGGTGGTGTTGACAGCTTATGCGGTATGACCGTCAACGGTTTTTCTGCTTTAGCATCAACTTCTGCGGGTGTATCTAATCCATCGAGCCGTAACCGCGATGGTATTAATTTAGGTGAAGCTGCGGCGTTGTGCATCGTACAAAAGCAAGGGCGAGTAAAATTATTAGGTGTAGGTGAGTCAAGTGATGCGCATCATATGTCAGCGCCGCACCCACAAGGGGAGGGCGCGGCGGCGGCGATGACCGCTGCACTTAATGCTGCATCTTATCAAGCGGGTGATGTTGATTATGTCAACTTACACGGTACAGCAACACCAAAAAATGATGAAATGGAAGCCATTGCTGTAGCGACAGTGTTTGGTAAAGATACGCCATGCAGTTCTTCAAAAGGAATGATTGGTCATACATTAGGCGCAGCAGGTGCAACTGAAGTTGGGCTATGTTGGCTATTAATAGGTGGTTCTGATTATGCACCTCATATATGGGATGCCCAACAAGATGAGAGTTTACCCGCAATCAACCTTGTTGCAGTAGGAACTCAACACCCAACTAAAATAACCACGTGCTTGTCAAACTCTTTTGCGTTTGGCGGCAATAACGTTAGTGTATTAATCGGATTATAGTTATGACCGTTCACCAAATTGAAGATGTATTACCGCACACCGCACCGATGATTTTAATTGATAGCTTAGATAGCTACGACGAAGAGAGTGGTCGTTGCTCGGTAACGATTACCCCAGACAGTAATTTTTATAATCCACAATCACAAACAGTGCCAAGTCATGTTGGTATTGAATATATGGCGCAATCGATTGCCGCATATGCTAATGCCAATCAAATAGATAGTGGTGCGACAGTCGCGATAGGCTTTTTAGTGAGTAGTCGCAAATATAAAATACATTGTAATGGTTTTAAACTAGGCAGTAAGCTTACAATTGATGTCACAAAACTTTATAGCGAACCCAATGGTTTAAGCGCGTTTGAATGTGTGATTCGAGAAGGCAATAGCATTTTAGTTGATGCCAAAATAAATGTTTTTCAACCTGAAAATCCAGAACAATTTTTAGCGGAGCAACTGTAATGTCACGACGTGTATTAGTCACAGGTTCAAGTAAAGGTATTGGTAAAGCGGTGGCTTTGCAACTGGCCAAAGATGGCTTTGATATTAGCTTACATTGTCGTTCAGGCATAGAGGCAGCGGAGCAAGTAAAAATTGAGATCAGCGCATTAGGTGTTAATGTTGATATTCTGCAATTCGATGTAGCCGATAGAGCGACTGCAAAAGCGGTACTTGATGATTATGTTGAGCAACATGGTGCTTTTTATGGTGTAGTCTGTAATGCAGGCATTACTGCGGATACGGCCTTTCCAGCAATGACTGATGATGAATGGGACAGTGTTATCCACACTAACCTAGATGGTTTTTATAATGTGCTTCATCCACTGGTTATGCCAATGGTCCGTACCCGTAAAGGTGGCCGTATTGTTGCTATGTCATCAGTCTCTGGTGTTGCAGGCAATCGTGGGCAAGTCAATTATAGTGCATCAAAAGCGGGCGTGATTGGTGCATCAAAAGCGTTGGCAGTTGAATTAGCAAAACGTAAAATTACCGTAAATTGTGTCGCGCCTGGTTTAATTGATACGGGTATGACTGATGACCTTCCAATTGCAGAAATGACTAAAATGATCCCAGCGAACCGCATGGGTAGCGCTGATGAAGTTGCAGCAGCTGTTGCATTTTTAATGTCTGATGGAGCAAGTTATATTACTCGTCAGGTACTTCAAGTTAATGGTGGAATGGCGTAATGAAACGTGTAGTAGTAACAGGTATGGCGTCAATCACTGCGCTTGGTGATAACTGGGATGAGTTTAAGGCTGCTTTAGTAAAAGGCGAAAATGCCGTTAAGCAGATGAAAAGCTGGGAATACATAGATGGTTTGAATACTAATCTCGCTGCCCCAGTTGAAAATTTTAGTCGCCCTGCACATTATTCACGTAAAAAAGTACGTTCGATGGGACGAGTATCGTTGATGTCGACCGTTGCGACAGAACGTGCACTTGAACAAGCTAAATTATTAGAACACCCCTCGCTTACTGATGGCTCAACCGGTGTATCGTATGGTTCGTCAATCGGCTCAACTGAACCGCTGGTGTCATTTGGTCGGATGATGGAAACTGGCTCTATGAATGGTGTAACGGCAACCAGTTATATTCAAATGATGGCGCATACGGCTCCTGTAAATGTAGGGGTGTTTTTTGGCCTTAAAGGACGTGTTATTACTACTAGTTCAGCGTGTACCTCTGGCTCACAAGGCATCGGTTATGCCTATGAAGCAATCAAGTTTGGTCGCCAAAAGCTAATGGTTGCTGGTGGTGCTGAGGAACTATGTGTTACTGAAGCTGCTGTATTTGATACACTTTATGCTACCAGCACGCAAAATGACACACCAAAAATGACACCACGTCCGTTTGATAAAAGCCGTGATGGGTTAGTTATAGGTGAAGGCGCGTCTACGCTTATTTTAGAAGAATATGAACATGCAAAAGCACGTGGTGCGACAATTTTAGCTGAAATAGTTGGCTTTGGTTGTAACTCTGACGGTCAGCATGTCACTCAGCCGACTGCATCTACAATGCAAGTAGCGATTGAAATGGCGTTACAGGATGCTGATTTATCTGCGGATGAAATTGGTTATGTAAGTGCCCATGGAACATCAACTGATCGAGGTGACATTGCAGAATCCCATGCAACTTTTAATGCTTTAGGTACAAAACCAATTAGCTCGCTTAAAAGTTACTTGGGGCATACTTTAGGTGCATGCGGCGCGATTGAAGCGTGGGCAAGTATTAATATGATGAGCGATAATTGGTTTGCCCCAACGATCAATTTAACAGAGATTGACAGTGAATGTGCCCCGCTTGATTACATCACTGAGCAAGGTCGTGAGATACACACTGATTATGTAATGAGTAATAACTTTGCATTTGGTGGGATTAATACATCACTTATTTTTAAGCGTTTTAGAGGTGAATAAAATGCGCTGGCTACTATTATTGTTTACTCTATTTAGTGGTGCTGTTTTATCCGCTTCTAAGCTGGAAATTGGTGGTGGCGTTTTTGCGGCTGATATTCCCCATTATTTAGGCTCAGATCAAAGTGAGCAATATATATTGCCAGTGCCCTATATCCGTTATCAAAGTGATGAGTTAGATTTAGATCGTAATAACCTAACAGGGTATTTATGGCAACATGATAAATTGCATTTAGATATTTCAGCAGGGGTTAGTTTAGCGGTTGATAGTAAAGATAACCAGGCACGAGAAGGGATGGAAGACCTTGATTGGGTCTTTGAACTCGGTCCTTCATTAAATTACTACTTACTAGGGTCACCTAAAGCCGAAGAACAGTTATATGTTGGTTTATTTACTCGTAAAGCAATGGCGACGGATTTTAGTTCACTGACAAATGCAGGGTGGCGGTATGGGCCGAGTGTTTATTTTGAAACCCTTTTGTTAACGGGTGATAATTATGAAATAACCACCACTATCCGAGCGAATGTAAACTTTGCTGATAGTCGTTATTTAAATTATTTCTATGGTATATCAGCGTTAAATAGCCGTATAAATCGCAGTGAATTTACCGTTGGTTCAGGATATTCAGGTACAGATTTATCTTTAGGGGTAAATTTTGATACTAAAAAATATTGGCTGGGTGGATTTGTGAAATATCACCACTTAGCAGATAGTAAACAGCAACGTAGTCCTTTAATTAAACAAGATAGTAATGTCTCAGTTGGTTTTGGTGTTGCATGGAAATTTTATACTCAACAAGGAAAATAAAGATGAAAATAGTTTATAGCGCTCTGTTATTGGCGACTACTTTAATAACAACAGCTGTTGAAGCGCGTGACGATATAACTAAATACCCAATTCAACAACTGCTAGAAAGCAGTAAAGCAAAGGATGCTTTATTAGATATTCCATTGTATTTTGCAGATCAAAGCTACAGTAAAGAAAGCAGTAAATACGGTGAAGTGATCAGTAATAAAAAAACCAATGCATTTGGTAAATCTGATACTGAAGCATGCGAATGGGTGATGCTTAGTGCGCTAAAAGCACTACAGCAACGTGCTGTGAAAGAGGGGATGAATGCGGTTGTTAATATTCAGTCGTATTATAAAAAACGTAAATTCATTAGTAGCACTGAATATGAATGCGGCGCGGGCACAATTATGGCCGGTGTGGCATTAAAAGGCACTTTAGTTAAGTTATAACTAACTGCTTACTTCAAATTGCTGTATAATTTGCGACCCTTGATAATGTGGCCGCAGGTTATACAGCATGAATTTTAAATCTTTTAGTTTTGCCCCTGAACTTCTTCAGGCGTTAGATGAACTTAACTATCACACCCTTACGCCCATTCAACGTAATGCTATTCCAGCAGTGCGTAAAGGCAAAGATGTTTTAGCCAGTGCCCAAACAGGCACAGGTAAAACAGCTGCATTTGCTCTACCTATTATTCAAAAACTATCTGAAGTTGAGCATACGCCAACAAATGCACCGCGTGCATTAGTATTAGCTCCTACTCGTGAGCTTGCAGAGCAAATAGCCAATAATTTTAAAGATTTTGCTAAGTATACTGCTCTTAAAACCGTTTGCCTTTTCGGCGGTGTTAACATAGCAGGTCAAGCGAATGGTCTAAAAGAGGGGGTAGATGTCGTTGTTGCTACTCCGGGTCGTTTACTTGATCATATTCGCCTTGGTAACTTGAGCCTTGCTCAGGTTAAGCATTTAGTTCTTGATGAAGCTGACCGTATGCTTGATATGGGCTTTATTGGTGATATGCAAACCGTGATCAATGCCTGTGCTGATGAGCGCCAAATATTATTATTTTCGGCTACATTCCCAGCGGCAATTAAGCAGTTTGCAAGTAAAGTGTTAAAGCAAGCGGAAATTGTGCGCGTTGATCAAACAAACAGCACTGCAGCAACTGTACATCACGTTGTTTACCCAGTAGAAGAGCGCCGTAAGCAAGAATTACTATCTGAACTTGTTGGGAAAAAGAACTGGCAGCAAGTGCTTGTGTTTGTAAATATGAAAGACACAGCTGACGAGTTAGTCAAAGAACTTAATCTTGATGGTATTCCTGCGGCTGTATGTCATGGTGATAAGACGCAAGGTAATCGTCGTCGCGCATTAAGTGATTTTAAAGCGGGTAAAGTTCGCGTGCTCGTAGCAACTGAAGTGGCCGCGCGAGGTATCGACATCGATGGTTTACCGCGTGTGATCAATATTGATTTACCATGGCTTGCAGAAGATTACGTACATCGCATTGGCCGTACTGGCCGTGCTGGTAATCAAGGTGAAGCAATTTCGTTTGTAAGCCGTGAAGAAGAAAATACTTTATTCGAAATTGAAACCCTAATAGGTCAAAAAATTGAGCGTGAATACTTACCAGGTTATAAAGTAAGTAACCGTGAAGTACTGATTGATAAAATTGGTAAAAAACCGTCTCATTTACGTCGTTCGCGCAGTAATAAAGTCTCTGGTCAAGCAACGGGTGAAGCTCGTGCAAAAAACCGTTCGCGTATTTCAGGTGTACGTAAAAGCCTTAAAGGCGAAAAGCTTGCTTTGAAAAAGTAATATTAAAAGTACACAAAGTGATAAAGCCTGAGTTTACTCAGGCTTTTTTGTTACTCTTATACCAATCGACTTAAATATTTAACCATCCTAGCGAGCTAAATAAAGCGCTAACTGCGTTATAATTTTTTCATGTACGACTGGATGCAGGAGGTAGAGCAATGCAGAAGCAATTGCCGAGAACAACACCATGTCAAAATTTATGCCTTGTTATCACTCCATTTACCTGTCGCTATAATTGGTCAGTAACTTAACACGATTGGTATTACTTAAAATATGGGCATAAAAAAGCCCCAACTTGTGGGGCTTACATCAAATTAAGTCAAAAACTTGGTTATGTGTTTTTCTCAATCATTGATAATGCTAAAGCTTCGGCTGCTTTTATCCCATCAATACCTGCGGAAAGAATACCACCTGCGTAGCCCGCACCCTCACCGGCAGGATATAAGCCTAGGGTATTAATGCTTTGCATACTCTTATCGCGTTTGATGCAAATAGGTGATGAAGTGCGTGTTTCAACACCCGTCAATAATCCATCATTAGTTGAAAAACCACGAATTTGCTTGTTAAATGCAGGGATTGCTTCACGGATGGCGTCAATTGCAAAACGTGGTAGCACTTTTGCCAAATCAGTTAGCTTAATGCCTGGAGTATACGAAGGTTTAACATCACCTAATGTACTTGAGTCTTTCCCTTTTAAGAAGTCACCAATTAATTGTGCAGGTGCGTCATAATTACTGCCACCTAACTCGTATGCTTGTTCTTCGAGTTTGCGCTGCAAATCAATGCCAGCTAGTGGATGCCCTGGAAAATCTTCATCGGGGGAAATGCCCACAACGATAGCGCTGTTTGCATTGCGTTCACTGCGTGAATATTGGCTCATGCCGTTGGTAACAACGCGACCTTCCTCTGATGTTGCAGCAACCACAGTTCCACCCGGGCACATACAAAAGCTGTAAACAGTCCGGCCATTGTCGCAATGATGTACAAGTTTATAATCAGCTGAACCAAGAATTGGATTGCCCGCATTCGTACCAAAACGGCATTCATCAATCATTGATTGCTTATGCTCAATTCTAAAGCCAACAGAAAATGGTTTTGCTTCAACGTAAATACCTTTGTCATGCACCATTTGAAAAGTATCACGGGCACTGTGACCCACAGCAAGCACAACATGGCGAGTATTGAGTTGCTCGCCTGATGAAAGTTTAAGACCGGTAACTTGACCGTCTTCTAGTAAAATATCATCGACACGTGTGCTAAAACGAATTTCACCGCCAAGCGCTTCAATGCTTGCACGCATTTTTTCAATCATGGTAACGAGTTTAAAGGTACCGATATGAGGTTTGCTTACGTACAAAATTTCCTCTGGTGCACCTGCGGTTACAAATTCAGTAATTACTTTTCGACCATAATGCTTTGGATCTTTTACTTGGCTATATAGTTTGCCATCAGAGAATGTACCTGCGCCGCCTTCACCAAATTGTACATTTGACTCCGTATTTAAAGTACGTTTACGCCAAAAACCAAATGTATCTTTTGTGCGTTCGCGTACTTCTTTACCGCGTTCTAATATAATAGGTTTGAAGCCCATTTGTGCCAATATCAAGCCTGCAAATAAACCACAAGGCCCAAAACCAATAACAACAGGACGCTCTTGGATTGTGGAAGGTGCCTTACCTACAAACTTATAGCTGGTATCAGGTGCGACTTTAACGTGTTGATCTTTTGCAAACTTGTCGAGTAGCTGCTCTTCATTATCAACGACAATATCAAGGGTATAAATGAGTAAGATTGCGGTTTTTTTACGTGCGTCGTAACCACGTTTAAAGACGTTAAAACTGTGAAGTTGATCTGCATTAATGGCAAGCTTGGTAATAATGGCTTGTTCAATTGCGTCTTCGCTATGCTCAAGAGGCAGTTTTATTTCTGTTAAACGTATCATATTTAATCTCTATTAGGTGTCTTAGCAGTCACTTTGGCGAACCGCTCACAATGGCGCGTATTTTACGTTAATTTAAGCTGCGATGGCAGTGATTATTTATTGTATTTTTTCAAGCGTTGGGTATGATCCAGCGCTGTTGTTGAGTAAATATAGGCATAGTAAGAATATGGCATTTGTAGTCACTGAAAATTGCATTAAATGTAAATACACGGACTGTGTATCAGTATGCCCTGCAGATGCGTTTTATGAGGGGCCTAACTTTTTAGCAATTAGTCCAATTGATTGTATTGATTGTGGTTTATGTGTACCTGAGTGTCCTGCTGAAGCAATATATCAAGAAGATGAATTACCCGAATCGCAAAAAGATTTTACCGAACTTAATGCTGAACTTGCACTTGTGTGGCCGAGAATAACTGAAGTTAAACCCGCACCAGATGATGCAGACACCTGGAATGGCGTTGCAAACAAACTAAAATTAATCGAAAGTTAATTTAAATACCATTTCACCTCCAATTTATTAATTATTAATAACATTTATTTAATTAAACTATTAACAAATGACCCTGCTTGAATTAAACTTTACGAATTAATTTACTCCTGATGAGTAATCTGATTCTAAACGGATGTTTATGCAGCTTCTAAAATCGATAAATATAAAAGTATTCTTTGTCGTACTGACAGTATGTAGCTTCTTTAGCGTAGCTGAAAAGCAACAATTCAATCTGGCCCATATTGATAAAAGTATCGATATAGACGGCCAACTCAATGAACCCCATTGGCAACAAGCGACATTAGTTGCTCTGAAATATCAAAATGAACCTAATGAAAAAGGTACCCCTCCGGTAAAAACTGATGCCTACCTGTATGAAGATGGCAGCTATCTATATGTTGGTTTTATTGCATACGATAATGATCCGAGTCAAATACGTGCAGCATTAAGAGACCGAGATACTTTATGGTCTGACGATAATGTCGCAATAATGATTGATACATTTAATGATGAACGTACAGGCTATGAGTTTTATGTAAATCCGCTGGGTGCTCAAGGGGATATGCGTATGACTGATACAGATGGCTGGAGTGAAGACCCATCTTGGAATGCAATTTGGGATAGCGCCGGTCAAATTACTGAACAAGGCTATGTGGTGGAAATGCGAATTCCATTCACCGCATTGCGATTTCCTAAAAATAAAGCGGATATGACATGGAGTTTTGCTGCGTGGCGAAATTATCCTCGTGATGTGACATACCAAATGTCGAACGTCGGATTTGACCGTGACACAAAATGCAGCTTTTGCCAATTTGACAAAATTACTGGCTTTAATGCCATGGAGCCTAGTAAAAATATTCAAGTAACACCAACATTTACAGCACTACGTCATGATGTTAAAGACACAGTGCCTGGCGATTGGGAAAATGGTGATATTGATACTGAAGCTGGTTTAGATTTACGCTGGGGGATCACGCAAGATGCGGTGATCAATGCAACAATTAACCCTGATTTCTCACAAGTGGAAGCAGATGAGTTAGAGCTGGATGTAAACACCACCTATTCAATTTATGTTGCTGAAAAGCGCCCCTTCTTTTTAGATGGCGCATCGTATTTTAAGAGTAGTCTATTTGAATTACTTTATACCCGTACTATTGCAGAGCCTGAAATTGGCGCAAAAATAACAGGTAAAACCAATAACCATAGCTATGGTTTTATGTATGCTGATGATGAAAATACCAGTGTGTTATTACCTACAAATCAAGGTTCAGGTTTTGCTAACTTAGGGGGTAAATCAAAAGCCTCAGTAGGGCGTTATCAATATGATATAGGAGAACAAGGTACCATTGGCGTAATGACTACCCATCGTGAATCAGCTGATTATCATAATACGGTATTGTCTCTTGATGGTAGTTACTGGTTTAACCAAACAGATAGTTTAATGTACCAAGTTGCTACCGCAGACACGAAGAATTCGACTTACCTTGTTGATAAATATAATTTAAAGCAAGATCAATCAGATCAAGCCTATAAAATTGAATTTACACGAGAAAAACGTGATTATGAGTTATATGCAAGTTACGAGCACGTGGGTGAAGATTACCGTACTGATTTAGGTTACCAAGCAAAAGTTGATTACAAAAAAGTAAATCTAGGGGGCGGTCAAACCTGGTATCTCGATGCTGATAACATCATAACAGAATATTCATATGAAGCTGATTGGGATAAATCATGGGCACTTGATGGCCGCTTACTTGAAGAAGAATATGAAGCAGTTGTTGAATTAAATGGACAGTTACAGTCATTTTTACAATTTGGTTTAACCCACCGAAATGAAAATTATTATGATGAGTTTTATAACCAAAACATTGGTTTTGTGTACGGTGGGTTTAATCCAACTAATGACATTCGTTTAACATTATACAGTGAATTTGGCAGTAAAATAGATTATAGCAATGAGCAGCTAGGTGAGTTACTGGCCATTGAACCTGAGTTTACTTGGGATATTAATGACCATTGGCAAGTGCAATTAGAGCATAGCTATAGTCGTTTGAATGCTCAAAATGGCGAGCGAATTTATACTGCTAATCAAACTGATTTACGTATTTACTATAAATTTAATATGCGCTCTATGCTTAAACTGGTTATGCAGTTTGAAGATATTGACCGTAATAAAGAGGCCTATTATTATGCTGTTAATCAGACGAATCGAGAGTTAGGTAATCAGCTAATTTATTCTTACAAGATCAATGCTCAAACACTGTTTTACTTAGGGTATTCTGATAAAGGTTACCAAAATGATTCGCTGAAAAGTTTAGAGCGAAATCAACGTACGTTTTTTACAAAGCTTAGCTATGCATGGCAGCTTTAAAGGAACAGTTACTTTAAGCGTTAACCGTACTTTATTAGAATTTGAAAGCCCTAATGTTAGGGCTTTTTACTTTTGAGCTAGAGATTACGTAAATAGGCTTCAACAAACTGAGCTTGATTTGGGGCTTTTGGCGCTGTTTTAAATTGAATTAACGTATCGGTGTGGCGTAGCTTTAGTTCATCAGCAAACTCACATGAAATTTTTCCAAACCGCTGTGCTTTCGTTTTAAATTCAGGTTGTTTTTTACATTGTTGTGCCAAGCTTGTTGCAATTTGAGCACAATAAGCACCGACAGCGTAGGTCTGCAGTATTTTATCATCAAGTTCTTGCCAATTAACTGTTGTTGTAATGTTTTTACCGCAAAACTTATTAAGTTCTTTGGTTGCAGCAGTTAATGCTATTTGCGATTGTTTAATGCTATTGTCACGATCAAACTTAGCCAATTTTAGTTGTATACCTTGTTCTTGTTGTGCCTGATATTGCGCATATACATCTTCAGAAATAGCGGTTGAGCGTTTATCTTTTAGTTCTGATAAGTAAATACCTTGTCGTGTATTCGGCAAATATAGCGTGTAGTTGCAACAGCTATAGCTTTTTCCTTTTGTGATTAAAGCGCGTTGTTCACCATCAAAAGTGTATTTATAAGCTTCAATACTGCCGTGAGGTTTTAAGTCTGTTAAAAAAACGACTTCATCAATTGGGCTATTAACACCGACCACTTTAATTAAAGCCTGAGACTTATCTCGACTTTCAATGATCGTTACATGTTCGCCACTGGATGACTCTAAAAGAATAGGGTATTTTTGAAATTCAATTGCTTGAGCTGAGGAACAAAATAGAGCAAGTAAAAGTAGAATTTTTTTCATTTTTAAATCCATTTAAGTAAGTTGGGGTGAGTTTAACAATCGAGATTTATAATTAAAACAACTAATTATTACCCTCCGTTTATTATTTTTGTATTAGCGTGTTTTGATAGCGGGTAACTTCATCTGTGACAACCGATTCTAAACTTTTTAAACCCCATTGCTTACCGATTGCTATTGCTTGCTCAATGGGCAGTTTAAGCTCAGTTGCATGGTATACAGCAACAAGGGCACCGACACGATTGCTGCTGGCACAATGCAATAAAGTTGCCTCAGATGATGTTTCATTTAGCAATTTCTGTAATAAAATAGCGTTTGTAACATTTATATCAGCCTTTGAAGTTATTGGTAATGCCGCGTATTGCAAACCAAGTGTATTTACAACATCTTCTTCATCCCACTGAGTTTCATTTTTACCGCGTAGGTTTATAATATGCTTTACCCCTTTGTCAGCAAGTTGCGAAAGCTGTGCTTGTGTCGGCTGCCCTGAGGTATAAATATTTTCTTGAGGGTTAGCGAAATTGTTTAGCTTTATTAACTCAATTACTTGAGGATTTTTTTGTTCTGCTATGCAAGGTGTACTTAATAAACAGCAAGTAAATAAGATGAGAAAAAGTGCTTTCATAGTTGAGGCCTCATTTGGTAGGTATAAATGTAATAATGCCAGCGGGTGCTGGCATTATTAAAATATTATTAAGGAGTATAATAAATGGGTGAGTCAGGCCCAACAGGTAAGCCTAGAACAAAGACCCACAGATAGAACAAGGCGACCCAACCAACAAAGAATATCATGCTATATGGCAGCATCGTAGCGACGAGTGTACCAATTCCCATGTCTTTTTTATACTTAGTGGCTACCGCGAGTATGAGCCCAAAGTAACTCATCATTGGTGTGATTAAATTAGTAACTGAGTCACCAATACGGTACGCGGCTTGAATTGTCTCTGGTGCATAACCAATTAACATAAGCATTGGTACAAAAATAGGGGCGGTAACGGCCCATTGCGCCGATGAAGAGCCTAAACTTAAATTAACTAAAGCACACATAAAAATAAAGAGTACGAATACCTCGGGGCCAGTCAGATTAAGCGCTTGTAACATAGCAGCGCCATTGATTGCTAAAATAGTGCCTAAATTTGTCCATTTAAAAAATGCGACGAATTGTGCTGCAAAGAATACCAATACAATGTACATGCCCATTGAACTCATGCTTTTGCTCATAGCATCAATGACATCTTTATCATTTTTCATGGTGCCGACAACACGACCATACACAAACCCAGGAATACCAAAAGTAACAAATATAAATACGACAATCCCTTTTAAAAATGGTGATTGTGTAACTAGACCAGTTTCTGGATTACGCAAAATGCCATCAGCAGGCACAATAGTCCACGCTAATAATAGTGATACAACTAATAAAGAAAACCCTGCCCATTTTAAGCCTGACTTTTCAACAGCTGTTAAACCTTGAATATTATTTTGCTCTAAATCTGCACTTGCATCGTCAGGGTTGTATTTACCAAGGCGTGGTTCAACAATTTTTTCGGTGACTAAGGTACCTAGAACTGCGATAAGTAAAACCGAAATCATCATGAAATACCAGTTAGCTTCTGCGCCAACTTGATAAGTAGGATCGATCATTTGTGCAGCAGGAGTAGTGATACCCGCAAGTAATGGATCAATAGTTCCTAATAATAAGTTGGCACTGTAACCACCGGAAACACCGGCAAAAGCGGCAGCAAGGCCCGCTAATGGGTGACGGCCTAAGCTGTGAAATATCATTGCAGCGAGCGGAATTAAAACAACGTAACCAAGCTCTGATGCGGTGTTGGATAAAATAGCCGCAAAAACAACCATAAAAGTAACTAAACGTTTTGAAGCACCCATAACCATGCCGCGCATTGCAGCAGATAAAAGCCCTGAATGCTCAGCAACACTTACACCAAGTAAGGCCACAAGCACAGTCCCTAAAGGGGCAAAGCTTGTAAAATTTGTTACTAACCCGGTCACTATGCGTTGTAAACCTTCAGCACTTAGTAAACTGACCACTTCAATAACACCATCAGGATCACGCCCTGCAGATCCAATTGGACGCGGATCAATCGCACTTAAGCCAAACCAGTCGGCGATGCCACTAAAAACAACGATGGCTACACAAAACATCGCAAATAAGGTGATAGGGTGGGGTAACATATTCCCCATAAACTCAACGGTTGCTAAAAATCGGTTAAATAACCCCGATTGTTTTTCAGGCGGTGTTGAATTCGCAGTGTCGACAACTTTTGACATAGCTGGTTCTCAAAATTTTAAAATTGCCGCAATCTATCATTTTTTACGTTTAGTATCACCTATAAACGGTGACTTACTTACTTAGTACGTTAAATTACCCCTAATGTTAGCGAACACCTTTAAATAACAAAGGGTAACGACGTAATCTGTTGCCTATATAGTCATCAGCTAATATCTGCTCACATATATCATCAACATTATTTGAGGCCTCAAATACCCAATCAAATCTTTCGATAGCTAATAAAAAACCACGTTTGAGAAAACGTTGCTGGCGATATTCATCCAAGTTTTTTCGGATAATATCTAACTTGCTCGGATCTTCACGCAAACGTTCAATTACATGGTTTATGAATACAGTGCCTTTGCTATTATTCTTAGGTCGCGCGCGACGAGGACGATGTAGTGACACAATTATTCCTCATTAAAGATGTTAATGATTTTTTTAAGAAAGTCATCTTTATGCTTGTCGTGCTCATAATCAAGATGGTAAGTATTGTGAAACCCAAATCTCAGCGTTACACCACTGCCTTTTAAATAAACCGTGTACCCATCAATATCAGAAAACGCTGTTAACCCCATATAGTATTTGCCTTCTTCAGTAATCTCACCACGTTGGATAATTCGCTCATATACCGCAAGTACTTGTTTGCCATCAATGTCATTTTTCATTGCTACTCCAAATTATTTGTTGATCTATTAATCATTACGTATGGGCATAACATTTAGTTTAAACCATCGAATTAAAGTCACTGAAAATGTCGCAAAATTACAAGTTAGCTCTTAAGTTGCTATGCTAAAGTGTTTTTATTTTAGGGATGACAAAGATGAAATGTATATACGTTACAGCGCTATGGTTATTTTTATGTTTAGGCAGTGCAACTACACAGGCAAATGAATCAAGCCTGACATTAAAAAACCAACAGGGCGAACTCTTTGAACTAAACCAAATTATAGGTAAAAAACCTGTGTATCTAAAATTCTGGGCTACGTGGTGTAAACCGTGTATGGAACAAATGCCGCATTTTCAGCATGCATATGAACAATATGGGGAGTCAGTTGATACGATAGCAATTAATATCGACCTCAATGATGATCCGAGTGCTGTAGAGGCTGTTAAAAAACGCTTTAATTTAACAATGCCGATTATGACTGATGATACTGCTAAAGTCGCGAAACACTATGAGTTTAGAGGTACGCCTTTTCATGTATTACTGGATAAAACGGGGAGAGTGATTTTTCAAGGGCATGATGCTGACAAAGCACTTGATAACACACTACGATTACTATCTCATGATGGTGTTGTTGAAAAGCCACGCTTATTGGATAAAGAGAGTCAAAAAGTAGCGCTTACTCTCACCATTCCAGACAAAGGCTTAAAAGCTGTTTTATATACAGCGACTTGGTGCGACTGGTATTTAGCGGATACTCGCCCAAAGATGGCAAAAAACTGTATTGCAGCACAAGAGCAAATAAATGCCTTAACGGCGCTGGGAATAGATACAGAGGCGAGAGTGAGTCAACTATGGACGGATGAAGCCGCTGTGGCTGAGTACGTAGAAAAATTTAAAGTGCTTCATCCACTTTATATAGATCATGGGAATGACTTATTTATTTCCAATGAAGTGAGTCAAGTTCCTACTTTATTACTCTATAAAGACGCTAAAGTAATACAGCGAGTTACTGACTTTTCAAGCCCAATTAATATGCTAAAGTAGTAATAATTTGCTTTGAATATACGAAAAACTATCCTATGCTCAAGGCTCATACCCCACAGAGCTTAGAGCATGATAGATAAGGCGTTATTACTTAAAACTCGGGAGTTATCAGATCGATTAATCGCGCTGCAAACACCGATACGTATTTTAGATGCCATTAATTGGGATAAAAGCGTAAAAGAAGAGTTTTTCAGACAAAAGTGTCAAAAGAATCCGCTCGTAGATAGAGCCTATTACCAACAACGTGATTTAGGCTTTGTCCCGAGTGATTTACGTCAAGCATTTTCTGATTTAAATCGTAATATTATCAGCCAGCTCGGGCAATTAAACCCGATAGCGCAATACATGAGCAAAATGTGTACTGAATATAAAACAGTACTGAGTATGCTTGAATACAGAGGCACACCTGAGTTCCATGACTTATCTGTCGAGTTGTTTGGGCATCCAAAAGATTTATTTCATGCGGGGGAGCCATCATTATCAGAGCTTGCAAATATGCTCGAGTTGCCTCTTAAAAACTTACTTTCTGCGGACATTTTACCTGATGACCCTAAGAATATTGATGCCGATGAAGCGGTTAAAATTCTTGCTGAACAAGTGAAATTAAGCATGCCAGGTATCGATGTTGAGGTGATGATTAGCGATGGGATCGTCAGTGACGCCGCTGCGGGCGCTAACAATATTAAGCTGAATCAAGACGTGAAGTTTTCACAACGTGAGCTAGATATTTTAGAAGTTCATGAAGGGTGGATCCATGTTGGCACCACACAAAATGGCTTAGCTCAGCCTTATTTAACATGTTTAAGCAAAGGGACACCCAGCTCTACCGTGACCCAAGAAGGGCTTGCTGTTTTAACTGAGATCATCACGCTTAAATCAACACCGCGTCGTTTAGCGAAGCTAGTAAACCGCATTCAAGCGGTGACTAAGGTGATTGATGGCGCTGAGTTTGTTGATATTTATCGAGATTACGTTGCGCAAGGTTTAAGCAAAGATGAAAGCTATACCCTGGCACAACGCGTATTTAGAGGCAGTACAGCGACAGGATTACCCTTTACAAAAGACATCGCATATATAAAAGGGTTTGTACTGGTTTATAATTTAATACGTGTAGCAATACAGCTTGGTCGTATTGATCAATTACCATTATTGTTAGTCGGTAAAATTTCGATAGATGACTTTAGATTGATTTCCCAGTTGCATGATTTAGGCGTAATAGAATCACCTAAGTTTGTGCCACCGCACTTTAAAGATTTAAGAGGTTTGGCAACGTGGCTTAGTTTTGGCCGTTTTATAGGTAACCTGTCATTTGAACAATTAGAGAATGATTATAAACCGCTATTTTTGTGATGAATTTATTACATCAATCGGTTAAATAATTGAACAACTTAACTAATTAGTATGTATTACAAAAAGGCCTTACAAAAATTGTAGGGCCTTAGTTCAGCTTTTATGTAAATAATTTAGCAAGCCGCATTATTTTATTAACGCGCGTTAGTACTTTCAAATATTTTATCTGCTGAGGCGGCAACAAAGCCGGTATAAAGCTCACCATCAGGCTTAGCATAACGAATAGCAAACTCATAAAAACAACTCGGAACGCTCATTTTTGTGTCACTAAATTCAACCTCAAAGTCATCAGCAAGCGTTGATGATTGCTCTAATAGTACAGCAGGTGAACCTTTTATTTCCCCGCCTGAGGTATTAAGTGCAAAACCTGCGTCTTTAAGTGCTTGGTTTACATCTTCAATGTTATCAAACTTGGCAAGCTCATTGATGTTTACGGTAAAGTGGTTTGCACGGTAACCCCATGCTGACATCCATGCTGCGTATTCACTCTCAGCTAATAATGCCTTGTAGGTATCAGCGTCAACTTGCCAATGAGTACCCGAATATAAAAAATTATCGCCGGTAACTGCGCTTTCGTCGATGTTTGCAACCATCTCGTTGACGATATTTTGCAATTCAGTGGAGCACTTTTCTACTAGCAGCTCAGAGATAAATACTTTTGGCTGTTTTGGATCAGTGTGTTCATAATGTTTGGCGTATAGTTTTTTAGCTTCGAAGTGGTATTCACCGCATTCTTTGTAACCTACCGCTAGAAAATGAGCTGCTAGTTTTTCAAGCCCAATTTTTTCATGATTAAAGGTACGAAGCGCAATATGATCATTGATCACATCATCTTTTTGCGTTGATCCAAGTAATTCATGTACTTTTACAGCTGAAGGAGTGACTGCAAGGTAGTTTTGCCATAAGTTGTCAAAAAGAGTATTTACATTTGTGTGCATTTTTAATTCCTTAATTTGGTTACTGTGGCCGTTACGCCACAGGCTGATTATTCGATGATTAAGCCCGGCGCAAGGGTTGTAGGTAGATTAACCTGTGATGCTTCAACTGATGCAACAGGATATGAGCAGTAATCTGCTGCATAATAGGCGCTTGCTCTGTGGTTACCGCTGGCACCAATACCACCAAAAGGTGCCGCACTGGATGCACCTGTAATTGGGCGGTTCCAGTTAACAATTCCAGCGCGAATACGCTTTAAAAAATGATCATAGTCATCACGTGAATCACTTAATAGACCAGCAGATAAACCAAATGACGTATTGTTCGCTTCACTAATAGCACTGTCAAAATCGTTATAACGGTAAACTTTAATTAACGGTCCAAAGTGTTCTTCATCAGGAATATCAGCCACGTTGGTTACATCAATAATACCTGGGCTTACAAATCCTGTTCCTGACTTTAAATGAGCAAGCGTAACGAGTGACTTGGCACCCATCGATAATAGCTGCTGCTGAGCGGCCACCATACCTAACGCTGCTTTTTCGCTGATCATAGCGCCCATAAAGGGTTGATCTTCACTAAAACTATCCGCTACATTAATTTGTTTAGTGGCGGTGATCAGTTTTTCTAAAATGGCATCGCCATTTGGTGTGTTTTCAATAAACACACGACGCGCGCAGGTGCAGCGCTGGCCAGAAGTAATAAACCCTGATTGAATTATGTCATGGACTGCGGCACTTACATCAGCTACACCTTTAATAATAAGGGGGTTATTGCCACCCATTTCTAATGCTAAAATCTTGCCAGGGTGACCTGCAAATTGTTTATGCAATAAATGGCCTGTGTTTGAACTACCAGTAAAAAATAAACCGTCAGTATCTTGATGGCTCGCAAGTGCTATACCTGTTTGCACTTCACCTTGGACAAGGTTAATGACACCTGCTGGCAAACCTGCTTTTAACCATAAACTGAGCGTGTATTGCGCGACTAAAGGCGTCAGCTCTGAGGGTTTAAATACCACCGTATTGCCAGCTAAAATGGCTGGAACAATATGGCCGTTTGGTAAATGGCCAGGAAAATTATATGGGCCAAAAATAGCGACTACGCCATGTGGTTTATGACGAATAAATGCTTTGGCACCTGGCATTGAGTTTTCTGTGGTACCCGTACGTTCGTTATGTGCATTGATAGAAATAGCAACTTTACCTGCCATTGCGCCAACTTCAGTGCGCGATTCCCAAAGTGGTTTCCCTGTCTCGCTTGCAATTATGGTAGCAAACTCTTCGCTGTGTTTTTTTAGTTGAGCAACGAAGTTTTCAAGAATTGTAATTCTATTTTCAATTGATGATTCAGCCCATGCTAATTGTGCCAGACGCGCTGACTTTACTGCAGCATCAACTTGCTCTTTACTTGCCGTTTTGCCTTGCCAGATTATCTGACCATTACTAGGGTTAATTGAATTAAAGTCATGACCTAGGCCAGCATGCCATTGGTTATTGATTAACTGTGTACTTTGAGTCTCAATGCTCATTATAAACTCCTACGAGGTTTACAGGCGGAAGAAACGCGCTGCATCCCCTTGTTTTAATTTAAGTGCGGTTGCAACTTCACGGCTAATAATTAAAGTGTGCTTGGCATGGTTATAGTGAGCGTGTTTGGTAAACGTTGCTCTGAAGTCATTCACGCCTTGGTTGCAAATAGCGAGTGTGTCGGAGCTTTGTTCATTAATATGATCCAGCTCACCAATTGATATCGGGCACACTAAGGATTCACGCACACTGCGTATATTTCCTAATTTTGCTTCAACGGTTGGCCCAGCATCAAATAAATCAACGTAGCCACGATGTTCAAAGCCTTCTTTTTCAAGGAGTTTCAGTGCAGGTTTTGTATGCTCATGAACTTTTCCTATCACTGCCTGCGCTTTCTTACTGAGTAAATTGGCATAAATAGGGTATTTAGGCATGAGTTCACTTATAAACGATTTATCGCCTAAACCAACAAGGTGATCAGCTTGAGGAAATTCAATACTAAAAAAGTGTTCTTCAAGCCATTGCCAAAAAGGTGAGTGGCCGTCTTCGTCGCTTACACCGCGCATTTCGGCAATGATCGTGTCAGCAAATCGTTCACTGTGCTGTGCCATAAACAAAAATCGTGAACGTGATAAAAAACGTCCAGCCAAGCCTTTACGGCTGTCTTCGCGTAAAAATAATGTACAAATCTCAGAGCAGCCTGTGTAATCATTACACATGCTTAAAATATCAACTGTGTTATATACTTTCAGGGTTGCAGAGTGGTGAACTGTTTTACCTAGATGGTAATGGTATAATGGCACGTTCAAACCCACCGCAGCCTCAATCGCTGTGGTGCCAACGACTTGCCCTGTTTCACTGTCCTCTAATACGAATAAGTAAGTTTCGTCGTGGGGCTGAGTAATGTTTTTCGCGAAACTTCTTTCTGCGCGTTCAATTTTTTCTAGCAATAAAGCATCATCAACGGGCAATGATGTAAAACCATGGCCAGATTCGATTGCAATTTGCTTTAACGCATCAAAATCGTTGGCGGTGATAGGACGTAATACTTGCATTCAAAGTGCTCCATTAGCACCCATGTAGGGTGCTAAATTAGGTTAAGCGTTTACAACATCTGCCACTGCTTTTTCAAAGCGTGCTAAACCTTCTTTTATATCCTCTAGTGGGATCACGAGCGAAGGTGTAAACCGAATAACGTTTGTACCAGCGACCAAACTCATAAGTCCGTGTTCAGTACTTGCGACGAGAAAGTCCCGTGCACGTCCTTCAAACTTACTGTTAAGTACAGCACCTAATAATAGACCTTTACCACGGACTTCACTAAATACGTCGTATTTTTCGTTGATTTGAGCAAAGCCGGCTCGAAAAAGTTGTTCACGTTCTTTAACGCCAGCAAGTACAGCAGGGGTATTAACGGTATCAAATGCAGCTTCTGCAACGGCGCAAGCTAATGGGTTGCCACCATATGTTGAGCCATGTGTACCAATTTTTAGATGTGCTGCAATGTCGGTTGTTGTGATCATTGCGCCAATTGGAAATCCCCCACCAAGGGCTTTTGCTGTTGTTAAAATATCAGGGGTTACACCTAATTCTTCGTATGCATAAAGAGACCCTGTACGGCCAACACCCGTTTGCACTTCATCAAAGATAAGTAATGCATTGTGTTTGTCGCACAAAGTGCGCACACCTTTAATAAAATCGCTTGTAGGCGAAATAATACCACCTTCACCTTGCAAGGGCTCCATCATAACCGCACATGTCTTGTCGCTAATAAGTGCTTCAAATGCGTTCAAATCATTGTAGTCACAATGATCGATTGCAGCAGGTTTAGGGCCAAATCCATCAGAATAGGCGGCTTGCCCACCTACAGTTACAGTGAAAAATGTACGACCGTGAAAGCCTTTGTTAAATGCGATAATTTGCGTTTTGTCAGCACCATGTATATCCAACGCAAAACGACGAGCAAGTTTGAGTGCCGCTTCGTTTGCTTCTGCTCCTGAGTTCGCAAAATAAACTTTGTCTGCGAATGTTGCATCGGTAATTTTCTTTGCTAAACGCAATGCAGGCTCATTAGTCATAACATTTGATAAATGCCAAATTTTCTCGCCTTGCTCTTTTAAAGCATTTACAAGTGCAGGGTGACAATGCCCTAAACAATTAACCGCTATGCCACCGGCGAAATCAATAAACTCTTTATCGTTTTGATCCCACACTCGTGATCCTTGTCCGCGAACAGGAATAACATCCGACGGGTTGTAGTTTGGAACCATAACATGATTGAATAAGTCTCTATTTACTTGCATTTGACGCACCTAAAATAACGAATATGAGAGGATAAATTATAAAAAAGTTATAAAAACGAATATTTATAAAATATATAGCTGCTTAAAAACAGCTCTTTAGTTGTTGTTTTACTATTATCATGGTTCAGAGATTCAATTTGCAGTGCTATTTTGTTAAAATTGACGATAATAAAAAGCAAAATAACGAAGAGTGTTGCCAAAATGATTAGTCAACAAGATGAAAGATTACTATCTATACTACGTACAAACGCACGTGCGAGTATTTCAGATTTAGCAAGAGCGTTAAATTTGTCACGCTCTACAGTACAAAGTAGGATGCTAAAACTCGAAGAAAGCGGCATTATTAAAGGGTACAGTGTTGATTATGGAGAGGCGTATTTAAATGCCATGGTATCGGCACACGTTTCGATTAAAGTGAAGCAAAAGCTAACAACAAAAACCAATCTTGAACTAAAGCAAATTGACGCTATTTCACAACTTTATGCAATTAGCGGTGAATTTGATTTAATTGCAGTTGTTCAAGCGCAAAATTTAGAAAAGCTAAGTCATTTACTCGATGATATTGGTAATTTAGATGGCGTTGAGCGTACAACCTCATCGGTTATCTTAGAGACCAAATTTAAGCGGTAATATGTAGGGTTACCTCCGTTGAGAAAATAGGATGGGATTAAACTTTACTTAAAATAACTTTACTAATATTTTAAGCTTAAATTGTATTAACACACTATACTATACCCAAGCCACCTCAAGATGCAGAGTTCAGCGTTTCACAGGGGCCTAATATCAAGGCGTTACTTTGCAAGAATGGCAGTCCCTTTTAAGAAGCAACAACGATGAGAGTAAGTGCCGGTGAAACGCCCAATGGGTTGGTTTTAAAACGATTTATACTGCGTTATTGATTTTAACAATAGAACCACTATTACTTGCAATCAATGCCTTGCCTAAATCGTTTTAAATTCCAACTGAAACTCACATATTGAGGTGGTTTGGGTATATTAATTCAGTACTTATTTTATTCTGTAAATTATTATCAATTTGCTAGTTACTCGAATACAGAGGTCATATGCAGGAAAGTTTATTAAATTCTGTTATTAAAATAACTAAAAATAGAGACATTGATTCACTAGAATATAGCCTTATTTCAACAATTAAAGAGTTTGTTGATTGCTCAGAAATTGCTGTTTATAAAGATTTGGATGTCCAAGAAGAATTGACAATTGAACGTAGTTTGTCTTTGCAGACTCTTAACGATAAAGAATTTATCTGGGGGCCAAGACAGATAATAGATGATCCCGAACCTGAACTTGTATCGTGCTTACGCTCTGCATGTATTATCACAGTGAAGTCGAATGATGGAGTTGAAAAGCGCTGGTTGCCAATTTCATTTCAAGACAAACCCATAGGCGCAATCTCAATAGTGTGTAACGAATTGAAAAGTGCGGATCAAGTATTACTGAACGCTTTTTGTCGAATCTTTGAAAACTACTTATTTATTTTACATGAAAATGAGCGAGATAAGCTAACGGGGTTGCTAAACCGTCAAACTTTTGATAAAAAAATTAAGCAGCTTATTGAAAAACAGGTACTAAAGCAACACAAGTTAACGAAGGTTGATTGCCATAGGAAGTTAAAGCAAAGCTCAACATCTTGGCTTGCAATGATTGATATTGATCACTTTAAAAGTATTAATGACAAGTTCGGACACGTCTGTGGAGACGAGGTGTTACTGGTACTTGCTCAGAGAATGCGTCATTTTTTTCGTTCGACCGATTTGATATTTCGTTTTGGTGGCGAGGAATTTGTTATTGTATTTGAACCAACTAATTTTGAATCAATTAATGAAAAGATGAGTCAATTTCTTGAAATGATAAGAGCAACTCATTTCCCATTTGTAGTAAAGATGACCCTGAGTATCGGTATGTCGCGTATCAGCCCTTATGACTTTCCGATAACGGTATTAGAAAATGCAGATAAGGCACTGTATTACGCAAAAGAAAATGGACGCGATAAACTTTGTTTTTATGAGGAGCTAATTGCTGATAACTTGATTGATTCACCTGATAAGAGTTCAGACATCGATTTATTCTGATCTATTACTTGAGGCAGACCTAATTATTTTATTCTTTTTTACTTCATCAAGCTTGATGATATAAGCATTCCCGCCGATCCCTTTAAATTCCTCGTCTGTGAAGACTATGGTATTTTCATCGTAGAACGTAATAGCTTCTTTTTGAGTAACAATACCTAAATCAATACGCGATACGTCACCGGAAAAAAACTTATCTTCGGAGAAGTTTTCGAATAACCAAATACTGGTTGAATCAAGTAATACAAGTTTTTTTCGATCAGGGCTTAGTGCTGCGGAAGTTATCCAACATAGCTTTTCCATTGTTGTGCAGGTTTTAAAAGAGCCGACAAGTTTTGCGTCAAAATTAGCTGCATGATCACCTACTCTGTATACATTAGTTATGCCATCAAAGGGAACAGTGCGATTTTTAGTAAATAGATATAAATGACGACCAAAAGCAACAAATGCTTCTAAATCAAAATTGCGTTTACTTGCAGCAATAGGGCTCCCATCAAGTTCAGGATACGTAAACTTTATGATTTCAGCCTCTGTGGTGTTTGTTTTTATATCAATCGGGTTTTCAATTTTATAAATTGTTAGCCATTTTCGCTCTTGTTTATTATTGCCAAAATCACCTAAAAAGAAGTGCCCGAAGTCATTTTGAGTCATATCCTCCCAATCAATATTTTTTGCGTTTGTGACAAGTACTTCCTTGGCGATAGACCCATCTTCTCTTAGGCGATAAAGTTTAGCTTCGTCACCACCATCGTTTATAGCCCACAGGTGATTACCTTTATCAAACTCAATACCGGAAATTTCTTTTAGTTTAGGATCGACACTCACTGCCTTTTTACTATATAGGGTATAAATTGAAATGCTTATTGAAATAGTTGTAACTAAAAATACGATAGAGATAAGTGAATATAGGCTTTTTTTAAGCATGTATGAGGATGTCTAAGTACTAAATTGCTAACTATTATTATCTATTTTAGCGTAAATTTCTACGTCTAATAAATTTAGAGTCAATATTTAACTTTCCAGATTCCACACGCCGGTCCCCGTCGCTGCGATATGATTAACATTACCTTGTAAAACTTTATTACCAACATTTAGCGATGACTGTGGACGACTTACAAGGTAACCCTGTACGCTGCTAATTCCCATACGTTTTACTAGTTCAAATTGTTCTATTTCTTCAACACCTTCTGCAACAATTTTAAGCCCTAATTTTGTGCCTAGTTCACTGATTGAGTTTAGAATTTCATTATATTTAGGGTTTTCGTTAGCTTGTGCGATGAATAATCGATCTATTTTTATTACATCAATTGGCAAATCAGCTAGAGTACTTAAAGAGCTAAAACCAGTACCAAAATCATCAATGGCGATGGTTACACCATCTTTTCGCAACTTTTCAAGTTCATTAATTATAGTATCACTGGCTGTTATCAACGTTGATTCCGTTATTTCTAGCATCAAGGAGCTTGGTGGAAGTCCTGTTTTAGCTAGTTTTTTCATTACCCATTCGTGAATTGGACGATGTTTAAGTTGGATACCTGACACATTGACAGATATTTTTACTTTACGCATACCAGCATTATGCCATGCTGACATTTGTCTACACGACTCGAGCATTATCCAATCACCAAGCTCTAAAATAAGATTTGATTCTTCTGCTATCGGAATAAACTCAACAGGGGATATTGCACCTTCTACAGGGTGATCCCAACGGACTAGAGCTTCAAAGTAATCTATTGCACAGTCTTCTACGTGAACAATGGGCTGAAAAGATAAATGAAAATTCTGACACGCTATTGCTAAACGTAACTCTTCTAATAAATAATGGTAACGACGCATCTTGTTGCCCATTTCAGGCGAATAGACCTTAAAAATACCACGACCATCTGTTTTTGCACGATACATAGCCACATCGGCCATTTGTAATAACGCATGGGGTGTTGATGCGCTTTCTGGGTAAACGGCAATACCGACACTGGCACTAATTTTTATAATTTTATTACCGAGTACAAAGTCACGTTCTATTTCATTTAAAACGTGTTGAGCAACATCTAAGGTTTTAGTGTCAGAATCGATTTCATTAATAAAAATTGAGAACTCATCACCACCTAAGCGAGCTAAATTTTGTTCTAATAAACTGGTCGGATTTAAATCATTCAGTTTATGGTGGCGAAGAACATTAGCAAGTCGCTCGGCGACTTGAATGAGTACTTCATCACCAAAGCTATGTCCAAATGAATCATTAACTTGTTTAAAGCCATCCAAATCAATGAACAATAATGCACAGTTAATGTTTTTTATTTCAGCGCCATTTAGCTGACGATCTAAGTGCTCGATGTAAGCATGGCGATCAATCAGTAGCGTGAGCTTATCTTGGCAAATACTTGTTTGAGTTTCTCGTGCGTATGTAGTGACATGGTTATTGAGGGCATTAATTGCTTGGCTCAATTTTGCTACTGATGTGGGATTATCAAGTGGAGGAAGCTGAATATTAAAAGCACTTACCAATTTATGTGTTTGCAGGTGTAATTGGTTAATAACATTATGTTCGCGCTTTATTTGGCGAGCCTTCCCTAAATACCAAGTTAACCATAAGCCCAGCAATATTAATAATATTAAATTGGCAGGGGATAGTAGTGTTGCGTTTAAAACAGATGACGCTTTGGCAGTAATAAACTCGGTCTCTGTAATTTTTATTAATAAATAGTCGTTGTTATTACTGTGTATTAGATGGTGTCCGCTCAATATCGGATTGTACCAAGGCGGCATTTCAAGCTGTGTATTGGCGATTTTAAACGTACGTAGAGCTATGTTTGATTGCTGAGGGTTGATGTTGTTGATTTGTTTTGTAAGCAATACATTTAGGCAATAGCCAAAAACAATAATGGCTATTAAAGCAATACCGAAAGAACGAAAAAAGTTAGTCATTACATTAGCCATAAGGATCCCATTTCAGCTTTGAAGTTATTATTAGGGATTGAAGGTTTTTCTCAGTATATAGTTTGTGACAGCGGGTGACAAAACATTTCGAGTACAATTGTACAGGAGTGATCATTTTTATGATGAAATAGAGTAAATACATAAGGTGTATGGCTTTTTTACTCAAGGAGGACATTAATTTTTTTCACTTTACCTGAGAATAATTCTTAACTACTTTATAGGCTATATTTCGAACATTAACCACAAAGTGGTTTGTTTATTGCTATCTTCATTGCGATGTTTCTTTTTGATGGGTTTTTTATCATTTATTGCACTAAAATTGTGCAATTAAATTTTAATTGCACTGTCATAAAGCATAAACATAACTTTGATTTACTAACAAACAATGTTTTTACGTATAACACCCCTGCATATGTTGAGTAGTTGAACACAGCACGGTGGCAAGGATTAATTAACCAAAAGGTTTAGTTGGAGCCCGCTATGTTAAGCAAACGATTTTTTAAAACCAAAAATGAAGCTGAAGTGACATTTGAATTTCAGCACCCGGAAGCTGAAGAAGTTCAACTTGTTGCTGAGTTTACTAATTGGCAACCCGTTAATATGAAGTTCAACAAGAAAGGGCGCTGTTTTAAATTCAAACAACGATTACCAAGTGATCAACAGTTCCACTTTAGATATTTAGTAAATGGCTGCATTTGGGACAATGATCATCAAGCTGATGGTTACATTGCAAATAGCTTCGGAACAGAAAATAGTATAGTTAATACACAACGTATATAAGGCGCGATTATGGAGTCACTTTCGCAGCTTTTTTACCTGCATGGAATTGGGTATGAGTATACAAAGTACACTGGTGAACACGTTATTTTTAGTGACGAAACTCGCGGTGCGGCATTAAGTTGCTGTGGGATTGATATTACAAATAATGCTGAAGTTGAACATTTAAATGTCACCTTAGATGCAAATAAATGGCTGCAACTAGTGCCTAATTGCAGCATTGTCTGCGAAGAGAAACCAATATTCAAAATACGTATTGATCAACGTTTATTGGCGCAACATTGTGTTATTTCATTCATGGAACTTGAACTAGAAAATATTAATGTCTGTTTGGCTGATTTAATGTGTACTGGCGATTATATATTTAACGGTATTAAATATTTAGAACTTGCTTGTCCATTACCTAAACTGCCAATCGGTTATCACCATGTTCGTGTTGACGTTGCTGAAATATCTGGAGTGACCCAATTGTGGGTAACACCAAAGCACAGTTACCAAGTAACAGAAAAAAAACAAAGCGGGCTTTCAATCCAACTTTACAGTTTAAAAAATAAAGCGGGATTAGGAATAGGCGATTTTACTGATTTGCTTGATTTAGTGAAGCAAGCTGCAACACACCAGCTCGATTACATCCTATTAAACCCATTGCACTTACTGTTTTGTGAACAGCCAGAACGAGCAAGCCCTTATAGTCCAAATAGCCGAGCATTATTAAACCCGCTTTATATTGCTGTTGAGTCATGTGAAGATTATCTTGATAATGAATCAGTTGCGATTTTTATGAAAAATGCAGATATTCTGGATTTTAAAGTTACTAATCAGCAGGCGCAATATATTGATTACACAGCTGTAAATTATTTTAAATATGCTGTTTTTAAGTTGCTGTATCAAGGTTTTTGTCAATCTGGAAGTCGTGTCCGTAAGCAGTTATTTGCAGATTTTTGTCTGCAACATAGCGAAACACTCGCGACTTTGAAAGTGGATGATCTTGAGTTTGCGAGCTATCTTCAGTGGCAGGCCCACCTACAATTAAAGCAGTGCCAAGTGGTTGCGCGTGAAAGTGGCATGAGTATAGGTTTAATTAATGATTTAGCTGTTGGCTGTGCTGGTGATGGTAGTGAGTATCTTAATCAGCAACACTTATTTACAGATTCTGCTTATGTTGGCGCGCCACCAGACCCTTGGGCTGAACAAGGTCAAAATTGGGGGCTACCAGCACTTAACCCGATTAAGATTAGCGATAATAACTTTGCTTATTATCGAGCATTGATCCGCGCCAATATGGAAAACGTGGGAGGCTTACGGATTGACCATGTAATGGCTATTCGTCGTTTATGGTGGTGTTTTAACAACCAATACCAGCAAGATGGCTGTTATGTTTATTATCCATTTGAACATTTGCTGGCTGTTTTAACCATTGAATCTCATTTAAATCAATGTATTGTAATTGGTGAAGATTTGGGTGTCGTACCGCCTGAAGTCAAAGCTGCATTAGCTGACAAAGCAATCTTCTCAAATGGCTTATTTTACTTTGAAAAGGATTGTGACGGTGAATTTTTACCTGTTAGTTCTTTTTCAGCGCAATCATTATTGATGGTTGCAAATCATGATGTACCGCCTTTTTTTGGCTGGTGGCAAGGCTGTGATCTGAGTTTAAAATATGACTATGAATTAATTGATGAATCGCAATTAATTCAACAACAACAAGCAAGAGACTTAGAAAGGCAGCGATTATTACGTTTCTTGGCAAACTGTGGAAAATCACTGTGTTTACAAAGCCCAGTGAGTGATGTTTATCAGGCGCTAACATTAAGTTTAGCTCATTCACCCGCACGTTTATTTACTATCCAACTAGACGATTTAGATGAGCAAACCCTACCTGTAAATATCCCAGGGACAGATAAGGAATACCCTAATTGGCGTAGAGTGCTCACTTATTCAAGTGAAAGCATTTTCGATCGTCATCGTGAATTCCTGCGTGCTATTAATTCCATAAGGACTAATTAAATGAACAGTATTGTTCGTAAACAATCGACGTTGCAGCACTATGGCCCGCAAGTTAATGCATTACAGCGTGGTTGTTTTAAAGACCCATTTAGCTTTTTAGGAACGCATTCAATTTCTGAAACAAAAAGTGAAGTACGTTGTTACATGCCAGGCGCTGGTAAAGTAAGTTTAAAGCTTGGTGAGCAAAGATTAGAGTGCGCACGATACTCTGAGTCAGATTTATTCATAGCACATGTCAATAGTAAAGATATGGGCACTTATCAATTTGTGGTTGATTATGGTGAATACGAAATTATTTGCGATGACGTTTACAGCTTCGAAAGTAGCCTTGATGATAGCGCGATGTACTTATTTAATGAAGGGACATTAGAGCACGCATATCGACACCTTGGTGCTCATTTTATTGAATTATCAGGTAAACAAGGGGTGCGTTTTAGCGTGTGGGCACCAAATGCGAGTAGTGTTTCTGTTATTGGTGAATTTAACCACTGGCAAAAAAGCCAGCATTTTATGCGTTTTCATCCAGCATCGGGTGTGTGGGATCTATTTATTCCTGAATTAACACAAGGTCAGTGCTACAAATTTGCAATTACGACGTTAAGTGGTGAGGTGCTTGAAAAAGCTGATCCATTTGCTTTTAAAATGCAACAAGCGCCAGGGACAGCATCAGTATTACAAATTCGTCCAACTGCTATAGCGTTGACTAAAGAAATGCAAGCGCAAAGGGTCAAGCGAAATGCAATAGATGCACCCATTAGTATTTATGAAGTCCACTTGGGCTCATGGCAGCGAGAGGCTGGGGATCGTTACTTAAATTATCGAGAATTAGCACAGCGCTTAATTGGGTATGTAATTGAGCAAGGCTTCACGCATATTCAATTAATGCCAATTAGCGAATTCCCATTTGATGGTTCTTGGGGATACCAGCCGGTTGGTTTATTTGCACCGACGAGTCGATTTGGCGGTTTGGATGATTTTAGATATTTTGTAGAGCAATGCCACTTAAAAAATATTGGTTTGCTTATTGACTGGGTTCCCGGTCATTTCCCAGGTGATCCGCATGGCCTACATTGTTTTGATGGCACGCATTTATTTGAACATGCTGACGCGCGCCAGGGTTTTCACCCAGATTGGAATACATACATCTATAACTATGATCGTCCTGAAATTCGTAGTTTTTTAGTTGCTAATGCAATGTATTGGCTTGAAGAGTTTGCGATTGATGGCTTACGTGTTGATGCGGTAGCGTCGATGCTCTACCTAGATTACAGCCGTAAAGAAGGTCAATGGATCCCAAATTGCTATGGTGGTCGTGAGAATTTAGGTGCGATTGAATGCCTAAAGCAAGTTAATCTACGTAGTTATGCCAATAACCCTGGCATCATGATGGTTGCTGAAGAGTCAACAGCGTGGCCAGGAGTTACACGTCAAGTAGATCAAGATGGCTTAGGTTTTGGTTATAAATGGAATATGGGTTGGATGAATGACAGTTTGCATTATATGCAACGTGATCCTTTGTATCGCCAGCATCATCATCATGAATTAACTTTTTCAATGGTGTATGCCTTTAGTGAAAATTATGTTTTACCTTTGAGCCACGATGAAGTGGTACATGGTAAAGGCTCATTACTCGAAAAGATGCCCGGAGATGATTGGCAAAAGTTTGCAAACTTACGTGCTTATTATGCATTTATGTGGGCGCATCCAGGTAAAAAGCTATTGTTTATGGGGGGGGAAATAGCTCAGCGCAGTGAATGGAACCACGATCAATCACTCGATTGGCATTTATTGGAACACATCTCGCATCAAGGTGTACAGCGTACGATTAGTCAACTTAACAAAGTATATACCTCTGAACCAGCGCTACATCAATTAGATAATGATCCAAGGGGTTTTAGTTGGATTGATAGCCAAAATGCACAGCAAAGTATTTTTAGTTTTATTCGATTCGCTAAAAAAGCCAGCGATTATGTTGTCGTGATCAGTAACCTAACACCCACGGTTTATCATGATTATTGTATTGGTGTGCCAAGTGGCGGTGAGTTTAAGGTTATTTTAAATACAGATGAGGAAGCGTTATTTGGTTCAGGAGCGCATGTTGTAGCATTAACGGAGCAAGTAATAAGTACTGTTGCGACTGCAAGTCATGGCCATCAACATAGTATTAAATTGTCTTTGCCTGCGCTTGCGACAATTTATTTAAAAAAGGTGTCTGATGAGCCTATCAATTGAGTTAAACCAAGGTCATATTTCTCCGTTGGGGGCAAACGTCGTTGACTCGGGTGTTAATTTTGCTGTTAATGCACCTTTTGCTAAGCAATTATATGTATGTTTGTTTGATGCAAGTGGGCATACCGAAGTACTGAAATTGGCGATGAATAATAATGAAGGTGGAATTTGGAGCTTATATATCAGTCCACTCGCGCCAGGTACGTTATACGGCTATCGAGCTGAAGGCGATTATCAGCCTAAAAAAGGCTTATTCTTTAATAGCCAAAAATTATTGATAGACCCCTACGCAAAAGATTTATTTGGTGAGTTTACATGGAGTGAGCGTCATTATGGTCAAATGCCTATTGGAACATTCAGTGCAGTAAACAACGCAATTGACATGCCTAAATCTAAAGTCACTGAATTACAGCCTTATAAAGGTAAAAAGCCCGCGCATGACTGGAGTAAAACCGTTATTTATGAATGTCATGTAAAAGGCGCGACAGCTCGACATCCATCAATTCCAAGTCAGCTCCAAGGTACATATTTGGGCTTGAGTCATGCAAGTTTTATAGAACACTTACGAAAGCTAGGGGTAACAACATTAGAGCTTTTACCTGTTCATAGTTTTATCAGTGAACAATTTTTAACAGCGAAAGGTTTGCAAAACTATTGGGGTTATAACTCTTTAAATTTTTTTACCCCGCATAAAGATTACTTAGTAAATGGCGAAGTAGCAGAGTTTCAGCAAATGGTAACTAAGCTACATGAAGCAGATATTGAAGTTATTTTAGATGTTGTATACAACCATACCGCAGAAGCAGGCAGTGATGGTCCAATTTTGTCTTGGCGTGGGTTAAATAACCTCGGTTATTATCGTTCAATTAATAACAACCCAGAAGTTTATATTAACGATACCGGTTGTGGTAATACGTTGAATATAGATGACCCCTATACTTTGAAAATGGTGCTAGACAGTCTGCGTTATTGGGTTGAAGTGATGGGGGTTGATGGTTTTAGATTTGATTTAGCCACTATTCTAGGGCGTACTCCTCATGGTTTTAGTCAAACACATAGCTTTTTACAAGCAATAAACCAAGATCCTGTTTTAAGCCAAGTAAAGCTTATCGCAGAGCCTTGGGACATAGGGCCCGGTGGTTATCAGCTTGGTGCATTTCCTGCTCCTTGGCGTGAATGGAACGATAAATATCGAGATGTTGTCAGACGATTTTGGCAAGGTGAAGGCAATATGTTACCTGAGCTTGCAAAGCGTTTGCATGGTTCATTTGACTTGTTTGAACATAATCTACGAGGCCCGTTAAATAGTATTAACTTTATAACTAGCCACGACGGCTTTACATTAACAGATCTCGTTAGCTATGAGCAAAAACATAACGAAGCTAATGGTGAACAAAACCGTGATGGTCATAGTGCAAATTATTCGTTTAATTGTGGTTTTGAAGGGTTCACTGATGATGTAGAAATTACCAAATTACGCTTACAGCAACAAAAGAACCTACTTCTTACATTATTACTTTCTAAAGGCGTTCCTATGCTGTCGGCCGGCAGCGAAATGGGTCACTCGCAGGGCGGTAATAACAATGCATACTGCCAGAACAATCGTACCAGCTGGTTAGCTTGGAAAGACTCTCAACGTCAACACAGTTTAACCCGTTTTATTGACGACGTGTTGAGTATACGTAAAGAGCATAATGTTTTTAAGCACAGTGTGTTTTTGCATGACAGCGATAATCGATTTTGCGTTGATTGGTATTCTGAAGAAAGTAAAACGATGGAAGAAAGTGATTGGCATGATGGCTCTAAGCAATTTTTAATGTATAGCCTGCGGGATTTACAGGCCAAAACAGCACTACTCATTATATTGAATGCCAGTAAAGTGAAGGTCAAATGCCAATTACCCGTGAGTAATGGGTTATCTACATGGAGTTTAGCGATATCGAGTGTTGATCAAGCAATGATCAAAAGTACGGATGAATTTGAGGTTGCTGCACAAAGCAGCTGGGTTTTTACAGCCAATTTAGAGGACGAATGTCATGGCTAATAATGGTGAACAAATGTGTGTAGCTAAAGGATGGCAAGATGCTCCTTTAATTGATGAAAGTACGCTTGAAGATGATTTATCACGCCATTTTTACTATACCTTAGGGCGTGATCGAGTCGGTAAATCTCAACTATATTTATATAATGCGTTAGCATTGACAATTCGTGATCGTTTAGTAGCTCGTTGCAGAGCAACGAAGCAACAAATGAATAGCGAAAAACGTCGTAAAACAGCTTATATCTCATTAGAGTTTTTGATGGGCCGTGCGCTTGGTAATGCAATTCTAAATTTAGATTTAGATGATCAGGTTAAGGATGCGCTCAATCAGTACTGTGCCAAAATAGAAGATGTGGCAGAAGCCGAGCATGACGCTGGCCTAGGAAATGGCGGCTTAGGGCGTTTAGCTGCATGTTTTTTAGATAGCTGTGCAAGCCTTGCTTTACCTGTAACGGGTTATGGTATTCGTTACGAATACGGCATGTTTAACCAATCAATTGAAAATGGTCATCAAATTGAACAACCAGATAATTGGTTACGTGAAGGGCATCCATGGGAACTCAGCGCGCCAGAACAAGCTAAACGAATTAAATTTTTTGGTCACGTAGAGAGCTATACTGATAAAAAAGGACGTGTTCATCGTCAATGGCTAGACACACATGATGTACTCGCTGTCCCTTATGATGTACCAATTCCTGGTTATAAAAATAACATAGTTAACACATTAAGATTATGGAAGTCCGAAGCCACGGATGAATTTGATTTAAGCGAATTTAATGCGGGTAGTTATTCGGAAGCGGTTGCTCACAAAAATCTTGCTGAACAAATTACGATGGTATTGTATCCCAATGATACCAGTGAAAATGGTAAAGAATTACGCTTAAGGCAGCAGTACTTTTTATCGTCAGCCAGCTTGCAAGATATCATCGGTGTATGGGTTTCACAACACGGTGAAGATTTTAGTGACTTTGCAGACTTTCATGTTTTCCAACTCAACGACACTCACCCAAGTATAGCCGTAGCTGAATTAATGAGGCTGTTAATTGATGATTTTGATCTAGATTGGGACGATGCTTGGGAAATAACAACCAAAACAATGGCATATACAAATCATACATTACTACCAGAAGCACTTGAAAAATGGTCGGTGTCACTATTTGCACGTTTATTACCACGCATTTTAGAAATTATTTATGAAATTAACGCACGCTTTCTTGCTCACGTTGCGCTTGCGTGGCCAGGGGATGTGGTAAAACAACAAGCACTTTCTTTAATTGAAGAAGGTCCTGAGCCACAGGTTCGTATGGCTTATTTAGCGATTGTTGGTAGCTTTTCTGTCAATGGTGTTGCAGCACTTCACACAGAACTATTAAAAGAAGGGCTGTTTAAAACATTTTATGAGTTATGGCCAGAAAAATTCAACAATAAAACAAACGGTGTCACACCTAGGCGCTGGCTTGCCCATTGTAACCCTAAATTAACCAAACTAATTGGCGAAAAAATAGGAGATAATTGGGTGGGTGATTTTTCACAAATCAGTCAGTTACGTCGTTATTTTGATGACGCTAAATTTCACCAACAATGGCAAGCAGTTAAGCTTGAAAATAAGCAGCGCTTAGTTGATTTAGTTAAAGAGCGATGCGGTGTTGAGTTCGATACGAGTATGATGTTTGATGTGCATGTAAAACGTATTCACGAATACAAACGCCAACTACTTAATGTCCTCCATGTAATTCACCTTTATGACCGCATTCGCCGTGGTGATACTGCTAATTTAGTGCCTCGCTGTGTACTACTTGGTGGTAAAGCAGCACCAGGGTATTACATGGCAAAGCGGATTATCAAACTTATCAATAATGTCGCTGATGTAATAAATAAAGACCCGCTTGCTAAGCCATTTTTAAGAGTTGCCTTTTTACCAAATTATAACGTCACAGCCATGGAAACTATTTGTCCTGCAACCGATCTTTCTGAACAGATATCAACTGCCGGAAAAGAAGCTTCGGGCACTGGTAACATGAAATTTATGATGAATGGTGCATTGACAATTGGTACGTTAGACGGTGCAAATATTGAAATTCGAGATGCTGTTGGCGCTGATAATTTCTTCTTGTTTGGCGCACAAACTGAACAAATTGACGGTATTAAGCAAAGTTATAATCCGTTACATTTAATTCATAATACCCCTGATTTACTTAATGTAATGCAGTTGCTAGAAAGTGGCCACTTCAATTTATTTGAGCCAGGATTATTTGACGACATTATAAATGCAATTAAAAGCCCTCATGATCCATGGCTTGTAGCGCATGATTTTGAGAGCTTTGTACACGCCCAACGTGCCGTTGAGCACGCCTACTTAGATCAACAGCATTGGACACAGATGAGTATTTTAAATACGGCAGCCAGTGGTGTTTTCTCAAGTGATAGAACGATAAGCCAATACAGTAATGATATTTGGCATCTAGAAGCATTAACAACAACTAGTTCGGCCAATCAAGCCGCTAGTAACAGCTTAGATTAATACGGAGATAAATTATGCCAAGTTATGCAAATCGCTATATTAGTAGTTTAACAAGGGAAACTTATGCACTAATTCTGGCGGGCGGCAGAGGTTCACGCCTGCATGAGTTAACAAACTGGCGGGCCAAGCCAGCCGTTTATTTTGGTGGCAAGCATCGAATCATCGATTTTCCACTGTCTAATTGTATTAACTCGGGTATACGACGTGTGGGCATTGCGACGCAATATAAGTCACACTCGTTGATCCGTCATGTTAATCGCGCGTGGGGACACTTCAAAAAAGAGCTTGGTGAGTCTGTTGAAATTTTACCAGCATCACAGCGTTATGGTGACGAATGGTATTGTGGTACTGCGGATGCCGTTTTTCAAAACATGGATATTATCCGCCATGAGTTACCAAAGTATGTCATGATTTTATCTGGGGATCATGTATACCGCATGGATTACGGTGGTTTATTAGCAAAGCATTTGGAAACTGGCGCGGATATGACGGTATGTTGTATTGAAGTTCCTTGTGAAGAAGCTGCAGACACATTCGGCGTTATGACGGTAGATGAAGAAAAGCGTGTTCGTCGCTTCGATGAAAAACCAGCGGCACCAAGTTCAATTCCAGGCAAACCGGGTACATGTTTAGCATCAATGGGGAATTATGTATTTAATACCGAGTTTTTATTTGAGCAATTGAAAAAAGATGCTGAAAATGAAGGGTCTGGACGTGATTTTGGCCACGATATTATCCCTGCTATTATTGAGGAGCATAATGTATTTGCCTTTCCATTTAGAGATCCAGGCCATGAAGGTCAACCTTACTGGCGTGATGTGGGCACCCTTGATTCATTTTGGGAAGCAAATATGGAGCTTGTAATGCCAGAGCCTCAGCTAGACTTATATGACCCTACATGGCCAATTTGGACATACCAAGAGCAACTACCTCCTGCAAAATTCATTTTTGATAATGATGAGCGTCGTGGTATGGCCGTTGATTCTACCGTTTCGGGCGGGTGCATCATCTCGGGCTCGGTTGTGCGAAAATCACTGCTGTTCTCAAATGTACATATACGTTCATATTGTGAAATTGAAGAGTCGGTTATATTGCCAGGTGCCATCATACAGCGAAACTGTCGTATTCGCCGTGCCATAATAGATCGCGGGTGCGAGATCCCAGCAGGGGTTGAGATTGGTTTTGACCGTAAAGCAGATGAAGAAAATGGTTTTAGAGTATCTAAAAAGGGTATTGTACTAGTTACCCGTGATATGCTCACTGAGCTTGCAAAAAAACTTGAGCGCCAAGAGCGTGATAAAAAGCAATTAGCCTAGGGCGTGTTGACCTTTCGTGATTGATTTTGCAGCAGTATGTTTGGTATTTAGGCAAGGCAGAGCCTATGTAGTGTGGTTGTTCCCCATAAATCGGCGATAACGCAGTATAAATGCCAAACATGCGCTGCCCAAAGGGTTCTTCCTAGGGGCGATTAACTCTTTGTTACCTACACGGATGTAGGTAAGGGGCGTGAGTAGGGCGCACAAGCTTTGCTCGATTTTACTTAGCCCGCTCGATTAAATCGCCTCTAGATTGAACGAGTTTTAATCCTGAAAGGTCAAAAGACCCTAATAAACCAGTTGTAGGAAATAAAGAAAATATGCATGTATTAATGGTTGCAGCCGAAAATGACACGTTACCAAATGCTAAAGTCGGCGGTGTTGCTGATGTGATTAGAGATAGTCCAAAAGCATTAGCACAAAGAGGGCAAACAGTTGATGTTGTTATACCTGATTATGGTTTTAGCGTATTGAGCAAAGAGCATCTTGGATTATTATATGTGCCATTTGCAGGCTACATTCATGAAATACATGCATGGGAAATTAACTCAGTTGATAATGGGGTAAGGCAATTAATTTTGTCTCACCCTTATTTTAGTCAGCATAATGGCGCGGTATATTGCAATGACGAACCTGGTAGGCCATTCGCTACAGATGCAACTAAGTTTGCACTGTTTAATGCTGGCGTTTGTGAAGCATTATTACAAGGTATATTTATACGCCCTGACGTGTTGCACCTACATGATTGGCATAGTGCCTGCGCGGCATTATTGCTAAAGTTTGATCATCGTTTTACTGCATTTTCACAATTAAAAACAGTGTTTACAGTACATAATATAGCTTTACAGGGGATCCGACCTTTTAAAGGCGATGATTCGAGCCTTGAAGCTTGGTTTCCATCATTAAGTTATGACGGCCATTTATTGTGTGATCCTAGGTACCCGCATTGTTTTAATCCAATGCGTACCGCGATTAATCTTGCAGATAAAGTACATTTAGTATCACCCACTTATGCGCTGGAAGTTTTAGCTGCAAGTTCACCTGAAAATGGTTTCTTCGGTGGTGAAGGCCTTGAGAAAGATTTACAAAAGGGAGCAGAAGAAAATAAAGTCGTTGGTATTTTAAATGGCTGTGAGTACCCAACTCATGAAGTAAATTCAACACTTCAATTAACTGACTTATATGAAGAAATAGAGTCAACTCTATTTGGTTGGATCGCTCAAAAAACTACATTAGTTAGTAGTTTTTATATTGCTCACCAACGATTAATAGGCTTTCAAAAACAAAAAAATAATGGACCTTTGATCACCAGTGTAGGCCGATTGACTGATCAAAAGGTATTGTTATTACACCAAACCTATCAAAATAAATATGTAATTGATCATCTTTGTGAAAAATTAGCACAGCACCAAGGCAATATGATTATTTTAGGCTCTGGGGATGAAAAATTAGAGCAGATAATGACAGAAGCCATGGCTCGCAATTGTAATTTGCTGTTCCTTAAAGGGTATGGACATAAAGTGGGGGAGGACCTTTATGAGCTTGGCGATCTATTCTTAATGCCAAGTTCATTCGAGCCATGTGGAATTAGTCAAATGTTAGCTATGCGTGCTGGGCAACCCTGTTTAGTTCATGGCGTTGGCGGCCTTAAAGATACGATAAATCACTTAGAAACGGGTTTCAGTTTTACTGGTAACTCACTTGAAACACAATGTGAAGGCTTGATTGATTGCTTTTCAGATACCCTTAATTTACGAGCCCACAAGCCAAAGCAATGGCAGAATATAGTGCAACAAGCGAGGGCAGCTCGCTTTACATGGTCGAAAGTCGCTCAGGAGTACATTAGTAAACTTTATTGTTAGTACTGCAATTTGCCACCTTTCTAGTTATAATGTGTTTATATTTCAAGGTGGCCTAGTCTTTTTTTATTGGTTTATAGGCTTGATTAATAAAAAATACTGTAAAAGGCTGACTAGTGGAAGTATTTGTAGCAAGGCAAGCAATTTTTAATCGTCGGCAGTCTGTGGTTGCCTACGAGTTATTATTTCGTAATAGCATTAATAATTGCTTTCCTAATATTGACGAAAGTGTAGCTACAGCCAAATTAATTGTAGAAAATCAACTAAACTTCGGCACTCGCCATATTACATGTGGTAAGAAAGCGCTTATTAATATAGGCCCAGATTCATTAAAAATGGATTTGTGCAGCTTTTTACCCCCCCAAGACGTTGTGCTTGAATTATTAGAAACTATAGAGCCGACAGAAGAAAACTATCAATTATGTAAAGAGTTGTTTAAAAAAGAGTTTACATTAGCTTTAGATGATTTTATCTATGATCCTAAATGGGATCGATTTTTGAAATTTGTTAAGTTGATAAAGTTTGATATTCAAATCACTCCTCTAAACCAAATCGAATCGCTTATAGTGCGCTTTAAAAAATACAAAAATTTAAAACTATTAGCAGAGAAAATAGAAACGCTTGCTGATTTTAAAGTCGCTCATGCAATGGGATTCGACTATTTTCAAGGGTATTTTTTTGCTAAACCACTGTTGATTCAACAAAAAGATATAGATATGAACCATGCGCTGGCATTGTCTATCTATGCTCAAGCGATGAAAGAGAATCCTGATATTAATGCGATAGCAGCTCTTTTTCAGCTCGATACTGCCCTTGCTTTCAAATTATTACGGTTGATAAACAGTGGGGTGTTCCCGGTTCAAAAAGAAATAGAATCATTAAAGCAAGCATTGGTGTATCTGGGTCATGATCATATCAAAAAGTTTATCAGTCTTTTAGTGACGGCCCATGTAGCACAAAGTAAGCCAAATGAATTAATTAAAATGTGCATCATTCGAGCGCGATTTTGTGAATTGATAGCAAAAAAAGTGGCACCAGCCAATGCGAATAGTGCATTCTTAACAGGGTTATTTTCATTGTTGGATGCCATATTAGATAGGCCGATGGATCAGTTGCTTTTACGTTTACCTTTCCCTGACATAATCAAGTCGGCGTTAATGGAAGAAAAGAATAATCTTTATTATATCCTCGAAATTGTTAAAGCATATGAATCTGGAAGCTGGTGGGCGCTAGAGCAAGCCGTAATATTATTAAATATCCCAAGTGATATACTGCCAAGTTTATATAAAAATGCTTTAGAATGGTCTAACAACCATAAATATAATTAAAAGGATTTAACAATGCGAAATCACAGTATAGATGTTATTCGCGGCATTGCTGTGCTTGGCTTAATGTATATGAATGCATATTCATTCGGGCTATTTGAATTTGGCTATGTTGCTTCAGCGTCACCTCCGTTTTCAGATCATGTTATTAAATTGAGCAGTCTCTTATTTGTCGATGGACGTTTTCGGAGCCTATTTTGTATTCTTTTTGGGGTTGGGTTATATATTCAATGGCAACGAAATAATGATTTATCACGTTTAACTAAGCGTTTAAAAATACTCGCCGTGTTTGGTTTACTTCACGGTTTTTTACTGTGGGCTGGTGATATATTATTCATTTACGCATGCGCAGGTTGGGTCGTAATTAAATACCTCGACGCAGAAAGTAACATGCAATTAAAGCGTGGTTTTCAATTTCTTTTACTCGGTTCAGTTATCACCGTTTTATTAGGTTTATTATCCCCCCCAATCGTTATTACACGTGATTCAGCTGAGTTTTTAGACCATTTTTATACGTATAGTGAATCAGGAAGCTCTGTGTATTTGAGCAACATGGCAATGTTTGGCTTTATGCTTGTGATACTTCCTTTTATTACCGTATGGATGACCGCAGGGCTTATGCTGCTTGGTATTTATGCTTACAAAAATAATGTGTTTGAAAATGGTTTACCTAAAAAAGTGTTAATCATTTCGCTGTTTTGTTCCGGGATTTTAAGCTGCACTAGAATATTACTAGAATCTCAAAATAGCACATTCGATATTGCGATCTTAGAACCTATAACGTGGTTCTCAGCTTTGTTCATGGCTTTAATTATTATACATGTTGTGGTTAAATTAGTAACAGTGAAAGGGATTCTACTTACAGGCTTGCAATCCGTTGGGCGGTTGGCTTTAACCTTGTATATTATGCAAAGTGTTTTGTTAGTGATGTTATTTAAAATGCTTTATCCGGAATGGGTTCTGACATTCGATCGAATTGATTATTGGTTAATTGCTACTTCAATTGCCTTATTTCAGCTCGTTTTTAGTGTACTTTATAGACGTTACTTTGACCAAGGGCCCTTGGAGTTTATTTGGCGTAAATTGGCTAGCTAGTTTATTTGGGACTATTCTCAGAGGTAGTAATAAACTGGAGAAATAGATGAAGCGCTATTTATTTATCATTCTATCGTGTATTTCATTGCACTTAAGTGCTGTTGAGCCTTTTTCTGTACTATTTGTGAACCCTTCAGTTAAAGGGGACCCATTTTGGGAGAAAGTACAAAGTATTGCAGAGGTGGCTGCAAAACAAAACAATATAAGCCTGGATGTGATCTATGGAGAAGGCAATCGTTATATTCAGCTCTCGGAGCTTAATAAATACTTACAATATCGCGCTACGCCTGACTATGTAGTATTGCTGAATTACCCCGGTGGGGCTGAGCAATCAATGAATTTGCTTAAGCAGTACAACGTTAATTTTATTACTCTAGAACAAACAATTACAGGCGATGAACGGGGATCAATTGGCGAACCACAAGCACGTTATAAAAATTGGCTAGGTGAAATTTATCATGATAATTTTAAAGCAGGCCGGGGTTTGGCTGATGCATTAATCACTCATTCTAAAAATCAAGGTCGCCAGCCTCACGTTGTGGCTATAAATGGGCATTATGGTACTGAGTCAGATGCAAGAAGCGATGGTTTAAAAGCCTATTTAGCTGATAACAAATTGCAATTAAGCCAAACAGTCTATGCGGGCTGGTCAAAACTTGAAGCTATCACCAAGACAAAAAAATTAATTCAACGGTATCCAAAAACTAACGTAATTTGGAGTGCATCTGATTTAATGGCATTGGGAGCTTACACAGGGGTTTCTAATGTGAAAAATTATTCAATGGGTGGCTTTGATTGGTTAAAAGATAATTTACGCTTAATAAAGCAGGATAAATTGGCTGCAAGTGTTGGAGGTCACTTTATGATGGCAGGCTGGGCGTTGATAACATTGGTTGATTTAAGAAACGGCCACGATTACTGGAAAAATAACACCAATATTGAAATAGATCTTGATGTGATCACAAAAGACAATATCAATCAATATGAGTATCTTATCGATGTGAATAATTGGTCTTTTGTAGATTTTAACCGCTATCGCCTTCTCGATAACGAACAACTTAGCTACCGCTTTGATATAAAAAGCCTGCGTAAAGATAACCTTAATCTAGAAAAATAACCGCGCAATATTTTTATCGCTGGTTTAAACTATCGGCCTTTGAAATTAATATGAATATGGCTCATGACAGACTTAAAACGATTAAATAAATTTATTAGCGATACCGGTTTTTGTTCGCGACGAGAGGCTGATAAATATATTGAAGATGGTCGTGTTACTGTTAATGGCATTCGCCCTGAAATGGGCGTTAAAGTTTCAGCGAGTGATAATGTTCTTATTGATGGTAAAGCATTAAAAAAGGTCCCTAAGCGAGCTTATATAGCTTATAACAAGCCTGTAGGGATCACCTGTACAACTGAACGCAAAATTCAAAGTAATATTGTCAAAGCAGTTAACTACCCCGACCGTATATTTCCAATTGGGCGGTTAGATCGTCCTTCAGAAGGTCTGATTTTTTTAACAAACGAAGGTGACATCGTTAATAAAATTCTTCGAGCGGGTAATAACCACGAGAAAGAGTATGTTGTTACCGTTGATAAGCCGCTAAATCGACAATTTGTAAGTAAAATGTCGGGTGGCCTACCAATTTTGGATACTGTTACTAAAAAATGTAAAGTAACTCAAACAGGTGCGCAGCAATTTACCATAGTGCTTACCCAAGGCTTGAATCGACAAATTCGTCGAATGTGTGAATATTTAGGGTATGAAGTTGTTACGCTAAAACGTGTTCGAATTATGAATGTTACTTTAAAGGGCTTAAAGGTTGGGCAGTGGCGCCATCTTAGCGATTTAGAAATGGCAGAGATTAACAACTCAATAATGGATTCAGGGAAAACTCAAGAACATTCAATTGATGAGAATAAAAATAACCTGATTTTCGATAATAAAAAAACCTTTAAAAAACGAGTTACAAACACGCAAAGCGTCGCTAAAAGTACTATAAAAAGAACATCCCCCCGCACAAGTACAAAACGTGTGACCGGCACATTCAGTTTAAAAAAATAATGACATAATTAACACTAAAATTGACGCAGCTTGCGTTACTTTTAGTGTGATTTTTAATTAAGCATTTAGATGGGGGAGTTCTATTACCCATTCAATACCATTTTTTGAACTCGTTATTTGATATTTACCATTAAGTGGGCCTGAAATAATACTTGCAACCATGGGAGCACTCAGCCCGACATGCCCACTATTACCTCTTTTACTCGTATAGAATGGCTTTAGCAGTTGCTCAATCGATAGCCCTTGTAAGCCATTACCATTATCAGAGTAGAGAATGTCAAATCCATCATTTTTTTCAGTAATAATTATATTAATCTGTGTCTTATCCGCTTGTGGTGCGTGGGTAAAAGAGTCTTGGATTAAATTATTAAATACGAGCGCTAATAACTCAGTATCTAGATTAAAATCTGATTGGTGGATATTCAACTGTAAATTAAACGTCAGACCATGGTATAGCTCTTGAGATAGAGTGAGGATATTTTTAATAAAACTCTCTAAGTTAGTATTTTTAAGTTTTCTAGGCCCCTTCGCTCTAGAGATCATTTTTAATAAATTAACGAACTCAGCTACACGCATCAAATTGTTCTCAGATAAAGTTATGCTTTCACTTGCATCTTTTAACTTGGCTTCTAGTTGAGTTGCGGATAAAGTTTTGTGCATATAACTAGACATAAGCGATTCAATGATGCTCTTTAAATGGGTTACAGCAGTAATGCTTGTACCTAAAGGTGTGTTTATTTCATGGGCAACACCAACAACCATTTGATTAATTGCGTGCGATAACTCTTGGCCTACACGTAAATTATGAGCTTCAATTAATTTAATCTGAGTGCTAACGCGCGCGACTATTTCGGCAGGGCGAAATGGTTTTGTTAAATAATCTACGCCACCAGCCTCTAATGCTTGCACTATGTTATCAGTGTCAGTTTGAGCACTTACAAAAATAATGGGGATATGTTTAGATTCGTCTTTGGATTTAAGGGTTTGACATAGCTCTATACCAGACATAACAGGCATTTTTATATCGGTAATAATAATATCTGGTCGTTTTTTTTCAACGAGTTGCAAAGCCAGAGCTGCATTGGTGGCAGCTCTAACAGTATGGTTTTCAGATTTTAAAATTAATTGGAGAACATGTAAATTTTCCACAATATCATCTACAATCAAAATATTAGCCATTTATTACCCCGTTAACATTATCTCATCAAGTATAGCCATAGTTAGAATATTTATTTTTTTAATATGAGTTATTATTTCATCAGCAACACATCAAAAAATGCTTATAGTGTATTTAGCTTGTTTATATTTTTAATACGACTATTTTTTATATGAGCATTAAGTAATTCGAGCGTATGAGATGACTGCAAAGAAAGTATTAAATATCCTCTATATCGTGTTTTGTGCCTTTTTACTAATGTCGGTTTTTATTGTTGTTTTATTTCTTCAGCATAACTTGAAGCAAACTAAAAATCTCGTTGCTTTAGAAAAATTGACTGCGATGTCGACTGAATTAAAAACAAGCTCAGATTCATTAACACGGTTTGCAAGAATGTACGTAATAACCATGGATGAAAAGTGGCGCATGTTATTTGATCATGTTGTTGATATACGCACAGGCTTTGCCTCACCAGTTGAAAACCCGACCATATATTGGGAACGTTTATCTTTGGCGCCTAAAAGTACAATTCCCCATCGTACTGTACAAAAGTCATGGCCATCATTACTTGAAATAATTCAAAGTAATGATGCGCGCCGTAATGAAGTTGCCGCTTTTAAAAGTGCGTTGGATAGCTCAAATGTTTTGATTGATATTGAGCAGCAAGCGTTTGATTTAATTAAAATAGGAGGACAAGAGAACGTTGCTAACGCTCGGCTTTTGTTGTTTGGAGAAGTATATATAAAAGAAAAAAGTAAAGTCATGTTTTCAATAAATAGTGTACTTGCTGAAATAGAAGCACGAAAGTCCTTAGATTTAAAAAAAGCCGCGGAGCATTTACAGTTAATAAAAGCCCTCGGTATTTTGTGTTTTGGAGGGATAGTAGCCCTGCTGCTTTTTTCATATACGTTATTAAAAGGCAGATATTTTTCACCGATTAAACGGATCCACGATGCTGTATTTACATCTATTAAGCTACATAATCACCAAATTGTTTTACCAAATGATGTTAAAGGGGAGCTGGGTGAGCTTATTGGTGCATTTGAGTTAACGCTTAAAAAGTTAAATTTTAAAATTAGTGCATCTAAACACATTAAAGCTTTTAATCATGCTATTCGTGGAATTCACAAACCTAAAGACATCATCGAAGAGTCATTACAATTTATTTCACTAAACTTTAATTCGCCTAGCTGCGCGATATTTAAAGTAAACGGGAATAACCTAATATTAGATGAATATATAGGTCATATCCCTATTTTTGATGAAAGCAGTGCACAAGCAAAGGCGTTATTAAAAAACCAAAACGTTCAGACGATGACTGCTTTGGAAAATAATTCAATTAAGATCATTGTCAATGGGCAGCAAATCCTAATTCAAGAAGCCCATTTAATGCCTTTAATCGTCAGTGAACAATGTATAGGTGCACTCTACATAGCCTCCACATCTACTTACCATAAAGCGCAAATAGAAACACTTGAAGAAGTATGTAACGACTTAGCGATTGCAATTAAATTAGGAGTCAATATTGAAAAGCAAAATGCAGTTGAGGTTGCCTTATCACAACAGCTAGAGCTTAATCATCATATTATTAATGCGATTCCAAACCCAACATACTACAGAGATAAGCAAGGGTGCTTTATGGGGGTTAATAAAGCCTTTTTAAACTTTATAGATAAATTTGAAGCTGACGTTATTGGCACCACGGTTGACTTTATTTTCGAACAGCAAGCGGCTGCCGTATTTAATGAACAAGCGAATGAAATTATCAAAGATCGAGCGAATGTAGAATATAGCATGGTGACAATGAGCGGTAATGATCAGCCCGTTGAATTAGTGATTTATGAAGCTCCATTTTTTGATAACAAAGGAGTTGTGTCAGGAATTGTTGGGATGTTTCTAGACGTTACAAAACGCAATGAACTTGAGCGAGATCTTGTAGAAGCTAAAGAAACGGCGGACCGTTCTGCAAAAGTAAAAGGTGAGTTTCTTGCCAATATGAGTCATGAAATCCGAACGCCAATGAATGCGATAATTGGCATGGCACATTTAGCGATGGGGGCTCAATTAAATGAAAAACAGGCTAATTATGTTAATAAAATAGACATTGCTGCGAAGCAATTATTAAGATTAATCAATGACATTCTAGATTACTCTAAAATAGAAGCAGGAAAAATAGAGATAGAGCAAACGGCTTTTGGATTGGATAAATTATTAGAAACAGTATCAACAGTTACCAGTATTAAAGCACAAGAAAAAAACTTGGAATTGGTATTCGATATCCCCCCTTCTTTGCCCAATAGTTTTATAGGCGATCCACTAAGATTAAGCCAAGTATTAATCAACTTAGTTGGTAATGCGGTAAAGTTTACAGATTCAGGAAGTGTAACAATTAAGATTGTGGCTGAATCAATTGACGATAAAAATACTGAATTGAAATTCTCTGTCAAAGATACTGGCATAGGTATGGATAGGCAGCAACAAAAAAGGTTGTTCAGTTCGTTTTCCCAAGCTGACTCATCTATCACAAGGAAATATGGTGGCACAGGATTAGGATTAACAATCTCTCAACAGTTAGTAAAACTAATGGGAGGCGAGATTTATTTAGAGAGCACATTAGGTGAGGGATCAGAATTTTACTTTAATGTGAATTTACCTATAAAAGATGAATGTGAATTAAATGGTACTTTACCCAAATCATTTGCAAATTATCAGGTATTGATAGTTGATGATAATGCTCAAGCATTAGATGTTTTGGAAGGTATCCTTGTAAATGCCGGATTACAAATAACGAGACGAGATAATGCAACTGCCGCAATTGAGTTGTTAAGGCACGCTAATGATGATTTCGATCTTTTAATCATGGATTGGCAAATGCCAGAAATGGATGGTTTGAATGCTATAGAGTTACTTAAGAATGAAGACTTATTAGCTAATACAAAGGTTATGTTAACAACAGCGTATGGAAGAGAACTTGAATTAAATGAAGATCAAAAACGCTTATTAGATGCAATTATATTAAAGCCAATAAACCCTTCTTATTTAATAGATTCTTTAGTTGCATGCTTTGGCACATATACATCAGAACAGCCGTTAAAAGAACAAACTTACGCACATGATGCGCTTTTAAACATAAAGCTTCTTTTAGCTGAAGACCAACCTGTAAATCAAGAAATCGCCTATGAGATTTTAACCAGCTTTGGGGCACATGTTGATATTGCAAATAATGGTGAAGAAGCTATAAAGAAAATAGAAAAGGAAAAGTATGACCTTGTTTTAATGGATATGCAGATGCCCGTATTAGATGGGATCAGTGCGACTAAAATCATCAGAGAGGGACTTTCAAATACGGCACTCCCTATTTTAGCGATGACAGCAAATGCTATGCAACAAGATATAAATCGATGCACAAATGCTGGAATGAATGGTCATATAGCAAAACCAATAGATGTAAATATGCTTGTTGAACAAATTTTGCTGCACGTTGCAAAACCCCCTATACAAAAGATGAGGGAGCCAACTTATATTGAGCCTGACTTGACATCTATTGCGAAAACGAAAGTAGTTGAAAAGTATTTAGATGGGGTTAACTTAGATGAAGGAATTGAGCGTGCGGCAGGTAATGAGTTGGCCTATTTCAGCATACTATCAAAATTTTTATCGCAACAAGTGGAAGAGCTAATAAACCTTAAACAGGCAATTACTATAGAAAACTATGAGCTAGCGTCAAATTTATTGCATGCAATTAAAGGTGCCGCTGCGAACTTAGCTGTTTATGTGATCGCAGATAAAATGAAGAACCTAGAACAAAGCTTAAAAGCTAACCTGATCGATGCTCATGATATTGACAGTCTTATTGAATACGTTAAGAAAATAAACCCACAATGTTTAGCAATTATAGAATCAATTAGTTCGAGTAAGCAAAAAATCAACGAAGTTGATAATCAGGGAGGGCTTATCCAAAAACTATCGCAAGCGCTTAAAGATTTTGATACTGAGGCTAGTGAAATCGTCCAATGCTTATCTGTTAGTGATACCCTAGAGCTACAGCAAATAAAAAAACTACAAGAAATGGTGAGTCGTTTTGAATATGTTAAAGCAGATATGTATTTGACTCAGTGCTTGGCCTAGGGCATGTTGACCTTTGTGGATTGAAATTTGTTCAATCTAGGGGCGGTTTAATCGCGGCGCGAGGTTTGGAATCGAGTGGGCTCGATAACTGCTCCTGCGTTATTCTACTGGCTCACATCCATGTGAGAATAAGTAAAAACCGAGCAAAGCTTCCGCGTCCTGCTTACCCCCTTACCGACATCCGTGTAGGTAACAAAGAGTTAATCCCCCCTAGGAAGAACCCTTTGGGCAGAGCTTATTATGCGTTTTTAGGTACTTCGATTTTAAACAGTAGAGTATAAAGTACGGGTACGACAATGAGTGTGAGTACAGTTGCAAATCCTAATCCGAACATGATTGTGACGGCCATAGATTGAAAAAATACGTCAAACAGTAAAGGGATCATACCTAAAATAGTTGTAATTGCAGCCATTGCAACAGGGCGGACACGGCTTACCCCAGAGTCAAACACCGCTTGGTATGGGTCTTTTCCACTGGCTAGCTCAAGGTTGATTTGATCAACTAATACAATGCCATTTTTTATTAACATCCCGCTTAAGCTTAATAAGCCTAATAAAGCCATAAAACTAAATGCGGCGTTCATTAATAATAGCCCCGCGCTTACACCAATAATTGCCAGCGGCACCGTTGCCCAAATAACGAGAGGCTGTTTAACCGAGTTAAATAGTAATACAGTCACTGCAAACATAGCTAAATAACCCAGTGGCAGCGAGCCAAATATTGCTTTTTGCGCTTTGCTGGATGACTCAAACTCTCCACCCCATTGTAACTCGTAACCATGGGGTAATGTAATTGCTTCTATATCAGCACGAACCCGGGCGAATAGTTTAGCGGGGGTCTCGTCGCCAATAACGTCATGATCGGCCATAACAGTGATTGTACGCTTTCGGTCACGGCGCATTATTAAACTATCTTCCCACTCAACAATAAAATCATCGACTACTTGAGTAACCGGAACAAATACACCTAAAACAGGGCTGTAGATTTGTAAGTCACGTAAGCTTTCAACATTGAGCCGTTCTTCAGCAGGTGAGCGGGCAATAATAGGCAATAGTTGCGTACCGTCTTTGTATACACCTACCTTTTTACCGGATAAGCTGGTTAACAGTAATTGATCTAAATCTGTTTTTCCGATGCCTAAACGACGTGCTTTTTGCTCGTTTAATTGAGGGCGGATTAATTTAGAGCGTTCACGCCAATCATCACGTACATTAAATGAACCTGCGTCACTACTTAATATGTCTTTAGCTTGTTTTGCTAATTGGCGTAATATGACAGGATCGGCCCCTGAAAAACGAGCTTCAATTTTTGCATCTGTTGAAGGGCCAATTTCCATGCGCTTTACTTTTAATTTAGCATCGAGAACATTATTGTATTCATAATCACGTACTTTTTTGATCATGGTAGCGACGGCTTCTCTATCTTTTACGCGAATAATCAATTGTCCGTATGCGGGATATGACTTTTCAGGTGCGTAAGTAAGCATAAAGCGCGGAGCACCTTGGCCGATGGTCGTTGTTACATCTTCAACGAGGGGATCTTTTTGTAAAAAGGCTTCAAGTTTTGCTACACCATCTAATGTAGTATGAATGTCAGCACCTTGAGCATGCCAGTAATCAACATAAAACATAGGCGTATTTGAAGCTGGAAAGAATGATTGCTTAATAAACTTAAACCCAAATATAGCGCTCATTAACAGCACGACCATAAGGAGTAATGTTGTTTTACGAAATCGCATCGAGTTACTTAGTAAGCTTTTATATAGGTTAAAGATCACTCCTTGATAAGGGTCATCATCGTGGCTATCTTCTTTAACTTCAGACTGCTTAAACATTAAGTCAGCGTAAAAAGGGGTTAACGTTATGGCGGTTATCCAGCTAAGTAATAGTGAAATTAACAACACCCAAAAAAGGCTTCCAGCAAACTCCCCACTGGCATCAGCGCTTAACCCAATAGGAGCAAATGCAGTGATGGCAATAACCGTGGCACCGAGCAGTGGCCACTTCGTTTGCTCTACAATGTTTACTGCCGCTTTAATTTTTGTTTGACCACGCTTTAGGTTTATCAAAATGCCTTCGGTCACAACGATTGCATTATCAACGAGCATGCCAAGCGCAATGATAAGTGCACCTAAAGAAATTCGCTGTAAGTCGATTGCAAATAGTTTCATAAAGATGAAAGTACCCAGAACCGTTAATAATAAAATAGCGCCAATTAACACACCACTTTTAATTCCCATAAAAACTAAAAGTACAACGATAACAATACCAATAGCTTCTAATAAGCTGATAATGAAGCCATCAACTGACTTTTCGACTTCCACGGGCTGGTTATATACGGTGTTAATTTCCATGCCATGGGGGCGTTGATACTCCATTGATGCTAAATGGGCTTTTATATTCTTACCAATATCGACAACATTAACACCAGTACTGAAAGATACGCCAACCAGTAACGTTTGCTGTTGGTTAAAGCGCATAATATTGTTAGGAAGTTCAGCGTACTCTCTATAAACCTTCGCTACGTCACCTAAATAAATTAGCTCGCTAGCACCTGGTTTTGAAATAAGTAAACTCTCAAGTTCTTTAACGTCTTTAAATTCACCTGTTGGGTGCAAGCGAATTGATTCGTCACCAACGCGGACTTTTCCTGCATTAGATACAGTATTTTGTGATTGTAATAATTGATAAATTCTATTTGGTGCTATACCTAACTGAGCGAGTTTTCGAGTTGAAATTTCAACCATTACTTGCGCTTGTTGTTCACCAGCAACAGTAACTTTACTTACACCATCAACGAGAACGAGTTCACGCTTTAAGTAATCAACATAATTTTTTAGCTCATCATAAGAGTAACCATCGCCCGTAACAGCATACATAACGCCATAGACATCACCAAAATCATCCATTACGGTACTTGGGTATACACCACTTGGTAAAGCGGAGGCTTGATCGTTTATTTTACGGCGTAATTCATCCCATATTTGTCGCAGGTCTTGTTTGCGGTAAGTACTTTTCATCTCAACCGTAATTTGTGATTTACCAGGGGAGGAAATACTAGTCACATAATCTACGTAAGGTAATTGTTGGATGGCGTTTTCAATAGGAAATGTAACTTCTTCTTCAACTTGTTGCGGTGATGCACCGGGATACAGAGTAATAACCATCGCTTTTTTTAGTGTAAATTCAGGATCTTCTAATTGCCCTAAGCCTAAATAAGAGACTGCTCCGCCAATTAAAAGTAGCAGTGCGAACATCCAGCTAATTACTTTTCTTTTTATGGTAAGTTCAGCAATACTCATATTATAAGCCTCGCTCTTTTTGCCAAGGACGAACTTGCATACCTTCTTTTAAATAATGCACACCCGCTGCAACAACCTGTTGATCTTTTGTAACACCAGAAAGAACCTCTATTCCGCTTTTATGGAGTTGACCAACTTCTACAGCTTGTTTAGTTACTTTTTCGCTAACAGCGTCGTAAACCCATACGTAACTATTGTTGTTTGAAGACTCCGTTGGTTCTGAAAATACGGCTTCAACAGGCAATAATGCATACTGTGATTGAGAGTGAGTGATTTTACTTAAATCAATATCAACACGACCAGTCATGCCCGCGAGTAAATTGAAGTCTTTTGGCACAGGTAAAGAAAAAACCACTTTATATGACAGTGTAATAGGGTCTGCCTGCGTATCAAATTCTTTGATTGTGAGTGTGTATGATTTATTTTGAAAACCATCAAATACCACACTAGGCTGATAGTTTGCGTCTTTATCTATACGTGCAATGAGTTTTTCAGGTACTTGAATAACGACGTCCATGAGATCGCGAGTCTCAAGGCGTAAAATATTTTGTTTCGCTTGGATATTTTCAAAGTTTTTAACAAATACTTTTGCCACAGTGCCGCTAAATGGCGCACGTAATTCACTATTATCTAAATTTGTTTGAGCTATTTTTAATGCAGATTCCGCCACCTGCTTATTAGCAAGTGCCTGATCAAGTTCAGATTGACTGGTAATTGATTTATCAAATAATTTTTTTATGCGGTCAAGTTGAGAGTGTGCTAATTCGTAGCGTGCTTTACGTTCTTCGTATTGCAACTGAAAATCTTCAGGATCTAATTTAGCTAGTAATTGATCTTTTTCAACATGCTGTCCAGCCAGAACTGGAAACTTAAGTAACTCACCATTTACTCTAAATGCTAAATATGACCCTTGATTAGCCACAACTTCAGCAGGAAAACTTCGAATCGTTTCGTCAGAGTCACTACCAACCTTAAAAAGCTTAACGGGTCGAATTGTAGCTTGCTGATCGACTTGAATTGGATCTTCTTTGCAGGCAATTAAAGTGAGCATTAATGCTGAGAGTAAAAAGGCAGGCACCAGTTTCATTATCTTCTCCGTGTCATAAAACAATATATTACGTGCAGCATACGCCGCAAACATATAAAATAAAAATTATTAAATTTTAAAAAGATCATAAATAAAAATAATGATGTTTTGGTTGAAGTTATTATGAACCTAGTCCAATTAAAAATGCTCGATGCGATAGTGCGCACTCAAAGTTTATCGCAGGCTGCACTTGCGCTGCATAAATCCCAACCCGCTTTGACACTTGCAGTAAAAAAGCTTGAAAATGAAGTGGGTTTTGAATTACTTGACCGTAACTATTATCGTCTCCAATTGACCGAAAAAGGGCGTATTTTTCATCGAGAAGCAGCACTATTATTAGGTGCTGAGTCTCATTTAATGCAATTAGCCAACGAATTGGCACTAGGGAATGAAGCAAATTACAAAATTTGCTATGAGCAACTATGCCATCAACCGTTTTATAACGATATTATTTGTGATGCGTTTGTAAAGTATACAAGCACGGAGTTTAGTGTAACAAGCGGTAAGCGGTTTGCGTCTTTAGAGCAAGTAAATAAGGCACAAGTGGATTTGGGGATTGGTCCTTGGTTTGATTTATTTCATGCAACAGGAGATTTAGAGAGTCTACCTATTGGGAAGTTAGACATAGGCATTGTTAGTGCTAATGGGTTGTTACCAAATAAAGTTGACTATGAACAATTACAGCAGTACCCATGTTTAGCCATGTTTGAAAGTGATATGAGTTTTGATAGTGAACGTCTATCTTATTCGAAAGGGTCTGCGATGATGAAAATAGATGACGTTTCGACATTAAAGTCATTTTTATTATCAGGCGCAGGTTGGGCAATAATAAGCCTTGCTCATTGTCAAAATGAGTTAGATAGTGGTGCATTACAGCAAATAAACATAATCGATCGAGAGCACACTTTTAGTGCTCAAATTCGTGTTTTTAGACAAAACTCAACGCATCATGGACCTGTTGCAAGGGCTATATGGCGTGATTTTAAACGCTTAAGTAAAGAATATTTAGGAAAATGATATGGAGTTAAGCAAAGAAGAAAAGATTTATACTGTGATGGCTAATATTCCATTAGGGAAAGTAGCCAGCTATGGTCAAGTTGCTGCAATGGCTGGGTTGCCTAGCAACGCACGGTTAGTAGGGCGTTTATTAAAACTGATGCCAAAAGATTCTACCATTCCATGGCATCGTGTTATCAATAGTCAGGGTAAAATTTCTTTCCCTGAAGGCTCTTCACAGTATATAACACAACACCAATTGCTCATCTGTGAGGGAGTGACGTTTAAAAATAACCGTGTAAATATGCGAATTTACCGCTGGCTTTAAATTAGCGCGTTAATAAATATCTACTTATTGAAATATAGTGACAAACGCAGCCTGCAATCACAAAAATATGCCAAACAGCATGGCTAAATTGTCGGTGTTTTGCGCTGTAAAAGAATGTTCCTAAGCTATAGAATATGCCACCTGCAAGTAACCACCATAATGCATTAACGTCTACATTTAAGTACATAGGGTAGATGATTGCGACTGCAAACCAACCCATTAATAAGTATGTTGATAGTGAAACTTTTTTACTTTGGTTTTTGACTACTAGTTTATAAACGACTCCGCCAAGTGCTAAAGACCAAATAAATAATAGGGTGGCAACCGACCATATACCTTGTAGTGATAGCACTAAAAATGGGGTATAGGTTCCTGCAATGAGAATGTAAATAGCGCAGTGGTCACATTTTTTATAAAATGCGCGAACTTCACTCCTTGTACTTGCGTGATATAAAGTTGATGATAAAAAAAGTAGAAATAAACTTGTGCCGTAGATCCCCGCACTTATTATTTCTGCATAGTTTTGTGCTTTTGAAAGCAACTCCCACAACACATAAATTGAAAATAGAACGCCAGCCCCGTGAGACACGGTATTAAGTTGCTCTTCCTTTGGGGAATAAGCATGATCAATCGACATATAAAGCTCTAAAAATAATAATCAAAAACGAGTTTCAGTGTACAAGTGTACGCTGAGTTTGGCAATCTAAATTAATGCACTACTTTTTGGTTTTTTTGACTAAAATGATTGGTTAAAAATATCATGCAATGAATGGTGTATGAATTTTAATTTATTTATTTCTTTTTAAATCAGTGGTTTATTTTTTATTTTCTAGTTGGCACAACCTTTGATTAAGTAATAGCGACTAACTTAATAACACAACAGGGAATACCATTATGAAAAGCATTATTAAATCAGCAGTCGCAGCACTTTTAATTGTCGGTTCTACACATGCAAGTGCAAATGAAGGTGAGTTTGAGATTACACAAGTATTAACACAAAATATAGCAAGCTATATAAAGACGATGAATAAAGAATTAAGTAACTCACTGAAACAAAGCCTATCAATTAATTCGCAGTTATTGATGACTGAAGTTGTAGAAAACACAAGCCGTACTCAGGGTTCAGATCTAGAAAAAATAGTAAAAACTGAGTTGGCAGCTGTTCAATCTCAATCAAATGAAGGGTAATCTAATGAGCAGTGAACTAGGATTATTAGCCTTAATGTTAGCACCTGTTTTCAGTTTATTAGGTGTATATGCATCGTTTGAGCTTATCCGTAATGTGGGGCAGTGGTTTAATATCTGTTAAATAGGTATAACAACAGTAGGTGAATTGATCTTATTTATTGCAAGGCACGTAGAGTAATGCATAGTTAATTGATGTAGTAGGCCTTATGAAACGTGCAATCTTCCCATTACCTGTTTTTTTATTACCACATGGGTATACACGATTACGCATTTTTGAACAGCGTTACCTTGACATGGTCAAAGAGTCGCTCAAAAGTGGGAGTGGTTTTGTATTATGCCAATATGATATTGATTGTTACCTAAATACACCTACCCGGGGTTGCTTGGTTGAGATCGTCGATTTTACCTTAGATGAAGGAGGGGTTTTAGTTATTGACGTGGCGGCGATGTATGCTGTTGAGATAACAGATGTGATTCAAGATAAAAATAAACTACGCTATGGTCAAACATCGAAGACGAAAGAGCCAAATTGGTTCACAGAGCCCCACACTATTGAACGCAGTGATACATGTTTGGTGAGCGCACTAAAAGATTTATTTGCAGATAATAAGCAACTGCGTAATTTGTACCGAGAAACCCAATTTGATAACTTTAATTGGGTGATTGCACGATGGCTTGAACTTCTTCCTATTTCAATAGATAAAAAACAACAGCTTGCGTATAAATCTGACTTTGCGAATATCCACACTTTCCTACATACTGTCATTAATAACGAATTTACCTAAATATATATGATCCATATGTTCTTCAGATGCGTATTGAAGAATAAGAACATTAAGGGGAATATAAAAATGGTGAGTCAACAACCGTCAATACGTTGTAAACCTAGAACAGGTAACTACACTGCCATGCCAGATACACCAAGCAAAGAACTTGCTGATGCTCTATTCGCCGTTGCTACTAAAAGAGACAAAAAAGCATTTTCTTATTTATTCGCGTATTTTTCACCAAAAATTAAACGTTTCGGTATAAAACAGTTTAATTCTGAAGCACAAGCTATGGAGCTTGTACAGGAAACACTCACTTCAGTATGGCGAAAAGCTCACTTATATAACAACGATAAGGGCGCTGCGACAACGTGGATTTACACTGTTATGCGAAATGCCTCCTTTGATATGCTTCGTAAAATGAAAAGTAACAAAGAGGATAATATCAGTGAAGATATTTGGCCTTTAGTTGAGCAAAATGAAAATGATGCCCATGAGTTTAGTGATCACCTCGAAGATAAGCAGATAAAGGGTTATCTTGATAAATTGCCACAAGCCCAAAGAGATGTTGTACGTGGCGTTTATTTTCAGGATATGTCACAAGAGCAACTTGCAGAGCAACTGAACATTCCAGTTGGAACAGTTAAATCTCGTTTGCGTTTAGCTTTACAAAAGTTACGAAATGAGATGGGAGATAAAAATGATTAAACACCATCCAACTGATGCTTTATTAACTCAGTATTGTAACGGAACATTACCTGCTAGTTTAAGTGTTGCAGTGTCTATCCATATTGATATGTGCTCTTGTTGTAGAGACAAGGTTGAAGCTATTGAAGCGAGTAATGCGAGCGAAGTATTTATTAACAACCAAGAAGATTTTTCCGAACAAATAGATTTAGAAGATGCAGGGCTATTAGAATCTATCATGCTAGATGATGGCATTGATGAAGTGTATGAAGTTAAAAAGCAGGAAGTTTCTGTAAATGAACAATCATATGAGCTACCACGTGCGTTGTCTCGAATTGCTCATAGTAAGTTTATGCAAATGGGCAAACTTTCTAGATCACGTATAGCGTTAGACGATGGCGCCCTTAGATCAAGTTTACTTCATATTGCTGCTGGTGGCGAAATACCAGAGCATACTCACACAGGCTTTGAATTAACTTTATTGCTTGCCGGTGAATTTAGTGATGAATCAGGAGATTATGTTGCAGGAGATTTTATGTTTCTAGATGGTCAGCATCAGCATACACCGGTAACAGAAAATGGCTGTTTATGTTACACAGTTGTCAGTAGTGCTCTACACTTTAATAAAGGTTTGAGTAAACTACTTAATCCAATCGGCAACTTGATCTATTGAGGAAATACATGCAGCAATCGACAATTAAGATAGGAATAAGCGCCTGTCTTGCTGGTGAAAAAGTCCGCTTTGATAGCGGACATAAAAAATCAAATTTTTGTATGGACGAGTTATCTAAACACGTTGAATATACTCGTTTTTGCCCTGAGGTAGCTGTAGGGCTTCCCATACCTAGGCCTACAATCAGGCAAGTTCGAGTTGGTGACACAATAAAAGTATGTCGCCCAGATGGCACAGGAGATGTTGGGCCTAAGTTAACCGAATATGGTAAAAGAATTGCAACAGAGCAGGCTAGTCAATTGAGTGGGTTTGTTTTTTGTGCGAAAAGTCCGAGCTGCGGTATGGAACGGATTAAAATTTACAATGAGGCTGGTACCGGCAATACATCTGAAGGCGTCGGCTTTTTTGCTGAACAAATTATGTTGCATAACCCGCTGCTTCCTTGTGAAGAAAACGGCAGGTTAAATGATATGCACTTACGGGAAAACTTCGTAATGCGAGTTTATACTTACAAAAATTGGCAAATTTTACGAGAGCAGCCAGTAAGTGTACATCGTTTAACTCAGTTCCACTCCCAATACAAGTACTTACTAATGGCTCATAATTACCAAGCTTATAAAGACTTAGGTAACTTACTTGGTACTTTTGATGGTGCAGATAGTGAATCACTTGCAGATTCCTATATTTCGGGGCTAATGGCTGCATTAAAGAGGCCTGCATCACGCAAAAATAACAGTAATACTCTTATGCATTTGCAAGGCTATTTTAAAAAGGTACTTTGTAAAGTTGAAAAACAAGAACTTAGAGATGCGATTGATGAATACAGAGAAGGACTCGTGCCTTTATATGTGCCTTTAACATTAGTAAAGCACCATTTAAAAGTTCACCCTAATGAGTATCTTGATAAGCAAGTTTATTTCAATCCTTATCCTCATGATTTAAAGCTGAGATACGGTATCTAATGAAGACAGTTTTTTGGTTTAGGCGCGATTTGCGCCTTTTTAATAATCTAGCATTATACGATGCGATTGAAAGTGGTTGTAAAAATGCCATTTTTTTTATTACCCCCACGCAATGGCGCCAGCATAATGTTGCACCTATCCAAATAGATTTGATAAAACGTAGAGTTGTATTTCTAGGTGATTTGTTGGCTAAACATGGCATCAAATTACATGTAATTGATGCAGGAACTTACAACGAATGTGTTTTACTTTTAGATGGTTTTTGCTCGGCTCATAACATCACACAAGTTTTTGCTAATAAAGAATATGAATATAATGAGCAGCAGCGAGACGCCGACTTTATTTCAAGGGCAGACAAGCATCAGATAAAATGCACTTTTTACGATGGCGACGTAATTGCCCCACCTGGTACAGTTGTAACTAAAACAGGTGAAATGTATAAAGTTTTTACACCTTTCAAAAATACATGGCTGAAACTACATCAAGATACACATTTTCATTTTCGTCAATTTCCCCAGTGCTTTGCAGAAATAATTTGGCAACCACCAGCATCACTCGAAAGTGACAATAGCTCTGAAAAATGGCCTGTTGATGATGCCTCCCTCAGTGGTGTTATTGCGCGTTTTATTGATAAAAAATTGGTTAGTTACAAAGACACTCGTGATTTTCCTAGCATAAAAGGAACATCGGGGATCAGTCCATATTTGGCACTGGGTATTGTAAGCGTTCATCAACTTGTCGCGCTTGTTCAACAACAACATGTAGATGTATTGACTAGTGCAAAAAGTAACTTATTCACTTGGGTTAATGAGTTGGTATGGCGAGAGTTTTATCGCCATTTGATTGTTGCTTTTCCAGATTTAAATAAATATAAAAACTTTAATGAAAAGTACGATGCAGTTAAGTGGCGAGCAGACGATAACGATTTTACAGCGTGGTGTGAAGGGCGAACTGGCTATCCGCTTGTCGATGCTGCAATGCGCCAGTTATTAGAAACAGGCTGGATGCATAATCGTTTGCGAATGGTTGTTGCGAGCTTTTTAACTAAACACCTTTTAATTGATTGGCGAAAGGGTGAGCGCTTTTTCATGACACACCTAATAGATGGCGATCTAGCATCTAATAATGGTGGTTGGCAATGGGCAGCGAGTACAGGGTGTGATGCGCAACCATACTTTCGGATCTTTAACCCAATTACTCAAAGCGAAAGGTTTGATCCAAAGGGGGAATTTATTCGTAAGTATATACCTGAACTGGAAAATGTGCCGGATAAACAGATTCATTTTCCGCATGAATATTTAGCGAAGATGAATAAGAAAGAGGTATATTGGCCAGCTGTTGTTGATCACAAAGCCGCACGTGAAAGGGCTTTAAACGCTTTCAAGGTATAATTGTTTTAAGGTATAAAATGCGCGAACAAAAAATTGAGAATTTTGTCAATATTTATCAACAGCTAAGTAAAGATAGCCTACATTTACTTGACGATATTTATCATCCATCAATCTGTTTTTCAGACCCATTGCATACTGTTAATGGTTTGGATGATCTTCACAGTTACTTCGCCGATTTATACAGTAATGTAACTGAATGTCGGTTTGATATTTCAAGCTTTCATAGCGTAGATGATAACGCTTTTTTATATTGGACTATGTACTATCGTCACCCTAAATTAGCATCGCACAAAGAAATCGCTGTTCAGGGTCATAGTCATCTGGTTTTCGATGGGAACAAAATAAAATTGCACCGAGATTACTTTGATGTAGGTGAGCTATTGTACCAACAAATCCCATTAATAGGCCCTGTTATTAAACTTATCAATAAGCGAGCGACACAATCATGATTACACTCATTACAGGTGCGACTTCTGGTATTGGTGAGGAGCTTGCAAAGCAATATGCTGCTCTAGGTGATCGCGTTATTGCTTGTGGTCGCAATGAGGAAAAATTAGCTCAATTGTCAGGTTATAACAACATTGAGGCATGTAAATTTGATGCTACCGATGTTGATGCAGTGAAACAGACAACAGCTCATTACGAACAGTTTGACCGTGTCATATTAAATGCCGGAAATTGTGAATATATTAATGATGCTCGAAATTTCGACAGCGCTTTATTTACGCGTGTCGTTACAACAAATCTACTCTCAATGGGTTATTGCCTTGATGCTTTATTACCAAAAATAAAGTCAGGTGGACAATTAGTTATAGTTAGTTCAAGTGTTACTTATCTACCACTACCTCGCTCTGAGGCATATGGAGCTTCAAAAGCGGGAGTAAGTTATTTAGCAAAAAGCCTTGCTGTTGATTTAAATGATGTCGATGTATCGCTAGTTCATCCAGGATTCGTTAAAACCCCACTTACACAGAAGAACGATTTTCCGATGCCTATGGCAGTGACGGCAGAAAAAGCGGCCGATTATATTATTAAAGGCGTTAGCAAACGCCGTAAGGAAATTCATTTTCCGTATCGATTTACTTTAATCTTAAAGTGTTTACGCGTGCTGCCACTCCCTCTGTGGTTAAAGCTTGCAAAAGGATTATCACGTTGAAAAAAATAGCAATAATAGGTTCCGGCGTATCCGGTTTAAGTTGTGCTCATTTGTTACATAAACAGTACGATATCACCGTTTTTGAGAAAAATAATTATATTGGTGGGCATACTGCAACAGTAGATGTTGATGTTAATGGTAAAAATTACGCCATAGATACCGGTTTCATCGTATTTAATGACCGTACATATCCTTACTTTGAAAAACTATTAAAGCGTATTGGCATAGAGCGAAAGCCGACTGAAATGAGTTTCAGTGTTCATAATGAAGAAACAGGCTTTGAATACAATGGCCACACGTTTACCAGCCTATTTGCTCAAAAACGAAATATTTTTCGTCCTCGTTTTTGGAAGCTACTGGCAGATATCGTCCGCTTTAATAAATTATGCAAGGTTCTACACCATGACAATAAATACACGCAGGGTCAAACTCTGGGCAATTTATTAGATGAGCACGGATTTAATGATTTTTTTCGTTATCATTATATCTTGCCTATGGGCGCAGCGATTTGGTCTACCAGCATAAAAGAAATGAGCGGCGTAGGCGTTGAATTTTTTGTAAAGTTCTTTTTTAATCATGGGCTTCTTGATATTACTAATCGCCCTCAATGGTACGTAATACCGGGTGGTTCCAGAGAATACATAGCGCCATTAATAAAAGGTTTTGCTGATAATATAAAGTTAAATAGCGATATAAAGTCAGTGGTAAGGAGGGACCTAGGTGTAACGCTTTCTTTTGCCGATGGTCACAGTGAAGAGTTTGATAAAGTAGTATTTGCATGCCATTCAGATCAAGCTCTTAAATTATTGGATTCGCCTACAGATGATGAAATAAAGGTGCTAGGTGCTATTCCTTACACTGAAAACTCAGTTATATTACATACAGATACGCGACTATTGCCAAAGCGTAAAGCGGCTTGGGCAAGCTGGAATTACCTGCTCAATGATAATGTAGATAAAGCTGCTGTTGTGACATATCAAATGAATATTTTGCAGGGAATTAAAAGTGACACACAGTTTTGTGTGACACTTAATCATAAGCAAGGTATTGATAAAGAAAAAATACTTCGTGAATTTACCTATTATCATCCTGTATTTAATAAAGCGTCAATTGCAGCCCAGCGACAAAAAAAATTAGTTGATGGCGAAAATAATAGCTATTTTTGCGGCGCTTATTGGTATAACGGATTTCATGAAGACGGCGTTAAAAGTGCGGTAGATGTAGCGCGTCAGCTTGGTGTTGAGTTTGACTAGCGCGGTGTATATTGGTGATATAAAACATCGCCGATTTGCTGTTAAATCCCATTATTTTAAACACCCCATCTATATGATGTGGGTGGACCTTATTGATCCTGAATCACTCAATAATATACATAAAGGGTTGGGCACTAAAGGGTTTAAAGCGCTTAAGTTTAATCAAGCAGATTATCTTAATCAAGACGAAAATATACATGAAACTATCTCCGATCGTGCATTTAAAAAAATAGCCGAGTTGGGGGTTTCAGATATATTTGAAAACGTATACATGCTTGGTCAGTTACGGTGTTTTGGTCTTTACTTTAGTCCGGTTAACTTTTTCTTTTATCAAAGCAAGTCCGGTGATTTCACCCATATGGTCGCAGAGGTAAGTAATACTCCTTGGAATGAGCGGCATTATTATTTAGTACCAATAGAAAGAAAAGTGAACTTTAAGAAGGTTTTTTCCGTATCACCTTTCATGGATTTAGATATGAACTATCATTGGAATACGCGTTTTAAGAACGATAATGCAATGATTCATATAGAAAACAAAAAAGATGGCACTGTATTGTTTGATGCGACGCTTAGATTAAAACGCCAATCATTGAACAATGAGAGTGTATCTGCACTTTTAAAGCAATTTCCAGCAATGACGTGGAGTATTTTCAAAGGGATATACGTCCATGCTTTTAAATTATTTTGTAAACGAGTGCCATTTATTGGGCACTCAGGTAAAGGCAGCTAATCTGCATTAGTAAGAATTTAGGTGATGTTATGGAAAAAGTATCCAGTTTAGAGACTGTGCAATCGAGTGATTGGCTGATAAAAATATATAAAAAACTTGTCTTCGGTGCCTTTAATAGTCTAAAAACCGGGCATGTAATTTTGTTAGAAGGTAACAATGTAACTCATTTTGGTGATAAAAAAAGCGAACTCAATGTAAAGCTTACAGTTCACAGTAATGCTATGTACAAGTCCTTCGCTTTATCAGGCAGTGTAGGTGCGGGTGAATCATATATCCTTGGTCATTGGGATTGTGATGATTTAACCAAATTAATTGAAATATTTGCCATTAATCAAAATGAGCTCGATGCATTTGAGAAGAAATTTGCATTTTTCAGTAATATTTACTTTCGATTAAATCATTTTAAGAACAAAAACTCAGAGCACGGTTCAAAAAAGAATATTGTTGCTCATTACGATCTTGGTAATGAGCTTTATTCATCGTTTTTAAGCACAGAAATGTTGTACTCAAGTGCAGTTTATCCATCAAAAAGCGCTTCTTTAGAAGATGCACAAAAACATAAACTCGATTTAATTTGTCAGCAAATAGATTTACAGCCAGGCGAAAAAGTAGTTGAAATTGGAACCGGATGGGGAGCATTTGCAATACATGCAGTAACGCAATATGGCTGTCATGTTACAACCACGACAATTTCAGATGAACAATACTCATACGTAGCACAAAAAGTAGCTGAGCTTGGTTTAGAGGGCAAAATAACGTTGCTTAAAAAAGACTATCGCTTACTTGAAGGGCGATATGACAAGCTTGTTTCCATAGAGATGATCGAGGCTGTAGGGCATGAATATTTACCGAGTTTTTTCAAAAAGTGCAATGAATTATTGAAAGAGTCTGGTGCGATGCTAATTCAAGCAATAACTATTGCCGATCAACGTTACAAGCACTATTTAAAAAATTCTGATTTCATACAGCAGTATATATTTCCTGGTGGATGCTTACCGTGTATTGATGAAATGAATAAACAAATAAAGCAGCAGTCCGACATGGTAGTCCATAGCATAAAGGACATAGGAGTCCATTACGCGAGAACATTAGCAGATTGGCGTTCTCGCTTTGTCGCAAGTTGGCCTGAAATTGATAAAACTAAGTTTGATCAGCGCTTTTATCGTCTTTGGCTTTTCTATTTAGCCTATTGTGAAGGGGCTTTTCGCACCAGAGCAACCAGCACTGTTCATTTAGTGGCACGTAAACCTCGCTTTAGCCATTCAAGAGACGACATTGCGCTCGGTTATTAATTTTGCATTGTTTCAAGGTGTTTGGTTTATGGCCTTACTCCTTGAAACTAGAGCAATAATTCCAATACTCTGTGTAATTGGTCTAATGGTTTATTTGTCTAAACAGAAAAAACAAGATTTAATACTGATCACATTTGGCTTAGTTATAGCGCTAACATACGAGTATTTAATGGTTTTATCAGGGATGTTGTATTTTAAACAGTCACCTTTTCCGTTTTGGCTTGTATTATTGTGGTGTGCATTATTACTGACTCTGAATACCTCAATGCAGTTTTTAAATAAGCTCCCTTGGTTTTTTTCTTTATTGGTTTGTGCCATTAGCGCACCTGCAAGTTATTGGGCGGGTGCTCGTTTTGGTGTTATTACCATTTCTGTACCATTATTGCAGTTTTGGCTTGTTTACGGGGTGGCTTGGTCATGTATGTTCAATCTCATTATGTATTTGAACAAACGCTTTGCTCAAAACAGCAATCAAAGCTCACCACAAATTTAACCTTCACTATTAAATTAAAGGTATTCATGAACCGTTTTATAGTTAATACAATCTGTGCGGTGTGCTTAGCCTTTGTTGGTCAATGCGTTTCGGCTGATTTTAAAACCGTCGGAACGTCTCGTTTTGAGTACATTTTTTGGGATGTTTATGACGCTACTTTGGCAACGACTACAGGGCAGTACGAGTTTCCTCAGCACCCGACTAAATTATCACTTACTTACCTTCGCGATTTTGCTGCAAAAGACATTGTCAAAGCAACCAACGAGCAGTGGCAGCACCTAGGAAAAAACCAACTGGTTAAAAAGTATGATGATAAGTTATTGGCAATCTGGCCTGACATAAAAGAAGGCGAGACACTTACTTTTATTACGACTGAAACAGGTGTAGGCACTTTTTATCATCAAAATAAAGAGCTAGGCTCGATCAAGGATGTTAATTTTGCGGATGACTTCCTCTCTATATGGCTATCTGAAAACACATCTGAGCCTAAAATGCGCAAGCAATTACTGGGTCGTTAAATACAATTACCATTTGTTACAAACGCTATCAATAGGAAATAATATGAACAATACAATCCGTGGTTTAATTCTATTTATGCTTGTTTTTTTAACAAGCTGTGCAGCGCCCGATGTAGATTATTACAGCCAAAGCCAGCCTGAGTTTAATTTTAAGACATTTTTCAATGGTAAATTGAAAGCCTACGGTGTCGTACAGGATTATAAAGGCGAACTTACCCGTAAGTTAGTTGTTGATATGGATGCGTCTTGGGATGGCAATAAGGGCGTTATAGAAGAAGATTTTGTTTACGATGATGGGGAAACACAGCGCCGCGTTTGGTATATAACTTTAAACGATGATAATACATTAACAGGAACTGCTAGTGATGTCATTGGGATAGCGCAAGGTGCGAGTAATGGAAGTGTTTTTCATTGGACATATTCTTTAGAGTTGTCTGTTGATGGTACCAGTTATGAAGTTAACTTTGACGATTGGATGTACTTGGTAACAGATTCTCGTTTGATTAACCGTACCGCTATTGATAAATTTGGTATTGAGGTTGGTGAAGTTACTTTGGTGATTGAAAAAATTGAACAGTAGATAGTTTTTTTATAATAGTATTAAAAAGTCATTAAATTCAGTATTCGTTAATGATATAAGCATTATTTTTTAAGACTATTATCCAAATTTTATCCATTTATTAAGAATTTAAACAAAAATGGCAATTTGCTGTTGCCAATACTTAAAAAATGCATAAAGATAGGTTTTGCGAAGGCAAAATAATAACGAATAGGAATTTAACAAATGAATAAAGCTCAATTAGTTGAAAAAATCGCTACTGATGCAGAAATCTCTAAAGCAGCGGCTACACGTGCACTTGACGCGTTTACTGGTGCTGTAACAACATCTTTAAAAGAAGGTGATTCTGTTGCATTAGTTGGTTTTGGTACTTTCTCAGTAAAAGAGCGTGCTGCACGTACTGGCCGTAACCCACAAACAGGTGCAGAAATTCAAATTTCAGCGGCAACTATCCCAAGCTTTAAAGCAGGCAAAGGTCTAAAAGACCAAGTTAATCCTTAATAAGTTAAAGTACTTATTAACAAAAAAAAGGGCTGTTTAGCCCTTTTTTTGTGCTTTTTAATTATTATATTCTTAACGCTTTATCACCACGGCCTATGCCTACAGCCCCAGAACGTACCACTTCGATAATATCGGTCTCATGGCGTAAAGTGTCTAAAAATGATTCAATTTTATCTGTACTGCTAACGAGCTGTAATGTATAACTATTGCGGCCCATATCTAAAATAGCGCCGTTAAATACATCGGCTACGCGAGTAACTGCCGAACGTTTAGCCTCATCTTGAGCATGAACTTTCACGAGTAATAACTCACGCTCAATATGTGCTATTTCAGTCAGGTCGATGATTTTTAAAACATCCACAAGTTTATTAACTTGCTTAGTGATTTGTTCAACAATACGGTCATCTCCCATTGTGGTGATGGTGATCCGTGATAATGAATGATCATCAGTAGTGCCTACAGTTAAGCTATCAATATTATAGGCGCGTTGTGAAAACAGACCAACTATACGCGACAAGGCACCTGGCTCATTTTCTAGTAAAATAGATAGTATACGGCGCATTATGCTTTTACTCCTTTACGTAGCCACATTTCATCAATTGACCCAAGTTTAATCTGCATTGGGTAAACGTGTTCTTTTTCATCAACACAAATATCTAAAAATACTAACTTGTCAGTAATCGCCATAGCTTTGTCAATCGCAGGCTGTAACTCATCTAGTGTATTTACCCTAATGCCTACGTGACCATAACTTTCAGCTAATTTTACAAAGTCAGGCAGTGAGTCCATATAAGATGATGAGTGGCGACCGCCATAAACCATATCTTGCCATTGGCGTACCATACCTAATGAGCGATTATTCAAAGAAACAATTTTGACTGCTAAGTTGTATTGCATGCAGGTTGATAATTCTTGAATATTCATTTGAATTGAACCATCTCCAGTCACACAAATTGACTCTTTATCAGGAAATGCCAGCTTCACGCCCATAGCTGCAGGTAAACCGAAACCCATGGTGCCTAAGCCTCCTGAGTTGATCCATTGGCGTGGATTTTTAAACGGATAGTATTGTGCAGCAAACATTTGATGTTGGCCAACATCTGAGCTGATATAAGCGTCACCATTTGTTGCTTTATAGAGGGCTTCAATAACAGCTTGTGGTTTTATTTTTTCGCCATCATTGCTGTAGCTTAAGCACTTTTGCTCGCGCCAGCTGATGATCTGACGCCACCAATCTTCTTGGGCACTTCGGTCTATATTTAAAGGGCTTTTATCTATCGCGGTCTGTAATTGTTCAAGTACCGTTGCAAGGCAACCTACGACAGGAATATGGGCTTTTATTGTTTTCGAAATAGATGTTGGATCAACATCAACATGGACAATAGTTGCATTCGGGCAAAACTTTTTAACATTGTTGGTTACCCTGTCATCAAAACGAGCACCTAAGGCTAATATTACATCAGCATTGGCCATTGCTTTGTTGGCTTCTAGGCTGCCGTGCATGCCTAGCATGCCAATAAAGTTGGGGTGTACACCACTGATGCCACCTAAACCCATTAGAGTATTGGTAATTGGCGCATTAAGTGACTCTACTAAACGTGTTAGTTGCTCTGAGGTATTTGAAATGATGATACCGCCGCCAGAATAAATAACTAATTTTTTAGCTTCTAATATAGCAGTTACAGCTTTGCGTATTTGTTTTGAATGACCTTTAGTATTAGGGTTGTAGGTTCGTAATTCGGTTGTGGAAGGGAATTCAAAATCAAATTTTAACGCTGGGTTTAACATGTCTTTTGGTAGTTCAACAACGACAGGCCCTGGGCGGCCGCTACTTGCGATATAAAATGCCTTAGCTAAAATTGTTGGAATATCTTTAGCGCTACGACAGTTAAAACTATGTTTAACAATAGGGCGAGAACAGCCAATAATATCAGTTTCCTGAAATGCATCATCACCAATTAAGTTAGTAGGTACTTGGCCTGATAATACAACCATTGGAATTGAATCCATGTACGCTGTCGCAATGCCCGTTATGCAGTTTGTAGCACCTGGCCCAGAAGTAGCCAAAACCACCCCAACGTCGCCTGTAGCACGCGCATAGCCATCGGCCATGTGCGTTGCTGCTTGTTCATGTCTTACTAAAATATGCTCAACATCATCTTGTTGAAATAAAGCATCATAAAGATCTAATACAGAGCCACCGGGGTAGCCAAATATATATTTAACCTTTAACTCTTTTAATGCCTGAACCACTAGTTCGGAGCCATTATATTGTTTCGTACTCATCCTCATTCCTCACGTACCTGATACTTTTAATTAAGGTTACAAGTAAATAGTTACTTAATAGACTTAATTAAATTAGTATTACAATTTAAATGCATAAAAAAACCCCCGCTGGAGCGAGGGTTTTTAAAAAGCTGTTTCACCTTTTAATACATCCTCGCAGGGCTTAAGACTAAGACCAGTACGAGTACGTTTATTTGGTGAAATTGATGTTTCATAGTATTACTTTTCTTCTGTATGTTTGTTATGAAATTTCTAATGAACTATTTAATTATTCGGTGCTTAAGACACAATTAATTCACTTTTTTATTACCTCTATTTTTAAGTGTTTTACTACCTAATGTCAACCGCCAGTAAGACTATCTTGCATTAAAATTCCAAATTAATTGGTTTTTTATTTTAAGCTAGCTTTAAAATGTGTTTTTTGACGAGGTAATTAAAGAATTTATGCTTAAAATGATAGCTGTTGATGGAACGATGATTTTATCTCAGCTACAGAGTCTAATTGTAGACAAAGACGTTACGATGACAAAACTTAATAATGGGAATGGTGTTGAGCTCTAATTATGTGAGAGATAAATATTTTTAGATGCTATTTCATACAATTAATTAAAGATTGAACACAGGGTATTCAGCTGATGTTGCAGGTATGAGCATAGGTGATAGCGCTTAATTTATTCATTAAACGTCTATGAATTGAGTACTAATACCAATCGACTTAGATATTTAACCATTCTAGCGGGCTAAATAAAGCGCTAACAGCGTTATAAATTTTTCATGTTCGACTGCATGGATGCAGGAGGTAGAGCAATGCAGGAGCAATTGCTGAGATCAACACTATGTCAAAATTTATGCCTTGTTATCACCGTATTTACCTGTCGCTATGAGTGGTCAGTAACTTAACTCGATTGGTATAAAATTGTTAGTACAAAGGGCCGTTGAATCGAAAGTTGACAGGCACAAAAAAACCAGTTTTAACACTGGTTTTTTGTGCTTTTTAACCGTTCAGAAAAAATTATAGACGGTCAATTACAGCTTGAGTGAAATCGGTAGTTCCGTGGTTGCCACCTAGATCACGCGTTGTACGATCACCGGTCTTAATCACATCAGCTACAGCGCTACGGATGCGCTCAGCTGTATCACCCATTTCTAAATGCTCCAGCATTTGAATTGACGCTAGGATCACAGATGTCGGGTTTGCTAAGTTTTTACCAGCGATGTCAGGTGCACTACCATGTACAGCCTCAAAAATCGCTGCATCTTCACCAATATTAGCACCTGGCGCCATACCAAGACCACCAACTAGACCTGCACATAAGTCAGATAAAATATCACCAAAAAGGTTTGTTGTAACAATAACGTCAAACTCTTCTGGGCTCATTACTAATTTCATACAAGTAGCATCAACAATCATTTCTGTTGATTCAATTTCAGGGTAACGCTCTGCAACTTCACGTGCTACTTTTAAGAATAAACCTGATGTTGATTTTAAAATGTTAGCTTTGTGAACAGCTGTTACTTTTTTACGGCCTTCACGCACGGCAAGCTCATATGCAAAAGTAACGATTTTCTCAGCACCGTCACGCGTGATCATTGACATTGCTTGTGCTTCGTTACCATCTTCTGAAGTCACTTGGCCTAAACCTGAATACATACCCTGTGTATTTTCACGTACTGTGATGATATCAATATCATCGTAGCGGGCTTTTGTTCCGACAAATGATTTTACTGGGCGCACGTTTGCGTATAAACCAAATTGCTTACGTAATGTGACGTTGATTGAAGTAAAACCTTCACCAACAGGCGTTGTTAATGGGCCCTTTAAAGTGATTTTATTACGTGCAATAGTGTCAATAGTCTCTTGCGGTAATAATTCACCTGTTTTCTCTAAGGCAGCTAGACCAGCATCAACGAATTCATAATCAAAATCGCATCCTGCGGCTTGTAATATCTCAAGAGCTGAATCAATAATACTTGGACCGATACCGTCGCCTTTGATTACTGTGATGATTTTTTTGGTCATGAACTTTTCCTATTACGAGTTAGAAATACACGTAAATATGTCGCAAAAATAAACTGCGATAACTTGTTAGATAATTTACGTGAATGAGTTTGAAAATTTAAGCGGCTTTTATAGCAATTTATTCAACTTTTTGCCAGTAAAAACCGTGAAAATAGTCAATATGTCTTATAAAATGCGCTGTTTATACACTATTACTTAAACCTAGACTGGTTAATTGTGAATAAAAATTCGCAGTACTAGGCCAGCCAAGTTCTTTTAATACAGAATCTAAAATTTGCTTTTGCCACGGGCTGAGTACGTATTTTGGTTGATATACTTGTGTTGAAATTAACTTAACCGCAACCCATAACTTAGCCGAATCACTGAGTGATTTCTTTTTATGTTGCTCAGCATCTAATAAGGCTTGAGTCCATGGGTTATCACTTAAAACGGTGAGTAAGTACTGGCTGAGGGAGTCTGGGTCTAACTGTCGAACACCAAATAACCATGAGAGTAGGGGGCTTTTATCATTATTTGGTTCTTTACTATGCAATGTTTTTCGGCTTAGATCAGTACTTGCGTGCTCAATCAAATAACTTATATATGCATAAACAGGCAAGGCAAGTTGCTCAAATTGTTGCTCACTATTATGTCTGAAAAACAGTGCTAGAATATTAATTATACCGCGTAAACGACAATGAATATGACGCTGTAAAGGGTGCTTATGGGATGTTACAAGCTGCTCAAATAGTACGTGCTGTATTATTGCGGGGGCATTATCTAGGCCGACCATACACAGGCTATGTCGTAAGTCTTTACCAGGTAAATTTTCTTTATTATAAGGTTTAACTGACTGACATAAATTTTCAATTGTTTGAGTTTGATTCTGTAATAATTTAATCAATGCCGTGTATGAATATTCATGTTGTACTTTAACTTGGCTTATCAGTATTAAAAGCGCTTGTTGCTGCTCATTAACTTCCTCATTCTTTACAAGGTGCTCACTAAACCAAACACTGAATAAAACTCGCTTATCTATAATAGGCCGTTGTTTAGCATTGGCATCTAGTTGCGCTTTAATACTATGCCAGCGTATTTTTTGCTCTGTATCAATAGAAATAACAAGGTGTTTTTGAGTTTTATCTTCACCGATGTAAACGAGATCCTGTTCACCATGTTTAACAACACTTCCAGGTACAAAGGGGCCTATGTGTGCAATGATGCTTTTTAGTGCGTATTGTGCAAACTGATTGGGTGTACGTAAGTAAATATCAGCCACCGCTTTATAAACGCTGATATGATCATTGTGTTCACGATAAGTTATATTCATCGCGATTATATTTGCAAGGGCGACTAAAATTGTTGCGCCATCGTAAATCATAATTTGTGGTGTGCTAAGTAAGGCTTGTTTGTATTTATTTAGTCGTGCTAAAACTGCTGAGATATTATCCGTTGGCACCTGAGAAGATTGCAAAAGTTTAATAGCAAGCTGATGGCGACATTGCCACTGCTTTTTTTCTTGTAAATTAAGTGGTTGGCGAAGTGCTAACTTGTTACTTTGCGTTTGAACACATAAGTAGTTTGTAAGGCAAACAAAAATGAGTTGTTGTGTAACTTTACTATCATAACCTAAACTTTTGCAAAATGCGGTGATCAATACACATTGATTGACAACTAGGTTCGTCGTATACCCATAGCTTTTTACGTACAAAGTAAGTTGAGCCTGCATAGCATGTGGTGTGTGCTCATAGACTTGATAATAGCGTTCAGCTAATTGACTAAGTAGTGGATAAATATTGGGCCATTGGCTTTTATTATTATAACAGCGCAGCACTTGGTGTGTTTTTTCAAAAAGGGTTACCAGTGATTGTGGATTGACGGTATCCATTATTTAATATTATCCTTCGCGCTGATAGGCATCAAATGCACTTGGGCCCCATAAAACTAATTCACCATTTTTAAATAGTAACCCCGAGCACTCATCCATAGTGGTGATCCCGTCTGACTTTATATGCTGAGTGCGGTAGAAAATAATTTGCCATACTTCTTCTTTATCACGCTTTGCAAAGGTAAGGTCTGGACTACCTAAATAATCTAATACGCTGTTCAAATTAACGGGATTTTCTATCGTTAACTTATCAATATAACGCTTATTGAAAGCTTCGCGGTCTTGCCAAATCATTGCTTGAGGGTCATCTTTATAAAAAGTAATAACCAAGGTAGCAATTAAAGCATAGACACCTAAACCTAATATTAGATAGCGAAAAACCTTTTTAAACATCTGACACTCTTACACTGAAACTTAAAATTGAGTATACGCATAGTTGAAATTCAGTGCCATGCTAATGCGATTAATTGAGTCTTAACTGCTTTAAACTAAAGCCTAAGTTTATATCTGTGCGCAAACTAACCAAGTTTTTTGAAATAATATAGTCTTCCATACCAGACGCTAGTTTTTTACAGGTGCCGGGAGAAAGCGATTCATCATTGGCGGCTAACGTAATATCAGCGTGTTTAGCTATCACGTCTTGTGCTGTTTTAGTTCCAACACCTTTTATTCCAGGAATATCATTGGTTTTATCACCAGCCATGGCCCAAAAATCAATCAACCTAGCTTGTTCAACACCAAAGCGTTGGTGTATGGAATTTAAATCTAGATACTCTTTTTTAAAATAGTCGTACACACTAATGTAATTATTTAGGCTAGGTAAAAAGCCCTTGTCGGTAGATACAATAGTCGAATGTAGCTGATTCTTTGCCATCTTATGCGCTAAAGTGGCAATAATATCATCAGCTTCATCATTAACGGGTGCAAAAACAATAATACCAGTTTGCTCTATGGCGTGTTTAAATTTAGCGAGTGAATTTCTTAAAGTTTCAGGCATTGGTGCTCTGCTACTTTTATACTGCTTGTAATAATGATAACGCCAGCTTTTATCGCCATCAAAGACTGCAATAGCATGTGTTGCTTGGGTGATTTTTAGTAATTTTTCACAGGCATGCGCTACACGCGCGCAGCACGTTATAATCATTTGCTCATCGCTGCCTTTATTTTGATTACTATCAACAGCATAGATACGCCTAATTAAATTAAGCGCATCTATTAAAAGTAATTGTCCAGACACTAAATAAAAATCCTCATGCTTTAATTTCGTAACATGGAGTATATTTACTGCCGGGAAGTTTCATTCGTCCTTGTTCAACAAATGCACGTAATAATTTATCCATGGCGTTCATTAATTCAGGTTCACCACTTAAAATAAAGCGACCGTCTTGTTTTATTGCTTGGATCCCTTCATCTTTTACATTGCCGGCAACAATGCCAGAGAATGCACGACGTAGATTAGCTGCAAGCTGTTGCTTAGGTTGATCTAAATGAAGATCAAGTCCCGCCATATTTTTATGCGTTGGGGAAAATGGCTGTTGAAAATCGTTTTCTATTTTCAGTGTCCAGTTAAAGTAGTAAGCATCGCCTTGGCTCTTGCGGTAATCGCGTACATTAGCCATCGCAGATTTTAATTTAATACCCACTAATTCAGGGTTATCAATGATCACTTCAAATTTATCAAGAGCTTCAGTGCCTAACGTCATTTCTACAAATTTGCAGAGTTCAATGAAATAATTTTCGCTTTCTTTAGGCCCAGTTAAAATGACAGGTAACGACTGCTTTTGATTCTCAGGATGTAATAAAATGCCAAGTAAATAAAGCAGCTCTTCGGCCGTTCCCGCACCACCTGGAAAGATAATAATACCGTGAGCCGTTCTAATAAATGCTTCAAGGCGCTTTTCAATATCAGGGAGGATAACGAGTTCGTTAACGATTGGATTAGGTGGCTCTGCGGCAATAATGCTTGGTTCTGTTAAACCTAAATAACGGTTGTTGGTATTACGTTGTTTGGCGTGGCCAATCGTTGCGCCTTTCATTGGACCTTTCATTGCGCCAGGGCCACAACCGGTACAAATGTTTAAGCCTCTTAAGCCCAGTTCATAACCAACTTGTTTGGTATATTTATATTCAACTTCATTGATCGAATGTCCGCCCCAGCAAACTATCATACTCGGATCGCTGTTCACGCGAAGTGCAGCAGCATTACGCAACATATCAAAGACCATATGAGTAATGCTTTTTTGATCTGTTAAGTCTTTTTCGTATTTTTGGCAAATAAACAAGATGTCGCGTATCACAGAGAATATATGCTCGTGGATACCTGTAATAATTTCACCATCAACAAAAGCCGTAGTAGGGGGGTTAATTAATTCAATCTTAATGCCTCGCTCACGACTTACTAAGCGAATGTCAAAGTCTTTATATTTATTATAAATTTCAAGGCTTGAATCTGTATGGCTACCAACATTAAGTACTGCTAACGCGCAATTTCTAAATAATTTATAACGTTCACTCGTGGACGATTGCTCTAATAGGTCTACTTCTAATTGTGACAGTAAATCTAACACACCGGTAGGGTTTAACTGTATTAACATAGGCATTCTCCTTGCTGAAAAGCAGTTCGGTGGTCGTGATTATTTACTGATACATATTCGGTCACGACCTGTATTTTTAGCTTTGTAAAGCGCATCATCAGCGCGATCAAATGCACTTAAAGGGGTATCCCCTTTTTTAAACTGAGTAACACCAAGTGAAATTGTAATTTCGACTTGTTTATTCTTAAATTTAAATGGAATGCCTTTCACAGCCTTACGTAGTTTTTCAAGGGGCTGGCTTGCATGTTCAAGTGACATACCTGGCATTAATAAAACAAACTCTTCGCCACCATAACGTGCAATAAAGTCAGATTTACGAATCGACATTTGCAACGCTTTTGCAATTACTTGCAATGTTTTGTCACCAGCACTGTGTCCATACTTATCATTAATTGACTTAAAGTGATCAACATCAATAACCACTAATGTCATATCAGATTCTTGGACTGCAAAAAGGTGAAACTCATGATTAAAGCGTTCATCAAATGCAGCACGATTAGGTAATTTAGTTAAACCATCGAGTAGGCTTTTAAAACGCTGTTCATGTAAACGTTTTTTATACTTGGATAGCTTGCCTTCTAAACTACCAATTCGTTGATTTATTTCGTTAAAACTGGAAATTAACGCTTGACGGTCTTCTTGTTCAAGGCGTTCTTTTTCAATTAAATCTTGGCTAAGCGACTTTAATTCATTATCAACGAGTGCCTTTAACGATGAGATAGACGTTGCATTTTGCGTTTGTGACGTTAAATTGTTTATTTTACTTTCGATTCGTTTATTAAGTGCATCAAATTCAGCTCCCATCGATTGTGAGTGTTTGCTGGTTGAGACAATTGAATGATGTAATTCTTCAAGTGTTTGATTTAATGATACTAAAAAGCTTTGAGCGGATTGCCGCTCTTTACTTATATTACCGGCAATAATACGGATAATTTCAATTGCTGAAACTAATAAGTCATCCACAGTATCCGTTTCAGAGATATTATTTTTTATAGTTTTAACTTGTTCCGCAGCTTCATCTTCAAAGACTAAATCATTGGCTAAATTTAAGAGTTCTTTTGCCAATGAGGGTTGTAATGATGCTTGCTTAGAGTCAGTTAATGTAAGTTTTGCATGTAAAGCTTGATGGTAAATAGTAACAAGGCGGTTAAGAATAGGAATGAAATCCCTATTTGATTGGACCTGATTTAATTCATGATCGAGCAAGTGACGTAACGTACGTCTTGCGTCATCAGGCAGCCCTTTTGTTTTTTGCAGCTGTTTACCGGCATCTTGAACACTATTGTAAAGTTCACGCTGATGAGCTGACTGTAGGGCTTCTTGCCCCTTTAATAGAGTAAGAACTTCATCAATAAGCGGCGCGAACATTTCAAAATCGACCCCTTTTGCTAATGCACTACGAAATTTAGCTAAACGGTTATCAAGTTCAATGTCCATACCTTTACAGCTTAATGATAATTTAGCTGAAAAATGGGTTAATGTATCGACCTGTTGTTTGCGCGCATGCTCTATCACCATGCGCGACTCAATGGCTTGTTTAAGTTTTTTATTTAAAACTTCGATCTGTTGTGACACTGATAGCTACCGCCATTGATTAAATCTTTATATTGCCTTAAGTTTACAACAAAATTGGAACAAATGTAGTCGCGAAGTCAAAAACTTAGCATTTGATGGTGATTTTTATTCATCGGGCTTATAACTGTGTCTTTTTGTCGCTTTTAATTCACATTAATAGCCATCATTGTTAGGCTAATTTATAACATAGCAATGATAATTTAGAATAAAGAGTCTATATGAAACGTTTTTTAGCATTATCGGTATTAGCAGCACTCTCTCAGTCAGCATTCGCTGACGTAAATTACTCTCTTGAGATCACTCAACCAGAGCATCATTTAGGGAATGTAAGTGTTGCGTTTCCTCAAACAGCACAAGCTCATTTAGATGTTAAATTACCGGCATGGCGCACGGGTCGTTATGAGATTTTAAATCTGGCTAATGGTGTGCGTTTTTTTCAAGCAAAAGATGATGAAGGTAAAGCGCTTAATTGGGAAAAAATAAATGCCAGTACATGGCGTGTGCACTTAGACGAACCAACTGATGTGCAAATAGATTACCAAGTGTATGCCAATGAATTAGGTAAGCGTGCCCGTCATATTGACGATAGTCATGCATTTATTGATGCATCCGGCTTTTTTATGTTTAGTGAGTCATTTCGTCAAGAGCCTGTGACGGTAACCCTAGATGTTCCAAAAGCGTGGCGTTCTGTGTCAGGAATGGATAACGCAGGCTCAAAACATAGTTTTAAAGCTGCAGATTATGATGTACTGGTCGATTCGCCAATCGAAACAGGTCTTAATGAACATCATACTTTTAAAGTGGGTGGTCGTGACTATGAGCTAGTGATCTGGGGAGAAGGGAACTATGACGTTGACTTAATGTTAAAAGACCTTAAAAAACTAGTCACAACAGGCAATGTGATCTGGGATGATTATCCGTACGAGCGCTATGTATTTATGGTGCATGCCACATCAGGTGCTGGTGGTGCAACAGAGCATTTAAACTCAACCATCATTCAACGACCGCGAGATCGTTTTGGTTCGCGCGAAGATTACCTGGCATTTATTAGTACGGCTGCGCATGAATTTATTCATACGTGGAATGTCAAAGCGTACCGCCCAGAAGGGTTAGTACCTTATGATTATACGAATATGAATTTTGACAAGTTACTGTGGATTGCCGAAGGTTCAACTAGTTACTTTGAAGATCATTTAATGGTTCGTTCTGGTATATCAACGACAGATGAGTTTTTTAAAAGTTTAACAAAAACAGTTAACCGCCATTTATTAACGCCGGGTCGGGACGTACAAAGCGCCACTGAAACAAGTTTTGACAAATGGATTAATCAAGGTGGTGACCACGCGCGTAACTATAGCACCAATATATACTTAGAAGGGTCATTAATCTCCATGGCGCTTGATATTGATCTACTTGAGAATAGCCAAGGAAAGCAAAGTTATCGCGATGTTCATCGTGCTCTTTATAATTTACATAAACTCCCACAAGGGTTTAGCGTTGATAATGTGAAAGCGATTTTAAAAGACTTAACTGGGCGTGACTATAGTACGTGGTGGGCTGCAAATGTAGACTCTCCAGCTAAAATTGATTTTGATATTTTACTTAATAAAGTAGGGCTTGTGCTTGAACGCCCTAAAGGTGCTAAAACATTAGCAAGTGTTGATGCGATGGCTAAAAATAGTGGCGAGTTACTTACGCTAACGCATGTTCGCCGTGGTGGTGCTGCGTGGCAAGCGGGCTTAACAACGGCAGATAAAATTGTAGCGATTAACAAAAAGCATGTTGGAAAAGATTTAAAAGCGAGTCTGGAAACATTCAAAGCGGGTGACAAAGTGACGGTTGACTTTATACGCCGTGATGCACTACAAAGCACGACACTAACTCTTACTGAAGACTTTGATAAAGCTAAAAAAATCGTCATAAATAAAGAGGCTACTGAACAGCAAATGGCATTGTTTAAAGCATGGATGGGGGTCGATCATCCTAATCTAGTTAAATAATTAACATGACGAATGACTATACCCAAACCACCTCAAGATGAGACGCCCAACGGGTTGGTTTAAAAGCGATTTACACTGCGTTATTGATTTTAATAAGGGAACAACCATTATTTTCAATCAATGCCTTGCCTAAATCGCTTTTAATTCCAACTGAAACTGGATCTTGAGATGGCTTGAGTATAAATGGAGCTGCGGCTCCTTTTTTTTTATTAACCAAACTTTGCTTGAACATGTGATCTACAGATCAACTTACAGTGTTTTAAGCTACATAGAGCTTAAAAATTGAACCAACGAAGTGAAAGGTGCTAAGTTACACGTAGTTCATCAATTAAAAGGAATAATAATGAAATTAGAGTCGTTAGCACTTCATCATGGCTATGAATCAGAAGCCACCACAAAATCTGCCGCGGTGCCTATTTATCATACTTCATCTTATACATTTGATAACACTCAGCATGGCGCTGATTTATTTGACTTAAAAGTACCAGGTAATATTTACACTCGAATCATGAATCCCACCAACGCAGTTCTTGAGCAGCGACTAGCTGCAATGGAGGGCGGAATTGGTGCCTTGGCAGTTGCTTCTGGAATGGCCGCAATTACTTACGCAATACAATGTTTATGTGAAGTGGGCACTAATATTGTTAGCACCAGTCAGGTATACGGTGGCACGTACAACCTATTTGCCCACACATTACCACGCCAAGGTATTGAAGCTCGCATGATCAAAGCTGACGACTTTACTGCTTTTGAAAATGCTATAGATGAAAATACCCGTGCTGTTTTTTGTGAGTCAATAGGGAACCCTGCTGGTAATATTGTTGATATAGCACGCCTTGCAGAAATTGCACACAAAAAGGGTGTACCGTTGATTGTTGATAATACCGTTGCAACGCCTTACTTATGTCGTCCGTTTGAGCACGGTGCAGATATTGTTGTGCATTCATTAACTAAATACATTAATGGCCACGGAACTGCGATTGGCGGCATCATCATTGATTCGGGTAAATTTGATTGGAAAGCAAATGCGACACGTTTTACTATGATGAACGAGCCCGATCCGTCTTATCATAATGTTGTGTATACAGATGCATTCGCTGAGGCTGCTTTTATAGGCCGTTGCCGTGTTGTGCCATTAAGAAATACCGGCGCAGCATTGGCCCCTAAAAACGCGTCAGACATTCTAATTGGTCTTGAAACACTTGGCTTAAGAATGGAACGTCACTGCGAAAATGCCCAAAAACTCGCTCAGTACCTTGAAGATCATCCTAAAGTGTCTTGGGTTAATTACGCGGGCTTAGCATCAAGCCCTTATAATGAAATGAGTAAAAAAATTACGGATTCAAAAGCATCTGGAATTTTAAGTTTTGGCATTAAAGGCGGGGCCCAAGCGGGCGCTCGTTTTATTGATGCGCTTAATATGGTCTTGCGGCTAGTTAATATAGGCGACGCCAAATCACTTGCTTGTCATCCCGCATCCACAACTCATCGTCAACTCAATGATGATGAGCTTGCAAATGCAGGCGTTAGTCGAGATTTAGTTCGTTTGTCGGTCGGCATTGAAAGTATTGACGATATTATTGCAGATGTAAGCCAAGCCTTAGAGCGTGCTTAACTATAATCAGAAGCCTCTTATAGAGGCATTTTCCCTCTCAAACTTATTAATTAATCAATATATTAGTTTCTGACCGTTATAATGTAACAATTCATTGCAGGCCGATTGACCTCAAGCATACTTCGCGCGTACCCTATTGCGAATAAAATAAAAAGGATTATAAAATGCGTTTAAAACCTCTCATTGCAACACTTGCTGTTGCATTTTCGACGACAGTTATTGCAGATGAAGGAATGTGGCAGCCACATCAACTTCCAGAACTTGAATCAATACTAAAGGCTAAAGGGCTTGAAATTGATGCTAAGTCTATTTCTAAGCTTACAGAATTCCCGATGAATGCTGTAATTAGTTTAGGTGGGTGTACGGCATCTTTTGTGTCACCAAAAGGCTTAGTCGTTACCAATCATCATTGTGCTTATGGGTCTATTCAATATAACTCAACGCCTGAAAATAACATTTTAGAAAACGGCTTTTTAGCAAAAACACCCGCTGAGGATTTACCTGCGGCACCAGGCTCTCGCGTGTATGTTACAGAAACCGTGACCAACGTAACTGATAAAGTAATCAAAGGCACTGAAAAGTTGAGCGCAAAAGCACGTTACGATGCGCTTGAAAAAAATGAAAAAGCCCTCGTTGCTCAGTGTGAAGCTGATGACAATTACCGTTGCAACGTATATTCATTCCACGGTGGTTTAGAGTTTTACCTTATTAAATCATTAGAAATTAAAGATGTACGTTTAGCATATACGCCGGCAATGGGTGTAGGAAAATACGGCGGCGATATCGATAATTGGATGTGGCCACGTCACACCGGTGATTTTGCATTTTACCGTGCCTATGTTGGTAAAGATGGTAAGCCAGCTGAATTTAGTGAAGACAATGTACCGTACGTACCAGACTCTTACCTAAGTGTAAGTGCCAAAGGCGTTCAAGAAGGCGACTTTGTTATGGTAACAGGTTACCCGGGGCGTACTAATCGCTACCGAATTGCTGCGGAAGTTGATTATGTATTTAACACCAGCTACCCAAAAGCGCGTAAACATAACTCAAAGTATGTGTCTTTGATTGAAGAAAACTCAGAAGATGGTAGTAAAGCGCGAATTGCTTATGAAAGCACAATTGCAGGCTACAACAACTACATTAAAAACTACGGTTCAATGATTGAAAGCTTTAATAAAGGCAGTATGTTTGAGCGTAAAAATCAGTTTGAGCAAGACTTAACAAACTGGATCAATAGCGATCGTAAACGTAAAAATCAATACGGTAAAATCTTAGATGAATTGTCGGCTTTAGTTGCACAGTCTCAAAATCATAATGAACGTGACCGTATGCTTGGCTATGTACATCGTTCGCAAATGATCAGCACTGCACGTGGTTTATATCGTTTAGCATATGAAAAACAAAAGCCAAATGCAGAGCGTGAGTCTGGTTATCAAGAACGCGATTTACCGCGTTTTGAAGCGGGCTTAAAGCGTATGACACGTCGTTTTGATGCAACAGTTGATAAAGCAATTTTATTACACTTTTTAGAGTTGTATGCTGCGTTACCAAAAGCAGAACGTTTTGAAGATGTTGATAACGCATTTAAACTACAAAATGGGTTTGATAAAACAAAGCACAGTGAATTACTCTCGCAAATGTACGCAAATTCATCACTTAATGATGAAGCCGCTCGTTTAGCGTTATTTGAACAATCTTTAGCGCAAGTAGAACAAAGCGAAGACCCATTTATGCAATACGCTAAAGCGATATTTGCAGTAATGAAAGCAGAAGAAGATAAAGACAAAGCGCTTGCTGGTAAATTACAAGCTGCACGCCCGAAACTAATGAGTGCAATCATTGCATTTAACAAAGCACAAAATAAACCAGTTTATGCTGATGCTAATAGCACTTTACGGGTAACGTATGGCACGGTTGGCGGTTATTCGCCACAAGATGGTTTGGTTGCAACGCCATTTACCTCACTTGAAGGTTTACTCGCTAAAAACACCAATGTTGACCCATTCAACGCGCCTGAAAATCTACAAAAACAGATTAAAGCTAAGTTATATGGCGATTACACCGGTGGTATGAATACTGTGCCAGTTAACTTCTTATCAAATGTTGACACAACAGGCGGTAATTCAGGCTCACCAACGCTTAACGGCAAAGCTGAGCTTGTTGGTTTACTCTTTGACGGTGTTTATGAAAGCATCATTGGCGATTGGGATTATAACCCTGCACTTAACCGCTCAATCCACGTCGATTCACGCTATATGTTATGGGTGATGGATAAAGTTGATAACGCAGAAAACTTATTAGATGAAATGAAAATCGTAAAATAAGTAATAGCTAAAATAATCAAAAGGCGCTTACCTTAACCGGAAGCGCCTTTTTTGGTTATTACGTAGGTTGGTAGAGTGTAGCGAAACCGAGCAAATTGTTTTTAGTCCCGCTTGAACTACTTTTTATAAATACTTACTCAAATAGTGCAAAAATTCTTGTATTTGAATGAGATAGATAAGCATACTTTAGTTATAATAAGTGACCAGCTAAATCCATAGAGTTAACATTAGTATTTTCCCATGAGTGTTCATCCGCCCATTCAATGGCAATATTTTTTAATTGCTCATCATCAATTACTGCTAAGTTTTCAGAAAAACTCGTTGGGAGTACCCAAAGGTTGTCGCTTAAAGCAGAAGCTGAACATTTAAAGCAGCCAAGCAAATCTCCAATTTGATCCTTGGTAAAACGACCGCCAGCTAGTAATGAATTTTCAGGTACTTCATCAAAGCTATTTATATCGCCCCCTTCTTTTTCTGCAAAAAATGTAACGTCCACACTCAATCCTTTAGGTATTTATAAAACGCTTTGCTAAGCGGAAAATAATGGTTGGCTATAATCGCGAAGCGATGGCCAACGGTTATTTTTCCGTATAAGCAACTTATGTACAGCCCGACATGGGCAATGACTTATGAGGTGAAAGTCCTCTGTAGGAAGAAAAGGAAAACAGTTTTACTTCCGATGAAACTTAAAATGGGTGTCATTTTAAGTTTCATTATCGCTGATATTAGCCAAGCGTTAGATAAAGCTTAAACATATTCAGATTGGCGTTTTGGCTACCAAAAGCGCCTATTACTTATTATCGTGTCGAACCGTTTCTAAAATCGCTTTTTTTTCACTATTGGATAATATAATCCAATCAAAAATCTCTTCGCTGGTGCGCCCACAGCCTGTGCAGTAGCCCTTTAAGCGGTAGCATTTGCCAATGCAGTCGGTTTTTAGCGGGAGGGTGTTTGATTTAATTGGTGAAGTCATAATGTCTTTTTTAAAGTTGCGTGATATTTAAAGGCCAGTTTAAGTGGGCATATACCCACTCCACCTTCAAAGGGACTACCATTATTGCAAAGTAATACCTGAGATTAAGTTCCTGTGAAACGTTGGGTTCAGCATTGTGAGGTGGTATGGGTTTATATATTAAATTGTCGCTATTTGCTTGATATTGGTTTACCAACTTCTAATGAAGTAGACCACGGTGTGGTGCGCGATAAAGTCTTTGCAGTGTGAATTGAAATTACAGGAGTTTTGTCATCCAATACAAAAGTAGTGCGTAATGAGTCTGCTGATTCTTTTTGCTTTTCAAGCCAGTTTTTTTGTACTAAACATTCACGGGTAAAATCGACCGCTTTTTGGTGTAATGCAACGGCGGTTGTTTGCTCTTTAAAATCGCCTTGGCAACGATATGTAACCGTCTGTGCATCAACGGCTGTTATTTGGCAATCCTCACCAACCAGATCGTATTTTGCAGTCCACGTTTCCATGTACTTAGTATTAACACGTGTGCCCTTTAACTCTTCAAAGCGGTTATCATAGGCATTCAATAACCCGTTGATTTTTTCACAGGGAGTAAGATTATCAATAGTTGTTTGTTGTTCGGTGGTTAAACTTGTGCAGCCAGATAAAATTAGGCCAGTTAACAATACTGATAAAGACTTTTTCATAATGCGCTATCCTTTTGTAATAGCTAATCCTTCGAAGTGATGTTAAGGATACCTAAGGGCTTGAAAAAATGCTATGAAAGAGGTGAAAATAAAAGGGCGGTTTGATTTTTTATCAAATGGGTTATTGAGAATTGTTGGGTATATCAGTACTCAGTACTGGAAATTACATGCCCCAGTGCTGAGCACTATCATTACTTAAACAAAGTCATTGCGTAAATAAACGTTAAAGTGTTTGCTTTTGTACATTTTTTATTTTAACACGACCGGAGCCGTCAGCAACTAAAGTGAAGCTTGCTGCTGTATCAACATAAATTCCACCTGATCCATCGGTTACCGACACATCGCCATCCACATTTTCAATATTGATATTGCCAGAGCCATCATGAACCTTTACATCACTAAGGGTATTAGTTAAATCAATACTTCCTGAACCGTCATGTATATCCACCGTGCCGCTGACATTGTTGACAGTAATGCCACCTGATCCATCCTCAATGATTAAGTCACCTTTAATAGTGTCAACATTTATTGCGCCAGAGCCATCATGAATTTTTGTTGCAGCCGTATTCTCAATTAAAATCGCGCCTGAGCCGTCGGTAATATTCAGGCTAAATGTTTTCGGTAATGCCACTGTTAAGTCAATGCGTGTTTGCTGGTCATTATTACTATTACAATTATTTGCAGTGAGCTGTGCTGTTGTGCCTTTGTTAGCTAAATTAAGGCAGTAATTGTCGTGCGCTTCATATTGGTAAATTTCAGCTTTTACAGTGATTGCAGTTGTATCACTGCCCACTATATTTAAAAAACCTGATCCTGCCTCTACCTTTAATGCCGTTAGCGACTGCGCATCAAGTGTCAGCTGTTTTGTGTTCTGTAATGTCATATCGTTATTCCAAGCAAAAGCTTGAGTTGATACGAGTACGGCACTGATTAGAGTAAGTCGTGTAAATATATTAATCATCATTATTCCCTTTCTATTCTTGTCATGTTTTTAGTTTAGTCGCACAAAGCGCTAGAAAGGTTTAAAGCGAAGTCAATTATTTTTAGTCACTCTTATTTTACCTTTAAATCTGGTAATTAGAATTTAACTGATATTTGTAAATGGAAGATGAGCAGGTGCTGAGCAGTTTAAAGGTCTCTCTAGTGCTAGCTTATTTAAATGTGCTTAGCTAAAGCTTTATTTTGAAACTTTCCCGTTGCTTTTTTGGGTAAATTAATTTATAGATAGCTGGATTTTTATACTGTATATACATGTAGGGGAATCATACTGAACAACATAACCGATAGTAAATGTGCAATACTCAGAGCGGCACTTACTCTATAAAGTATATGATTATTGCTAAAATTTTAAGGATGAATCAATGAATTTAATCAAGATGGTATTAATATTACTATGTCTATCCATCTGCAATATCTTTGCAAGTCAACTTCCGAATGATTGTCTGTCTGAAAAAAACTATAAAAGTGGGGACATTTGCCAATTCGAAAATAGGTTGTTTATCGCAAAGCATTGGGTAAAAGGGTTTGATATAGCTAACAGTGCTTGGTTTGAAATACCAGTAGATACCGCAATGGACTGGCAAATTAAAACAGCTTATCAATTTGGCGATGTAGTCATGTTTGAGAAGCACTACTTTGTCGCTACACAGTGGAATATAAATAATTGTCCATTGAATTTAATTACCTGCCCTAAAGGTTCAACACACTATGAAAGCTGGCAAAGCTTTACCTATGGTATACCCAAAAATAATGATGTTAAACTATCATTTAAAACTGTTTATGATCATGATAGTGCAATGCCATATGCTGAAATACCTATCTTAATTGATAATGTTTATGTAGGTGCAACTAATGAAAAAGGGTTGCTTAATACAACATTTAAACTTAGCTCTGGCGCTAAAGAGGTAATCATTGCTTATAAGGGCTATGCATTCAAAACGGCTATGGAGCAAGGTCAACACTATGACTATATATTTGAGTTAAATGAATCGAACCTGCATTATGAAGATTCACAACTAATAGGGTTTCCTCAGCATTTAAACGATAGCCAGCCATTGGAACTATATTTTGAGGACTCTTTAGGTCACCAACTCAGGTCTCAGTACCTTGAAAGTGTAATATTGAGCAAACCTGCGAATTATTTACTTGGCACGCACGATGTTACTGAGTATTTTAGTTTGAAAGATAATGTGATTCGTATTAATAAAACAAATGAATTTTACACCAAACTCAAAGAGCTTGATCAGGGGCCGTTGGAAATATGCTTCACAACATCAAATGATTATCACCAGTTTCCGTCACGATGTGTCTCTTTCTTTTAACAATCAGCACAATTAACGTTGAAGATAACTATCCCAGTGAATCTAAGTCAACTTATCAATATTGAAGATATCACACTAGCAGTCACAAACGAACAAACGCAAACAAAGTTGTCATTAAGCCCTGATTCGCAAGGTAATATTGTTATTCCAGAATTGGAACTAGGGTTGTGGCAAGTGAATGGTAAAATAGAACACCCTACAGGGGATTATTATCGAACGTTCGCTCAATTTGAATTAAATGAAAATACAATGGTGAGCTTACGATATTTTTCATATGCGAAAAATGCAACATTATCCGATTATTTTGACGTCTTAATACCGTTGACTAAGAAAATAAATAGTTCAGAAATAAATAACCAATCTTTTTCAGATGCAACTACTCTTGATGATTATCAATTAGCTCAAGATTTATTTTTGAAAAATATTGAAGGTTAAAACATACTGGCTACTGATATTAGCAATAATAAAAATGCAAAAATGATTGGTGTTTCTACTCGATATCAGCTTTGGGATAAAGAATATGAGTTTACCCTTCCGGATGGCGTTGAGTCATTTAATCTAACTTACAGCGTCTCGACAAATATGTGGCAATATTTTGGACATGATGTTTGTTTAGGGCAATGGAATGATTCATGGGAACTATCTTTGCAAAACAATAATGGATCATTTTATTATGCGCAGAAAAGAGGAATATACTCACAACTTTATCTTGGCCCTATTTTAAAACCTAATCCTGATGGTGCTTCTAGGGCTATTATTTCTGAGGTTTTTAATGTTTCACACATTAATCCTAAAAATAGAACGTTCAAAATAAAAGTGGATATAGGAAGGAGTGGAAGTTATGGCTCAAATTGTAGGTGGAGTATGGTCCTTGCTTCTATTAATTACCCGAAAATTAAGTTAGTAAAAGTCAAAAGCATTTCATCAAGTGGTAAGATAAAGTACCCAAGTGAAATAGTGTCAATTCCTAAGTTAGGAAACAAGAATGTATTTAACAGGAGTTATGATTTAACGATCTCTAAAGCAGAAAATACTGTTCTGTCTTCCATTGACGTTTATCTAATGCCACCAGAATCTATTAGCACTCCAATTCTAGTTAATTCTTATGATTTTATGTCTAAAGAAGTTATAAATTTAGGTGGTGATGTATACAGAGTACCAGTAACATTCACACTAGAAGGGAATAAAAGTAACTTAACAGAAGCACGATTTCGAAATTTTAAATATCAATTTATAGTCAATGGCTTTCATGATAATCAAGAAGTAAATTCTCAGTTATTGTCAGGAGCACATACAGCACTTTGGGCGATGCCTGAAAAAGTTAAACGTTTTGGTTGGACTCGTGACAAAGGCGGAGACGATTGGTCATCAAAAGGAGCTTATGCTTGGCTGGAAAATAACTTCAGTCTTATTACACGAGTAAACGATATATCAGGTGAGCATGGGCGTAACATCGGCCATAAAAGTCATAAATATGGTACAGATATAGACACCTTTCAATTTACGGAGTTGGATAATAAAAGTGGTCAGGAAAACTACAATCGTTTGCAAAGGGCTGTGAGTAATTATTTTGTTGGAAACACAATGGTGTCGGATGAACAAAAGCACTTAGATATAGTTAAAATATGGGTAAGTAATCAAAGGGCTGGCTTAGATGCACTATCAACAGTGTCAGAGGTGCAACGTTTATATTCTGGTTATGGTTCTAAATATGGCGAACTGTCAGCCGGTTGGTTATATAGCCTTATGATAAATGGTAATTTAACGATTGCTACAAAGGTACTCGAAACTGGCTTAGGGAGCTGGGAACCAAGTAATAAAATGAAGTTTAATAATGTTCATAATAACCATGATCATATTACCTTAGATCCAAAGGCTTTAATTTTAATACCTTAGATAAATTACGCTTTAAACTTAATTATCTAAAACCTACAGAAATTATTATTTATTTGTAGCTAAAGCATGAAAAGTGATTTTTTAATTTCACAACCTCCGGCTTCATTTTATTGATATATAAAGCGGAGCCGAGAGGTTGATCAAATCAAATTTTACGTCAAACTAGTTAAGAGAACAATAAATAATTGAGTCAAAATATGAACTCAGTTAATGCGACTTAAGCATTTAGCAAGTCAATATATTTGGATTGAGTAAAGAATGCTAACATCTGTGTGTTTTTATCCTTTGTTAAAAACTCATAGCTTAATAAACAACTATAGATAAACTTATTTATGACGGCCTTGTAGGCATTCTACCACGTCTTTCAGCTCAAGGCCTTGACGCTGTAGTAACACGATTAAGTGATACAACAAATCGGCTGATTCATTCGTTAGCTCGTCGTTGTCGTGTTTCATTGCGGCTAGAGCAACTTCTACACCTTCTTCACCGACTTTTTGGCAGCTACGGCTTAAGTCTTTAGCAAAAAGTGACGCTGTGTAGCTTTTTTCAGGGTCGTCGTTTTTACGCTCTACAATCACTTGTTCAAGTTGTGCTAGAAAGCTCAAGCTTGGTTTAGCGGCATCACCAAAACAACTTTGCGTGCCTAAATGACAGGTTGGGCCAAGTGGGTTGGCGAGCACTAATATTGAATCGTAATCGCAATCTGTATGGACCGACACTACTTCTAAGTAATTCTCAGAGGTTTCACCCTTCGTCCATAAACGGTTTTTTGAACGTGAATAAAAGGTCACTTTTTGCTTTTCAAAGGTGACCTCAAGGGACTCTTGATTCATAAACCCTTGCATTAAAATAACCCCAGTACGGGCATCTTGAATTATGGCTGGGATCAGCTCGCTTTTCGCGAAGTCGACTTGAGTGAGGTTTTCTTTAGTTAGTTGCATAAACGCGCCGCCACTTGGTTATCTGTTAAATACTGTTTTAATTCGCCAATGTTGATCACGTTTTTGTGAAAAACACTCGCAGCGAGTGCGCCATCTACTTGGCTTTGTTTAAATACATCAACAAAATCTTGCATGCTGCCCGCGCCGCCAGAGGCAATCAGTGGAATATCACACAAAGCGCGCATTTTAGATAGTTGCTCGTTATCGTAGCCGTTACGCACGCCATCTTGGTTCATGCAGTTGAGTACAATTTCGCCTGCGCCTAAGTCTTGCACGCGTTTAACCCATTCCTGCGTTTTGTAGCGTGTACGGCTTGATGCATTGGGATCGCCAGTTAGCTGATACACTAAATACTCGCCAGTTACGTCATCATAAAAGCTATCAATACCGACGACCACACATTGCTTACCAAACTCATCATGTAACTCTTTGATAAGTTCAGGGCGTGCTATAGCAGGGCTGTTGATACTGATTTTATCTGCGCCGCGCTCTAGCACGCGTGCAGCATCGGCGACCGATTTAATACCACCGGCTACACAAAATGGAATGTCGATATGACGGGCGATGCTTTCGACCCAATTTACATCGAGTAGGCGTTTTTCAACACTTGCGCTAATTTCATAAAATACGAGTTCGTCAGCACCGGCTTCGCTATACGCTTTAGCCATTGTTAATATATCACCAACGACTTCGTGACCTTTAAATTTAACGCCTTTAACGACTTGGCCGTCTTTAACGTCTAAACACGGGATTATGCGTTTTGATAACATGCCAACGCCTCCTCAACATTAAATGCGCCATCGAGCAATGACTTACCTAAAATAACACCGCCTACGCCTAGCTCTTTAAGCTTTTTAATGTCATCGAGTGAACTTACGCCGCCAGAGGCTTGTACTTTAATGTCGCTGTTGTGCTTTGCTAAATCTTGGTACAAAGCAAATGAAGGGCCGGTCATAGTACCGTCCTTGCTGATGTCCGTACACAAAAAATCAATAACGCCAAGTGCAACATAAAAGTCCACTAGCTCAAATAAGCCAAATTCAGATTCACTTAACCAACCGTGAGTGGCAGGGGCCCAGCCGCTGTCTGTTTTATTTACATCAAGGGCGATAACAAAATGCTGTGCGCCAAATTTTTCAATCCAGCCTTTTACTTCATCGCGCTTTTCAACTGCCATAGAGCCAATTACAACTTGGTTGGCACCGGCTTTAAGCCAGTCGCTTACGTCTTGTTCAGTACGAATGCCGCCGCCAACTTGATACGGCACATTTAGTGCTTTAGTGGCTGCTTGAATGTGTTGCCATTGTTTTTTGTCTGGATCCCGTGCGCCTTCTAAATCAACAAGGTGTAATTTACCTGCGCCGCTTTGTGCGTATTCTTGTAAGCGAGCGCCAAGCTCAAACGGGTAAAACTGTGCGGTATCGTATTTACCTTGATATAAGCGCACGATTTGATTTTGTAATACATCTAATGCTGGAATAATCACGTTAAATTCTCTTTATAATTTGTTGACTAAACTTGCCAGTCTAAAAAGTTTTGTAATAAACGGGTGCCGACTTTTGCGCTGCGCTCTGGGTGAAATTGCATACCCGCATAGTTATCGTTGGCAACAATGGCTGAAAAAGTTTGCCCGTATTCGCCGCTTACTAGCGTGGCATCATTCACTGTATGCGCAAAACTGTGTACAAAATACACTTGGTCGTTTATATCAAGGCCTTTAGTTAAGGCATGCCCGCGGTTAACCATAAGATTATTCCAACCCATGTGTGGTGAGGTTAAGCTGCCTACATCAAGGGCTTTCACTTGCCCAGGGATTTTACCCAAGCACTGCACATTACCTTCTTCAGTGCTCTCACAGAGTAATTGCATGCCTAAACAAATCCCCATCAATGGGCGTTGGTAGTCGTTAATAGCTTCTTGCCAACCACCTTCAATAAGGCGTTTCATAGCAACTGACGCATGACCAACACCGGGTAAAATAGCGCGTTCAAAGTTTTTAAGCTGCTCAGGGGATGTGATCACCTCGGGTGTTTGGCCAAGGCGTTCAAACGCAAAGCGTACCGAGTTTATATTGGCACAACCGGTATTAATTATGGCAATCATAAGCATCCTTTAGAGCTGGCAGTTTGTTGACTGGCGTCGGCCGCAACAGCCATGCGCAAGGCACGAGAGAATGCTTTAAATAAACCTTCCACTTGGTGATGACAGTTACCGTCGCTTACTGACAATATTAAGCTAATAGCAGCATTGTCACTTAAGCTTTTGAAAAAGTGCTCAACCATTTGTACGTCTAAATCACCGGCTTTTTCACGGCTAAAGTTCGCGTTTAAAACAAAAGACGCACGCCCTGATAAATCAATTTGTGCCTCTGCTTTGCATTCATCCATAGGCAGGGCAAAACCATAGCGGGCAATTTGCGATTTAGTGCCAAGCGCTTGTTTAAGTGCCAAACCTAGCGCGATGCCAATATCTTCAACTAAGTGATGCTCGTCGATGTGTAAATCACCACTGGCTTGAATATCAAGGCCAATATTGGCGTGCGTGCGAATTTGGTCAAGCATGTGATCAAAAAAGCCAAGGCCGGTGCTGATCTCACCATTTTTGTTTTGATCTAAATTGATTTTTACATCAATTTGCGTCTCTTTGGTGTTACGAGTAATACGGCCTTTACGATCTGCTGTCGTCAGCTTGGTAACAATCGCGTTCCAATCACCGTCGTACAAAATACCTTCGCAACATAAGTTTTGCGCAAGGCCAATATCAGTTTGACGGTCGCCAATCACAAATGAACGGCCTAAATCAACGTTGCCTGAACGCATAAGCTGTGTTAACAAGCCTGTTTTAGGTTTACGGCAATCACAGTTTTGCTCATCAAAGTGAGGGCAAATTAATACCTCGTCAAATTTAATGCCTTGGCTAGACAAAATATCCATCATTTTATCTTGGGCAATATCAAAGTCAGCTGTTGGAAAGCTGTCAGTGCCTAAACCATCTTGGTTCGACACCATTACTAAACGGTAACCCGCACCTTGCAACTGCAATAGGGCAGGGATCACATTGGGTAAAAACTCTAATTTTTCTAGGCTGTCTACTTGCTTGTCGGTAATTGGCTCGGCAATGATAGTGCCGTCACGGTCGATAAATAAATAAGGGTTGCTCATGATACTTCCTGCTCTTTTAGCGTGGCTGATTGGCTAAGCCCATCTAACCAACTTTTTACTTGTTCTAATTCTTGTTCACTACCGATTGAAATGCGTAGCCAGTCGTTTTCGCCGTACAAAGTAAATGAACGCATCACTAGGCCTTGCTCAAGGGCAATATTAAAGCTGTTTTTGTTAGCTAGTTTTAGCGTTACAAAGTTACCTTCGCCACTTAATACTTTTAATACAGCAGGGGATGCTTCTAACCACTGCTTTAGTTTTATTTTGAGCGCATTTAGAATACTTACTTGGCGACGCATTGAAGTAATTGCATCTGGGCTTAGAGCACTCGCAGCAATGCTTGCGACGACCGTTGATACCGGATACGGCGCAATGACTTTGCGAATAGGTGCTAGTACTGACTCTTGTGCAAGGGTAAAGCCTGTTCGCAGGCCAGCTAAAGCAAAGGCTTTTGAAAGTGTACGCAATACAACCACGTTGGCAAATTCATTAATAAGGCTGCTTGCGGTTTGCTCTGGGCAAAACTCAATATAGGCTTCATCAATAATAACCAATGCTTTATTTGCAAGTGCTGTGGCAATAGCTTTGATTTTATCAAGCGGCGTTATGCTGCCTGTTGGGTTATTGGGGTTACAAATAAACACTAGTTTACTGTTACCAACAGCTGTGATTATTTCATCAACTGAGCCTTCTAATAGCAGTGCTTGGCTTAATCCATTAATCGCGACATTATGGGTATCGGCGGTTACTTTATACATACCATAAGTTGGTAAAAATAAAGCAACTGAATCTGTCGCTGGTTGGCAATAAGTGCGAACCAGCAACTCAATGCCTTCATCTGCTCCACGGGTCATTAATACTTGACCGGCGTTGAGCTTTGCATACTCGCCATAGCGATTGATAACGCTTGTTGGTTGTGGATCTGGATAGCGATTTAAGTCACTAATATTAATATCAATACTCTTAACATATGGGCTTTCGTTAGCATTTAACCACGTTGTGCCGGTTAGTTTTTCGCTTTTTGCCGAGCTATACGCTGCTAATGCATCGATATTTGCGGGTAATAAAGGGTTACTACTCATTATTCATTGCCTCTATTCATAGCCTCTAAACGCACCTTTACAGCATTTGCGTGGGCATCAAGTCCTTCTGCATCTGCAAGCGGTAATATTGCTTTTGATAAGTTTTTCAAACCATTTTCGGTGATTGTTTGCACCGTATAAGTACGAAAAAAATCAAGCAGATTTAAGCTCGAATACGTTGCACTATAACCGTAAGTCGGTAATACGTGATTAGTACCCGACGCATAATCACCCGCAGACTCTGGGGTGTAGTCACCGACAAACACTGAGCCGGCATTTTTAACTTTAGCTAAATATGGATTGGCATCGGCAAGTTGCAAAATTAAGTGCTCAGGGCCGTATTGCGCTGATACATCAAATGCTTGTTCGATAGAATCAACCAAAATAAACGATGAATTTGCTAATGCTTGAGCGGCTATATCACGGCGTGATAATGCTGTAAGTTGGCGTTCAATAGCTTGCTCTGTCTGTGCAATAATTAGCGCACAATTAGAGAGTAAAATTACTTGTGAATCTGTTCCATGCTCTGCTTGTGAGAGTAAATCAGCGGCAATAAATTCAGGGTTGGCACGTTCGTCTGCAATGACTAATACCTCTGACGGGCCTGCAGGCATATCAATCGCCATGCCAGGAATTGTTTGTGCGACAAGCTGTTTAGCCATAGTGACAAAGCTGTTACCAGGGCCAAAGATCTTATTCACTTTGGGCACTGAGTCTGTACCATAAGCCATGGCGGCGATTGCACCGGCGCCGCCACTTTCTACGATTGTTTTGATACCGCATAGTTTAGCCGCATATAAAATTGCTGGATTTATTGGTAAGTCGCCTTGTACTGGCGTTGTTAAAACCACTGTTTTTGCGCCACTAAGCTGCGCAAGCACACCTTGCATGATCACCGATGAAGGTAATGGCGCACTGCCGCCGGGTACATAAATGCCTACGGCTTCAATGGCTTGATATTTTAGTTCGCATAGCACGCCAGGCTGAGTCGACAATTTAATATCTTTAGGTAACTGTGCTTGGTGAAAACGTTTTACATTAGCGTAGGCAGTATCAATTGCGTATTTAAGCTCACTGCTAAGTTGTTGCTCAGCATCATTAATCTCACTAAGAGGTACTAATAAACGAGGTGTTTCACGGTTATCATATTGCTTAGCCATGTTTAGTAAGGCTGTATCGCCTTGCTCTTTTACGTTTGCCATAATTGCTTGGCAAATTGCTTCTACTTCCGCACTTGCACTAACCGCTGGGCGCATTAGCGCCGCAGCTTGTGCGTCAGTGGATACCTCATTCCAGCGCAACATTGACTTACTCCATCATTTTTTCAATTGGCATAACGAGGATGGAGTTCGCGCCTAACGCTTTTAATTGCTCCATGGTTTCCCAAAATAATGTTTCGCTGCTTACCATGTGCAGGGCAACGTATTCATCTGAGCCTGCTAGTGCTAATACGGTTGGTTGACCTGAGCCTGGTAAAATATCGCAGATTTCATCCAGCTTATTTTTTGGCGCGTGTAACATGATGTATTTACTTTCTTTAGCTTGTCTCACACCACGTAAGCGAGGCATAAGCTTATTAATAAGCGCTAGTTTGTCAGCATCTTGTAAGTCTTTATTTTGGATAAGGCAGGCGTTTGATTCTAAAATAGTATCGCCTTGCATTAGACCGTTAGCTTCAAGTGTTGCACCAGTAGAGACTAAATCGCAAATTGCATCAGCAAGTCCTGCACGAGGCGCCACTTCTACTGAGCCTGTAAGCATTACTGTGCTGGCATTGATCCCTTCACGCTTTAGATATTGAGTTAAAATTTCAGGGTAGGTTGTTGCAATACGCTTGCCTTCAAACCAGCTTTTTTCTTGTTTTCCAAGCTCTGAAGGCCATGCAAGTGCAAGGCGGCAATAACCAAAATCAAGTTTTGAAAGTTTAGTTACTTCACTTGGTACGCCTTGGCGTTCACGTTCTGCTTGCACTTCAACAAGTACGTTTTCGCCAACAATACCTAAATCACATACGCCGTCCATGACTAAACCTGGAATATCGTCATCGCGCACACGCAGTACGTCAATCGGCATATTAGTTGAGTGAGCAATTAAACGTTGCTCACGTAAATTAAGCTTAACACCTAATTGTTTTAGTAAATCTTGGCAATCTTTAGAAAGGCGGCCACCTTTTTGGATGGCGATACGTAGACGGTTGCTGTTACTCATTATTCATTTTCCTTTAATTTAAAAACTAAAAACCCCGAGGGAACCTCAGGGCGAAAATGAATCATTGTATTTTGACTCGCCAGAGGTTCCTTTTAGGAATAACCTCTCAGCGAAAGACCTGACAGGTTATTCCGGTGAATGGTGGTGATGATGTACTGTTGTCAGGTTTAAGCGCATTATAATATTTCCTATAAATCTTCGTTTAATATATGTAAACAAAGAAATTGAATCTGTTAAATAAATTTCACATATAGAAAAACATATTTTTATATAGTGAGGCAAGTTTTTTTTCTACAAATTAAAGAATAAGCTATAACTGTCGATAATAAGAGTAACAAAAGGAGGAACGTATGGACATCATGATCCCTTATTTAGGGCAAATAACTAAATTGCAACTTCAATCAAAAGGCGCGTTTCATATTGCGGGTCTAAAAGAGTCGAACGTGACGGTAGTTGAACGTGAAAAACGTAAAAAACGTGACATAGAACGAAAAGATAAGATTAATAAAAAACAGCTCGAAACGACTCAAAATCAGAAAAAAACAGAAGACGATGAAGCTCACTTAGATACATGGGCATAACCTTTAAGCACTGTAATTTTTACTGTGCTGTGAAAACTGTTGCACTTTACTTGGTTTAATTTTATTCAATATGAAGGGGGAATTGCAATGAGAGGTTTGTGAATTCGTGGATAAGTAAAAATCGAGGACTAAGCAGTAAACTTCTTTTTTGCTGCATTATCGATTTTCTATGAGGCATCAGCATCGTAATACAGTTAACTACAAACTAAATACAAAGTACAAAGCAGTAAATTTAATCTTCTGGAAGGCGCAACCTTGATAAGAAACTCCGTTGTTTAATAAATAATTATATTCGTATTAAAGGCTTGCCAAAATACCTAAAAATGTTAATTTGATATAATATCACATATCATTATGGTTTTAGTTCTATGCATGCGTTACTTTCACAAGAACAAACAGTTTCACCTGTTTATTCTATTGATACACAGGCAAATGTTTTATCTCAAATTTATAATTTAAATACTGTACTTGCGTGTTATTGCTGTAAGTCTAGCTGGGCACTTTCGACTGCGGCTAAAAAATATGCACAACATAGTCAGGGAGAATTAATTCGCTATCAAGGTGGAATAAACCCTAAGTTATACACTGAAGTTGAGCAGCTTTTTAATAAGGCAGCACACGGTGATTTAATCTCAGCGCATATAAAGCAAATGTTAAGTATGTTTGAGGTGTTATTTGAACCAAAAGAGATTGGTATCCGTGTTATTAGTTGTGACCATGCGATTAGCCCTGCTTTTCATAAAAACACAATGATTACCCGTATGGCCTCATCCGTAGGCGGTACCGGTGAACAATGGATTGAACACAGTAATGCAACGTTTTTACCTTTAGTCGGCGGGCAACTAACGCACCAAATTAAACCTCCTGAGGATCATGTTATTAATCACTTTTGTGACGGCGACATTGCAATTTACAAAGGGACAAACTGGTTGGCTCAAGAACATAATGCGTTGATCACGTCATCACCAGCATTTATTAACCAAGACCCTCGGATATGTATTTATATTGATTATATTTGTTAGTTTTTAATTAAAGTTAAAAACGGGTTATTTCAAAACCATTGGTTTCTTTTCTTGCTCTGACTCTATGGCTTACGTAAAATCCTGCTATTAGATTTAGTTAAGCGAACGAGATTATCAAAGAGCTTTTTAGTGCAACCGGGCCGTTAGCGTTATCACTTGATGGATATACGCCACGTCAACCACAAATAGATATGGCTGTAGCGGTGAGTGATGCACTTAAAAATCGCTCGCAGCTGGTGGTTGAAGCCGGTACTGGTACTGGTAAAACCTATGCCTACTTAGCCCCAGCCCTTAAATCTAAGGGAAAAACGATTATATCTACCGGGACTAAAGCTCTGCAAGAGCAGCTATATCATCGTGATTTGCCACAATTGGTTAAAGCATTAAGTGCAAGTAAAAAAACAGCTCTGTTAAAAGGGCGCAGTAATTACTTGTGTACTTATCGCCTAAATCAACATGTTGCACATGTGCCTACGGATGATTCTGATGTAATGCATCAGCTAGCTATGGTAGCTAAATTTGCCAGTGAAACACGTACCGGTGACTTAGCTGACTGTATTGGCATTGAAGAAGATGCCAAAGTATTGCCTTACGTAAGCTCCACTGCGGATAACTGTTTAGGTAAAGAATGTCCTGATTTTCAAGATTGCTATATCCGCAAAGCCCGTTTAACCGCAATGGATGCAGATATTGTGGTGGTTAATCATCATTTGTTTTTTGCAGACATGGCAGTTAAAGATACCGGCTTTGCTGAACTTATCCCTACAGCTGACGCGTATATATTTGATGAAGCACACCAATTAAGTGAAATTGCCAGTGACTACTTTGGTGAAAGTATTAGCACCAAAAAGCTGGTGGACTTAATTAATGATTTACGTGCAATTTACCGTTCCGACATTCCAGATATGCTGCAGTTAGGTAAAACACTTAATAAACTTGAAACCAGCGTGGCTGATCTACGTTTACAATTTGGTTTAGACGGTAGCCGAGGCGATTGGCGACAAATGCTGGCAAATAAGGACATATGCGCAGCATTACACAGAGTAATTAGTGATCTCGATTTTTTATATCAAGTACTCAAACATTGTTTAGATCGTAGCGACAAAATAGAGCATCCATTTGAACGCACCTTAGCCTTTAAAGGTCAATTAGAACGGGTATTTGATATTAGCCAAACGGGTAATAGTTATTGGTATGAAACAACGCGTCGATATTTAACGGTACATATAACCCCCCTTAATGTATCCGTTAAATTTGCTAAAATGATGGCCGACACTGGCGCGGGTTTTGTATTTACCTCGGCAACATTATCGGTTGATAATGAGCTTACACACTTTAACGCCAGCCTTGGGTTAAAACCGGCACAGAGTATGATGGTTGATAGCCCGTTTGATTATTATAAGCAGGCTTTATTGTGTTTACCGCGCTATTTACCTGAAACGCATGCTGCAAACATGCCGCATGCAATTGTAAAGCTCACCCTTGATTTAATTAAAGCTGCAAAAGGGCGGTGTTTTGTATTATTCACAAGTTACCGCATGATGCATTTAGTCGCGGAAGGTTTGAGTACGCAGATTGATTATCCCATATATATGCAAGGACAAATGTCAAAACGGATCATACTCGAAAAGTTCACCCGCCACGGCAATGCAGTCCTTTTAGGCACTGCTTCTTTTTGGGAAGGGGTTGATGTTAGAGGCAGCACATTAAGTTGTGTTATTATTGATAAATTACCGTTTGCAGCGCCAGATGATCCATTGTTACAAGCAAAGATGCAAGACGCGCAATTACAAGGCCATGATCCGTTCGCCTATATTCAATTACCTCAGGCTGTTATTGCGCTTAAGCAAGGGGTTGGGCGGCTCATTAGAGATAATAAAGATAAAGGCGTACTTGTCATTTGTGATAACCGTTTAGTGACGCGCCAGTATGGACAAGTTTTTTTGAAAAGCTTACCCCCAATGCGCCGTACTCGAAGCCTTGAAGCTGCAAGCGAATTTTTAGAACAAATTAATTAGAGAAATACATTCCATGAGTAACCAAATGAATGCTACAACAATCAACTTCTTAGCTTTAGATGCATCTACAGAAGCATTATCTTTAGTGCTTAATTACAACGGCCAAACATTTCATCACTTTGAAGAGTGTCCGCAACAGCATAGTCAAAAAATACTCCCTTTAGTTGATGAGTTACTTAGTAAAGCAAATTGCCGTTTAAATGACTTAGATGTCATTGGTTTTGGTCAAGGCCCTGGTAGCTTTACTGGCGTTCGAATTAGTGTCGCCATAGCACAAGGTTTAGCGTATGCGTGTAAGTTGCCATTAGTAGGCGTATCCACATTACAAATGATGGCACAGCAGACACATCAGCAAACGGGTGATAAGTCTGTATATTGCGCGATAGATGCACGTATGGGAGAGATTTATTTTGCTCATTATATGCTAAATGATGAGAGTCTAATGGTGTTACAAGGTGAAGAGCAAGTGCTGAAACCAGACGCACTAATACTGGACAATCCAGAAGGCACAGCAGTAGGAACAGGCTGGAAAACATACCCTAACGCCCTTGATAATTATACAAATATAACAATCAACAACGCTATTACACTGCCTGATGCAGGGTTTATGGTCGCACATATTGATTATGCATTCGCAAATCACCACACCGTGTCGCCAGCACAAGCTCAACCTAAGTATGTTCGTGACACTGTTACATGGAAAAAGCTACCCGGTCGCGAGTAAGTTGCAACAATGTATATTTTGGCTCATAATTAACCTGATAGTTTAAAAGAGTATCTATTATGGCTTTACCGATTGGTTCTGGTTTTTATACGGGGGATATTCCCGGTAGAATTATCCCTAAAAAAAATGTGCCTAATGTATCTACTGATACGTTAAGTAATGCCATTGCCAATCAAAAACCTGCTGAGTTTGTTAAGTCAAGCCCCGCAGGTGTTGACCTTGCCGCTAAGCTGTCTTTACATACCAATAATACTCAAACCCAATATACACAAACAATTTATGATCAACCTTCACCAAAAGTGAGCAGAGCAATTTCTACTTATACTGAATTTGCAAATTTAGATCGTCGCGCCGAGGTGCAAAGCCTCATTGGTGTTGATATTTATGCTTAAATACTGAATTTATAATTTTTCCCATGCAATATTATCACTTGTATATTTCCCTTAATTCGGTATTGTAGAAAAAAAATAAAAAGAATAAATCGTTTTGCTGGCTAAGATATTTAATCAATTTAATCAAAGTGCTGTGAAGCTATCTTCAAACACATTGATCCTTTCATTGCGTGAAAGTTATATCGCTCTTATTCCTTTTTTCATTGTTGCTTCAGTGATCACATTACTCAATCAATGGTTTGATATTGCGGATAAAGGGGGAAGTCATGAATTTTTAAATACGTTCAATACTTTGGTTTGGGCGTTATTTCCATTAATAACACTCTTGTCATTTAGCTATTATTTATCAAAAAATCTAAAACTACACTCAATTGCAAGCCCTGTGCTGGTGATGGTGTGTTTTGCTGCAAGTACAGGATACATCATAGTAAATGAAGCAGGGATACATATAGATAGTAAAGGTGGGGTTCTTTACTCTATTTTAATGCCGATATTTTGTTGTTACATACTGCATTATTTTGCGTCAATAAATGCACTCAAGTTAGTAGGTATAAGCACTATAAGCTTATTCTTAAGGAAGCATTTAAACCTAATATTTCCTTACTTGCTAACAAGTTTGATAACGTTAATTTGTATTCCCTTCATAAGTGATTTTGGCAATAAAATACTCGCATTCCTTATGAATTATCACCAAGATGCAAGTGTGTTTGATAAAGTTAGTTTCCAAATGATTACGGCTCATATGCTATGGTTTTTTGGTGTTCATGGGGATAATACCTATCATATTTTAGCGCCAGCTGCGTACACTGATTATCAAGTTCTTGAAGGCCTGTCGAGTTATAACTTCTTCTCTATTTTTGTATTACTAGGTGGAACAGGGTGCTTATGGGGATTAATAATTGCCTGTTATTTACTTAAAAATGCAGAGCATGAACGCAGCATCGCTCGTATTTCAGCGCCATTGGCTGTGTTTAATATAAGTGAGGTAATGATTTATGCATTACCTATTGTATTTAACCCTTATTTTTTAATTCCGTTTTTACTTGCCCCTATTGTTAATGGTTTCATTGCATATCAATTGATAGATCATGGACTTATTGTGCTTAGTGCCAGTGAGAATATACCTTGGTTTACACCCGTTTTATTGAGTGGGTGGATGATCACCCATAGTTGGACAGGCATTGCTCTGCAATTAGTGTTAATCGCATTAAATGTAGCCATTTATTATCCCTTTGTACTTGCAAACCAACGTCACAACATCACAGGTAAAGCGCTAGATATGCTTGTAAAACGCTACAGCGCAGGTCATGTTATTGAAGATAAAGCGGAAGAAAGCTTTGCGAAATCACATTCCGAACAGCATATTGAACAATATAGTCTTAAAACAGTCACTGATGCACTCAATAGTGGCGCATTGGCATTGTATTATCAGCCAAAAATGGATCCCTTAAGTCAGCAGATTGTTGGTTTTGAAGCATTATTACGTTTAATAAAAAATGATGGCGAAGTAATGGGCCCTTGGTTTTTGGCTACGCTTGAGCAGCATAAACTAATGCATGTAATTGATAGCTTTGTTATTGATCAATTAGAAGTTGATTTAGACAATTTTGCGCGACAGGGTTTTCATCCAAAAATTAGCTTTAATATATCGCCACAAAATTTGCTTGCTGATGGCTATAAACGTGTAGTTAAAGCTTTCTCTCGATTCCCAAATCAGGTTGAAGTCGAGATTTTAGAGTCAAGTTATATTGAAGACTTTGAATCAGCAATTGAATTAGTTAAATATTTAAATAAGCATAATATTCAATGTGCAATGGATGATTTTGGTACTGGGTATTCTTGTTTATCTGTTTTATCTAAGCTTAATATCAATACGATAAAACTGGATCGTAGTTTATTACCAATCGATGGCAATATTAAATCAGCCGTACTTTATCAGCATTTAGCTAAGATATGCGATGAGCTGGGCTTTAAAATAGTTGCTGAGGGGGTAGAGAGTAAATTACACGAAGATGTTGTAAAAAAAGCCCATATACAATGTGCACAGGGCTTTTTATATAATAAAGCGTTACCTTATAATGTTGCTGTTGAATTACTCAAAAAACAACATCATAGATAGCCATTATTTTTTCTGGATAAAGTTAATTAGTTTGTTTGCTATGTCGGTGTTGTTTTGCGACCCTACAAATTGTGTAGAACTTGGCCCGTAAGCAAAAACTTGAACATCGATTGCGGTATGGCCGCCGGTTGTCCAGCCAGTAAAGCTTGCTTTACTAATAATATCTTTTATAGCAAGGTTGAGTGTTTTACTTCCCATTTTCTTTGCTTGCTCAAGCTTAACTTGATTTTCACTGGTGTATTCAATCGTTGTATTTGCTGTCCAAATTGCTTTTAAGTCATCAGCTTCTAACATTAACTTGGTTAATTTAGTCGCTGTAGCTTTAACGCCTTTTACAACTTCAGCCTCCCACTTGTATTGACCATGCGCTCCAAGAGTTAAACCTCCCGTTGAATGATCTGCAGTAATAACAAGTAACGTATCTGGGTTCTTGTCAACATACGCCTTAGCGTGCTCGATTGATTTGGCAAAGTCGTCCATTTCGGCCATCGCACATGCGATATCATTGGCATGACCACACCAATCGATTTGACTGCCTTCGATCATTACAAAAAAGCCATCTTTTTTATTTTTATCAAGTAGTTTAAGGGCTTTGTCGGTCATTTTAGCTAAACGAGTTGGGTTCTCATCAAGGGCTGATGGCATCCCTTTAGGGGCAAATAAGCCAATAGCAGGGATCTGATTAATTTGCTTTAAACTATTAAAATCATCACTATATTGGTAACCAGCCGCTTTAAACTCAGCAACCAAATTACGATCGTCACGAATATAATATGCAGTACCACCGCCTAGCATTAAATCGACAGGTAACTTTCCTGCAATTTTATTGTCGATGTAATCATTAGCAATTTCATTATAGTTGCGACGCGATTCATTGTGTGATGCAAAACTTGCCGGAGTTGCATGATTAATTTGCGATGTGGCAACAAGTGCAGTGATCATCCCGCGTTCTTTTGCTATTTCAAGCATTGTTTTAACAGGCTTTTTATCAGTGTCTACTGCTATAGCCCCATTATAGCTTTTATGGCCGCTACTAAGGGCTGTAGCGCTTGCAGCACTGTCAGTTACATACGTATGATCATCAGGGTATGTATGCGCCATTCCTGTTAATATTGTATCAAAGACCGTGCTTTCAATTTCTTTAGTCGCTGGGTCATCTTTGAAGTAGCGGTAAGCAGTGGTATAAGCTGGGCCCATGCCATCACCAATCATATAAATAATGTTCTTTGGAGTCTGCTCTGCGTATGCATAGCTAGAACACGCTAATGCCAATAGACTTATTTGTTTTATCATTTTAGGATCCCATATATTTTGTGGTGTTATTGTATACACAATGTATGATAATTAAATGTCTTTTACGGTAAACAAAGTCAAAAAAATGAGGAATGATCCTTTGCAGCCTTTTTTAATTCAAAGTGGTACTTTAGCGTTACATGGACTAACCTTTGGCGAAGGTGATGAAATTGTTATCGGATTACATGGGTGGCTGGATAATTGCCATAGTTTTATACCAATGTTAAAAAACACTCAGTTAGAAGGTAAATGGTACTGCCTTGATTTTCCTGGGCATGGTCACTCTGATTGGCGAAGTAGTGATGCGCATTACTATTTTGTAGATTACATTGATGACATTTATAATTTCATTACCAAAATCACTGATAAAAAAGTGCATTTAGTGGGGCATTCTATGGGAGCGATGGCTGCAGGACTATTTGCCAGCTGTTTTGCCGAAAAGGTAAAATCAGTCACTATGATAGAAGGATTTGGTGTGATCACAACGCCCAGCAACGACGTTGTGCAGCAATTACGTCAAGCAATTTTAAACAGACGCCGAACCAACAAAAAAGCACCCAGGAGTTATGAGTCAAAGCAAACGATTTATCAAGCTCGCGCATTAATGAGTGATTTACCAATTGATTTAATCGCATTATTAATGGAACGAAATATCGCCCAAAGTGGTGGTAAATGGGTACTTACTACCGACCCAAAGCTCAAAAATCATTCAGGTTTTAGATTTGATGAGCAACAATGCATAGCCATTATAAATGAAATAAATGTGCCGTGTCAGTTAATATTAGGCACTGTAGGGTACCCATTTGTACGTGATAACATAAATGATTATAGTAGATATTACAAAGACCTAACAGTAACTGAACTCGAAGGAGGACATCACTGTCATATGCAAAATCCAGTTAAGTGTTTACAGCAAATTCAGGGGTTTATGCTGCAAAATGGTGCATGCTAATTGTATCTTTGCGCCAAATGTGGGATTATTTACCCATTAGAGTATTTGCTCAATTGTGAAGTTGCCTTAGTTAGTTTAAGGTTTAATAAAAATAAATTATAAATAGAACAGGAGCTAAGAGTGGAAAAAATCTGGCTTAAGCGCTACCCAGAGGGTATGCCTGAAACAATCGATCCTGAACACTACAACTCGTTGTTAGAAGTGTTTGAAAAGAGCTTCACTGATTACAAAGATCTGCCTGCTTTTACTAACATGGGTAAAACGCTCAGTTATGATGAAATAGATAGTGCCACTAAACGTGTCGCTTCTTATATTCAAAATGAGCTTGGGCTGAAAAAAGGCGACAAAGTCGCGGTTATGATGCCAAACTTATTGCAAACACCAGTTTCAATATTGGGCATTTTACGTGCTGGATGTGTGGTGGTTAATGTAAACCCTCTGTATACAGTACGTGAGCTTGAACATCAGTTGAATGATTCACAAACATCAGCTATTTTTATACTCGCAAATTTTGCTGACACGCTTGAAAAAGCATTACCACATACAAAAGTAAAACATATTGTTGTCACACAAGTAGGCGATATGGTTGGTGGTTTGAAAAAACATGTAGTTAACTTTGTTGTTAAGCGCATAAAGAAAATGGTACCAAGTTACTCATTACCTAACCCTATCAAGTTTGAGTCTTTACTTGCTGCAAACGAAAACGCGTATAAAAAGCCTGATATATGTTTATCTGATATTGCATTTTTACAATATACAGGTGGAACTACAGGTGTTTCTAAAGGCGCAATGTTAACTCATGGCAACATGGTTGGTAATTTAGAGCAAGTATCAGGTTGTTTAGACAAAGTACTTAACCGTGGTACAGAAGTGGTTGTGACTGCATTGCCGCTGTATCATATTTTTGCATTAACAGCCAATTGCTTAACATTTATGAAGTATGGTGGTTTAAACTTATTAATCACTAACCCACGAGATATGCAAGGGTTTGTAAAAGAATTAAGCCAACATAAGTTCACAGCAATCACAGGTGTAAATACTTTATTTAATGGTTTATTAAATACCCCAGGTTTTGCGGATTTAGATTTTAGTCATTTAAAAATGTCACTTGGCGGCGGAATGGCCGTTCAGCGTCCCGTTGCTGAAAAATGGCAGGCAGTCACTAAAAGTAAGCTAATGGAAGGTTATGGTTTAACTGAGTGTTCACCTTTGGTAACTATTAGTCCGTATGACTTAGGCTCTTATAATGGTTCTATTGGTTTACCTGCACCAAATACTGACATTAAACTAATGTTAGATAATGGTGAAGAAGCAGCCAAAGGTGAACCCGGTGAGTTATGGGTTAAAGGCCCACAAGTAATGTTAGGGTATTATAATCGCCCTGATGCAACAGCTGAATGCCTGCAAGATGGTTGGTTTGCAACGGGTGATATTGCAACTTACGATGATGATGGTTTCTTTTTTATTGTTGATCGTAAGAAGGATATGATTATTGTTTCTGGCTTTAATGTTTATCCAAATGAGATAGAAGAAGTTGTTGCAATGCATGATGGCGTGCTTGAAGTTGCTGCAATTGGTATCCCTCACGATGTCAGTGGTGAACAAGTTAAAGTTTTTGTTGTTAAAAAAGACCCATCTTTAACTGAAAAAGATATAATAAAGCACTGTCGTGATAATTTAACTAATTATAAGGTCCCTAAGCTCGTAGAATTTAGGGATGAGTTGCCAAAAACAAATGTTGGCAAAATCCTCAGAAGAGCCTTAAAAGATTAGCAAGCTAAAAAAGCCGACATAAGTCGGCTTTTTTATTGTAGGAGTTTAAGTGCAATACCAACTGATCAAAACACAAAATCAACTAAATGAGTTTGTAGAGCAAATTAGCAATAAACCAATATTAGCAATTGATACAGAGTTTATGCGTCGACGTACTTTATATCCAGAAGTCGCACTGATCCAAGTGTATGATGGCGAACATTTAGCTTTGATAGATCCACTTGCAGAACTTTCACTATTTGATTTTTGGCAAATATTGCGAGATCCAAAAGTATTAAAAGTACTGCACTCACCATCAGAAGATATTGAAGTATTTCAAAAATACGCGGGGTTTGTTCCTGCGCCATTATTTGATACCCAATTTGCACTCCAGCTTTTAGGAAATGGTAATTGCATGGGGTTTGCGCATATGGTTAAAAATTTACTTGATATTGAAATTGATAAAAGTGAATCACGCACAAATTGGTTACAACGACCATTAACAAACAGCCAGCTAGATTATGCTGCCGCAGATGTATTTCATCTACTCCCGTGCTTTGAGATTATTATTAAGCAAATTAACGATGCCAATTTTTTTGATATTGTTATCGCAGAAAGTGAGTTGATAGCGCAAAAACGAGCTTATCAAATTCCAGATGAACTTTTGTATAAAGATATTAAAAATGCGTGGCAGTTAAAACCTGCTGACTTAGTGATTTTACGAGAGCTTGCTGCATGGCGACGTAATAAAGCAATTCGCAAAAACTTGGCGCTTAACTTTGTTTTAAAAGAACATAATTTGGTAGAGATTGTAAAACGTAAACCTACAAGCTTAAATGCGATGCGAAATATTCCAGATATTGAAAGCAGTGAAGTGAATCGCTCAGGGGTTGAAATTTTAAAATGTTTAGAACAAGCTAAACGGGTTGAAATACAGGATCACCCGCCAACCTTGCGCCGTTTAATCGATTTCCCTGATTATAAGAAAGTAGCTAAAGACATTAAACAAAAAATTACGGCTGTGGCTAAAAAGAACGCCATTCCGGAAGATGTGTTTGCTTCAAAAAAGCAAATCAATCAATTAATCAGTTGGAATTGGAAGCTAGACAGTGAGACACGTAAAACAACACCAAAACCAGATTTACTAAGATCATGGCGTTATAACTATATAAAAGACGCGCTAAAAGAATGGGATGTTTAACGAGTTTATAAAAGCTGAACAACAGGCTTTAACACGGGTATCTGGTTGTTATACACAGCCAGTTTACTTAATTTATGGAAATTGCACCGCTTGGTCGAAGCGATTTACTTAACCAATCCTACTACTGAATGCCTTTTAAGCCAATAATGATAGAACAAGGTTTCCCTGCGGCTACATAAAGAAATGGAAAAATGCTGTTGGTGAGGTTATTGTTTTATTTGTGTTTATGATTCAAAAATTGCAATGCTATTTATCTTAAACTCGGCGCGAGGCAAGGGGGGAAACACTTTTAAACTGTGCCATTACGCAACTGGATGCAAATAAAGTTGATGTAAACGAACAAAATCCACTGGCTGTTCGTTTTAACCAGCATTGTGGATTTGATATTATTTCGCGTTCGTCACTTGACGCTATGGGTAAACCATTTTCAATCTTTCATATGGCACTTGAAAGTAAAAGCACAACTTTAAATTGGGCCCAAGAAAGGTACTTAACTTATGTTATTATGCGCAGTATGTCGGTATACTATTACTTAAGTAGGTAAGCGGATGCTAAATAGCACCCGCAGTTTATTACTTCTTTTCTTCGTCAGGCAACGTGACATTTAGTTCTAAAACGGCTAAATCATCTTCATTTTGATCAAACTGTACCTGTACAGCATCAGAATTAATGTTGACGTACTTACGTATTACATCAAGTATATCCTGCTTCAACTGTGGTAAATAATCAGGTGTACCACGTTGTGAACGTTCGTGTGCGACAATGATCTGCAATCGCTCTTTTGCTAATGACGCTGTGTTTTTCTTTTCTGAGCGGAAGTAGTCAAGTAGTGACACATTAACCTCCAAATATCCGTTTAAATAACCCTTTCTTTTCTACATCTAAGAAACGAAAATCGACTGTTTCACCGAGTAGGCGATCAATGGCATCAGCATAAGCTTGGCCTGCATCTGATTCAGTGTCCAAAATGACAGGTTGGCCAGAGTTTGATGCACTTAATACGGCTTGTGATTCAGGGATTACACCTAAAAGTTCAATAGACAGAATATCTTGTACATCTTCTACAGAAAGCATCTCGCCTTTTAATACACGCTCTGGATTATAACGAGTCAGTAATAAATGTTCTTTTATGTTTTCTAACCCCTCTTCAGCGCGTTTAGATTTGCTATGCAAAATACCTAAAATGCGATCTGAATCGCGTACTGATGATACTTCAGGGTTCGTTGTAACAATTGCTTCATCAGCAAAGTACATCGCCATCATCGCACCGGCTTCAATGCCCGCCGGAGAATCACAAACAATATAATCGAAGTCTTTCTTTAACTCATTTAAAACACGCTCAACACCGTCACGCGTTAGTGCATCTTTATCTCGCGTTTGAGATGCCGGAAGTAAAAACAACTTATCTACACGCTTATCTTTTATTAACGCTTGGTTTAATTTAGCTTCACCATTAATTACGTTTACAAAATCATAAACTACGCGACGCTCACAGCCCATGATTAAATCAAGGTTACGTAAACCAATATCAAAATCAATAATAACTGTTTTATACCCTTTAAGGGCTAAACCTGTGCCAATTGCAGCACTGGACGTAGTTTTACCTACACCACCTTTACCCGATGTAACGACAATAACTTTTGCCATAAGATTTATCCTTTAACCAAAGCTGAAATTTCTAATGATTCATTTTTTTGCTGGATTTGTGCAGCACTACCCCAGTGTTCGCCTTGTAGAGAGTCGCTAATCCAATAGTTGCCATTAATTGAAACAAGCTCTGCTTCTAGCTTTTGACAAAATATTCGCGCTTCATTATCACCTTGTGCACCGGCAATAGCACGTCCGCGTAATGCGCCATAAATGTGCACATTACCGTCAGCAATCACTTCTGCACCATGGCTAACGGCACCAATCACGATTAAATCGCGATCTTTGGCATAAACTTGCTGGCCAGAACGAACAGTGCCGTGAATTACTTGTGCCGGTAAGTGAACTGTTTTTTCAACAATTGAAGTATTCGCTTCTTGTATAACAGGTTCACTCTTAACGTCTTGTGAATAATTTAAAACAGAAAGGCCTGCTAACTTAGCTTGCGCATGTTGCTCATCAGAGCCATTACATACACCAACCGCATTAAAATGCATGCGTTCGATTAGCGATTTTAAATGTACAAAATCAAGCGTACTGTTTTTTATTTCAATTAAGTTCACAACAATAGGTGCCCCTTCAAAAAAGCGAGGGGCTTGGGCTATTTTTATATACAGTTGTTCTGCTAAAAGGGTTATATCAGTACTATAAAGATGTAAAACTGATAACGTAAAAAGATTCCCTTTTAGCTCAAAAATTTGGTCCGACATACACGCTCATTTGAATTGTTGAATCAGAAATTAATATTAGATAAACCTAGGCTGAATAGGCCCTTAATTGAAATTTCCGATCTAATTATTCTAACTTATTATTAGTCTCATGTTATAGTGTGCGGCACTGTTAAGCAAGATTTTATAGGGTCATAATGCTAACTGCGGTATATAAAAGTAAGAAAAAAGCGGATACCTTCCTCTATGTAGAAAAAAGAGATGATTTTAGTAAGGTTCCGGAACCTTTAATGGCTATGTTTGGTCAACCACATTACGTAATGATTATTAATTTAGCAAAACGTGAGCATTTAGGTGGAGCCGATCTTAATTTAGTGAAAGAAGCATTGTCTGATAAAGGCTTTTATCTTCAGCTTCCACCTCCAGAAGCAAACTTATTAGCTGAACTCAGAAAGCAAAATGGAGCTGATAGTGACTAAAAAAGTAATGAAAAATTTGTCTGCTATTTTATGTAGTGCTTTTATTTGTACAACTAGCACATCTGTACTGGCCAATACACAGGCTAAATTTGATGAATATGTTGCCAATCTAAAGCAGGAAGCGGCGCAAAAAGGGTATGACAACACGTTAATTGAACAAGCCTTTGCGACTGCAAAGTTCAAAAAAAAGGTTATTTCGGCAGATAAAAGCCAGCCAGAAGTAAAAGAAACTCTGGAAGGCTATTTACCCAAACGTGTTCCACAATGGAAAATCGACCGAGCCCGTAAGTTATATGCACAAAACAAAGAGCTGCTAGAACAAGTTGCAGCCGAGTTTGGCGTGCAAGCGCGATTCATAGTAGCGTTATGGGGACTTGAAAGTAACTTTGGTAAAATTCAAGGTGGGCACGGTGTTATTTCATCTGTTGTTACGCTCGCCTTTGATGGCCGCCGTGAAACCATGTATAAAAATCAACTTTGGGCAGCGCTGGATATTCTAAAAGAAGGGCATATTACTTTAGATAAATTTAAAGGGTCTTGGGCAGGCGCTATGGGGCAAACACAGTTTATGCCAACATCGTTTAATGCCTACGCCGTAGATTATGACAATGATGGCCGCAAAGATATTTGGACAACCCAAGCAGATGCATTTGCTTCAATCGCTAATTACTTAAAACAAGCCGGTTGGAATGACGATTTAACGTGGGGCCGCCAAGTTAAATTACCAGAAGGCTTTGATAAAAATTATATATTAAAAAGAGGAACACGAACGCGTAAGCAGTGGCTTGAATATTGGGCTGATTCTGAGCGTTCATTGGCTGATTGGCAAGCACTTGGCTTACGTAAAATGGACGGCACTGACTTGCCAAATGTAGATGTAACCGCGGCGCTAGTTATGCCTGATGACATGGGCGGTCGTATGTATCTTGCTTATGACAACTACAAAGCACTGATGCATTGGAACCGTTCATACTACTTCGCCACCAGCGTTGGCTATTTATCTGATCGCATTGGGTATCCAGCGATTTAGTGAGTTATTGAGTGATAGGTTGCTAGGTTCTAGGTAACTAGGGTGTTTTTAGAAAGCGCGAGTATATCTCGCGCTTTTGTTTATAAAGAATATATAAGCGAGTTAGAAGCGGTAAGCTTTAAGTTGTAAGCTTTAAGTTGTAAGCTCGGTGTTAAATTTGGCTACGTAGGTTGGGTAGAGTGCAACGAAACCCAACGAAAAAATACCCTATCAGTCTGCATCTTTGCTCAGTATTAACAAGCCTTTCATTGCTCTTTTTGGCTTTAATTTATTTACGGTGATTTATTTGCTTCGAATGATAAAAGTAAAATTTGCCGAGCATCGCAAAACAAATAACACCTAAACAGATTAGTAACCAAAATAAAGCTAATGGAAATTGGCTTTTAGAGATAATAATAACTGTAAGGTAAAATACAGTTACCAATACTAATAATATTAGACCAAGCTTTCCCATAAAATTTTTTAACCTTGTCATTTGTATTGCAACCCACTTTCAGATATTAAGAGTACATTCATCTTAACAAGATGATTTAGGTGGTTTTGAATTGCTACTTCGTTACCTTTAACATGCATATGAGATGCTATATGATTTTTTAAACTAGACACTTTTTGCGGCCGTTTTTCTTTAGGTTTGGATTTAAGGCTATGGATTAACTTAGTTATTTCATTTGAAGTGTTAACTATTTTAATTTGCTTACAACAGCGACCGTTCGATTTAATATGAGAAATTAATGGGGTAAAACCATTGTCATTGGTTATAACTTCAAAGCTCACGTTAGGTGCTGCTTCTTGTGTATATTTACCTAAGTAATAAGACAAGTGAAAATCTAAGTTATTAGATTGTGTAGCTTTAATTTGAATAAGAACAATATTGACCGGTGACTCGTATTTTTTATCACCAAAATCAAGTTTTGGCTGTTTAGCACCAACAAAAACAATGACTTTTTCGTAGATAGATAAATTGACTTTGCTTAGACAACCAATATTTTCGTAATCTATAAATGCCCACTTCATGTGATTAATGCTCCTTGAATACTAATGAGCTTGTAGCTTAATTTGTTTTTTATTGATGCATTAACCATAGCCGAGTTGCTATTTTGATTCAATCGATAACTGAGTTTAATGTGAAATATAAAAAGAAGACTTGGTGTTGTTTTAATTGGTATTTTGGAAGGTGTTACAGGTATTTGAGTGGGTAAGAGCTCAAAAAAAGAATTAACATTGCACTAGGCAATGAGTACTTAGCTTCACAAGGTTTAGTGTCATTGAAAGATATTTGGATCAATATTCATTACGGGAGATGAACCGCCCATTGCGCTTCCTGTTAATAAAAAGCGCATGATGGGTGGTGTGGGGGCTGGAGGTTAGAGACCTCCGGCTACCCGATTAGGTATACTTTACTTTTTGGTTAGCTTTACCTTGCCAATGATAGGACAAACATCATTTTCACCTTGCCACCAAACTGAAATATTTAACCCTACATTTAGATCATCAAATGACCTTACGTATGTCAGAAGTTTACCATTATCCGGAAACATTTGAAGCGGAGCAGATGTACCAGCAAAAGAATTTTCATCTTTCAAAATACCGAGTGTGACATTATCAAATTTTTGACCATCTGCATTTGGTGGGAAGCGGATATAAAAAGTACTTTCACCTTTATTCCATTCGATATCAATTAAGTTATCAAATTCCTTTCCTTGGGTAGGCACGACACATGAAAATGCGTTTGCACTAACAAAAAAACTTAATAATGTTAAAAATACTCCAAACTTCAATTGAAACTCCTTGTTTAACAGCTTGTTATGTAATCATTCCGACCAAACTGCGAATTCATTTCCGTTTGGATCACTAAAGTGAAATCTTCTACCGCCAGGAAATGAAAATATTGGTTTAACAATTTCACCACCTGCTTTCTCAATATTTTCTTGGGTTGTTTCAAGTAAATTACTATATAAAACTATTAGCGGACTTCCATTCTTAGTGGAAACAACTAAATCAGATTTAAAGAAACCGCCATCAACTCCTTGAGCAGCAAAGCTTGAATAATCTGGGCCATAGTCAACAAATGACCAGCCAAAAACTTCGCTAAAGAAAGCCTTCGTAGCTTCAATATTTTTTGCTGGAATTTCAATATAATTAATTTTATTATTTTTAGTCATTTTAGTGCTTCCATCCTTAATCACATCTGAGTTATTTGCACTTGTACTAGCTATAAACAAAGATAGCGCCAATGCGAGAATATATTTCATAAACCTTCCTGATTACATAACACTTACAATAAGCAGTTTTGGCCGTTCTTGCCAAAATCCGCTTGATTGTTTTGTGTACGCCCGACATGGGCATTGACTTATGAGGTGAAAGTCCTCTGTAGGAAGATCACCGTTTAAATAACACACTGTTATTAAACGATAGACACTCGCAAATGGCAAGGGCTAAATCGCGAGAGATAGTCTGGAGGAAGCCGCTAGCATTCTTTATAAAAATAAGTGTGAGCTGATGAACAAAAACATCATATGAGGCGTAGGCTGGAGATGAGCTAGCACAAGATAGCGAAGTCATGTGATCTAACGGCCTCCGTAAATGATGCAGTTGTGCAGAGAAAGTCAATGCACCTGTTCTTCATTGGTAAAAGGGGGGGGGGGAGATCTGATAAACACGCATCCGCGCTAACGCTTGGAGATTACCAGTTAGGGACTGGTTGTTCAACCCTTGGCACTCTGGTTGCTGCGACCTACAGCGAGCGAAATAGCAGTAAACAAGCGTTAGTTTAGACGCGCTTTATCGAGTAATCGCTAGAGTGATTTATCAGAAGTCAGCAGACGGCATACGACTGTATGGATGCAGAAGGTAGAGCAACGCAGGAGCAGTTGCCGAGTAGCCAAACGCCCATCGTAATGGAGGGGACACGGTGAAGGCCTGAACATTTTAACCAGAGGAGACACTACAAATGAACTTGAATTCACATAGATCACCGTGTTGTGATAGTGATGAACAGCGTTCTGCTGTGAATAATACCTCGAATGAATATAACCAAACAGATCATGACCTGATGGCAAGAGTACTAAGCAACCACAATATTGGCGTAGCATGGCAACATGTTAAGCGCAATAAAGGGGCTGCGGGTATTGATAATATGAGTATTGAAGAGTTTAATCACTTCGCTAAGTTACATTGGTTAGGTATTAAACAACAATTACTTAACGGCACTTATCAACCCTTGCCAGTCAAACGCGTGATGATACCCAAACCTGATGGCGGTGAGCGAATGCTTGGGATCCCTGCTGTTATCGACAGAGTGATCCAACAAGCCATTGCTCAAGTGATTAGCCCTTACTTTGAGCCTCAGTTTTCACCACATAGTTATGGTTATCGCCCTCATAAAAGAGCCAGTCAAGCAGTGAACCATGTTCAATCTTGTGTTAAACAAGGTTATAAAACAGCGGTTGATATCGACTTGTCTAAGTTCTTTGATGAAGTAGACCATGACATGCTGATGAATCGTGTTGGTCGTAAAATCAAAGACAAAGCACTCATGCGCCTACTTGGTAAATACCTCCGAGCGGGAGTAGCAGAGCGCGAAACAGGTCTGTGGTTTGAGTCAACCAAAGGCGTCCCTCAAGGTGGGCCATTATCCCCTTTACTTTCCAATATTTTACTCGATGAATTAGATAAGAAGCTAACCTACAAACGCCTTAAGTTTGCACGTTACGCTGATGACATAATCATTTTAGTAAAAACGAAAAGCGAAGGGCTAATAATCCAACGGGAAATTACTGCGTTCATCACTAAGCGATTAAAGCTCAAAGTGAACGAATCGAAAAGTCGAGTCGGTCCAGTAACAGGCTCGAAATTTCTCGGGTTTACCTTTCGTTACGGTCAAGTGCAAATTCACGAACAGGCGCTAAAGAAATTTAAAGCAAATGTAAGAGAACTCACTAACCGCAACTGGGGGATCTCAATGACCCTACAAATTCATAAACTCACACAGTATTTACGTGGCTGGGGACACTACTACCTAATAGCCAACGCTTATCAACTAACAGTGGATTTAGATCATTGGATCCGCCGTAGGATAAGAATGTGCTACTGGCGGCAGTGGCGCTCTTTCCAAAGAAATAGCTCGTACCAAAGTACGCAGTTTAATGAAATTAGGTGTTAGCGAACGACTCGCCATAGCCTGTGGTATCACCAGTACCAAAAGTAGGCGCTTGGAAGCGAAGGTCCTTGTAGAAGCTCAAAAACAAAAGGAATTAACATTGCGCTAGGCAATAACTACTTAGCGTCACAAGGGGTAGTGTCATTGAGAGATATTTGGATAAATATTCATTACGGGAGATGAACCGCCCATAGCACTTCCTGTTAATAAAAAGCGCATGATGGGTGGTGTGGGGGCTGGAGGTTAGAGACCTCCGGCTACCCGATTATATGCCTGATGAACTCTGCCTCTTGGGTATGCCCATTAATAAGAAGCATCCCCACACTACATACAAAGCAAACCATATTGAATGATTAAAATCATCTGATCCAGAGGATAAAATAATAGCCATAAGCATATGCATTAGCGCGGTTATAATAAAACCAACTGAGCCTAACCAATAAAAAGACTTATTAGTCCAAGAGCCTTTATCAAAGTTGATTGATAATGTGTTTGCAGCCTTAATTTCACTAATAGTTAACTCATCCACAGTTACTTCAAACGCGGCAGCTAAAGATTGAACTGATTCATGCGAAGATAAACCTAACTTTTCAATTCGTTGAATTGTTCGCAAACTAAGACTACAAACGTCAGCCAAATGGCTTTGAGTCCAACCTCTTTTATTTCTTTCTGTTTTTATTAAATTAATATCTACATTCATATCCATAATTATTTCCTTGAAGTTGTTTTTCTAACAGTCTCAAAAAAATATAACTCCGTATACGTTAAACATATGACATTAGCAATGTGACACATGTGACAAAGGCATATAACGAGGCTGTAGAATTACTCTAACAGCCAAATTCAATTAAAAAACGAGCTCCTATAATTAACTCTAAGCGTTTTTAAAGCACTAGGCAATGCATTTAGGACCCACAAAACTGGCTGTTTTTCTTAAAAAAGAGTAATTCTACAGCCACAACGCCGTTTTAAGCGGCAAATTGCAGTTGGCTAAAATAAGTGAGGCACGAACAAAAAGCCAACTGTAAATTATCCGACTTGAAAACCCTTGTGTACGCCCGACATGGGCATTGACTTATGAGGTGAAAGTCCTCTGTAGGAAGATCACCGTTTAAATAACACACTGTTATTAAACGATAGACACTCGCAAATGGCAAGGACTAAATCGCGAGAGATAGTCTGAAGGAAGCCGCTAGCATTCTTTATAAAAATAAGTGCGAGCTGATGAACAAAAACATTATATGAGGCGTAGGCTGGAGACGGGCTAGCACAAGATAGCGAAGTCATGTGATCTAACGGCCACCGTAAATGATGCAGTTGTACAGAGAAAGTCGATGCACCTGTTCTTCATTGGTAAAAAGGGGGGGGGGGAGATCTGATAAACACGCATCCGCGCTAACGCTTGGAGATTACCAGTTAGGGACTGGTTGTTCAACCCTTGGCGCTCTGGTTGCTGCGACCTACAGCGAGCGAAATAGCAGTAAACAAGCGTTAGTTTAGACGCGCTTTATCGAGTAATCGCTAGAGTGATTTATCAGAAGTCAGCAGATGGCATACGACTGCATGGATGCAGAAGGTAGAGCAACGCAGGAGCAGTTGCCGAGTAGCCAAACGCCCATCGTAATGGAGGGGACACGGTGAAGGCCTGAACATCTTAACCAGAGGAGACACTACAAATGAACTTAAATTCACATAGATCACCGTGTTGTGATAGTGATGAACAGCGTTCGACTGTGAATAATACCTCGAATGAATATAACCAAACAGATCATGACCTGTTGGCAAGGGTACTAAGCAACCACAATATTGGTGCAGCATGGCAACATGTTAAGCGCAATAAAGGGGCTGCGGGTATTGATAATATGAGTATTGAGGAATTTAATCACTTCGCTAAGTTACATTGGCTGGGTATTAAACAACAATTACTTAACGGCACTTACCAACCATTGCCAGTCAAACGCGTGATGATACCCAAGCCCGATGGCGGTGAGCGAATGCTTGGGATCCCTGCTGTTATCGACAGAGTGATCCAACAAGCCATTGCTCAAGTGATCAGCCCTTACTTTGAGCCTCAGTTTTCACCACATAGTTATGGTTATCGCCCTCATAAAAGAGCCAGTCAAGCAGTGAACCATGTTCAATCTTGTGTTAAACAAGGTTATAAAACAGCGGTTGATATCGACTTGTCTAAGTTCTTTGATGAAGTAGACCATGACATGCTGATGAATCGTGTTGGTCGTAAAATCAAAGACAAAGCACTCATGCGTCTACTCGGTAAATATCTACGAGCCGGAGTAGCAGAGCGCGAAACAGGTCTGTGGTTTGAGTCAACCAAAGGAGTCCCTCAAGGTGGGCCACTATCCCCTTTGCTTTCCAACATCTTACTCGATGAATTAGATAAGAAGCTAACCTACAAACACCTTAAGTTTGCACGTTACGCTGATGACATAATCATTTTAGTAAAAACCAAAAGCGAAGGACTAATAATCCAACAGGAAATTACTGCGTTTATCACTAAGCGATTAAAGCTCAAAGTGAACGAATCGAAAAGTCGAGTCGGTCCAGTAACAGGCTCGAAATTTCTCGGGTTTACCTTTCGTTACGGTCAAGTGCAAATCCACGAACAGGCGCTAAAGAAATTTAAAGCAAATGTAAGAGAACTCACTAACCGCAACTGGGGGATCTCAATGACCTTACAAATTCATAAACTCACGCAGTATTTACGCGGCTGGGGACACTACTACTTAATAGCCAACGCTTATCAACTAACAGTGGATTTAGATCATTGGATCCGCCGTAGGATAAGAATGTGCTACTGGCGGCAGTGGCGCTCTCTATTAAGGAATAGCCCGCACTAAAGTACGCAGTTTAATGAAATTGGGTGTTAGCGAGCGACTCGCCATAGCCTGTGGTATCACCAGTACCAAAAGTAGGCGCTTGGAAGCGAAGGCCCTTGTAGAAGCTCAAAAACAAAAGGAATTAACATTGCGCTAGGCAATAACTACTTAGCTTCACAAGGTTTAGTGTCATTGAGAGATATTTGGATCAATATTCATTACGGGAGATGAACCGCCCATTGCACTTCCTGTTAATAACAAGCGCATGATGGGTGGTGTGGGGGCTGGAGGTTAGAGACCTCCGGCTACCCGATTAGGTTTAATGCGTCTGAGTAGAAATAAACTTAGCTGCATTAAAGAAAATATTTTTTCTTATGGTTTGATTTGATTCAATATCTTGAAAAAACAACTCCAGACTAAACTTAGATGTTGGATCAGGTGTTGTTGCTTCAAAAACAAGCAAATATTCAACCCAGCCCGGTTTCATACACTTTTCTTGTTGGTTTCTTAATCTATCTTTTACAATGTGAACAGTATCAAGTTTTAAAGCACTCCAATCTGTATAACTATAAACACAGGATGGCTCAGGATCCCGCCATTTAACTTCATTGACTTTTAAGCCGCCATTAAGGGTAGCTTTAAATGGTAAAAACTTTGTTGTATCTACTTGCCCCTTGACGCTAACGCTAATTTTAAAAGGTGTTCTACCAACAGACCCTTGAGCAGAACCATGTTGTTCTACTGGTATGAAAAACAATTCAAAGTGTCCGTCTGTTTGGATTGTATTATAGGGCGAAACCATTAATTCAAATTTGCCGAATTCCAACATATTTGACACATCATCGTCATAGTATGAATAAGTTTCATTGGGGTTAAACTTTGGCTCGGCTGTCATGCTTGGAACACTACCAATGTAATAACTGACGTTTGCACAACTAGTAAGTAAACAGCTAATAATTAAAAATTTGATGAGCTTCGCAATATTCACTTTAAACCTAACAATTTTATAGTGCGCGAAGGGCGGATATTTCTGCTCCGACCACACTCATATTTATACTTTATATAGTTTTAACAAATTAACTAAGATATTACTATCATTAAGTTTTCTAATATCTTTTAAACAAAGCTAAGTGGAATAATATACGCGCGTCGCTCATATCCTTGAATATGTGAGCAAACAATAGTTTGACCAATCAATTAATTATTACTCTTAGCCAATATCAATGACTATAATTTGCTCAAAGAGCTCCGTCAGCAGAACGTGTATAAAGTACAGTAGTTATCTGCGTTTTTTATGTGGAACAACTTATCTTTTTATTCACCAAAGAGAACACAAAGGCGCTTCGCGCTGCACAGAGTTAGAACATTAACTCTTGTATATTTCTCTGTGATCTCGGTGTGCTCTGTGGTTAAATTCTCTTGAACCTTGAACCTTGAACCTTGAACCTTGAACATAGCACCTAAAAGCACAGACGCGATATAAAATCGCTGCTACTGTTTCTTCAAAATCTTATCTTTAAAGTCGAGTACTTTACCTATGCCTGAGCCGAGTTTCATTAGGCTTTGCAGTTGTTCTGGGCTTAGGCGCTGTAATTCGGCTGACCATTTGGTGACTGTTTCTAGCAAGTCGTGAATTTCATGCATTTGTTGTTGAGCAAACTTTTCATCGTCATTGGTGGCAGGCTCAATAAGGTTATCTCTTAACAGGCTTAAAGTAGGATCTATTTCACGCTTTTTACGCTCTTCAAACACGCGATTTGCCATATCCCAAATAGTACCGGCAGGTGCGTAATATTCTTTACGGTCGCCGGGAATATGTTGAACTTTTATCAAGCGCCACGACTGTAACTCTTTAATACCCATACTGACATTACCACGAGAAATACTTAAGCCATCGGCTATCTCGTTAGCGGTCATTGGCTCTTTGGTAATAATTAAAAGCCCACACATTTGCCCAATGGTACGGTTAAAGCCCCAGCGGCTGCCCATTTCACCGCAGTGCATTACAAAAGCATAATTTTTATCCGATAACGTCATGGCTTTTCAAGTTTCAATAAATAATGAAACCAATGCTAGCACGATGAAATACGATAGCAAGATTTACCCTGTGCTTTAACGTCTGTTTTTTACTGCACGTAAAATTAGCTGGTTTACGAGTAAGTACGGTTTTGCGGTGTTATTTTAGAGCATTAATACCAAAGTTTGATATGGATTAATATTTACTCATCTATTGTGGGTTATGTTGTGCAATAAGTCATAACCAAATGAATGACAACATTTTCCTAACCAACCAAGGGATGAGCATGAAAGCAGCAATCAACAACGAATATAAAGGTAAATTAGAAATTGGCCAACTCCCTATTCCAAAAGTAGGCCCAAACGATGTGCTGGTTAAAATAGCAGCATGCGGTGTTTGCCATACGGATTTACACGCTTGCCACGGTGATTGGCCGGTAAAGCCAAAAATGCCATTGGTTCCAGGGCATGAAGGCGTGGGTGTTATTGAGCAAATGGGCAGTAACGTTACTCACTTAGAAATTGGTGATAGAGTGGGTGTACCTTGGCTTTATAGCGCGTGTGGCCACTGTGAATATTGTTTAGACGGTAGAGAGACATTGTGTTTGTCACAGCATAATACGGGCTACTCTATTGACGGCAGCTACGCAGAGTATTGTTTAGCCCACGGTGATTATGTTGTTAAAATTCCAAAAGAGCTTGGTTTCACAGAGGCTGCGCCATTATTTTGCGCCGGTGTAACAACGTATAAAGCACTAAAAGTCTCGGATGCAAAACCGGGTCAATGGGTTGCGATTGTGGGTGTTGGTGGGTTAGGGCATTTGGCTGTGCAATACGCTAAAGCGATGGGTTTTAATGTTATTGCTGTTGATACAGGTAAAGAAAAACTAGCCCTAGCAAAAGAGTTAGGTGCTGATATTACGCTTGATTTTAAAGATGTTGTGCCAAGCGAGGCAATCTTTGAGCAGGTCGGTGGAGCGCATGCCGTAATTTGTACTGCTGTTTCTAAACCTGGTTTTGAGCAAGCGTATAAAAGTGTACGTCGTGGTGGTAAATGTGTTTTGGTCGGTTTACCTCCTGACGATATGCCATTACCGATTTTTGATACTGTGCTTAATGGTGTTTCGGTTGTTGGTTCAATTGTTGGCACACGAAAGGACTTACAAGAGTGCTTAGAGTTTGCCGCTCAAGGCAAAGTAAAAGCAATTGTTCAAGAAAAACGCCTTGAAGATATTAATGAGATTTTTGATGATATGTTAAAAGGTGAAATTAATGGGCGTATCGTTGTAACAATCTGATTTTAAATTAGTAAACAAAAAGCGCACTCCCTTGTGCGCTTTTCTATTGTCATTAAATCTATAGCGTTTTATTGTCACTAAATCTGTAGCGTTTATTGTCACTAAATCTATAGAGTATAGCTAAATGTTAGTTTAGCACTACGTTCTTCACCCGGCATGCCGCCTAGGAACATGGCCTTTGAATAATAAGACTTATTAAATAGATTATTAACGTTTAGCTGTAATTGCCATTGCTGTGTTTTATAGCTTAACGCAGCATCATACACTGTGTAACTTGGTACATAGCCATCTGGGATACCAAATGATGTTGAGTTTGTACTTCTATCATCTACGTACTTAATTCCGCCACTTAGCTGAAGTGGTTCAGAAAGCTCAAACCATTGCGCGCTGTAGGTTACCCACGTACTTGCAGCTACGTGAGGCACACCTTTTTGACGTGTATCGTAATTTTTTGAATGTGGGTTTTTCTTATCTCGAGCATCTTGATACACACCATTGAAATTTATTTTCCATTGCTCATTGATATCGGCATTTAAATCAAACTCTATGCCGGTTGTTTGGTCTTTACCATCAAAAAAATCTTTTGGTACGTCAGGATCCGATACACCATCCTCGTAATCAGGGTTTGTATATTGTAGGTTTGTTCGTTCAGTATTAAAGATAACGAGTGATGCTAGCAATTGGTCGTCAAGTGCTTTAAAGCGAATGCCGAGATCAGAACTTAATGATTCAGAATCATCACGATCACCTTCATTTCCAAGTACAGTCCCAAGAACAGAATAGGCTGCTCGGCCTTTTGCATGATTAATGAATAATGCAATGTTATCTGTTGGTCTATAAGTTGCCCCTAGATTATACGTTATGCCTTTATTGTCAGTGCTTTGTTGCGGTGTTGGCTCTGAAGCACTGGCACGATAACGTGCATCAACTCCAAAGTGTTCATAGGTTTGTTTTATATTATTCATGGCAACCCCAGCACGGGTTGTAATTACGTCATTTATGTACGCAACATGCTGTATACCAACGCCCCAAGATTGTACTTTTTTGTTATAGTTACTAGTCATTAATGGATCATAATCAGCGAAGCTACCCGCTCCCCACTCAGGGCTACGAATGTCTAGGATATACGGCAAGCTTCCTTGATAGATTAAATCGCCTTGCTTATTTTTAATCATTTTATCAGCGTCGTAGATAGAATGCTGTGTTAAGCGGATATCTCTGTCTTCATAGTTGGCATTGACTAAAAATTCATTGTCGATATCGCCAAGTGCAAAGTCATAACGTAAATCGACAAAGTACTGTAAGGATTTTTCGTCAGCTTCTACTTGTCGATATTCTTGGCGTCGAGCAGCAAACGGGTAAAGTATGTCATCAATCACTAATGGAGCACGCGGATCTGCGTTAATTATATTTCTTCTATTCCAATATACATAATTATACGCGCCTGTTTGACGGGCAAAGCTGGTTGTGAAATTACGATACTGGAGTTGTTGATTTAAAAATAAATCGTCAGTTAAAAAATAGTTATGACTTAATTTAAAACGCAGTTCTTCACCTTCATTATCTTTTGCCATTGGTGAAATTATGCCGTTATGGCCAAACTTATAGGGTGTTAAGCCATCAGAGCCAGCAAGAGAGTCCGCTAGTTGTTGACGTTGAGCGTCAGATAATTGCAGCCCCGCAGATGTTGGGTGGTTTACTAAGTCATCTCCCGTTATTTGATCTGCTGTTTTGCCACCTACGGATTCAGCGTTGTAAATCCTAATAGGGTGCCCGATAGAATCAACAGCAAGTGCGTCTTTAATATAGGCCCCAGAAATTAAAAAGTCTTGTTGATCATTTAATACGTATTTAAGCGAGGCATAGATTTCATCACGGTCATCTTTTAAATCACGATACCCGTCGCTTCGCGCTGTTTTTATATTGATACGGTATGCAAGATCATCCGTTATTGCATTCGTACTATCAAACCCAAGTGAGTAAGTATCCCATTGACCAATTTCGGCAGTAATTGTGTGTTGCTCATCAAACTTTGGTTTTTTCTCAATAAGATTAATTACACCACCAGCGCTGCCCATACCATATAAACCTGTAGCAGGGCCTTTTAAAATTTCTACCGATTCTACGTTTGAAAGTGAGCGTGTAGGGTTAAATGTATTCCCTAACCCTGCACCGCCATACATGCCATCATAGGTATAATTTGCACCAAGGCCACGAATAACTAAATTATCGCCAATACCATAATTGTTACCTGCTTGTGTTGCGCCACTTATATTACGTGCTAAGTCTTGTAAATTATCAACGCCTTGTGAATTAATAAGGGCTAGATCAACGACAACGATTGGCGCAGGCGTTTCCATTAGTGACATGTCAGATTTTGTGGCTAACCCTGAATTTAAAATTACGCGATTTTGCTTTTCATACACAGTTATGTGCTCAAGATCTGCTTGTTCGGTTGCAAAAGCAGTATAGGATGATAAACAGGCTAACGAGATAAGTGAGAATTTAAACATTGTAATAATAAGTATCATTTTGAAATTTAAGGTAATGATAATGTTTGTTATTTGTATTACAAGGTAAAATTGCCATTCACTTAAAATTAGTTAAATGTGAAACAATCTTATTATTATTCGTTTCTTTGTGGTTTACATAGTAACAATTTATTCAACTAATAGAGGTGTAAGAAAATAAAAGTTCGAAATAAAGCGGGCCAACCATTGTGGTTAACCCATAATAATTAATAAACTGTGCCTGCTTTCATTACAAAGCTAACATTTTCAAGCAATGACACATCATTTAATGGGTTTCCTTTTACGGCAATTATATCTGCTGCAAAGCCCACTTTTAGTTGACCAAGCTGATCCTCAACCTTTAATAATTTTGCGCTATTGATTGTTGCAGACTGTATTGCTTGTAATGGGGTCATGCCAAATTCAACCATACGAGAAAACTGTTTTGCATTATCACCATGGGGGTAAATAGCAGCGTCTGTACCAAACACCATATTAACGCCAGCATCAACTGCGCGCCTAAAACTATCTCTTTGCCTTTTTGATACTTGACGCTCTTTTTCTAAGTTCTCTTGTGCAACACCATTTTGCTCACCATAAGTGAGCGTATATTCGGTGTTATAGATGTCCATTGAAAACCAAGTTCCGTGTTTTTTCGCGAGCTTAATTGCTTCATCGTCAACAAAGCTAACATGCTCAACACTATCTACACCTGCTTTGATTGCTGCTGTAATTCCACTAGTACCGTGCGCATGCGCTGCGACCGTTAAGCCTCGCATATGGGCTTCGTCCACAATTGCTGTCATCTCTTCAAGCGAGTATTGCTGAATACCGACTTTAGTGCCTTTAGAAAATACCCCACCAGTGGCACAAAACTTAATAGCATTTGCACCATATTTTATGTTTTCGCGTACTTTTGCTCGCACAGCCCACGGACCATCGGCAACACCTTCTGCCGTGTACTTCATCTCAGGCGGCAGGCGGTTATTATCACAATGACCACCAGTAACACCTAGCGATGGTCCTGCGGCCCAAATTCTTGGGCCAATAATGTCTCCTGCATTAATACCATCACGAACAGCAATAACACTGTAACCTTGTGCGCCGACATTACGCACGGTTGTAAAACCAGCGTTTAAGGTTTTTTTTGCAAAGTATGCAGCTTTAATTGCTTGGCGAGGGATTGATTGACCAATACGCTCACTACGAGGCACGGTAGGATCGCTGGTTAAATGCACATGCATATCCATTAATCCTGGCATAATTGTTAACTCAGGTAATTGAATATGTTCATCACCTTGTTGCAACGTAGGTAAGTTTCCCGTGCTGACTTGAGTAATTACGCCATTATCAATTTGAATGAGTGGCGTGCTAATTAGCTTGCCGTTATTAACGTCAAGCATGGCTTTAGCTGTAATGTAGGTTGTTGCTTCAGTGCTAAAAGCAGATAGGCAAAGTAGGCTCAAAGGGACGCTAAGTGATAATTTATTCATTAGTTTCTTCTGATTATGTATGAATTAATTTTTAAATGTAGCAAGGTCGATTTACATTGTATACTAAACACGCTAATTCATAGTTAATGGATTGATTAACATGCGAATAAATATCAGTTAGAGCATAATGCCTAATAAAACAGAATGGTAATCGTTTTTTACTCACAACGCGGGTTATTTATATTCAAGGATCTTCATGAAAAATTTTAAGTTAACAATGCTGGTAACGTGCGTTATAAGTGCATTATCAGGGTGTTCAAGTAGCAACAACACGGTGCAAATCACACCAAATGCGCCTAGTGCAACAACATCGCTTTCAGCACAGCAGTTAAATACATTAGTTGAGCAATATTTTGTAGAGTCACTTCAATTTAACCCATTAGGTGGTACTTTTATTGGTTATAACGAGTATAACAATCAATTTATAAATCCCATTTCTGAGCAACAACGCAATAAAATGCGCGCCTTTACTGAGGCCTATCAACAACGCTTAGTTGCGATAGACTCAAAACAGTTAACGGGTCAAGCGTTGCTTAGCTATCAAATATTGAAACGCGATTTAGCATTAAGTGTTGAAGGACAAGGCTTTCCAAGTTATTTGGTCCCAATTAATCAAATGTCGGGTGCGCATAATACGTTTGCGGGTTTTGGTTCTGCGCAAAGTGCTCAACCGTTTAATAATTATCAGGATTATGAAAATTTTATAAGCCGTGCAGATGGCTTCATAACGTGGTTAGACAGCGTTGAACAAGCGATGCAACAAGGCATACAGCAACGAATAGTGTTACCAAAACCGCTAGCAGAAAAATTATTGCCGCAGTTTAAAGCGCATGTGGTTAGCGACGTAAAAGAGTCATTATTTTATAGCCCCATTAAACAACTACCAGAACAGTTTACAGCGCAACAAAAACAACAACTGACTGAGCAATACAGTGCGCTTATTATGGATCGTTTAGTCCCTGCCTATAAAAGAATGAGTGACTTTTTAGCCAATACCTATATACCTCAAAGCCGCGATTCAGTGGGCTACAGTGACTTACCAAATGGTAAAGCGTGGTATGAATATCAAATCAAGAAAAATACAACATTAAGTTTATCTGCGGATGAAATTCACACGATAGGTCTACAAGAAGTCTCACGTATTCTTAGTGAGATGAAAGCTGTAAAAAATAAAGTTGGCTTTGAAGGAAGTTTAGCTGATTTTTTTACTCATTTACGTGAATCCGATGAGTTTTATTATGATACTCCAGAACAACTTATCGCAGCCTATGAAGCAGTAAAACTTAAAATAGATGCCCGTGTGCCGAGTTTATTTAATATTGCACCAAAGGCAGATTATATCGTTAAAGCTGTTGAAGATTTTCGTGCAGAATCAGCGGCAGGTGCGTCTTATCAATCACCGTCACCGGATGGTTCTCGACCGGGCATATTCTATATAAATACGTTTAATTTAAAAGCGCAGCCTAAGTTTTTACTTGAGACACTGTCTATCCATGAAGCGGCACCGGGGCATCACTTTCAAATTGCACTGCAACAGGAAGTTGAGTCGTTACCGCTATTTCGTAAATTTGGTGGCTACACTGTCTTTGCTGAAGGGTGGGCATTATACGCTGAGAGCCTAGGAAAAGAGCTTGGTTTATTTACCGATCCATACATGTGGTATGGCCGATTAGCTGACGAGCAATTACGCGCGATGCGTTTGGTCCTTGATACGGGTTTTCATGCTAAAGGCTGGACACGTCAACAAGGCATTGATTATATGCTAGAAAATTCATCTATGGCGTTAAGTGATGTGACCGCTGAGGTTGAACGGTATATTGCATGGCCAGGGCAGGCACTTTCATACAAGCTAGGGCAGTTTAAAATCCAAGAACTACGTGATTACAGTAAAAAACAACTAGGTAAACGCTTTGATATTAAAGAGTTCCACACACAAATATTAATAGATGGCGCGTTACCAATGCCAATTTTAGAAGCTAAAATAAAACGTTGGGTTGATTCACAACGCTAACGATATAAGCCGAAATAGCGCAAAGCTAATTGTGGCTTTGCGCGCGGTGCTCAATTACGTTAAAATGCGCGCCATTAGGGGCACTGAGTTATACCATGATTGAAAACCAATTTTGGCTTGAGAAATCACTTGAGCAAATGTCACAAAGTGAATGGGAAGCCATTTGCGATGGCTGTGGAAAATGCTGTTTGAATACGTTTATCGACAGCGAAGACGAAGATGATTTTACGGCGACAGATCAGCTACGCGAAGGTGAAGAGCTGATATTTACCAATATAGTTTGTCAATATTTGGATAACAAAACGTGCGGTTGCAGCGAATATGAGAACCGTCAAACACTCGTTCCTTCGTGTGTAAAATTAACCAAAGAAAATCTTAAAGATATTTTCTTTATGCCACAAAGCTGCAGTTATCGTCGCTTGCATGAAGGTCGCGGCCTTGCCTCATGGCACCCACTTAATAATAGGGGGAGTAAAAAACTTATGCATGAGCTTGGTATCTCTGTACGCGATAAAACAGTAAAAGACTGTGATGTTGAGCTTGATGATTTTGATTTATATGTAGCGCAGTGGCCTACCTTGGATTGTGATTAATGAGTGAAGTGCGTGCAACCATTGGTTTAATAAACCCAAAAAGCCCAACTAACGTTGGCGGTGTTTTACGCGCCGCAGGCTGCTATAGCGCTCAGCAAGTGTTTTTTACGGGCACTCGCTATTTAAAAGCCAAAAAATTTCATACAGATACTAAAAATGCGCTGGAACGAATACCACTCACCTCTGTTGAAGATTTAGCTCAAGCCAAGCCTTCAGGTGCTAAAGCTGTTGTTATTGAGTTGATTGAAGGCGCAACGCCTTTACCTGAGTTTATTCACCCTGAAAACGCTTTTTATATTTTTGGCCCTGAAGATGGTTCAATAAGTAAAGAGGTACTTAATTGGTGTGATGAGGTTGTATATATTCCAACAATTGGCTGCATGAATTTAGCGGCGACGTGTAATGTGGTGCTCTATGACAGGCAGGCAAAGCTCGGTGGAGTAGAAAGCTCTGATAAAACAATTATTGAGAGTCGCGATACGAATAATAAAATGAAATGGCAAAAATAATATAAACCTAGGGCGTGTTGACCTTTCGTGATTGATTTTGCAGCAGTATGTTTGGTATTTAGGCAAGGCAGAGCCTATGTCGTGTGGTTGTTCCCCATAAATAGGTGATAACGCAGTATAAATACCAAACATGCGCTGCCCAAAGGGTTCTTCCTAGGGGCTATTAACTCTTTGTTACCTACACGGATGTAGGTAAGGGGCGTGAGCAGGACGCGGAAGCTTTGCTCGATTTTTACTTAGCCCGCTAGGTTACAAACCTCGCGCCGCGATTAAATCGCCCCTAGGTTGAACAAATTTCAATCCACAAAGGTCAACACGCCCTAATAGAAGATTAAATAAAAGGGGCAATCAATGCCCCTTTTTATTTAATTAAAATTACTCTTTAGTAATTTTGATCTCTGAATTAACAACAATCCCTTCATCTTTTATATCCGTAGCAAAGTAGACAGACATGGTTTGATTTTTTAACTGATCAAGTTGTTCAGGGAGCACTTGTCCTGTCATTTTAAATACGTTGATGACCGGCGTCATTAATGAATTAAGATCAACTGCGGTATTTAAAAATCCATTTTTTTCAAGCGCTTGCTCTGATAATGTATTTGCAATAGTCGCTGACTTTTCACCAGTGAATAAAACAAGATGTTTCCCTTTTTTAGCTAATTTAATATCAAGGCCAGCAGGTAAAGGATAAGGAATTGCAGTATTGATACTAACAGCATCTCCGTTCTCTGGTATTTCAATATCTGCTAATGCAGGTAAAAACCCTTTAGCAGTAAAAAGTAAATTATCAGGATCTGATGCTGAAAGTGTGATTAGTGCATCGAAAGCTTTTAGTTGTGGCTGCTGATTTGCATCAGCTTCTAAAACAAGATCTTGAACACTTAAGCTCACACCTTGAATACCATTGGCCATAGCGGTCATCATTGATAGTGCAGCTAAATTTGTGTCTTGCGTTTGTTGTTGTAAGTCAACAAGAGGGGCACATTCGAATTCAGCTTTTTTAAATGCACTTGAAAGTATATTAATAAGCGGTGGAATTTTTGAAATATCCGCGCCATAAGCAAAGCTTAGCATTTGGCCGTCAAGTTGTGTTGTATGTTCAGGCACAAAACCACGAACAGATTTTAATGTCTTAATAATATCAGTCGCTGTGCTTTGTAAAATAGCGTCCGCTTTAAAGTGAGCATCGGAGTTTGTTACTTGTATGTACGTGCTACCTGTTACTGATGCCGGCCAATAACTAACAAGGTTGGTAATGTCATTTTGACACTGCGGTGTTCTTGCAATGTCAAAAGCTTGAGGGTTGCCTAATTGTTGCAGCAGTTCATCAAGCATGTCACCTAAACGTGATGGTGTTTTGGCGGTAATAGCATTGGCAATTTCAACATGATCTATATAAGCAACTGAGTGGCCATCGAATGAATATTTAGCAATGTAATTATTAAGCTTATTGGTTTGTGTTAGCGATTTACTTGGTTTATCAATTGCTAACGCAAGGCGTAAATCGTCAGAGGTATTGAGTTTTGTATCAAACGTAATTGTGGCCCACTTGTCTTTAACTGACACAATTAGGTTTATCGTAATATCATCTTCAAATACTAAAGGATACGTAGTGTAGTCAACTCCTTCGATGGTTTTCGTTGTAAAGTTAATCCCTGCTTTATCCGCGGAGCTATTTATTGTATTAAATAATGCAGTTTCATCATCTAATTGATAGCGCAACACGGGCATTAAGCCAATTGTATAGGCCAAGCCTTTATAGTCGTCTGCGAATCCCCAAGCTGCTTTTAGAGCATCATAAGAGCTCAGAGATGCTTGGTATTGTGTAAGAAGCGATGCTAAAAACTGTGCGTTTTTATTATTGTTCGTTGTTAAATTTTCGATTAACGGTGTTAAATCGTCTGCACCTTTCATTTGCTCTGGGAGTAAGTCAAAGTATTTACTGTATGGAAAAGGCTTTAACTGACCGTAAAATAAAGGGGTGTCAGCAGGGACGTAATCAAGCTGTGCAAGTTCAATTGAGGCTGATGAAGTTTCAGTTTGTGTATAGATTAATACCCCAGCCGCAACAGCAATTGCACAACCCGTAAGTAATTTTGCATTCATTAATAAATTCCTTTTTGCACTACGAAAGTACGTTTTTTGGTGTTTGTTATCAAGACGATAGCATAAAAGTATCTTTGCAGGCTAGGCGAAACTATTTGAGTTTGGTTTCAGGATTACATTTAATCGTATTTTAATTTACGAACAGTGGGTTGGGTATCTTCAATTAGTGTTGAAAAGCGTGTGCGTTGATACACACGCTGTAAGGTTTTAGTTATTGTTGGGGTAGATCGGCTGCGGTTGGTAATGAGGAAAATGCACCATATTTACTGACTGCAAATGCGCCGGCACTGGCAGCAAAGCTCACGGCATTGGTGATATTTGATTGTTCAGCGCAAAGTAGTTTAAATGCTTTTTTATTTACACATTTAATGCCTATTTGCGATAGGAACCCGCCAATGAATGCATCGCCAGCTGCTGTGGTGTCGACAACTTTCGTTTTAGGTGGCATAACCTGGCCGCGATATGTGCTGTGGCAATAGTGAATTGGTGCACCGCCATCAGTTATAAGCAGGCAGGTTACACCTGCTTCAAGTACGGCAGAAATAGTATGTTCGAGATCATGATCTTTGTGGCTATTTTTATTTAAAAATTCAAGTTCTTCTTTTGATAATTTAACAATGTCGCAAAGAGAAATAACATGCCAAATTCGTTCAACAGTATAGCGTAAGCTTGGCCATAAATTTTCCCGTAAGTTCATATCAAAACTACAAATAGCCCCCGCTTTTTTAGCCTGTGTTAAGCCATATATGGTGGTTTGATATATATTATGCTCAGTTAGACTATTACTACACACATGAAATAACGCGTGCTCTGTAAACATGGCAGAATTAAAGTCGTCTACTTTAAATAACAAATCAGCCGCTGGTGGGCGATAAAAGCTAAAGCTACGTTCAGCGTGCTCATCAAGAGATACAAAAGCCAGCGCTGTTTTGGCTTTGTTAGTAAATTTACAATACTGCGTATTTACACCTAAGCTTGTAAATTGTTGCTCTAGAAACTCACCAAACATATCTTGACCTAGCATGCCACAAAAGCTACTTTTTAAACCAAGTTTAGCTGCGGCAACAGCAACATTTGCAGGTGCTCCGCCTGCATATTTAGTAAATGATTCAGGGTTTTTCCCATCAGACAAAAAATCGATTAATGCTTCACCAAAACACACTAAACTCATGCTTCACCACCTTTTGCTAATTTGAACGCACGTAACACTTCATAGCATGCTCCCATTGTATGGTAATCTGTTTTACCGGCTGGGGATTTTTCGTCATTGTATGCTTTATTGTCGTTGGTTAAAATTCGATACCAAGCTCCATGGGTATGATCAACCATGTGCTGCCAACTGTATTGCCAAATTTTATCATACCAGTGCCAGTATTTTTCATTACCAGTTGCCTGCGCGAGCAGTGCGGCAGCTGCAAATGATTCAGCTTGTACCCAAAAGTATTTATCACCATCACAAATACTGCCATCTGGAGCAAAGCCATAGCATATACCACCATAGGTGTTATCCCATGCATGCTCCATTGCGGTATTAAAAAGGTGCTCGGCACGTTCTATAAGCCATGCCTGTGGTTTGTGTCGATTTAAAATTAATAGCAACTTTGACCATTCGGTTTGATGGCCGGGTTGAAATCCCCACGGGCGAAACAGGTGTTTAGGATCATCTAAATTGTATTGCCAATCAATTTGCCACTGGCTATTGTAATGCTCCCAAACGAGTCCATTTTCTCTGCTGGCATTTTTTATTGTAAAAGTAAGGGCGAGTGTTTCTGCACGGTTTAAGTATTGTTTGTCTTGCGTTGCTTCGTAACACATTAGCAGCGCTTCGCATAAATGCATGTTAGCATTTTGACCTCGGTACTCATCCACAATAGAAAAGTCACCGTTAATTTCATCTAAATAGGCATTATATTTAGACTGATAGTATTTGCTTTCGAGCAATTGCCATACACGCTCAATGGTGTGTTTACACTCACTAAAACCAGCTTTTAATGCTACTGCGTTTGCCAATAGTACAAACGCAAGCCCATAGCAATGGTTTGTATCATCAACAATATGCAGATCTTTGTTGTCGTCGCTTTTTATTAACCAAGCATAGCCACCAGAGGATTGTTTATGTGCATTTTCTAGGTGGTCTAGACCATGTTGTATTAATGGTAAATAACGCTCGTCGGCGAATTCTAAATAAGCCATTGCATAGTTAAATACAAAACGCGTACTAGAGACTAGATGACGTGTCTGTCTATCATAAATGGTGCCATCGTCTTTATAGAAGTGGTAAAAGCCACCCTGATCTTGTTTATCAACACAATGTGGGTGATAAAAATTTAAGGTTGTTTTGATATGTTCTTGTAAAAAATCACAGCTTTGGAAATTAGCCAACATCTATATCCACTTCAAGTTAATTAAATTAGTTAAATAACTATACCATTAAATAAAAAATATGGAACGATCCAAATAAAAGTTTGTGATCTTCTTGTTGCAGTGTGTAGAATCAGAGATAACTTGTTAATGGAGTGAAAATCACGTGAGTGAAATAAATACAAATCAAAACTTTGCCACCAATGAACCGCAGTCAAATAAAAATTACCTGCTGCCATTGACGGCAATGACAACCCTATTTTTTCTTTGGGGTTTTATTACCGTTCTTAATGACGTATTAATCCCACGATTAAAAGGGGTATTCGATTTAAGTTACACTGAAGCGATGCTGGTACAATTTTGTTTCTTTGGCGCTTACTTTATTGTGTCTTTACCTGCGGGTATGTTGGTTAATAAATTTGGCTATAAAAAAGGAGTATTAACGGGGCTGATAGTTGCCTCTGCGGGTTGTATGTTGTTCTACCCAGCGGTTGTTGTTCATGAATATTGGTTATTTTTAACCGCCTTGTTTGTTCTTGCTGGTGGTATTACTGTTTTACAGGTATCAGCAAACCCTTATGTTGCAGCTTTAGGGCCTGACAAAACAGCATCATCGCGTTTGAACTTAGCCCAAGCGCTTAACTCTCTTGGAACCACAATTGGTCCATGGGTTGGCGGAATTTTGTTTTTTGGCGCAGCGGGCTCATTAACTGTCAATGCAGCGTCAGCTGAATCTGTAAAAGTCCCTTACCTTATGCTTGCAGCGGCATTAATGACAATTGCCGTTGTTTTTGCTTTTTTAAAATTACCAGAAATTAAATCACATAAAGAAGATTTTAACTGCAAAGCAAAAGATCATTCTTTAACACAAGCGCCACATTTGATTATGGGTGTCGTGGCTATTTTTTGTTATGTCGGGGCTGAGGTCGCGATTGGTAGCTTTTTGGTTAACTTTTTTGGCGAAGCACACATAGCTGGGCTTGAAGAGCATGATGCAGCTAAACTCATTGCCTACTATTGGGGCGGTGCGATGGTGGGACGTTTTATTGGTTCTGCTTTATTACAAAAAATAGCGCCATCTAAAGCGTTACTTTTCAATGCGTGTGCAGTAATCGCATTGTTGTTAGTGACGGTATTCACTGAGGGGAATATTGCGTTGTATGCCGTGCTTGCCATTGGTTTATTTAACTCAATTATGTTCCCTACAATATTTTCAGTTGCTATCGAGGGGCTGGGCTCACTAACGAGCAAAGGCTCTGGCTGGTTATGCTTAGCGATTGTTGGTGGTGCGCTTATCCCATTATTACAAGGTGTTATTGCTGATGTTGTAAACATACAAATTAGCTTTTTGGTTCCTGCAATCTGCTATGTATTTATCGCTTGGTATGGCATGAATGTTGTTAGATTAAGTAATGTATGGCAACAAAAAATTAGTTAAAATTGTATAAAATGATTTAAAAAATGCATTTACACGCTGTGTAAGTGCATTTTTTATTACCTGAAAAAAGTACTTCCTTTCATCAATCGCAATTATTTTACAAATTTACCTATTTTCTATTGAATACGTATTCAATAGCGCGTTATTATAAACTCACTGGAACGATCCAAAAATCAATAATTAATTAAAAAGGAACGACTATGAAAGCGTCTTTCTACACTTCTCTGTTGCTGTGTGGCAGTTTAGTGAGTCTAAATACGTATGCAACACAGCACTCAAATACCCAATGGGTAGACACGTTTATAGGGACAGGTGGAGATGGTCATTTGTTTCCAGGTGCAGTGGTCCCATTTGGAATGGTGCAATTGAGTCCAGATACAGATAATCCGATGCGCGGGGTATCACCGCAGCCTGAAATATACAAACGTTGTGCAGGTTATCATTATGATGATCACACTATCGTTGGTTTTTCGCATACGCATTTTTCAGGCACTGGGCATTCTGATCTGGGGGATTTGTTGATCATGCCCATGACCGGTGAGATTAAAACCACACCAGGTAGCGCTGAAAATCCTGAGGCAGGCTATCGTTCTCGTTTTTCGCACGATAAAGAGTGGTCAGAGCCAGGCTACTATGGCGTTGAATTACAAGACTATAACATTACAGCTCAAGTTACCGCCTCGCAACGCGTTGGTATGCATAAATATACGTTCAATGACACTGATGCAGGGCATGTTTTAATTGATTTAACCGCTGCAATATATAATTTTGAAAACAAAGTAATTTGGAGTGACATTCGATTAATTGATGATCATACACTGGTTGCTTATCGTGCAACGAATGGCTGGGCAAATAACCGCCAGATGTATTTTGCTATCGAATTTTCAAAACCAATCAGTGACTATAACTTTATTAATGAAGATGATAAACGTTACCGCTGTATGGATTGTTTAGGCAAAGAAAAACATTCAACAATTGAAAATAAAGCAGTGAAAATTGCAGCGGGTAAAGCCGTTAAGTTTGTTGCCAGTTTTGATGGTTTAAAAGATGAGCCGCTTTATATAAAAGTGGGTTTATCTGCGGTGAGCAGAAGCAATGCACTTGAAAACTTGAAAACAGAGCTGCCACACTGGGATTTTGATAAAACAAGAGCTGACGCAAAAGCACAATGGGCAACCTATTTAGATAAAGTCGATGTCGAAGGCACAAAAAGCCAAAAGCGTCAGTTTTACACCGCGTTATATCATGCGCTTCAAGCACCCAATATTTATCAGGATGTAAATGGTCAGTATCGTGGCGTTGATGGTGAAATCCATGAAGGTAAAGGGTTTGAGCATTACACCTTATTTAGTTTATGGGATACTTATCGTGCACTTCATCCACTACTTACGATAATCGACCCTGATCGCGTATCATCAATGGTGCAATCAATGCTGGTTCATTATCAGCAAAGTTATGAAAATATGTTGCCAATTTGGTCATTCCACGGCCACGAAACATGGACTATGATAGGCTATCATGCAGTGTCCGTTATTGCAGATGCGTACCTTAAAGGCATTCGTGACTTTGATATTGATTTAGCCGTTGAAGCAACAATTAATACTGCCAATAACCCGGTTTATGATGCTATTCCTCAATACAAAAAATTTGGCTATGTGCCAATGGATGTATTGCCTGAGTCAGTATCAATCACATTAGAATACGCTTACGATGATTTTGCAATTGCACAAATGTTTAACGCTATGGGTAAAAAGCAGCTTGCAAAAGAATATTATGCTCGTGCAATGAACTACAAAAATGTATTTGATAAGCAAACGGGTTACATGCGCGGCAAAGATAGTAAAGGTAATTGGAATCCTGATTTTAACCCTGAAGCTGCAAAATACATGGGGCCATTTACAGAAGGTAATTCAAATCAATACAGCTTTTATGTTCCGCATGACGTTGCTGGTTTGATTGACTTAATGGGAGGCGACGATAAGTTTGAAGGCCGTTTAGATGCACTTTTTGACACTCACCTTTCAGCTGACATGATCAAAGAACATGAAGATATTGCAGGGCTAATAGGCAACTATGCCCATGGTAATGAGCCAAGTCATCATATTGCTTATTTATATAATTACGCAGGCAAACCGTGGCGCACGCAAGAGCGTATTCGCCAAATAATGGATACACTTAGCTCAGATAAGCCTGACGGTTTAGCAGGTAATGATGATGTTGGCCAAATGTCAGCGTGGTATATTTTTTCGGCAATGGGTTTTTACCCAGTGGCACCGGGTGATTTAAGTTACGCGATAGGTGCTCCGCAAGTAGAAAAAGTGACCTTAAAGCTCGCAAAAGGGAAAAGTTTTACAACGTTCGCTAAAGATATCAGCGAAGAAAATTTATACATTCAATCAGTAACACTCAATGGTAAGCCACTTACACGTAACTATTTAATGCATGCAGAAATAATCAATGGTGGAGAACTACGTTACCAAATGGGTGATAAACCAAATAAAACATGGGGTACAGCTCATTCAGCACGCCCACCTGCACTTAGTAAATATAAGGAATAGAAAGTGACTTCTTTTGCTAAAAAATCATTATCAGCGTCAACATTGATAACTCTACTGTTGAGTGCGAATGTGATGGCTAAAACACCAGTGAGCGAGCAATTAAAACCCGTGCAGTTTAACGCTGATATTCAATGGCAACAGTTTTATTTACCAGTGGTTACGCTTACTAATACAAGTTCTGAGCAATTATCGCAGTGGAGTGATTTGACCACTGAGCTAGTACAACAAGTTAGCTATAATGTTGCCCGCTTACTTTATAAATACCAAGCGAATGCACCTGCGTTACCTACTTTAGCAATTAGTCTTGAAGATATGGATGGCGTTGCGTTCAAAGAAGGTGACTTTAGTGGTGCTAAAATTCACATTAGTGCGCAATACCTGAAAAAGTATCAAGCTGATCATGGTAAACGCGCTATGGCGGATGAATTGATTGGCGTTTTGTATCATGAAATTGCGCATGCCTATCAACTTGATGACGCAAACTATAAAAACATAGGACCACTTATTGAAGGCATTGCAGATGTTGTTCGTATAAAAGCAGGCTACGTTGATATGTCACAACGAAAAATTGGCGGTAATTATAACGATGGTTATAAAACAACTGCTTTTTTTATACATTGGCTTGAAAAGAATAAGCACCGTGATTTACTCATTAAGTTAAATGCACAGTTAGACCCTAATGATGGTAAAACGTGGCAATGGCAGAACTTTGAAAGTAATTTAAATATCAATCTTGTACGCGAGTGGAATAATTACCAAACATTACTTTAAGTTTCAGAATGTTAAAAGGGGCTATAATTAGCCCCTTTTTTGTTACTTTATTTCATATTTCTATTTTAATTCTATACTTATTAAATACCTGGATTGATAACACAGTTAGCTATTTAATCATCCTTTATTATTGTTTTTAACTGTATTGTCGTTACTAAATACAATTATATAAGACAAATAGGTCTATTTTTGTTACAAAGTCATTTGTTAATAAAAATAATAAATTAAAATAGGTTTGCCATGCAAAGCTCTCTCAAATTTACAACTAAAGTCACGATCGCAGCGTCAATTGTGCTGGTGTTAGTTCTTGGTTTATTTACTATAAATAACTTCATTTCAATGCGTACACAAACGCAACAACAATTATCCCTTGTTTTACAAGAAAGCTCACAATCAGTTTCACAAAATATAGCTAATTGGCTTAATGATAAGTTAGCTATTGTTTTAGCGGTTGCTAAAACACATCAAGAGAATGACGCAAAATCACTCACGTTATCGCAATTAAATACTGCTGAAATGGCTGGTGGGTTTAAAAATACATATATTGGCAAACCGGATGGTACATTTGTTTTAAATGATCAAACGATTCAGCTTCCCGCAGATTATGACGCAACAACTCGACCATGGTATAAATTAGTTGAAAACAAAACAACAACCGCATTTACGACCCCTTATATTGATGTTACTACCAATGAGCTAACTATATCTGCTGTTGCGCCTATTACTATTGCAGGGCGCTTCACTGGGGTAGCCGGTGCTGATATTGATATGAAAACCATTACTAAAATTGTTAACGAAATAGATTTTTTAGGATTCGGTTATGGTTTTTTACTCGATAGCGATGGGCGTATTTTAAGTCACCCTCAGACCCAATATAATGATAAATCAATGGTTGATTTACTAGGTGAGAAACTTACTCTCGATCCTCAATTTGTAGAATTAGATATTAATGGTGTAGAGCATCTTGTGTCATTTACACGAATTAAAGGCATTGAAAATGTTGACTGGTATCTTGGTGTTGTGATTGATAAAAGCATCGCATTTTCTTCTGTTGATTCTTTTCGCAATATGGCCGCGATTTATATGTTGCTTGGGATCACTGCTATTGTATTAATGATGCAGTTTTCTTTGCGTTATTTAATGCGGCCTATGCATCGTTTAAATGACGCAATAAAAGATATAGCACAAGGTGAAGGTGATTTAACTCGCCGTTTAGTTATTGAAAATAATGATGAATTTGGAGAACTTTCAGGTTACTTTAATGCCTTTATTGATAAAATACACACATCCATTGAGCAGGTTAAAACGACAACGATAGAACTTGAACGTTCAGTTGAGAGTTTAGTTGATCAAACGCAGTCAACTCTTAATATGTATGGCGATCAAACCAAACGTACAGATAATGTGGCTACTGCAATTAATCAACTCTCTTCTAGTGCCGTTGAAATATCGAACAGTGCGAGTAATGCCTCAAATCTAGCCAGTGAAGCAAATTCGCAATCAGTACAAAGCCAGCAATCATTAACTGATAATATTAATGCGATTAATGTGTTATCTGAAAATATGGAAAAAGCACAAGCCACAATTAATAGCTTAGCGGAGCATTCAGCAAGCATTGGCCAAGTGCTTGAAGTTATAAAAGGGGTCAGTGAGCAAACGAACTTACTGGCTCTTAACGCTGCAATTGAAGCTGCTCGAGCGGGTGAGGCAGGGCGAGGTTTTGCTGTTGTTGCAGATGAAGTTCGTCAGTTGGCGCATCGCACACAACAATCAACGCAGGAAATTGAAAACACCGTAAGTCAATTACAACAAGGGTCAGCCAGCGCTGTAGCGGTAATGAAAGCAAGCTTAATTGAAAGTGAAAATAGCGTTCAACAAGCACATGGTGCTGGTGAAAAAATGGCGGGAGTTACCAAAACGATTGAATCAATCGATGAGGTTAATCATAGCGTTGCTAATGCTACGACTGAGCAAAATGTCGTCATACAGTCATTAGATAGCGATATTCATACAATCAGTGAATTGTCACAGCAAGGACAGCTTAATTTAAATAATACTTTAGCTGAATGTACACACCTTAAACTACAATTTGATGAGTTAGAGAAAATGGTATTACGTTTTAAAGTCTAATAACTCACTGATTTAAAAATGAAAGATATATAATGCCTGAACAGAATACGAGCCAACCAAGTTGGCTTAAATTGATTAATATAGAAAGTGTCTATAGTGCAGAAAAACAACGCCGTGCTTTTACGTTTTTTACTATGATCTCTATTGCTTTGGTTTTAGTCACTACACTGGTTGTGCTCAATTATCATATTTACGCTAAGCCACTGACTGTCATGTTAGTCGTATCGGACATTACTTTTTTAGTGTGTGCAATTTACTTTATGCGTACTGGGCATTTAAATGCGGTTGCTGCGCTTGTGCTGGGTATTATCTGCATGTTATGTGTCGCGCTTGTTTACACTGGCGGTAAAGAAAATACGGCATTATATTGGTTAATGTTCTACCCAGTGGTTGCATTTTCAACGCTGGGTTTAAGAATTGGCTTAATCGGTGTATCGGTTTTACTATGTGTGTCGTGTTTTTTACTATATGGCCCTGATATAGGACAAGTTAAATACGGTTATGCGGAAAAAGTGCGCTTTAGTGCGTCTTTTATTTTAGTCTTTTTATTTACCTTTATAGGCGAGTATTTTCGGAATAAAAGTCATATGGAAATAGCGCATATGACGCTATTACAAAAACAGGATGCACACACAGATCAACTAACGGGCTTAGCCAATCGCCGATTTATTACGAGTCATTTTTTACCGCTTGCTAAATCGCGGCCAGAACAATACTTTCCATTTACAGTTTTACTTATGGATCTTGATAACTTTAAATATATAAATGATAGCTTTGGTCATGATTTTGGTGATCACGTTCTTATTGAATTTAGCACGTTTCTTGAATCCCAGTTACGCTCTTCAGATATAAAAGTACGCTATGGTGGTGAGGAGTTCATGGTTATATTACCTAGAATTGACTCCGATGCCGCTTTTTATGTTGCAGATAAATTTAGAGAGTATATTTCAACGCAAACAATCATGTTTACTCAAACGCAAAAAACCACCATTACTTGCAGTATTGGTGTTGTGCAGGTAAATAAAATATCTGAGTTTAATCAAGCCGTCAAACGCGCAGATGAGTGTTTATATGACGCTAAGCACGCAGGTCGTAATTGTGTTATGTCAGGTGAATTAGCATGAATAATAACGCAACCCTATGTTTATGAGCCTATGTGTAGTTTGTGTTGGGATTTTAGTAAAACGTGGCAAGAGATCCAAGCTCGCTTAGCCACAGAACTTGATATTGTCTATAAAGTTGGCGGTCTAGCTCCGGATTTTGATGAGCCCATGGCAATGAGTATGCAAAAGTTTTTGTAGCAGACTTGGCAACGAATTTCAGATCAAACAGGGGCTGAATTTAATTTTGATTTTTGGCGTAATTGTGAGCCTAGACGCAGTACTTACCCGGCATGTCGTGCTGTAATTACTGCTCGGTACTTTAATAAAGAGCACGCCATGCTTGAAGCGATTCAAAAAGGTTACTATTTATTAGCTAAAAACCTCTCTAATGCCGATGACTTGCTCTCATTTGCTCAACAAGTAGGAATAGATACCAATGAGTTCTTACAATTATTTGGCAGTGACCTTCTGAATCAGGAATTTCAGCAAGAGCTTCAATTTGTTCAGCAATTACCGGTTCATGGTTTTCCATTACTGGTGCTTTATTATCAGAATCAATATTATGCAATTGCTATTAACTACACGAATGCTGATGACGTTATTACACGTATTCGTGACGTATTGACTCAATCTTAACGCCTCAATTAATCTGAGCATATATTCTCTGCGGCTGCTTAAAAAAATCACTTCTTACTATTTATCCTTAGAATTAATACCTTTAAACGTTGTAATTATGACGGTTGTCATGAAATAGACTTTTTTGCGCAACACCCTTGTCATTTTTCACCTATAGAATCTCGTGCATTGATATTAAGCAACTAGCAAATCCGCTAATTAACGAGTAAAGGTGTATGCGATGAAAGGCGTTAAACCATTGATCTTAGCAGGTATTGTGGCCATGAGTGCGACAGTCCAAGCAAATGATTTAAATAAGGTTATCGATAAAAGCAGTGAAATTAATAAATCAGCTGCGCAATCACAAACAAAAATAGACAAGATTGCAGATTCAATGCAAGGGCGTTTACAACAGTTTAAAACCCTTAATAAAGAAATAGACGGTTTAACTGTTTATAACGCGCAGTTAAGTAAGCAACTGAGCAATCAAATGTCAGAAATGGAAGCTTTGAGCCTTTCAATGGATCAGGTTTCTATTATAGAGCGTCAAATTACCCCTTTAATGCTACGTATGATCACAGGTTTAGAGCAATTTGTTGCCCTTGACGTGCCGTTTCTTACTGATGAACGCGAAAAACGTTTAGCCTCTTTAAAAACCATGATGGACAGAGCGGATATTAACGCAAGTGAAAAATTCCGTCGTGTATTAGAAGCCTATCAAGTTGAAGTAGATTATGGCCGCACAATTGAAGCGTATACGGCTTTGCTTGATGTTGATGGGCAAGAGCGTGAAGTTGATTTTCTTCGCATCGGTCGTTTAGAGCTTATTTATCTGACTCGTGACGGTAAAAAAGCAGGTTCGTGGGATCAAGATAGTAATGGTTTTGTCGCGCTACCAGATTCAACAATCAGTCAAATTAATAAAGGTTTACGCATAGCACGTAAACAACTAGCCCCAGATATGTTAACACTGCCAGTTCACGCTGCGGATTAAGAGGTTAAAAATGACACTTTTTACAAAAATGACCAAAATCGCTTTATTTGGCGCAACACTTGGCTTTGCTGGCAGCACATTTGCTGCAGATGCTATGGATTTAGATTCATTACTTAAAACCTTAGAGCAAGGTAAAACACAGCAATCGGTCGAGAACAAGCAACGTGAGCAAGAGTTTATCGCACGACAAAATGATCAAGTGCAAATGCTCAAAAATACTCAAGCACAGCGTAACAATATGCTTTCTGAATCAGAGCGTCTTGAAACACTGTTTGAAGGAAATGAAATTAAGCTAGCCAATCAAACGGATACATTATCTAAACGAATGGGTTCGTTGAAAGAGTTATTTGGTGTACTGCAGCAAGTTGCTGGAGACTCAAGCAATAAGTTTGCAACCTCTGTTGTTTCTGCCCAATTACCAGGGCGCGGTCAATTTATGGATGATCTGGCTCAAAAAATGGGATCAACGTCTAAGCTTGCATCAATCGAAGACATTGAACAAGTATGGTACGAGCTGCAACGTGAAATGACAGAGCAAGGTAAAGTGTCTCGCTTTACGACGGATGTCATTGTTGAAGGTGGCAATAAAGCACAGCAAGAAGTTATGCGTGTTGGTGCATTTAACCTTATTTCACAAGGTAAATATTTAGAATATAACGCCAGCACAAATACGCTAAGTGAATTAACTCGCCAGCCAGTAGGACGTTTTACGTCAACTGCAGCAGACTTACAACAAGCGTCATCAGGGACTGTGCAATTTGCACTTGACCCAACAGGTGGCTCTATCCTTGGTTTACTTGTACAAGCGCCAGATACCACTGAGCAAGTACATCAAGGCGGTGCAGTGGGTTATGTGATTCTAGGTGTTGGTTTATTAGCACTATTAATTGCCATTGAACGCTTTATTTCGTTAATGCTGATGGGTGGCAGAATTCGTCGTCAACTTAAAGATGACGTACCACGTGATGACAACCCGCTTGGTCGTGTAATGAAAGTAAAAGACCAATACCCGTCTGTTGCATACGACACCCTTGAGCTGAAACTAAGCGAAGCTATTTTACGTGAAATGCCAAAAATTACACGTAACTTAACACTGATTAAAATTATCTCAGTGGTTGCACCGCTTTTAGGTTTACTAGGTACAGTAACGGGTATGATTAATACCTTCCAAGCAATAACTTTGTTTGGTACGGGGGATCCTAAATTAATGGCAGGTGGTATCTCACAAGCACTCGTCACAACGGTACTTGGTTTGGTTGTGGCTATCCCAACAGTATTTTTATACACCTTATTGAATACACGCTCTAAAAACTTGCTACTTATCTTACAAGAGCAAAGCGCGGGTATTATCGCTGAGCGTAGCGAAAAGGGAGCATAACCCATGGTGCTATTGATTGATTCAATCAATGCTATCCGTGATTTTCTCGACACTGGTGGCCAAGTTCTATTGGTCATCGGAGTGTTAATCTTCGCGATGTGGTTATTGATACTCGAGCGATTTATATACTTTTTTAATGGTTTTAGGCACTACAAGCATACTGTTAAAACAAGTTGGACAGGGCGTAATGAGCGTAATAGCTGGAACGCAGAGCAAATACGCCAAGCCACTATTTCACGTGCAGGGATGAGATTAAACGCTAATTTAGCGCTTATTAATGTGATGGTTGCGTTATGTCCGTTGTTAGGTTTACTCGGTACGGTAACTGGCATGATAGAAGTGTTTGATGTTATGGCGATAACAGGCACAGGCAGTGCACGTTCTATGGCATCCGGTGTCTCAAAAGCAACTATCCCAACAATGGCAGGCATGGTGGGGGCGTTATCCGGCGTATTCGCTTCAACGTATTTACAGCGTAAAGCGAAGCGCGAAGTTGCACTACTTGAAGACAGTATGGTTTTAGACCATTAAAACAATAATTTTTTAGCATGCGGCGACAGCCGCATGCATCAGGAGAATAAAATGAGAGCCCCATTAGGAAGTCTTTTTCAAGAAGATGAAGCAGAAGAAATTAACATGACACCTATGTTGGATGTTGTTTTCATCATGCTCATTTTCTTTATTGTTACCGCCTCGTTTGTTAAAGAAGCGGGTATTGATGTAAATCGTCCTGAAGCGGCTACAGCTGTTAAAAAAGAACGGGCAAATATCTTAGTCGCTATTTCAGACGAAGGCGAAATTTGGATCAACAAACGCCAAGTTGATGTGCGGGCAGTGCAAGCGAATATTGAGCGCCTAAAAGCAGAAAACCCACAAGGCAGTGTGGTTATTCAAGCTGATAAAAAATCAACCACTGACACACTTATCAAGGTAATGGATGCAGCGCGTGCAGCAGGCGTGTTTGACGTATCTATTGCGGCACAAGAGGCCTAAGGAAGCATAATGCGTTATTTAGTAGCATTATTTATTGCCGGTGTTGTGACTTTTATGCTGTTTTTAGGCATGCAGGCACTTATTACCGGTGGCGAGGGGGCGATGACTGAGCCTGCCAAAGGCAATGTACTTGATTTTGTGCGTCTTAAAAAAGAAGAGAGTGTACAAAAGAAAGAGCGTAAGCCTCAAAAACCACCCACACCAAAAGAGCCACCGCCGCCAATGGAATCACCACAAATGCAAAATAGTGATCCTAATGCCAGTGCAGCTAATTTTGATTTTGGTGCCAGTGTGGACGCTGATGTGAGTTTAAGCGGTGGCTTAGCGCTTGATTCAAGTGATGGTGAATACCTACCCATTGTAAAAGTGGCACCCGTTTATCCGCGTCGCGCTTTATCGCGTGGTATTGAAGGGTATGTGATTGTTGAATTTACAGTAACCAGGCAAGGCACAGTACGTGATGCAAAAGTAGTAAAAGCTGAGCCAGAGTCATTGTTTGATCAGGCAGCGATGGATGCCGCTCTTAAATTTAAATATAAACCACGCGTAGTAGACGGTGAAGCGGTTGAAGTTGCGGGTGTACAGAATAAAATTTCTTTCCAGATAAACGGCTAGCCCTTAATAATTGGATAGAGAAACGAGGCGATTATGAAACTATTAAAAACAGCATTCTTTTGTTCTTTAGCATTGAGTGCAAGTATTACACTACCAAGCTTAGTGAGTATGTTACCAGGCATTAATGTGGCGACAGCCTACGCAGATGAAATTAAAACAAAGCGTGTACCAGCGCTACGTGAAAAAGTGTATAGCCAATTGGCGCGTGCACAAAAGCTTGCAGATGATGGTGATGCACAAGCGGGTCTTGCTGCACTTGACGACATTAACGAGCGTTCATCAAGTATGAACTCGTATGAAAAGGCCATGATGTACAATTTTTATGGTTTTATTTATTACAACGAGAATGATTTAACCAAAGCGATAGCATCGTTTGAAAAAGTGATTGCTGAGGATGAGATCCCAGAATCTCTTCGTTTAAGTACCAGCTTTAGTTTAGCGCAACTAGCAATGGCAAATAGCGACTACAACAAAACCTTAAACTTTTTAGCGCAGTGGGACACAATCAATACCAAGCCTAAAACAGACGCGTACTATGTGCTTAAATCACAGGCTTATTATCAGTTAAAAGATTATCAAAATGGTATTAATAATATCGAGCATGCAATTGCACTAAGCGATAGTGAAGGGAAAGAGCCAAAAGAAAATTGGCTTGTTTTGCAACGCGCTATGTACTATTCGCTCGGTAATACAGATAAAGTCGTTACAGTATTAGAGCGTATGGTTAAACTGTATAATAAGCCCCAATATTGGGTGCAGCTTGGCGGCATGTATGGTGAAACTGGCAAGGAGAAAGAACAGTTAGCTATTTTTGAAGCTGCCTATCAGCAAGGTTTTTTAACGTCAAAATCAGACCTTCGGCAGTTATCGCAAGTGTATCTATATAATGGCCTCGCTTATAAAGCGGCGAATGTTATGAGTACTGCAATAGATAATGAGATAGTCCAAGCGACAGCAAAAAATTATGCTTTTATCGCAGAAGCCATGATACAAGCAAAAGAAGAAGAAAAATCAATACCTTATTTTAGTAAAGCTGCACAGCAGTCAGATCACGGTAAGTACGAGCAACGTCTAGCAGAGGTGTACGTTAACCTTGAAAAGTATGAAGACGCTGCCGATGCAGCTCGTAAAGCGCTAGAGAAAGGATCACTCGATTTTGAATCTAATGCTTATGTAGCATTAGGTATGGCGCAATACAGTTTACAAAATTTTGATGCATCTATATTGGCGTTTGAACAAGCTGAAAAACATAAAAAATCTCAGCGATTAGCTGAACAATGGATCAAATACGTCAAGCGTGAAAAGCTCCATGCTGAAACCTTACGCACAGCACTGCTTTAATATTGTCGTAATTTAAATGACATAAAGTGGGCTATGAGCTGATCATATCTTGAGTTTATAATCGCAACACCAAAACCGCCTTCGGGCGGTTTTTTTCGTTTTTAACAATTTGTTATATAAGGATAATTGGTTTTTTAGTCAAAAATGCACATTGTCATTTTATGTTTATTAAAGTGTAACCTCGCTGTCATACACCTCCCGTATTGTAGTGCTCGTTCTAAGGCTCAAGTGACCTTAAGGCATGGCTTTCGTGCTTTAAAGTGACTTGAGTTTTACTTAATGCGCTAACAAAATAATTAAATACTTTAACGGAGTGAACAATGAAATTATCTGGTTTATTTAAAGTCAGCCTAGTGGCTGCTGCAATGACTCTTGCTGGCTGTGGTGGTGGTGATATTAATGTTACACCTACAACAGTAGATAACAGTGTAGACAATAGTGTAGATAATTCAGGTGGTGGCAATAACGGTGGTGAGACCTTAAATTGCGCTACATACACATTAGATGGAGCTACATTTACAGGTGAAGCTGAAGGTGTTAACTGTATTTACAGTCAAGCATTTGCAAGTAACGCAAAAGAAATTACCAGCTCTTTTGTAATCTCTGCCTTAGGCAATGGCGGCGCACACGTGTTTGAAGGTGCATTATTTATTGGTGATGATGTAGACACATCAACTGGCGCTACAATTGATGGCAATGGTCCTACATTATCAATTGAAGCAGGTTCAACAATTGCTTTTACTAAGCCTGAGAGCTTTATTCGTGTTGCTCGTGGTGCAAATATCGAAGCAATTGGTGAAGTAGATAAGCCAATCATTTTCACCAGTATCAAAGAGGTTGATGGTGATGATTCAACAACAGCACAAATAGGTGACTGGGGTGGCGTTCAGGTAAATGGCCGTGGTCATTCTATTCGTTGTACAGCCGCTGCTGCTGCACAGGATATGTGTAACCACTCTGCAGAAGGCATTGTATCGTACTATGGCGGTAACGATCCGCAAGATAGCAGCGGTATCCTCAAGCACATTGTTATTAAATATGCAGGTTTTGGTGTTGAAGGTGATGAGCTTAACGGTTTAACTCTTAATGCTGTTGGTTCAGGCACAACGATTGATTATGTGCATGTTCATAATGGTTTTGATGATGGTATTGAACTATTTGGTGGTAGCGTTAACCTCAAGCACATTGTTATCACTGATACAGGTGATGATGGTATTGACTGGGATGAAGGTTGGAAAGGGTATGGACAATTCATTCTTGTACGTTCAAATGAATATGGTAATCATGGCTTTGAAACTGATGGTGCAAAGGTTGACCCATTATCAGCAGATGCACAAGATTTAGTGACGAGCGTTTCTAACCCAACAATTGCTAATGCAACTGTTGTAACTACGGGTGACCAAGGCGCAGAAGGGCGTCGAACTGGTGCTGGTATGGAAATGAAAGAGTGGGGCAAAGCACAATTAGCTAACATGTTATTTGTTAACTCTTCGTCAGTAGATGGTGCAGGCTGTTTTGACTTATATAATGAAAAAGACAAATCAGGTGATGCAGGTGTTCATGCCAATGCAAATAATGGCGATATCGCATTTATGAGCTCAATATTTGCGTGTGGTAAGAACTTTGAAGACGTGAATACGCCTTTAACGGGTGCACTAGCAAGTTTTGATGTAAATACTTGGTTTACGGGTGGTGAAAACAACCAGTTGATTGGTTTTGCTGATTTTACAAATGTACTAGGTGCTGATGGTGTTTCAACAGCGGCAACAATTACTGATTCACAGGGTACTGCTGTTGCTACAACAGCTAAAGACATGAGCGAAGTTAACTCTTTCTTTACTAATGCAGGCTACATTGGTGCACTTAAAGACGGTGAATCAAGCGAGTGGGCTGATTTTGTAGCCGCATCTTTACAACGCGCTAGTAATTAATCTAGACCGGCTCTAATTACAAGGCGCTACGGCGCCTTTTTTAAGGGAATTTTAGGTTTAGAGGATATAAATATGAAACATCAAAAGCAGTTTAAAACCAATCTAATAACTTTATCTCTGCTCTCCCTTTTTTCTTCATTTCATTCTTTCGCTGATCAAGCACAAGAAATAATAGATGAAGAAGCAATAGAAGAAGTTGTTGCAACAGGCACACGTCTCAAAGGCAGTGCCAGTGCGGTAATAGATGAGCGTAAAAATCAGGCTTTCGTCGCTGATATAATGGGTTCTGAGCAAATATCGCGAACAGGTGACAGTGACGCCGCTTCGGCACTTCGTCGTGTTACAGGCTTATCATTAGTTAATGATAAGTTTATTTATGTACGTGGATTAGGTGAGCGCTACTCAAGTGTACGTTTAAATGGCGCAATAGTGCCGAGCCCAGATCTAACGCGAAATGTAATTCCACTTGATATCTTTCCATCAAGTATTATTGAATCATTGGCTGTTCAAAAGGCTTATTCACCTAATATGCCCGCAGCTTTTGGCGGTGGTGATGTAAATATCAGAACGAAGAGCATACCAAGTGACACTTTGTTTAAAGTTGAAATTGGCGCTAGTTACAAAGATACAAACGACGAAGGCTATACGTATAATGGCGGCAGTGATGATTGGCTAGGTCAGGATGATGGCACGCGAGCATTACCTAGTACAATTAGAACAGCGCTAAATACCTATATTAATGGCCTGTCTGATATCTCATATAGAAACATAAGAGATGTAGAGTCAAAACGTCAAGGCACTGATATTGGTCAAGCCGCTGCGATAGATTTAAATAAAAGTTTAGCAAAAGCATTACCAAGAGATTTTGGCTTAGAAAAAGAAAGCTTAAACCCTGATGCCGGTATTAAAGCTGTTTATGGCGACCGTTTTGATAATTTATTTGGCTTAGGCGGATCTTTTGGTTTTCTAGCATCCGTTGCCTATGAAAATGAATGGTCTAATGCTGAGAAGTTTAGCGCTGTACTGTCTTCTGTTGACGCATCTGAGTCCGCATGTTCAAAAGATGACTTTACGTGTTATTCGGCAACAGAAAAAGAAGTATCGACAAAGCATAATATAAAGTTAAATAGCTCAGTTAATTTAGGGTATAAAATTAAGGGACATGATTTAACCGCTACTTATATGATGTTGCGAGACACTGAAGATGAAGCCTCTGTTGCGTTATATCAAGAACCGTCAAAATCACTAAGTATTGATGCTGGGCAATTACAACGTAGCCACTTAACATCTTTCGAAGAGCGCGAACTTGAGATACTCCAACTTCGCGGTATGCACAACCTAGATTGGGGCTTGCTTGAAGGTGTTGGCGTTGATTGGCAATATACTGATTCAACAGCGACAACGAGTATTCCTGGAGAGCTTACAGTAACGGTTCGTGATGAGTACTTAGATGGTAAATACCAACGCACTTTTTACAATGGTAGCTTAGGCGGTAACCCTTATCTGTATCGATTTGTTGAGTTAGAAGATGATGTCGAAAACTGGGGCGTTAACGTAAACAAAGTTTTCTACTTTGATAACGCAGAAGTTGAGATTGCAGGTGGTGGTTATTTTGTTGAAAAAACACGTGATTACCGTACTGACTTTTTCAATTATCGTTTTAGCCAAACTCAGTCACTCGATTTAGCACAAAGTGAAGACGAAGCACTTTCAATAGGCAGTTATTTTGCTAATGATTCAGTTATTGACTCAACTGGTGTCGAGTTGTTGTTCCAAGAACCAACCGCCGATGATTACTTAGCAGCACAAATGATAGATGCTTATTATGGCTCTTTTGACATAACATTTGCTCAAGATTGGCGTGTAAGTGGTGGTGTACGTTACGAAGACTTCCGCCAAGTTGCGCTCGCTTTTTCTCGTTCAGCATTTGATCCTGCTTTACTTGCTGACAAGTTAAGTGCACAAGCAATAGAGCAAGCAAGTGTGATGGAAGATGAGTTTTTTACATCGTTATCTATGACATATAGCCAAGACTCGTATCAAATTCGTTTTGGTTATGGCAGCACTGTTGTTCGTCCTGATTTACGAGAGTTAAGCCCAGTTCAATTTCAAGACCCGCTTACGGGTTATCGAACACTGGGTAACCCTTACTTAGAATCTAGTTATTTAGATAACTTTGATGCGCGCATCGAATTTTATATGGATAATGGCGATAACTACTCAGTTGGCGCATTCTATAAAGATATTGATAAGCCAATTGAAGCGCTATTAACAGAAAGCGACGGCCGTTTTACTTTGCAGTTTGATAATGCAGACACCGCCTATGTTTACGGTATTGAAGCTGAATGGTTAACAGAGTTACATAGTGATTTACTCGGCGGTGCTTTCTTTACTTCAGGTAATTTAACTCTCAGTGATTCAGAAGTTGAAATTGCACAGGAGCAGCGCGGCGATCTGACAAACCTAAAACGACGTATGACTGGCCACTCAAAATATGTTGCTAATTTGCAATTGAATTACGATTCGCATGATGGCATGCATCAAGCATCTGTTATCTACAATGTATTTGGTGATCGTATTTTAGCTGCGGGAGTAAATAACTTTGATGATGCTTACGAGCAACCTTTAAACTCGTTAGACATGGTTTATAGTTATTATCCAACGTTTAATACCACACTGACATTTAAAGCGAAAAATATGTTGGGACAAAGTTTTGAAGTAGAGCAAAATGATGTACTAATTCGTTCTCAAGAAACGCCTAGAGAGTTAAGTGTGAGCTTTAGTTACGAGTTTTAACACTCTCTAATAAACGGCAGTAACAATAAGCTATTATTACCGAGCCCTGCCAAGTGTAGGGCTTTTTATTACTTGTTACTTATGAAATGAATAGTTATATACCGAAGCCACCTCAAGATGCAGAATTCAGCGTTTCACAGAGGCTTAATATCAAGGCGTTACTTTTATAAGGGATTGATTTTAATAATAGAACCACTATTACTTGCAATCAATGCCTTGCCTAAATCGCTTTTAATTCCAACGACGCTCGCATCTTGAGGTTGTTTGGGTATACGCGTTATTTTAATAGTGGAAGTTAATTCATGCTGGTGGGCTTAAGTTGATATCAATGTTCTGCTGGCTTGGGGTTACGATGGAGTAAGAACCCAGTCTTTACCGGGTTCTTTATTGCTTTTAGTTACCGCACTTAATGCTAGCGTATAACGGATAACACTGATTTTTGCTACCTGTGCTTTTTAATACCCACTGACTATCATACCAATCATAGTTTGCATAGGCCGATTCATCTTCGCCACACTTTATTGTACTGCCTGTTACCTCTTGCTTATGGCCTTGCTCTTTACAAAACTGATTGCCAGTAAGAGAGCCTACAAACATATTTCTATAACTATTATTAACTCTCACTGTTGGGTTGTTATAAATAACGGTTGATGAGCGGCGAGTTGCCCCTAGTTTTTGTTCAATGCTCGTAGTTGAGCTTGCAAAGGAAGTAAGTGATTCTTCGATGTTGTCATTTGTTTGTGCAAATGCGCTCAAAGAGAACAAGCTGGCAATTATACTACCTAGATAGAGTGCTTTCATGTGATAGGTCCTTTTTTAATAAATTGATACACAATACATCCAATTCCAAAGTGCTCAATAATCATAATTTTTATGTATTTCATTTGTATGAAGCTAGGGCGTGTTTAGATTAAGTTACACAATGGTGTAACAACGACATTGAATATGAAAAAATTTTATGTTCTATGAGTAACGCTGGTTTTGCTTTGATCACAGTGCTAGATTATCGGTTCTAAAAATTAAATCTCACGCAATGAATTTTAATTTTTAATGAATTAGGTATCTCTTATGACTCAAACACTGGAACAAACAATGAAAAAAGTAGGCTTGGTTGGTTGGCGCGGCATGGTTGGCTCTGTTTTATTAGAGCGTATGCAACAAGAAAATGATTTTGCACTGATCGACACCACTTTTTTTACCACCTCGCAAACAGGCCAATTAGGTCCTGATCTCGCTGGCAATGCAAAACCACTACTTGATGCAACGGATGTAGATGCCCTTGCCCAAATGGATATTATTATTACCTGCCAGGGGGGAGATTATACCAAAGCGGTATATCCTCAATTACGTGCTACCGGTTGGGATGGTTTTTGGATTGACGCGGCGTCCGCACTTCGCATGGCCGATGACAGTATTATTGTTCTTGATCCAGTAAACAAAGATGTCATAGAGCAAGGGTTAGAACAGGGGGTTAAAACCTTTGTTGGTGGCAACTGCACCGTATCGTTGATGCTATTAGCGCTAGGCGGCTTGTTTGAACAAGACTTGATTGAATGGGTAAGCCCAATGACTTATCAAGCAGCATCCGGTGCAGGTGCTCGTAATATGAAAGAGCTAATAGCACAAATGGGCTCTATTCATGCGTCTGTTGCTGATAAGTTAGCTGATCCACAAGCCGCTATTTTAGAAATAGATAAACTAGTGACAGAACAAATTGCCGCAAGCGATTTACCGCAAGAGCAATTTGGAGTCCCCCTTGCTGGCAGCTTAATTCCATGGATTGATGTGCCTATGCCAAGTGGTCAATCCAAAGAAGAGTGGAAAGCGCAGGTTGAAGCGAACAAAATTTTAGGTTCATCTAAGCAACCAGTTCCCGTTGATGGTTTATGTGTGAGGATCGGTGCGATGCGTTGCCATTCTCAAGCGATGACTATTAAGCTGCGTGAAGATATCAGTGTAGAGAAAATTGAACAGATTTTAGCATCACATAATGAATGGATTAAAGTGATCCCAAATGAACGCGATATTACAGCAACTGATTTAACACCGGTTAAAGTGACAGGCACGCTTAGCATTCCAATTGGGCGTATTCGCAAACTAACGATGGGCCCTGAATATATAAGCGCGTTTACAGTGGGCGACCAGTTATTATGGGGCGCTGCAGAGCCGCTTCGCCGTATGCTACGTATTATAGTTGAAGGTAATAACGCGTAGACATTAAATATCTATTAATATTAAAAGGGCGGATATTACCGCCCTTTTTTATTGCCAATTTAGTTTATTTAAAAACGGTAGTTAATACCTAAGTTTACGGTAGTCCCGATCCCTTTGACGTTAAACGCTCTAAACGTTAAAGCTTGTGAACGGGCAGGGAAGTAATCTTTATTAAGTAAGTTTTCAACACCTGCAAACAGCGACCACTGTTCAAAATCGTAACTGCCGCTTAAGTTAACAATGCCATAGCCATTTACAGGCCCCTCATCGCCGGTGTAAACGCCTTTATCATTTTTTTCAAAACGATCTCGGTCGCTAACATGAATATAATGAACTGACATTTTTGCCTGCGTAGTTGGCTGCCAATTTAATGCAAGTGTGCCTTTAGGCGCAGATACTTCACGTGCTCCTAAATAATTGCCTGTATTGCTGTGCTTGCCTTCAACGTAACCATACGTTGCAGCTAAATCCCATTGGTCATTGAACGTGTAGTTAAGTACCCCTTCATAGCCCCAAATTTTTTGTGGTGCGCGTTGTGTTATATAAATCCCAGTTTTTGGATCCTGTACGCTGCGTGACCCTAAATCTGAAAAACTTTTATAAGCGGATAACTCAAATCTAAATTGTTCGAACTCGCTGACAAAACCGACTTCATAGTTATCTATTATCGCCGCTTCAGTTTGGATAAGTGCAATGTCTTGTACTGTTGCTGAGCGTAATAAAGCACCTAAATCAGGAATGTTAGCACCTTGCGAATAGCTTACGTAAGGTGTAAACGCTTGGTTTGCATTATAACGAAAACCAACATTAAACGTTGTTGCGGTAAATTCAATGGTTCCGCCTTTTACAGCTTTGGGAACAGAGCATTGATCAGCGCTTCTACATAGCTTTAATGTATTGTAATCATTTACTTCAATATCCATATTTTCATAGCGAAGTCCAGCTTTGACAATAAAGTCATCTTGAATAACCCACTTGCTTTGTAAGAAACCAGCAACATTAACCATGTCCATTTCTGGTACCCAAAGTCGACCATCAACCATTGGTTGAGAAGTAGTATCATTGAGGATATCAACGCCGTAAATAAAGGTCGCTTCAACATTATCCCAATCAGCTAACGTATTAAATACTGAGCGTAATCCCTGTTTTTCTGACTTAATTAACGACTGTCCACCTGCTAGGTTTAAATCAGGGTTTGCTAAAACCGTTGAGTAAAAAAATACATTTTCGATGGATTGTTTATACACATCTAAATTGAATGCGGTATTACTAAAAATCTCTGCATCAGTGTATTTTATCTGTAAATTATGATTACCACGTGGCCCTTGTGGCGCTGCATTAAATGGCGTGCTTACAGCGTCTTTTATTGCGTAGGTTTTTTCACCTTTATTGATATCACCAATAACATCAACCCATGCAGAATCTTGTTGCGATTCAAAATAGTTGTAGGTCATTTGCAGTGATTTATCGGCATCAAAGTCATAACTTAGTTTAGTGAAGAAATTACGCGACTTTGCTTCAGATAATCCATATTGTGTACCGAGTGCATCACCTTCAGCGTCTCTTAATACGCCATTATTTTCAATACCTAAGCTGACAATATAGCTAAAGTCATCAATTTCACCTGATGCGGTTGTCGTTACTTTTAAACCGGCAGAGTCATCAAGTTTTACCGCACTAAATTGTGTCGATGCGGTTGTGTTTAAACTAAACTTACTGTTTGTTGCAGGCTTTTTAGTGATGTAGTTAATGATACCTCCCGCAGCACCATTACCATAAATAGAGGTCGCACCTTGAATAACTTCAATTCGTTCAATGACATGAGGATCTAATGAACGCATTCCTAAAGACCCATTTCTAAGTGGTGTTGATTGCGGGACACCGTCAATCATAACAAGTGCTGCACGGCCACGTAATGTTTGTGCAAAGTTACTTGATGTTCCACTGCTTGAGGCAATGCCGGGTACATACATTGCTAATATACTTTGCAGATCAGTGGTTACTTTAAGTTGTGCTGCGAGTTCTTTTTGGCCAATAATTGTTACCGATGATGGAATTTCATCAATACTTTCAGCGATACGGCTACCGGTAACTAAAATACGTTCTAAGTCTTGTGGTTCATCGTTGGCGGTTACTTGAGCTGAAATTATAAGTGCTAGGATGCTAAGGTTGGTTTTGATCATATTCTTAAAAATGCGCAATATAAAAATGGAACGTAATAATAAACTAATTGGAAATGATTCGCAATTGAGTTCCTCTTTAGGGTTGTGCACGCTTCTAAAATGATTTTATGGTTTTAAAGTGTAATGACACTGCATTTAAGAAGTGTCATTACACGAAGAGTTACATTTTTCTTTCACTAAGCAATGTCTTTAACTCACTTAATTGTGTTTTTAATTCGTTTATTTGCCCTTGTGTTGCTGGCATATCATTAATGTTTGTTTGCTCTTCACGCGCATTGCGGTGCTCCTCAGACATTACCTCTAAAATAGCGCCTACCATCATGTTCAAAAACACAAAAGCGGTCAAAAATATAAATGTAAGGTAATAGATCCAGCTTAGCTTATACACGGCCATGGTTTCATACATGACGTCGGTCCAATCTTCAAATGTTGCCACTCTGAACAGAGTAAGCATCGAAATAGACACATCCCCCCATAAAACAGGGTTTATTTCAGAAAATAACATACTTCCTGTTGCTGCATAGATATAAAAAATAACAAACATTAGAAGGGCGATATAGCCCATTTGTGGGATAGCTTTAAGCAGAGAGTTAACTAATAAACGCAGTTCAGGAACCATTGATACCAGGCGTAGAACGCGAAAAATACGTAGCAACCGTGCTATAAATACACTTGAGCCTGCAGCAGGGTATAAACTGCCTACGACTACTATTAAATCAAAGATGTTCCACCCTTTGGAAAAAAAGTCTTTGATGCCTTTACTCGCGATATAACGAATGATCAACTCAATCAAGAAAAAGACGGTGATGCCAATATCCATCCAATGTAAAAAAAACTCAACCGTTGGATGTAGTGAGTAAGTATGTGCGCCTACTGTTAATGCAGAAATTATAATAACTACAATAACAAATGATTGAAATATTTTACTTTTATCGATACGCTGGAACAGCTCGTGTAACTGCGACAACATCATAATTATCCCTTAACGGTTATAAATAAAAACGAGTGCAATATACAGCAAAATAGTCATGGATGAATTACTTTTCCGGTTTTAAATGTAAGGAATTTTTAATGCTTTTCAATATGCTAAAGCTCGCTATAAGTGCGATGCTAGTGGTTTTTTTAACCGCATGTAGCTCAAATTCACGTTACCATGAAATTCAATCTGCACGGTTAGGTGAATGTAATTATATGGCTGATAAAGAGTATCATGAGTGCATAAAGCGCCAAGAAGATGGCTACGATGAGTTTAAAAAGCAACGAGCAGAGCAGCAAGCGACTAAAAATGACTAAAACACAAAAGCAATTCGATAAAGTACTGCGTGTCAATTTAACGCGAGCTTGTGAAGAAATTAAAGATGAACTAAGTGAATTTAGTTGGCTAACTCATGAGATAGATTTAAGTAAACCAACTACATCACTTAAATTAAGCTGTTACTTTAAAGATCAATTAGCGCTTGAGCAAGCAACGAAAAATCAAGATACTCAATTAGTTAAAAATATAATAAGTAAAAAACTTGCAAGCATTGATTTAACAGTCAAAAAATTTATATTTAGCGCTGACAATCTTTAGGATTATGATGTTTTCTAATTTAACGAATAAACAAAAGCAGCGTGGGCTGCTCATATTAGCAGGTTTATTTTTTATATTTGGGCTTTATCAGCTTCAACAACCCGTAGGTGCAAATCATGTGCTAAGCAATGGCTTTGTAGTGGCCATAGCGTTCTGGGCGTTTTCACGACGTTATAGTCAGCAGTTTTTAGAAAAAAATATGGTTACAGCGGCTATTACACGTGAAGGCAATGAGTTAATCATTAAACAAAGTATGGTAAATAAACTATCTCGGCTTGATATCCCCCGTATTAGCAAAATAACAATTGGTGACAATTACTTAAGTTGTATATTGGATGGCAATGGTCAAGGTTTTGATTTTCAATTAGTGGGTAAAGCGTGCGAGCTCAAAACACATATGTGCTCAATTTTAGCAGCTAATGAGCAGCAAACTATTCAAATCACTCTTGTTTAATTTGGTATTGCGATCACATAAGGCTATAATTCTACAAAATAGTAATAGAGATCAATAATGACTGTTCCTACTCGTTCACAAATTACCCCTGGTAGCGAAGTTAATATCGTTTTAAAAGAAGATCAGCGTAGCGGCACATTGACCCAAGGTGTTGTTGAGCGCCTACTCACTAAATCACCTAACCATCCTCATGGTATTAAAGTTCGTTTAGAGGATGGACAAGTAGGGCGAGTGAAAGAGATATTGTCATGAGTGTACTTACCCCCGCTGAATTTTGGCAATTGGTTACCGTAGAAGATAAAACCGCTGAGCCAGAGTCAGTGAGCGAGCGTTTAAAAAACTTACTTACAGATTTAGACGACGATCAGTTAATTGAATTCGATAAGCAATTTAGTCTCTGTATGCGACAAAGTTTTACGTGGGAGTTATTTGGCGCAGCGTTTGTAATGGCAGGCTGTAACGATGAGTATGGTTTTTCAGAGTTTCGCTGTTGGTTAATATCTCGTGGCGAAGCTGCTTTTAACGCAGCCCTCGATAATGCAGATTCATTGGCCGATTGCACGCCTGTATACCATTTAAATGAGCAACCCTATCCCTATTTAGATGAGTATGATCTTATTGCAGGATTACTGTACGAAGAGCGCAATGAAGATGAATTACCTTTTGCTCCATCAGGGCAAGAACAGCCTAAAGGTAAACGCTTTAAAGACAAAGCTAAGTTTTTAAAACTCGCGTATCCGCAATTATTTGCTAAATATTGGCAATAATTTTAACTATAAAAAGTAAACAACGATTCATTATAGGTTTGTTTAATTTTAATAGACATTGCATGCTATGCTGTAAATACAAACCACTCTAAGTCAGGTATTTAATGGGCTATCGTAAAATATTACTGTGTTTCGTGTTTGTTTTTTTTAGCACTACAATCAGTGCTAAAACTGAACTACCAAGCAATAAAAGTCAGTTTATTAGTTTGTTAAACACTAAAGTAGGTACGTATAAGTTAGTTTCAGGCAGCGCGAGTGTGTGCACTGATGGGCAATTATCATGGTTTGATAAAAGCGCGCCAAGCCTAGGGTTTAAACTAGGTGAAGGGATTGTTTTTACCGCCTTGCATCATGGAACGCAAACGAATAAAACGGCAAACTTTTGTTTAGTGACGACTAAATACAAATACACAACGCAAAGAGTTACGCTATCGCTGCGCCATACTCGCTGTGAAAATCAGGCTGATAATTTAGATACGAGCCAAATGCTGCATTTCATCTCGCCTACGCGTATTCAATACAGTGTTGAAAATACCAATGTACGCTGTGAGTTTGAGCGCCAGCCATAATACCAATTTTATTAAAAACGTGATCATTCTAGCAAATTAAGTAACTCACTAACTACGTTAAAAATTACTTATATAGAACAACTACATATCATAATTTTTCCTTGTTATAACCTTTTATAAGTTACAGCTTATTTTTGGCAAATGTAGCCAGCGAGTGGTGTATTGTGGAGATAAAAATTCACGTTTCATATGCCACGCTTGGCTTTGTTGCTGACTTGCCAAAGCAAGCGTATTGCTGCCATAACGCGCATTTACAGAATCCAAACATTTCATTAGTTTAATGTTATTTTTATTCGGCGTAAAAAGATCTGATTGCTGAAATTGCTGTGAACTAAGCTCTAATGCTCCCACGCCACACTTATAAAAGCGAACATTTTGTTGGTATAATTGTGCAAAAACCTCGCTAATTGCATTGGCAAATACACAGCTATCAGCGCTAGATGTGGGCAGCTCATACACTAATGATTTTTTATAAGCGTTTAGTTCATGTGGGGAGCTTGCCACAAATAATAATAAGCGTTTAGTTAAAGAGCGTTGCAGACGCAATTTTCGAGCAACAATAGTACAATGGTTTATCAAGGCTGTTTTTAATACCGTTGGATCTGTTAAACGTTCACCAAAGCTACGAGTCGAAAAAATTTCACGTTTATCTTGGCGTACTTCATCCCACTCTAAACAGGTTCGGCCGTTTAGTTCATCCACAGTACGAGCCAGTACCACATTAAATAAGCGTTTCATTTGCAGTGGATCTTGTTTTGCCAAATCAAGTGCACTGTTAATATGAAGTTGCTTTAACTTTTTGGCTAAACGTTTGCCCACTCCCCATATATCAGCGACATCCATCGCAGCTAAAATACGCAGTCGCGCTTGTTCGCTATCAATGACAGCAACCCCGTTAAAACCCTTAAGCTTTTTAGCTGCATGATTTGCTGCTTTGGCCAAAGTGGGCGTTGAGCCAAAGCCGACCCCCACAGGTAATTTAGTTTCACGCCATACTGTACGGCGGATCAAGTGTCCGTACTGATGCCAATCATTAATTAAAGGAGTAAAACCGGTAAAATGTAAAAATGACTCATCAATTGAATATATATATTGTTTATCACAAAAACGACTGATCACATTCATCATTCTATCGCTTAAATCTGCGTATAACTCATAGTTAGATGAACGAACGATTACTTTATGCTTAGCCAATAAATGCTTAACTTTAAAATAAGGTTGGAATTTAGGAATATTTAAACGCCGTGCTATAGGGCAAATAGCGCACACGCAGCCATCATTATTAGTAAGTACTACCACCGGTTTTGAACGAATTGCGGGATCAAATACTTTTTCTGCACTGGCATAAAATGCTACAGCATCCACTAAGGCGTACATTGGTGTAGCTCAGGACTTGGACGATGTAATCGAATAGAGCGAGTGACAACACCTTCTAATTGAAATTCATCGGCATCACTTAGTTGCACAGGTGAATATAAAGCTGAGGCTGAGAGTAAGCGGGCATTAGTTTTGTCTAATAGCTTACATACAAATAAGCCATTTAAATTAGCCACAATAACGTCCCCATTTTTGGCTTCTTCAGCGCGATCCACAAGCAATAAGTCACCATCAAAAATGCCAACGCCTTGCATTGACTCCCCAGAAGCCACACCGATAAATGTCGCATCGGGATGTTTAATTAATAATTGATCCAAAGATAAACCAAGTTCTTTATATTGGGCGGCTGGCGATTCAAACCCGCATACGCCCGCTTCGATATATATAGGAATGACATGCATAGATAAAAACACATTATACTGTATGTTTATACAGTATAATGTAAAATTAGCTAAAAAGCCAAGCAGGGGGTGACAGTAAATTAATTACTAAAACTTAAATACATGATTTTTATGTTTATTATTTTTTTCTTTCTAAAGTCTAGCTGTGTCTTTTCATCAATATAGAGAAACCATTATTTATAGTGAAATATTCAGCCAGACATAAGTACTTACTCAAATGCTGCTGAGTTCAAACGCTAAGTGATGGCTACTTTGTTTATTGTAGGTAATTTCTTCTAGTAAAAATAAAAAATTCCCTTTAACGTTAATAGCTTCTTGATTATTTAACAAATCACGATAAAGTGCATATTAAATAAAAATACGCATTTAGTGATTTGTTATTCATAAAGGTGCTAGGTTTAATACTTGAGTTCAAGAAGGGATAAACATGTTTAACACAGTTGTAGGCAGCATCAATAATCTTTTATGGGGTGAAGGGCAAGTCCTTATTTATATCCTGCTGTTTACCGGTATTTGGTTTTCAGTGCGACTAAAAGCTGTGCAAATTCTAAAATTTAAACATATGTTTAGCCTGCTTAAAGGCAGCAGTAAATGTAATAAAGACGATATAAGCTCTTTTCAAGCGCTTTGCACAGGCTTAAGTGCCCGTGTTGGCACGGGGAATTTAGCCGGTGTAGCGGTTGCTATATCACTGGGTGGCAGTGGCGCAATATTTTGGATGTGGGTCATTGCTATATTAGGCATGGCCACAGGCTTTGCTGAAAGCGTGCTTGGTCAAGTATATAAAGTACGCGATAGCCAAGGTGAATTTAGAGGCGGCCCTGCTTATTATATTAAACAAGGTTTAAATAGCCGCAGTCTCGCTATTGCATTCGCATTGTGCTTATTTTTAGGTTACGGCTTTACCTTTAGCGCTATGCAAACCAATACCATAACCGATGCACTTAATTTCGCATTTGAAATTCCAACATTCTACTCTGGTATTGTTATAACCATCCTCGCAGGCTCTATTATATTAGGTGGCTTCAAAGCCATTGCACGCTTTGCTGAACGAGTAGTGCCCGTGATGGGGATTATATTTGTGCTGGCTGCGGTCATTATTACACTACTCAACTTTAGCCAAGTACCTGCTATGTTAAAGGATATATTCCTATCTGCGTTTGGCCTGCAAGAAGCCGGTGCGGGGGCAATGGGAGCTGCAATAAAAAATGGTATACAACGGGGTTTATATTCAAACGAAGCAGGCGCGGGCAGTGTGCCGCATGCATCAGCTAGCGCCTCACCAACACCTAACCACCCTGTAACTCAAGGATATATTCAAATGCTGGGTGTATTCTTCGATACTATTGTACTGTGTAGCTGCACCGCGGTGATCATCTTACTTGCTAATGTGGATATTAGCGGCGAGATGGAAGGTATTCGTTTAACGCAAGCAGCTATGACCGCACATTTAGCACAGGGTGGCGTATATTTTGTGGCTGCAGCCATTACTTTATTTGCGTTTACTTCTGTAGTGGCCAACTACGCCTATGCAGAAAGCAACCTGCACTTATTTAAGCTTGATAATAAAATAGGGCGCGGCATTTATACACTATTATATTTATCAATGATGATGTGGGGCGCGTCTGCAACATTAAAAGAGGTGTGGGATTTAGCCGATATTGCGCTGGGTTTGATGACCGTGGTTAACGTTATTGCCATTATATTACTCACCCCGACTATTTTAAATGTAACAGATGATTATAATAAGCAAAGAGCCCAAGGTATTGAACCTAAATTTAATGCAAAAAATGTCATTATTCAAGGTAAGACCGAAAAGGGTATTTGGCATTAAATAGCTCGCTTATGCTGAATGTTTAATTGAATAAATATTCAGTGTAATCGCGCTAAAATAATTAAGTATTACCATGATAGAGATATATGCAGGTAAAACTGCTGCAAAAATAATTGCCGAACAAGGCTTTAAAGCACCGCTTTTTAATACCTTTTTAGGTGCATCCGGTGGGCCTAAATGGTTTACTTTATTTGGTTTAGATAAGTATATTTTTGGTGAGTTTTTTAAAAATAGAACGACGCAATTAAACTTAGTTGGCTCATCAGCCGGCGCATTTCGTGCCGCGTGTTTTGCACAAAAGGATCCTGTTGCAGCGATTGAGCGTTTAGCTAAATCGTATTCCCAAACACGTTACTCAACCGCTAAACCAACACCAGCAGAAATAACCGAAAAAGCAAAACAGTTATTAGACGATGTTTTTGCCCAAACAGGTGTTGCCGAAATCATTAATAATCCTATTTTTAAAGCACACTTTATTGTCGCTAAATCAAATGGCTTTGTAGGCAGCGATCATAAAGCATTACAGTTATTAGGCTTAACAAAAAGCTATTTGTATAATCGAGTTGATCGCCGATTTTTAAAAAATCAATACGAGCGTTTTATTTATCAAGCACCTAATAGTGATTTTTCAATTGAAGACAGTTATAAAATTAAAACTACACAATTAGATTTAACGAGCGAAAATTTAAAAGATGCTTTGTTAGCATCTGGTTCAATCCCATTAGTTATGCAAGGTATAAAAAATATAGCTGGATCGCCGCCTGGTATGTACCGCGACGGCGGCATTGTTGACTATCATTTTGATTTAAAAATTAACAACCCAGGTTTGATTTTATACCCACATTTTAATTCAGATCCCAAGGCAGGGTGGTTCGATAAAAATTTAAAACGTAAAGTAGCCACAGAAAATTACGATAACGTGGTAATGATCACCCCGTCTAAAAAATTCATCGCCAGCTTACCTTACGGGAAAATACCAGACAGAACAGACTTTACAAAACTCGATACCGACACCCGAATAAAATATTGGAATACCGTATTTAGCGAAACCGAAAAACTAGCCGACGCATTTGATAAAAATCTAACAATAGGTAAGTTTGAAGTAAAGACAATTTAAGAATGTGAGTTTTTTTATGCTTATTGATCATACTGTCTATACAGCCCATTAGTTATGGTACGTAATATTAAAGAAAAGGGCGAAAAGCCCTTTTTTATTAATGATTTAAGCTTGTTGTCAGTTGGGACAGTTTGTCTTGCTATTTAATCTTTATATATGGCGTCATTAACTTATTTAGCTCTTCTAAAAAACCATTTAAATTAGAGCAAGCTTCCATTCTGTATTTATCAATCATTTCTAAGGCAGTTGGTTCATCAGTATCTTCACTTGCTGTTTTAGTACTATTGAAAGATACGGCTGATTTATGTATTTCATCTAGAAACGTATAGACCCCTGAAGGTTTTGGGAATAGTACTTTTGATGCATGAAATGAACAAATAAAGTAGCTAAAAGTAACGTCAGAAATATATCCCTTAGTATATTCTTGATAAAGTCTTTGTGAATCTAAATAAACTTTAAATCTCTTTTCAAACAGAGCTAACCTAAGGTTACTCTTTTGTATTCGACACTGAGTGAAAGCAACCAAAAGTGCCATTAAAGCTATGATGTTTGTACTAGTAAGTGAAGGAGTATATGAATTAATTACTGTTAGATAATCTATAGTGTTGACAGGCATTTTTTGTCCTTTTTTATTTGTTAAGTTTAGAATAACAAATAGTTGAAGGTGATAAAAACTATTTAATTTAATGGCTTAGTTTACTGCATGGTCAACTAAATTTGAGTTTTTGCTAACTTCCAGTTCTTTCTGATATTTCTCTAATTATATCTAATAGTTGATTTTGTAATTCAGGTAAATATACATCTTGTGTTTTATTTTGCTCCTTAAGTGTTTTGTACATATTTTCAGATTTCCTTGCTGACCATTTGTATCGGTGAACTAGCTGAACATCAGAAGGCTTAACTTTTCCCCAAGGGGTGGTCATTGTATTATCGTAATCTGAAATTCTGCAATCTACGCATGGGCGAGTAGGAGAAAATAGCCTAGATAAATTATTGAGATTTGGTTTGGCTGAGCGTTTGATAAAAGTATAGCTATAAGAAAATTTGAATTAAAATTAATTGAAAAATTTAAGCTATAAGTTATTTTTAGCTGATAGCTGATAGCTGATAGCTGATAGCTGATAGCTGATAGCTGATAGCTGATAGCTGATAGCTGATAGCTGATAGCTGATAGCTGATAGCTGATAGCTGATAGCTGATAGCTGATAGCTGATAGCCTATAATCTATCTTATGTTAAATAGTGTTGAATAAATTAAAGCGGGCGTAATTACACAAACTAGCCCACTTTTAGAGGGGTTTGAATACTTAATTTAGCTCAGAATCTACCCAAAATTTAGTCCCTTTTAATACAGCTTGTAATGCAAGGCCACTTTCGGTCAATGAGTAAACAGTTACTTGATCGGCGATTGCTTCGGCAACAATAGCACCGCCTTTATCTTGGTATTTAGCGGCTGCATCGGCATTACCACCGAAGGCCCAACCATGTTCAACAAAACGATTTAATGCAGCTTGATTATGAAAAACCATCACAACATTAAAATCTTTTACACCTAAACCTAGGCCTAAACCAGCTTCACCCATATTCATATAAGTAGATTTACCCGTTAGGTTATTTTTAACAACCCCATAACCACCACCAAAACTGGCTAATACAACGTTAACATTGGCATTATCGAAAACAGCATAACCAGCCGCATTTTTAATTTGCTCTTTAACATCTGGCTTTTCTTTGTATAATTTGGTTAGCGTATCAGCTCTCATATTTTGCACAAGATCACGTTTTTCAGCAGGAGAAGCACTACCCGTTGTAGCACAACCAGACAATGCAAACGTGAAGACGATTAAACTTAAAACCATAAACTTTTTCATATGCTTACCTTAAACGACGAACAACAAAATTATAGCTTTATAATGTCCAATACTAGACAGTATCGGACTTTAAAGTTAAACTGTAAGTACTTTATTTTATTAGAAATAACCATAATATGCTTGTTGCATTGGTCGATACATTAAAACAATTACGATATCAAATTGCTCATCTTGAAGATGATACATTGCGATCTGAATACCCAGAACTTGCCTCCTTTATACAGCAAGTTGGCTTGACTGTCGCTGAATCAAAGCATGAGTTAGTATTTCTGTATCAGTTTTTATATGTTTATGGTCGAAAATCAGAAGCGACTTTTAATCGTTTTCGTAATGAACTAGAACGCTTTTATTTATGGGCGTGGTTAGTTGCTGAAAAATCAGTATTTGAATTAAAACGCGAAGATATTGAAGCATACGTTGATTTTATGGTTGAGCCAGATAAAAACTGGGCATCAACATCTGTGCAATCACGTTATAAAAATGAACAAGGACTTAGGCGTTTAAATGAAAACTGGCGCCCTTTTATTCTTAAAGAGTCGATAGCCAGTCAACAAACTTTATCTGCAATGTTTACCGCGCTTAATGTATTTTATAAATTTTCGATTTTAGAAGAAAAAACGTTTGCGAATTTTGTTCCTGTTGTTAAAAAGAATAGTCCATACTTGGTTGTGCAATCACAAATTAAAATTCCTGATACGTTAAGCGATATTCAGTGGGAATATGTATTTGGTGTAACTCGTGATAAATGCGAACAAAACCCCGAGCTAGAACGTAATTTATTTACTTTAGCTTGTTTAAAAGGCCTTTATTTACGAATATCAGAGTTATCGGAACGACCACAATGGTCACCGGTAATGTCACATTTTTGGCAAGACAATGATGGCTTTTGGTTTTTAAGAATTATGGGTAAAGGCAATAAATTACGCGATGTAACCCTGAGTGAAGATTTTGTAACTTACTTAAAACGTTATAGATTATATCGCGGGTTAACGGCCCTGCCCCGTGTTGATGAAGCAGATCCTTTAGTGCATAAAATTCGTGGTCAAGGTGGTATGACGGTTCGTCAAATTCGTCGTTTAGTTCAGCAAAGTTTTGATTTAGCAAAAAAATCACTGCTTGATGATGGTTTTACTGATGATGCAGAGCAACTTGAATCCGCAACTGCACATTGGCTCAGGCATACCGGTGCAACACATGATGCACAAACACGACCTTTAAAACATTTATCTGAAGATTTAGGCCATGCAAAAATTGCGACGACCGACCAAATTTATATTCAAACAAATATAAAAGAGCGCGCAAAATCAGGACTTAAAAGGAAAATCTAAATGGAATATGGTGTATTAACAGCTGTAGGTTTAGCATTTTTAATTTACTCATTATCTATCCGCCAGCTCGAACGTGCAGAAATTACTGGGCCAATGTTTTTTGTCATTATTGGAGCTATGCTTGCAATTTTAATCCCTGGTAAAACTGTATTCTTATTAAGTGACCTTGAGCGTTTGTTACCTTTGATTGAGCTGACTTTGAGTATCTTTTTATTTACTGATGCGGCGAAAACAAAACTGTCGGTTTTAAAACATAGTTTTCAATACCCTAGCCTGTTACTTTTTGTAGCATTGCCACTTACTTTAATAATCGGAATTGTTATTGCAAGTTTAATGTTTACTCAATTAACACTTATCCAAGCAGCATTAGTCGCTGTTATTTTAACGCCAACAGACGCCGCGCTTAGTAAAGGCTTATTAAATAGCAGTGCAGTACCTGAAAAAGTTCGTGAAGGTATTAATACTGAAAGTGGATTAAACGATGGTTTATGTGTGCCAGTATTTTTAATACTTATGTTGTTAGCCAAAGAGCCCGCCTCTGCATTTTCGCTTTATGATACTGCACTGGTTTTTGCTCGTGAGCTTGGAGTCGCAATTTTTGTTGCTATTACGGCAATGGCTATAGTGATTCCATTAATTAAATTTTCGATGCAACGCCATTATTTTTCAAATAATACGAGCCCATTTTTAGTTGTTGGGATTGCTGTGGCTGTATTTTCTCTTGCGCAAAGTTTACATAGCAGTGGTTTTATTGCAGTGTTTGTTGCAGGATTAATTTTTGATAGATTTACAGAGTCGTCATTACGTCTCAAACTGGTTGAAGACAGTGAACACATTGCAGATTTTAGTGGTTTGCTGATCTGGTGCTTATTTGGTTTTGTGTGTAGTTATTTAGTTTTACCAGAATTATCATGGGCTATTGTAGGATTCGCCTTGTTAAGTACAACACTGATCAGAATTACTCCTGTTATGTTGTCATTACAATTTACGCACTTGAAAGTAAAAGAGCGTTTTACTTTTGCCTGGTTTGGGCCTAGAGGGTTAGCATCTATAGTATTTACTTTGATGGTGATCGATAGCGATATAGAAAATAAATTTATTATAGCCACTATTACTATGACGACTATTTTATTTAGCGTTTTTATTCATGGCATGAGTACAAAGCCAATTGCTGATAGTTATTTAAAATAATTTATATATAAAAATAAAATGCCGCATTACTTTAAAAATAATGTGGCATTTTTTATTCATTCTTGAATTCAAGTATTAAATAAAATCACTATTTATTTAATACTACCGGGGCTAATAAATTGTTCTGCGATAAGTTCTATTGGATGCTTGGGTTTAAATTTCTCATAGCGTTTTACTTGACTGCGACAAGAAAAGCCAGTTGCTAATAGTTGCTCAGGTTTATTTTTATTTACTACACCTTGCCAACTCATTTCATAAAGTGCGCGAGAGTTATTTTGGTTTTGTGCTTCGTGACCATAAGTACCAGCCATACCACAACAACCGGTGGCTGTTGTATTAAGAGTTAAACCTAAATCAGAAAAAATTGTTTGCCATACATTCGCTGCTTTTGGTAACGCAGTTGTTTCAGTGCAATGGCTTAATAATGTAAAATTTTTATCTTGAGTGTTTTTTATTTTATCAGCTAATGGTTTAAATGATTGTGTCGCTAACCATTCATGAGCAAGTTGCACTTCAAAATCCCCGCGCTCATCACCGAGAATCGAATTATACTCATCGCGATAACACATAACTAGTGATGCATCTAAGCCAACTAATGGTGCGTTTATTTCTGATAATGAATTTAAAAATGCGGCTGCATTTTTTGCTGTGATTTTAAATTCATGTAAAAAACCTTTAACATGCTGCGGTTTACCATTGGGTTTAAATGGTAACAGGATTGGTTTTTTCCCTAATGCTGAAATTATTTTTATAAAACTTTCGACTAGTTCAGCTTCATAGAAACTGGTAAATGGATCTTGAACAATGAACACATACTCATTTTGTTGTTCTGGATTGAGTGCTGATAAATGTGCAAAATTAAATTTGTGTGTTTTGTTTATTCGTTTTTCTAAACGTGGTGAACTTAATATGGGTGTATCAACATAGCCAACAGATTTTTTTATTAGCGAGCTAACAAATTTAGTTTTTACTATTGGGTTTATCACGTTTGAAAATTTTGCCATTAATGGTGCGCTTGCTTCAATATTACCAACTAAATAATCTTTTAAAGGGCGAGCATAATAACTGTGATAATAATTTAAAAAGCGTGATCTAAAAGTGGGCACATCTACTTTAATTGGGCAGGCGGTAGTACATGCTTTACACGCTAAACATTCATCCATTGAGGCTTTAACTTCATGAGAAAAATCGTACTCGCCTTTGCTTTTATCTCGACTATGTTGGTAACGTTCCCACCAGGTGATGACTTCACCTTTATTGAGCTCTTTTTCAACTTCAATTAAATCTATATTTTTTGCTTCTTGTAAACGCAGCCATTCGCGCATTAAACTTGCGCGGCCTTTCGGTGAATTACGACGATCACCCGTTACTTTATATGATGGGCACATTGGGGAGTTTTCATCATAATTAAAGCAAATACCATTACCGTTACAGGTCATTGCGTTGTTAAAGCTGGTTTTAACATCAACCGAAATTTTTCTATCGAACCATGCACGCTTCTGATCATCAACGCTTACAAGTGAGTCCTTACTATCAATCGGGGTGCATATTTTACCTGGGTTTATACGATTGTTTGGATCGAAAGCTGATTTTATACGGCGTAATTGTGTAAATAAATGCTCGCCAAAAAATTCAGGGCCGTATTCACTTCTATAACCTTTACCATGCTCTCCCCACATTAAACCGCCATACTTGGCTGTGAGTTTTACAACCTGATCGGAGATCACGCGAAGTAATTTTTCTTGTTCTGGGTCGCACATATCAAGTGCGGGTCGTACATGTAAAACCCCAGCATCAACATGACCAAACATTCCGTATTGTAAATTATGACTATCAAGTAACGCTCTAAATTCAACGATAAAATCGGCGAGGTTTTCTGGAGGAACTGCGGTATCTTCGGCAAATGCGAGTGGTTTTTGTGAGCCTTTAACATTACCGAGTAAACCAACTGATTTTTTACGCATGGCGTAAATTTTTAAAATATCAGCCTTATTACTCGTTAGTTGATACCCGATGACACCATTTTTTTGCTGCGCTGCACAGTCATCAAGTAAAGCACATAATGATTCAACTTTATCTTTTATGTCATCGGCTGATACTGCATTAAACTCAACCATGTTGAGTCCTTGCATATCTTTATTTTCAACATCGGTTATTAAGTCCGATACTGAATGCCAGATTATATCTTGGCGTGCAAGGTTCAATACTTTGCTGTCGACTGTTTCAACAGACGTTGCACGTGCATCTACTAAAAATGGTGAGTGGCGAAGTGCAGAATCAAAACTATCGTATTTAATATTTATTAAGGTTTTAAATTCAGCAATTGGGGTAATGTTTAATTTAGCTTCTGTAACAATACCAAGTGAACCTTCTGAGCCTGTTATTAATCGGCTCATATCAAATGTTTGTAAGTCATCACTTAGCACATGCTCTAAGTCATACCCGGTTAAAAATCGATTTAAGCGAGGGAATTTGGCTAAAATAGCGTCACGCTCAGACAAGCAAATATCGAGTACCGTTGCGTATAATTTACCTATTGTGGTGTCCTGCTCTGCAATTAATTTAGCTTTATTAATGTCTATTGGATTGGTAGACATTTGTGTGCCGTCAACTAAATAGGTTGTAAGTCCTAAAACATGATCGCTGGTTTTACCATAGACGAGTGAACCTTGCCCTGAAGCATCAGTATTAACCATTCCGCCAATTGTTGCTCGGTTACTGGTTGATAAATCGGGTGCGAAGAAAAATCCATAAGGGCGTAAAAAGTCATTAAGTTGATCTTTTATTACACCTGTTTGCACTCTAACCCAGCCTTCTTCTGGGTTAATTTCGAGGATTTCACGCATATAACGCGATAAATCAACCACGATGCCAGGAGTTAACGATTGACCATTAGTACCAGTTCCACCGCCACGAGGACCAAAAGTGAGTGATAGATATGGGTCTTGAGCAGCCGTTTGCAAAGCAATTTGGATGTCTTTTTCAGTTTTAGGAAAAATAACACCTTGCGGTAACTGTTGGTAAATACTGTTATCGGTTGATGCAGTTATACGGGTGGCATAGCTTGCATCAGTGTCGCCAGTAAACCCTTGTTTTGTTATAGTTTTTAGGTAACTTGCGACTAAATTGGTCGCGGCATCTTGTTGGCTAATAGTTGCTATCATGACGGTGATAAATTAAGGCATTTGTTCGATTATATCATGCTCAAGAGCAATAGAAATTGAAGATTTTACAGTTTGTAACACTCTTTTGATCGTAAAAGTGCTGTGATTACTTATACTCGATATTAGAAGCTTAGTTGCGAGGGAATTTAAATGAAAAAATGTATTTTACTTTTAGTTGGCAGTTTATTTATATTGCTTGGGTTATTTTTTGCTGTAGTACCTGGGCCATCTTTAATCTTTTTTATTATTGGGCTTATGTGTTTTTCGTTTTATTATCCAAAAGCACGCCATTACTTGGCACTCTGTCAAAAAGCACTCACTAAATCATGTGCTTTTTTAGATAAAAAATTAGCGCGATAAAAGCTATTAACGTCCTGATAAAAAAATGCCAGCAATGTTGCTGGCATTTTTTATTATGCTAAACGAGTTATTTTGCTAATTTTTTAGCAAGGTATAACCATGTTTCAAGTACTGTATCTGGGTTTAGTGAAACAGAATCAATGCCCTGCTCTACTAACCAAGCTGCAAAGTCTTCATGATCAGAAGGACCTTGACCACAAATACCTACATACTTTCCTTTTGCTTTAGCCGTTTTAATTGCCATTGAAAGTAGTTTTTTGATTGCAGGGTCACGTTCATCAAATAAATGTGCAATTAAACCAGAATCACGATCTAAGCCAAGCGTTAGCTGGGTTAAATCGTTTGAACCAATTGAAAAGCCATCAAAGTGTTCTAGGAACTCATCTGCAAGCAGTGCATTTGATGGAAGTTCACACATCATGATTACTTTTAAGCCATTTTCGCCACGTTTAAGGCCATGCTCTTCAAGTAATTCGATAACGCGTTTACCTTCTTCAAGGGTGCGTACGAATGGGATCATGATTTCAATGTTGGCCATATCCATGTCGTTACGCACACGTTTTATTGCTTCACACTCAAGTGCAAAACAATCACGGAAATCTTCCGAGATATAGCGTGCTGCGCCGCGGAAACCGATCATCGGATTTTCTTCTTCTGGCTCGTATTGTTGTCCGCCAACTAAGTTAGCATATTCGTTTGATTTAAAATCAGACATACGAACAATAACGCGCTCTGGTGCAAATGCACAGCCTAAGGTAGAAATACCTTCAACTAATTTAGAGATATAGAATTCAACCGGTGATTCATAACCTGCAATCATGTCGGTGATTTCAGCTTTTAATGCATCGGTTTGTGCATCAAAATTAAGCAATGCTTTAGGATGAACACCAATCATGCGGTTGATAATAAATTCAACGCGGGCAAGACCAACACCTGAGTGTGGTAAGCGTGCAAAATCAAATGCGCGATCAGGGTTACCGACGTTCATCATGATTTTCATTGGTAGTTCAGGCATTTTATCAACGCGTGAAGTGAGGATTTCGAAATCCAAAATACCTTCGTAAATAAAGCCGGTGTCGCCTTCAGCACATGATACTGTTACTTCTTGGCCAGCTTTAATTAGGTCTGTGGCATTACCACACCCAACCACTGCTGGAATACCTAATTCACGGGCGATGATTGCCGCATGGCATGTACGACCACCACGATTAGTTACAATCGCTGCAGCGCGTTTCATGATAGGTTCCCAATCAGGGTCTGTCATGTCAGTAACTAAGATGTCACCTACTTGTACTTGGTCCATTTCTTTAATTGAATCAAGAACACGCACGACACCAGAGCCAATTTTATGACCGATGGCACGTCCTTCAACGACAACATTACTGCTGCCATTTAGTTGAAAGCGTTCCATTACATTCGTGTCTTCGTTTGAACGTACTGTTTCAGGGCGTGCTTGAACGATGTAAAGCTTGCCGTCATTACCGTCTTTAGCCCACTCGATATCCATCGCGCGGCCGTAATGCTTTTCGATGATCACGGCTTGTTTTGCAAGCTCTTGAACTTCAGCATCGGTAATTGAAAATTGGTTTGAAAGGGATGCATCTACGTCAACGATTTCAACTTGTTTACCATGTGCTTGATCAGCAGAGTAAATCATTTGAATCGCTTTTGAACCGATGTTACGGCGCACAACGGATGGTTTGCCTTTAGCAAGAGTTGGTTTATGAACATAAAATTCATCAGGGTTTACTGCACCCTGTACAACCATTTCGCCTAGACCATAACTAGATGTAATAAATACAACATCTTCGAAACCTGATTCCGTATCGATACTGAACATTACGCCTGATGATGATTTATCAGAGCGTACCATACGTTGAATACCCGCAGATAATGCTACGCCACGATGATCATAACCTTGGTGTACACGGTATGAAATCGCACGGTCATTGAAAAGCGATGCGAATACATGTTTGATGGCGACCATTACAGAGTCTATGCCACGCACATTGAGGAAGGTTTCTTGTTGGCCTGCGAATGATGCATCTGGCATGTCTTCAGCTGTAGCTGATGAACGAACTGCAAATGAAACATCGTCTGCTGCATCGCCGTGTAGTTGGCTGTATGCTTCGCGGATAGCTTTGTCTAAATTAGGTTGAAATGGTGTGTCGATAATCCACTGACGAATATCAGCACCGACTTTTACGAGTGTATTTACATCTTCCACGTCCAGTGTGTCTAAAATGTCGTGGATCTTTGCATTTAGTCCTGATTGCTCAAGAAACTCATTAAATGCGTCGGCGGTTGTTGCAAAACCACCTGGGACTTGTACACCAGCGTTTGCTAGGTTTGAAATCATTTCACCGAGTGAGGCATTTTTGCCGCCAACACGAGGAACATCTTGCATACCAAGCTCTTGATACCAGAGAACGTATTCTTGCACGGATCTTTCTCCAAAAAACAAATTGTAGTAATAACTGTGAGAGTTAAGAAAGAAAACCTTCTAAAAAGGTCGCCTTCATTCTACACTGGCAACAGACCTTACGTAAACCGTGGGGTGCCTATTTTAACTATTAAACGTAAGAAAAAGGTTAATATGAGAACTGCATTTTATATTTCTGACGGTACAGCGATTACTTCTGAGGTTTTTGGCCATGCTACTTTGTCATTATTTCCCGTTGAATTTAATCATAAAACTATTCCTTTTGTTGAAACTGAAGAAAAAGCAAACGAAGTAAAAGCGTTAATTAATACAACTGCGCAAAGAGAAGGTGAAAAGCCGCTCGTATTTTTCACTTTTGTAAATCATAATTTGAGCGAGATAATTCGTTCTTCCTCAGCAATTACGTACGATTTTTTAACCACATTTAGTGATAAAATTGAACAAGAGTTAAAGGTTGCACCAGTTCCAAAAATTCACCGTACTCATTCAATGCATGAAAAAAGTTATGATTTTAGAATTGATGCTGTGAACTATGCGTTGACTAATGATGATGGCGCAAATATAAATAATTACGCAGAAGCAGATATTATTTTAGTGGGAGTTAGCCGCAGTGGTAAAACACCGACGAGTTTATACTTAGCATTACAATATGGTATTAAAGCTGCAAACTACCCTATTACAGAGGAAGACCTTGAAACTGGTAAGCTACCCGCTTGCTTAGTAGCATATAAGCAAAAACTGTTTGGTCTGACAATTGATCCAGTGAGATTAGCCGATATCCGCCAACGTCGAATGGCTAATTCAAAATACGCGTCACTTAAGCAATGTAGAATTGAAGTTCGTGAAGTAGAAATGTTGTATAAAAAACATAAAATTGCATATTTGAATTCGACTAACCATTCTGTCGAAGAAATATCTGCAAAAATCATATCTGATACTAATCTTGAGCGTCGTAAGTACTAACTTAGTTTTTATTGAGATGCTTGGATTGGTGAACTAAATAATATCGGACATTAAAAAAGCCGCACTTGCGGCTTTTATTTTCTTAGCTTACTTACGTGCGTCTTTTAATAAGTCAGCAACTAAGAAACCAAGTTCTAATACTTGATCAGCATTTAAGCGTGGGTCACACTGTGTGCGATAACGCTGTGCAAGGTCATCATCAGACAATCCATAAGCGCCACCGGTACATTCAGTTACATGCTGGCCTGTCATCTCTAAATGAACACCCCCAGCGTATGAACCTTCCGCTTTGTGAACAGCAAAGAACTGACTAATTTCACGAAGTATATTATCAAAACTACGTGTTTTATAACCTGATGTGGCTTTTTCTGTATTGCCGTGCATTGGATCAGAGCTCCAAATTACTTTGCGGCCTTCTTGTTGAACGCGACGGACTAATGCAGGTAACTTTTCAGGCAGAACATCTGCACCCATACGTGTGATCAATGTTAAACGACCTGGTATGTTATCTGGGTTAAGTGCATCAATTAAACGAATTAGATCGTCTGGGTCCATTCCTGGACCAACTTTAACGCCTATTGGGTTTTTGATACCTTTAAAAAACTCAATGTGTGCATGATCTAATTGGCGTGTACGTTCACCAATCCAAACGAAGTGTGCTGAGCAGTCATACCAGTCACCAGAGAGGTGATCTCGACGAGTAAGCGCTTCTTCATAACCTAGTAATAATGCTTCATGAGACGTATATAAATCAGTCTCTTTTAAGCAAGGTGCGATTGTGGAATTTATGCCACATACTTCCATAAATTCAAGTGCATCTTGAATTTTATCAGCAAGTTGTTGGTATTTTTCTTTCAGCGGGTTCGCGGCTACAAAGCCCATGTTCCAGCGATTTACTTGATGTAAATCAGCAAGTCCGCCTTGGGCAAACGCGCGTAATAAATTAAGTGTTGCTGCACTGTGGTGATAAGCGGTCATTAAGCGTTGTGGGTCTGGGATTCGCGCTTCTTCGGTAAAATCAAAATTATTTACTATATCACCACGGTAAGATGGTAATGAGACACCATCGATTGTTTCTAAATCTGCTGAACGTGGTTTTGCGTATTGGCCTGCCATACGGGCTATTTTAACTACAGGGCATTTTCCACCATAAGTTAACACTACTGCCATCTGTAAAATTGTTTTAAATGTGTCTCGAATATTTGCGGCATTAAAATCACTAAATGATTCTGCACAATCACCACCTTGGAGCAAGAAGGCACGACCTTCACATACGTCTTCAAGTTGTTTAAACAAGCTACGAGTTTCTTCAGCGAATACTAATGGGGGTGCGCTTTTCAATTGTCCTTCGACAGTCTTTAGTGCTTCTTGATCTGGATACTGTGGTTGCTGAAGTATTGGGAGCTCTCTCCAGCTATTTGGGTTCCACGACTGCATATTATTTCCTCATTCCTACGTTTACCTGATAGGTGAAATTAACGTATGCAGTGGCGCTGTTCAAGGACTATATTCGCTAATTATCAATTATTTAGTTATGAGATAAATATTATTGATAATCAGAGGTGCTCAAAAGCACAATTACTGATACTAAGTTATTGTAAAAACCTGTTAAGCTATTAATTAATATGAATAAATAGTTAATTAAAGAGATGGAATATATATGTACTTGAACATAATTAGTTAAACACCAAATAAAGAACACATCATACTTAAATTCAAGTGCATTGTAACCTTAACATTACAGTGTTCATTTAGTAATTTAGGGCTAACAGTGGATAGAATTAATAATGCGTGCTATGAAGAATTACTTTGGGTTTTAATATCTGGATTTTATTTCATCTAATAACTCGGTTATATCGCTTTAGTGATATCGAATTACCACGAATTAATATAAAACTGAATTGCTTTACCAAGGCTAGATGTATATTACATTTTAATATTTTGGTATGACTGTGAAGCTGAAGAAAATAGCTGTAAGTTTATAAATTAAATACCCTCCTATTTCAATTGACCAGTTTAAAGAGCTGCCTAGTTCATTGGCCTTAGTTTATAGTAGTTCATTCAGTAGGTGTTACCAGCAAGGCCCTGTAACTGTGTGCTAGGTAACTGGTCTTAAAGATATAATAAACTTCGCTAATAGAAGGTGAAAACATATCTACTGCAAAAACACCTACTTATTTTGCCGTATCGAAATATACCGCTCCAAGTTCGCTCTGCGCGTATCATTATTTACTATTCAGGATAGCTAGAAAGCCTTTCCTATGTATGAAGCCCATTAATATGGTTATGCATTACCTTTTGTACACTTAAACCAGAATACCTTTATAAATACGATATATATGCTCTGCGTCATATTTTTAAATGATTAGCACTAAAGCAACTTTTTTTGTTATTAACATAGGCTGCAAGCGTCCGAGTTTAAAGGAGCCCTAACTGAGCCCCGTGTTTTTCTTTATTGTCTAATTTGGTTTGCTGATTTTGTACATTCGCTCTGATCGTATCTTCGTTTGCATTTCCTATCGTTTCAACAAAATAACTCTGAGTCCAAAGCTTGCCAGCCCAAAAGTATCGTCTCTTTACATCTGGATAAAGTCGCAAAAGTTATCTCGCCGAAATACTCTTTACTATTTTACTCGGTGACATTTTCGGTTCAATTCGAACTTCCATATGAATATGATCTTCTGGCATTTCTAACTCAATTATATCATTGCCCAATCTTTTGAATAATTGCTTTTATCCCTGCTCTATAAGGCTATTAGAACACTTTATGTAGATACTTAGGTATTCACTAGATCCTAAAACGTGATGCGTATTTCTTTGAAGTTCCATGTGTTCAATAGTACAGATTGGGACAAGCCTCCGTGTTTTTCGCTACGTGCTGTTTCACCCCCATTGTTTCATGTACCTATGAAACAATGGGAGGAAAATAAATCAAGTGAACCAAAGAACACATCATACTTATTTCTTTAATAGTTATAACTTAGCTCTGAGTATAATTTAATAATTAGTTAACAGGGAAAAGACAGTTTTTTAATATTTCGAACCTGCTTCTCTATATGGTAAAATATTGATCTTAATCTTTGTATGATGTGTTCTTATGGTATCTAAAGTACAAATTAGAAGTCAGTTTGATTTACTAAATGATTTAACTAATCTTTTTATTGATGATTTAAAAGAATGTGGTTATTCAAAAGCCGATTTTTATCAATTACCTGACGTAGGCTGTAATGATGAAAAAATTGTACCTAACTCTATTAATGTTACTAAAATCACGGGGGATGCTGCACATAAATCAATTTTAAATTCGTTTGGTGATATATATAAAAAATCAGGTCTTAGTAGCCGAGTTTTAAAGCGACACCCTGGCTTATTAGTAATTAAAAATGCGGATCAACAACACCTTATTGCTCGAATTCAACAATTAAACAAAGCTAAAGCTGCATTTAAAGAGTGTATTTTAGCCATTGATAATAATGATGCGCGCTTTGAAGCTGTTCATAATGCTATTCCAAATTTAATCACGCTTGCGGCCTACCGTAAAATTCATTTTGAAGTGAATTCACCTTACTCAGTACGTTTTACTTGGATGCATAAACACGCAACAAAAACTTTAACAAAAAAAATGGCACTCGAAATGCTGGAAAAATCAGCCGGTTATTCTAACCCTCGAGTGATAGACCAACAAAGTTGGCAATCACTTGTTGCTCAAGAAAAATTACGTGTAGCAAGCTTGGGAGATAAAGATAAACTCAGAATTAGACGACCAACCCGTGTAAGCCCCCAAGTTAATGTTAGATACACAGCTCAAGATCGTTATCATGTCAGTGCTGCCTTACCCTTTATTTTGATTAACCCTGAACCGGATGTAAAGCTGGGTATTTTATCTGATTATCTAAAACCAGATGGACACCCAAGAAAAAAAGAATATGATTTTCTTGTTGATAGGTTATATATGGAACAAATAGAAAGTTGATTATGTTAAAAAGGCCACTAAATAGCGGCCTTTTTAATAACTACACTAAACTAAGCGGTTAATCTTGGACTATCGCCTCAATAGTATCTTCATCAAGGTGAACTACATTTTCAACTACACGCTTACCGCCTTGAATTTCAATCCGCTTATTATGTTTATTCAAAGTAAGTATTTCATCACAAAATTGATCTGACGGGTGCATTTCATATGTATAATCAATAATATTTCCCGTTTTATCATCTTTTACATTCGTAATACTGTATTCTGAAATAGCTCCTTTCTCAATTAAGTCTTTCATCGTCGTTGTCATATCACGACGCAGCGCTTTCAACTTATTTTCAGTAATATTATCTGTGGAATAAATAGAGCCATATTTTTCCATGATCGATAGTAATCTAAAGTGGTAAGTTTTTCCTGGTGCAGCATAACGCCAAAGGTGATACAAACGTAACATCATCCAACGAGACAGACCACGCTTCAGCTCTTGCGCGCTGTTGAAATAATAACCTTTATATTCAAGGTTATCGATCATGTTATGAACAAACGCATTCAGGCATGCAACACATTTTACATTGCCTCCCTGCCCTTTTTTACCACTAAAATGCAACGATGAAAGAAAGTTCATATTTGACTCATAAAAAGAGTCATCAATATCTGTATTTTTTGTATCCGTCGCAGAATACTTAAATGATAACTTAGATCCTTGCAGTGCTTCTAAAGCTTCTTTAATTTGTGGATAAGGCATAGATTGCCCAACAGCTTTAAGTTCTTGAGCCAACTCGTTCATCGAAAAAACAACGGCATATTGAATACCGGACTTAAAATTTATTTTAACGATTTTACCTTTTGAAGCCAAACGAATGAGTGCGCGCTCAACTTTTTCTTCACGATCGGATGGCCAAACTAAATATTCAATATCTTCACCATCTTTACGGCTACTGACAACAGCTGGTGTTATTTTTATTTCACCGTCATACAAAATACCATCTACTTTTTCTGATATTTTACGTGTAATGATCGTTTTTTTTGGTGCTTCTTCTAAAGGGAGCTTTTTATGACCAGAGCGAACAAAACGTCCCCATAAATCATAATGATTAAATGTGTTTGAGTATGCTCGTAATCCATGTGCAGCATTTTCGATTGAAACACGGACATCTTTATTATCGGTGAATAAAGCGAGACTCTCGTTATCTATTGCACTTTCCACCCCGTGGATCTGTCCCCGTAATGTATCGGGTAAGTTATCTACCGAGATGTTGACCTTTCGGCTCATTGTTCTTATTTCCAAATTTTGTTGCGACATCTAATAACAACACATTAAACTGTAAAAGTTAAATGTTTAAGTTAGTATAAAACTGATCCAAGTTTAAAATATATCATCAGATCACTTTTATACTAAGTAAAGGTTGTAATCATGATTTACAGATCACTTTTTTACTAACTAGGCAGTTACAAATCTAATTTTTACTAACTCAATAGCAAATTTGTCCATTTCATTTTAGTTTTTATTAAAAAACACACGACATATCGTCCATTTAGAAAGCATGCCTGTGGATAATACAACTATGAGTTGGAATAGATCTGATCTCTACCTAGTACAGATCAGATCTATACTAATCAAACCCACTCATTTAACCACTCGTTAGTGTATAACTTATTAATTAACTTAGTAAAATAATGATCTAAACACTGCTTATTGTGAACAACAATGTGTTTAACTTGTGTGTAACTCTATTGTTATATTCGTGCTTAGTAAAATAGTGATCCATCAGTAGTAAAAGATCTGATCTTAACCAAGTATAAACGTGATCTAACTTATTTACTATTGTTTATTAAAATCAATTAGTTAAGTAACTTTTTAAGACCCTTAACCTTTACTACCTTATATACTAACCACCTTTAACCTTCTTTATTTATACTAAGCAATATTAAAGTTTGAATATTAAGTTTTGAATGTCTTCTAAATAAAAGTAATGTCACCATAAATAGTTGTTTACAGTTAATTGAATGGACATTATACTTATCACCTAACTTTGAGGAATAAAGCATGTCAATTCATAGTAATGCGTTAGCAACATATGGTCTTTTAAAAGCAACTGCTGAAGTCGCAGAAAAGTCATTAGAAGGACGTATTCAACATTATCGCGCTCATCTAAAATCTGAAGAAAAAGAGCTTAGAACATATACCCAAAAAGCAGCGGCAGATTTATTAGGGTGCAACAACCGAACCTTAAAAAGACGTCACGATAATGGCGACTTCGATGATTTAAATATTAAACGTGGTGCTAACGGTCATTATGCTTACACTCTGGTAAATATTTTCTCAATGGCTGATATCATGGATATTCAACCAGATCACCGCAATATTGATGATAAATTACAAGTTATTGTCATCAATTCACTCAAAGGTGGCTGTGGTAAAACAACTAGCATGGTAAATATTGCAGCAGCATTGGCAACTACAAATATTAAACGTTATCGTATTGGTATTATTGACTTAGACCCTCAAGGTTCTTCTTCTAGTTTTTTCCCACCGAGCGAACCAGAACCTATAACAGTCGGCGACTTAATGCGTAATTGCATTGAACTTGATGAAAACGAAACATGGGAACAACTTGTATCAAATTCATTTTTACCAACGCACATTCCAAATATTCGTATTTTACCTTCTGGTATGGACGACTTTTATTTTGAACATGAGACCGCAACGTTATTGAAAGATAGTTCAAGCTACGATAAAACACGTCATTATCATAAATTACTTGAAAAAGTGATTAACCCTGTAAAAGATCAGTTTGATATTATATTAATTGATACAGCACCTTCACTTAACTTTATGTTTTATAATGCTTTAATGGCATCTACAGCAATGTTAATACCTGTGCACCCTGAAGCCGTTGATTTTGATGCAAATAATAAATACCTAAAACGACTTGGTGAGATTTACCATACAGTGGCTTCTTTAGGCCATGAAGGTTGGGATTTCATGCAGTTTTTAGTGACGAATTACGTTAAAGGTAATCATTCTCAGCGTGACATAGTGAAAGATGTTCGTAGTGCGTTTGGGCGTCAAGTCATGAGCTATCCAATAAACCACAGCTCAGCAATTACAGCCAGTTCATCATCATTTAATACTATTTTTGATCAAAAAACATCAGATAGCCTTGCTAGTCGAGAATCATTGATCAGAGCACAAGAAAATATCAAAGATGTAGTTGATGAACTTGAAATGTTGATTCGTTCTAATTGGAAGTCAACGCAATCTCAACTTAATAAAGCTAAGTAAGGTAGTTAATAATAATGGCTAAAAAACGTAAAAATGACACCAGCTTAGATCCTTTTGCTACGTCTATCGGCAATAGCAGCCTTGATGAGCTACTTGAACAGGCCAATGCCGGTGATGTGATAAAAATGCCAGCTCCAAGCGATCCAAATCGTCAGATCACATTGGTGTGTAAAATGATCCCGCATAATGACATAGAACTCATGACTAAAGTGTATGGCAAAAACCGACGAGTACAATCACTTTTAAATGAAAAATCAGTAGCTGATATTCTTCCTGCAATCACTGAGGACGGGCGTAACCAACATCCAGCCCTATGCTGGGATAAAGGTGATGAAACACTTGTACTGGCAGGCTCACGTCGTCGTATGGCATGTATATTAGGAAATGCTGATTACATGGTACTTAGTTCAAGTGATTTTACAGATCTTGATGCCAAAATTTTAGCTGTTTCATCGGATCAATACATCGCACCAAGTTTGTGGGAGCTTGGCCAAGCGTATCAACAAACAAAAGATGAATTAATTAATGATGGTAAAAAGGGCTCCTATCGTGAAATAGCGGCAATTGAAGGGGTTTCTCACACAGCCATTGCTGATGCCATTAAAGCTTACGAGAAGCTACCTGCTAGCGTTCTAGCGTTGTATCCAACGGCTAATCATGTTGGCCGAGAAGTCGCAAAAAAATTAATAGCTGCAAAAGAACGCAATGAAACAACATTTAATCAACAAGTTGAATTACTCGCTAATGATCAAAGTATCAATGAGATTATTGGTGACGATAAGCGCGCAATGGCGATTACCAAATCTTTAACTGCCGAGCCTGTAAACACCCATCGTCGTGAAGCTTTACTTGAAAGCGACTATGTTAGTGTTCAGCGTAATGTTAAAAGTGGTGATTTATCGATTAAGATTGATAATAAAGTGATGACTGACAGACGCTTAGAACAGTTAACAAAGCTTTTAAATGCTTTTAACTAGTTGATAAAATAATGATCTGAGATCACGCTTTTGTTAGTAAAATAGTGATCTCGACTACCTCTAAGTTAGTTAAATAACGATCCGAATTACACCAAATCAAGCTAAATACCTATTAAAGATCATTATTTTACTAACTTAATGGTGGGTTTTTCTCCCTTCTTTGCTTATCAGCCATTGCTTAGTAAAAATCTGATCTGTAAACCCCCTCCATTGTTATTAAGTTGTTTATAACTTGTACCTTAGTTGTTTGTTAATTGTTTCGTCGCCACCCCCGATGATTGTTTTTTATGCACAAAGCTATTTTTTACCAACTCACCAGCTCCAACAAGTATAATTTGTTGTTTTAATGCTTTAGCTCAGTACATATAAATCATATACTGGTAAAATTATTCTTTATTTTTAATGCTTCGAGCACTATGTCTGCTAATTTATCAAAGAATGACCTGTTAGCTATTTTTGAAGAAATAAAACAAGAACAAGCGACTCAATTTCCTCTATCTGAACGGTTTATAAAACAGTTGTTTAAACCTAATGTACTAAGTAGAGCAAAAGAATATTTAGCGAATGGTCAAATTAATTGCCTTGAATATAATAGCGATTTTTCTGTTATTGATGCGTCTATGCTCGGTAATGAAGGGAATACCTTTAATCAGCATATTGAGATCAAAAAATTACCAACTGGGTTTTCAGTTGAACGTCATTGTTCATGTAATGCAAAAACAAGTTGTCGTCATTTAGCTGCGGTTTTACTTAAACTTAAAATTGAGCATTCAGGTGAATACGGCCAAGATTACATAATAAATGATTGGTTTGATGAGCTTAAAACGTTAAAGCAAACAGAAGTTACGACAGTAAAAAATGTTTTGTTATTCGTACTTGATGTTGAAGATACTCGCGTTATTCTTACACCAAAGATTGCAGCCTATTCAAAAGAGCATAATTATACATTAGGCCGTAATTTAACTGAGCAACAGCTTAATAGCTTTGTTACACCTACAGACCTGCTTGAAAGTGATTTTCGTTTATTCAGTTGGATACGTTCACAAAACGCCCTAGGTCATCTTGAGCTCAAAGGCCAATGGGGTTTTACTGCACTACAACAACTAATAGCAACGCAGCGTTTGTTTTTTGGACGCTCCCGTAGTTCAATCAAAGCGGATAGCGCTAAAGAACTCAGCTTTAGTTGGACACATAAAAAAGATCTTACGCATTTAAATATTGATTTATGCGATAAATCACCTTGGCTGCTATTAAAAACAACCCCACCCACTTACATTGAAACAGAGTCATTTAAAATAGGTCGTTTACGTACACCTCTCAGTGGTGAAGAAGTTGCACATATTCAATCTATACCAGCAATTCATACCACCAATTTCGAACGTGTTTATAAGCAATTAGTAGCCAATTTTGGTGATGGTGTTATTCCCCATTATCAGCCTGTAGAAAAAAAGAAATTGAAACGCATTGCTGATGCATACGCGGTGATAGACGTAAGTAATGATAAAAAGCAGTTACAATTTAGTTTGCAATTTAATTATCAAGGTCAGCTTTATCAGCCTAATTCCGCGCCGGTTAAATTACTTAATAAAGCGCTTGAGAATACAGTACTAAATGAATTAATTAACCTTGGATTTGAATCATGTAAAGGGGCTTTACAAAATACATTTATCTTTAGTAAACAGTCCATTACTCATAACCATTGGTTTAAATTTGAAGTAATTCCAATGCTTCGCCAGCGAGGCTGGAAAATTAGCGATAAAAAATTAGTGATCAAAAAAAGTTTAACAACGCCTTGTCTCGATATTAAACGAGGAAAAGGACATCAAGTTGTTAGTAAAATATTGATCTCAAATTTAAAAGCTGCCCATGTTTTAGCTAACGATAACCCTGAGTATCAGTCATTAAACCGTCAAAGTGAACATTTTTATTATTACACTGAGGGTAAACAATTCGGGGTAATTGAGAAATCGGTCTTCAATTTATTAACTGAGTTTAAGCAGCGGTTTGAATTTATAAAAACACGAGATGAGTTACTTATACCCCTGTCGTTTTTACCTGAATTAATGGCTTTGGAGTGTATTAATGTTAATTTAGTTGACGATAGTTTAGAACGTTATTTAGCAGAGCTAACAATACAAAAAAAAGACGTTAAGTATAAATTGCAGGGCTTAAACTCGGGGGTTCAACTTCGCGAATATCAGCAACAAGGCGTTGATTGGTTACATTTTCTAAAACGCCATCAACTCGGTGGTATTCTTGCCGATGATATGGGCCTGGGTAAAACGCTCCAGGTCATTGCTTTTTTAGCCAATGCTAAAAAAAACCCACAAGCTGGACCAACATTGATTGTTTGTCCAACAAGCTTAGTTAGTAATTGGCAAAACGAGATCACTAAGTTTGCCAGTGACATAAAAGTGACAACAATATTTGGTTCTGCACGAGTCGAACAATTATCACATTTAGCGCAAGCAGAGTGTATTTTAACAACCTACCCGCTACTAAAACGTGATATAGCCTATTATTCACCATTATATTTTGAAAACATTATACTTGATGAAGCGCAATATATTAAAAATGACAGCGCACAGGTATCGCGATTGGTTAAACGTTTAAATGCCGACTTTAAACTTTGCTTAAGTGGGACACCGATCGAAAATAATCTCTTTGAACTTAAATCGTTACTCGATTTTGCTATGCCATCATCACTGGGTTCGCAAAGCCATTTTAAACAACATTTTCAAACCCCGATCGAGCGTGATGGTGATAGTGAGCGTGCCCGCGAATTAAAGTCATTAATAATGCCATTTATTTTGCGCCGTACTAAAGCTGAAGTGGCACAAGAGCTACCTTTAAAGACTGAGTTGATAAAAGAATTTGAGTTTGAATCACAGCAAAAAGCAATTTATCAAGGGATCACTGAAGCACTTGAAGAAAAGATGATCGATTTATTTGCCGCGCAAGGTATGCAAAAAAGCAAGCTTGCATTTTTAGATGCGTTATTAAAGTTAAGGCAAATTTGTTGTCATCCGCAATTAATTGATGAGCATACTACTGCACGCAGCGCGAAGTTAGATTGGATCAGTAATCACCTACCTATGATGCTTAGCGAAGGACGTAAAGTGATTATCTTTAGCCAATTTACTAGCGCCTTAGACATTATTGCCACACAACTTAATGAACAATCAATTAGCTTTAGCTTACTTACAGGGCAAACACGGCATCGCGATAAAGTAATAGATGAATTTACCAGTGGTAACACCTCTGTATTTCTAATTAGTCTTAAAGCGGGTGGAACAGGTCTTAATTTAACTCAGGCTGATACAGTGATCCATTTTGATCCATGGTGGAACCCTGCCGTTGAAAAGCAAGCAACAGATCGCGCTTATAGGATCGGTCAAACAAACCCCGTTTTTGTTTATAAATTAATTATGGCGAATTCAATTGAGCAAAAAGTGTTTAAAATGCAACAAGAGAAGCAAGCCCTTGTTGATGCATTATTTACTGATAAATCAATGAGTTTTACTAAGTTAGATGAAGAACAAATGTTGTCTTTGATCAAAAATTAAAAAAGATACTCAAAATAGAGGATCTTTTATTGAACTTAACCTGTAAAGCGCCGTCTACTATTGTGCTTGTTGATGAATTGCAGTTTATCCGAGCGACTTGTTGATTTCCCCCTATTAGTTACTAAATTTAGTAATGATTGAGCCGGCCCATTTTGAGCTGGCTTTTTTTATGGCTGTCGCTTTGAGACTAAATTAAATTTTAATTATTTTGAACTTAATCAGTAAGGCGGCGTCTACTATTGTGCTTGTTGTTAAATTGCAGTTTGCACAAGCATCATGTTGATTTCCCTATTTGGTTACTAAATTTAGTAATGATTGAGCCAGCCCATTTTGAGCTGGCTTTTTTTATGCCCGTAGCTTAGAGACTAAATTAAATTTTAATTATTTTGAACTTAATCAGTAAGGCGGCGTCTACTATTGTGCTTGTTGATGAATTGCAGTTTGCACAAGCATCATGTTGATTTCCCTATTTGATTACTAAATTTAGTAATGATTGAGCCAGCCCATTTTGAGCTGGCTTTTTTTATGGCTGTCGCTTTGAGACTAAATTAAATTTTAATTATTTTTGAACTTAATCAGTAAGGCGGCGTCTACTATTGTGCTTGTTGATGAATTGCAGTTTATCCAAGCAACATGTTGATTTCCCTATTTGGTTACTAAATTTAGTAATGATTGAGCCAGCCCATTTTGAGCTGGCTTTTTTTATGGCTGTCGCTTTGAGACTAAATTAAATTTTAATTATTTTTGAACTTAATAAGTAAGGCGACGTCTACTACTGTGCTTGTTGATGAATTGCAGTTTATCCAAGTATCATGTCGATTTCCCCCCTATTGGTTACTAAATTTAGTAATGATTGAACCAGCTTTTTAAGCTGGTTTTTTTTGTTTTAATTTTATCCATATCCATTAACCTAATTTTGATTAAGAGGGTTACGAACCTATTGATTTAATTTATAAAAAATAACTAATCTATTTAGTTGAAAATAGCCACTCTACTGGTGTGTATTAGATAAGAAATGAGTTCATATACTTAGGATTGTTTTGTTTTTTATGATATTGGGCACAATTACCTTAAAAAAGTACATATTATTTACTTTTCGAAGTGTAATCTTCACTAATTATCAATATACTCAGTAATGTAAATCTCTTGCGTTTAGCTTTAAAATGTAAGGAATTTTTACTGATACATTTGGCTTCTGTATTCAACGATAGAACAAGGTGCAATTATGGCTCATTTAATTGATAAACGTACAAACGATTATTGTTTTTTATACGCACATCATACCTTTGGTCGTTATCAATACTCAGTCGATACTTTGGTAAGTGATCCGAGTGTATCTAAAATCCATACTATTATTGAATGGGTAAACGGTAAATGGTTTATTAGAGATTTAAGCCTAAATGGAACGTGGCTAAACAATAAACGCCTTGTAAAAGATGAGCCCAAGTTACTTTGCATTGGCGACAAAATATATTTTTCAGGTAACTCAGAAACAACGTATGTTGTAAAAAACCTAGCAGCACCTGCAGATCAATTAATTCGACTTGATGAGTATAATAAAAAAACAACAGACGTCATTTCGCTTAGTCATTATCATCTAGTACCTGAGCACAATCCTGATCATGTTGTTGTTTTTGAAAACAGCAGTGGTCAGTGGCACTTAGAATCATTAGATGACGCCACACAAGATGACCCTGAAGTGTTGCAAGATAATCATATAATTACCCTTGGCGATTCTCGTTGGATGTTTCTATCTAGTCATATAGACGATGTAACACAAATGAGCAGTGTGCCACAGTTGTATATTAATGATTTGGAGTTTCATTTTAACCTGAGCCTTGATGAAGAAATCTCTGAACTTACAATAAAGTACAATAACAAAGAAATTGATTTACATGCTCGCTGTCATCACTATCTAACACTTAATTTAGCGCGATATCGTGCTGAAGACGCACAGCGTGGTGTTACACCCGCTAACCAAGGCTGGGTAGAAACAGATCGGTTAGTTAAAGACTTAGGGGTTGATATGCGATATTTAAATATTCAGATTCATCGTGCCCGCAAACAGTTTTCTGAAGTTTTAACGCATGTTCATGATGCTGAAAATATTATTGAGCGACAATTACGCAGAGTTCGCTTTGCAGGTAAAACCTTTGAAATATACAAAGGGCATGAGTTAGAGAGAACCTCGAATGTCGCAACCGCATAACAGCGTGGAAAAATTTAATACAACAATCGTTAATTACAAATTAATAAAATTACTTAATCAAGGCGGAATGGGCTCTGTCTACCTTGCTGAAGATACCCGCTTGAAGCGCTATGTGGCAATTAAACTTATTAAAGTTAATTCCACACAATCGGCGGCAGATATCAACGTTCTTAATGAAGCACAATTATTAGCTCGTCTTAATCATCCACATATTGTGCAAATACATGATGTACTGATGTTTGAAGATCAACTATGCATTGTTATGGAGTATTTGAAAGGCAAAACCTTACAACAGTTCCAGCAACAGCATATTTGTTGTTTGTTGGATAAACTGAACATACTTTTACAGCTATGTGCAGGCTTGTCTCATGCACATAGTCAGCAAGTAATTCATTGCGATTTAAAGCCCGCAAATATCATAATTGATACTGAAAAAAACGTATTAAAAATTACAGATTTTGGTATTGCCGCTTTACATAATACTGATACTAGTGAGTCTGTTCAGGGGCTGAGTTTTGGCAGTGCAAGTGCGATGTCACCTGAACAGATAAGAAAAGAGCCTGTTGATTTTAAAAGCGATTTATTTTCATTTGGTATACTAGCATATATGTTTATTAGTGGCCGTCATCCCTTTGGTGAAGGGGCCGCGCAAGCATTAGCTAATAATATTGCAAATGGAAAAGCCAGCAATGCACACGAGATAATTCCCGGACTACCCAATGAATTATGTGATTTACTCAATCAATTACTACAGCGAAAAAAATCACGTCGTCCCGTAAATGCTCAAAGCGTCGAACGCAGGTTACAAGACATTATTATTGCTATTAAACAGCAAGAAATTTTAGCGCAAGAGACAATTCCACTTGATCAATTAGTCGTAAAAACAAAATCACCTAAAAAGTGGGTGATTTTAGGTGCAGTGATGGGGATTGCAGCCATAACCACAGGCTTAATGTATAAGTTTGAAGTACATAAACCAGAAGAACATTATGTTGTATTTTTGGCCCCTGAAATAAAAGTGCCCCCGCTTTTCGAAGCTGATATAAATATGGTAAAAGCTACGATAGATGATGCCGTTAGACAAGGTATTATTAATAGTAAACACTTACACCTTATCTCAGAAGATGAAATAAAAGTTATTGAAGATAGTAACAACCAACAAACTTTAACACAGAGGTTAAAACAGTTAAGTATTGCAACAGGTATGCAAGAAGCTGTAAGAGCTGAACTCAATTGTATGCAGCCACAATGTTATTTAACGTTAGTTCGTTTAGAAGCACCTAATTGGACGGTCAAAGCACGTAAGCAATGGCCTATTATTATTGATAATTATAGTCAAATGCACCATTCAAGCAGTCAACAATTAACTGCACTTTACCCTGATTTTGATAATAAATATGTTGTAATGTCGCAGTTGAGCGACAAAGTACAAATTGAACATATCGAGTTGTATCAAAAAGTGCAGCATGTAGGCGATTACAGTGAACAGCTATTCATGCAAATTAGTAGCGCAATTGAACAAACCCCGCAGTTATACGCTAACTATGAGTTATTACGTGAGGTTGCACTGAGTTTATACCAGCAGTCTCAACAGGATGAGTATTTAAATACTGCCAGTAAGTTGCTTTTTAACTCGCCGTTGGCATATCAAAATACCCCTGCATTTGCTAAAAATGCCATGTTGATAGCGGTTGCTAGACAAGATTGGTCTGCGGCTACACAGTATTTGGCCAAAGCTGAACAAGTAGGCGCTAGCACCTTAACTCTTTATGAGTTACAAGGTACTCTCTACTTAAAGCAAGATCAGTTGCCTGAAGCACAACAAGCTTTTGAATTAGCATTAAAAATACGTTCTAACCCGCTAATAAAGCAAAACCTTGCGTTGGTTATGTGGTGGCAAGGTGATATTGAAAAGGCAAAGCGGCTACTTAATGAGGTGATAAGTGTTAGCCCACAAAATTATATGGCTAATCAATTATTGGCTGATATAGCACTTACCGAAGGTGATTTAGTAATTGCTATAAAGCAATATAAACAGGCTATAAATATTAAGGCTGATAGTACAGATTTGAGTAACTTAAGTATTGCTTATTCATTGCAAGGTGAGTTTGAACAAGCATTAATAGTTGCCCAGCAAGCTGTTGATATAAACCCCGAGCATGTTAGCTTTAGGCTTAATTTAGCGGATACACAAAAGTCGCTTGGCCTGATTGAGTCATACCCAGCTAATTATCTAAAAGTCATTGAATTGACGCAAGATAAACAAACTCTTGATGGTTATTTAGAGGTGGCGCAAGCGCATAGCCAATTAGGCGAGGCTAAACTTGCATTACAGGCACTAAATAAAGCAATTAGTATCTCATCAGAGCACTATGAGTATGTGTTTACTGCGGCACTTGTTTACAGTGTTATTGGTGAATACCAATCAGCGATAATGTATATAGAGAAGTCATTAACAATTGGTTACCACCCGATGTGGTTTAAGTTGCCTTGGTTTAAACCTTGGTGCAAAAAAGAAGAGTTTATTACATTAATGCAGCAATATGACTCTTCTTTTAGTTGTGGCTTTACTTTAAATTAAAGTGTATTACCAGGTCTACGTACAACAATCTTAGGATCTTGCGACATATAAATTTGACCTGAATTATGTTTTGCAACATATCTAAAGCTAATAGGTAAGTAAGCTGTATCTTCACCTTGCGTTACTTCGATTACTTTATCCAAGTTACCTGTATCGACCCCTGCAAACGCATAGGTCGCTCCAACATCTGTTACTTTTAAAGTAAGCACCTTGCCTGAAGCATCTATTGAGGTTGAAATGTTATACTGGCAGTTACTGCCAGCACCACAGTATTCAACACCATTACCATAAAACACCCATTCATCAGCAACAGATTGATCAAGTGTTACAACAAGCTCAGCAAATTGTTTTACTGCAAGCCCGGCTGGGGTTGTGCCTTTTGGGTTTTGAAACTCGATACTTAAGGTTTCAGTTAAAAGTGTGCTACTTTCTGTGTTTACATGGAAGGTAAGCCAACTTTCACTTGTATGCGGAAGCAGCGTAAAGTGGGCTGTTTGCGAAAAATTGTCTTCATTACATGGAACTTGAATATCAGGGTGTTGAGCAATCGTCATTTTATCTTTCCTTGTTACAGTTGGTGTAGTCGGTACTTATTTGGTACGAGTTTTATTGTAGGTGATACTTTTTACTAATAAAAGCTATTACGTTTATTTGTAATAGCGTGTAATATTTTTAATGGGGGAAGTGCGTAATACAAACGTGTTTTTGGTTATTCGTTTGAATTAAATCATCTATGTTTACCTGTATCTTAGAGCCAAATATGGCTATCTTGCTTGTTTGATCTTCGTTATGATTAAGTGTCTTTAGGCTAATGAAGTTTATTTATGTATATACAACTACTTACAAGCATTGATTGGGTGAGTGTTGGGGTCGGTGTTACCACTGGTGCCGTACTTCTAGGTCTCGTTTACTCAAATAAAGGTAAACGCTTATCGCAGCAAATGAGTGAGCACCAACAGCAACTGCTACTAATACAAAATCAACTTAGTGAAAAGCAACAACAATACAGCGCCTTATTAGATGAACACGATTTGCTCGAGCGAAGCCATCAAGAGCAACGTGATGAAACCCAACATTTTAAAACACGTTTTACCGAGCAAGAAAAACAAAGCCAACAGTACAACCATTATTGGCGTAAAGCGGAAAGCGAACTAACAGCCCTGCGTGGCGAACACAATGCCCGTGGCATAGAGCTTAGTACAATGCGCACTGTACTTGAACAAAAGCAAACACACTTTGAAGAGCAGCTTGAACACATCAAACAAAGTAAAGAGCAGCTAAAAAAAGAGTTTGAAAATTTAGCGAATCAAATCCTTGAAGAAAAATCGCAAAAGTTTAAAGCTTTAAATCAAGAGAGCATTGAACAACTATTAAAACCAGTGCAAGGCGAGTTAAAAGGCTTTAGAGATAAGTTAGAGTCTATTCACGTTGAAGATGTAAAACAGCGCGAGGCACTTAAAATAGAGCTACTGCATTTACAAGCCAAAAGCCAAGCAATAACAGATCAAGCAGATAGGCTCAGTAACGCACTCCAAGGGCAAAAGAAAACCCAAGGTAATTGGGGAGAACTTATGCTTGAAAACGTGTTAGATAGCGCAGGCCTGCGCGCTGGAACTGATTACAAACGCGAGGTGTCGTTTAATACTGACGATGGCCGCCTTCGTCCCGATGTAGTGGTATATTTACCGCAAGGTCGCCATTTGGTTATAGATGCTAAAACGTCACTCAATGCTTACACCCGCTATGTAAATGCAGATAACGAACTTCAAGCGCAACAAGCGATTAAAGAGCATGTAGAGGCTGTTAAAGCGCGTATTAATGAATTGGCGAGTAAATCATATGATCGCCTCCCAGGAATTAATTCACCAGAGGTTGTGGTGATGTTTGTGCCAATAGAGTCTGCTTTTGTTGAAGCACTTAAATACCAAAGTGATATCTACCAACAAGCAATTGAAAAAAACATTCTAGTTGCGACTCCCACTACCCTACTCACAAGTTTAAATATTGTTAAACAGTTATGGCGCTTTGAAGAGCAAACCAAATACTCTAAAGAGTTAGCTAATCGTGCTGAGCGTTTTTATAATAAGCTCAATGGTTTTTTAACCAGTATGGAAGGTGTTGGTAAACAATTAGATAAAGCCAAAGAAAGCTACGACAAAGCATTTTCTCAGCTATATCGTGGTAAAGGTAACTTAATTAAACAAGCCTCTGAGTTTAAAGAGCTTGGTGTCTCAGTGCAAAAAGACTTACCCGCTGAAAGTGTTGAACGAGCCCAACTAGAATTGGATTAATAAAGAGAATGAAACAGTTTTTAAACAAAGGAATTGCTACGCTAAAATTAGCATCAGATAAACTCACCGATGAGTTTAGTAAAGGCTATGTTTTAGCAAAAGAAAAGGTCAATGGACTCCCTATTTTCATGTCGTTAGAGCACTGTGGAAAAGTAAGCCCGCTATCGTTTGACGAAAAACATTATTTTGTAATCCCTTTCGAATTATCAGAGTATAAATTTGCTCTACACACCATGCGCTGCCTGCCTAAAGGTGTCTCCGAAGTGAATAACTTGCCTAAACGACGAGTGTTTCATTTCCCAAACGAACACGCTGAAGCCGGACTTAGGCTCTACATGCTAAACAGCACTGATGAGATAATGCGAGCACAAGCGACTGGGCAAACGAATACCTTGCAGTCACTAGCAAATGATATAGACGCGTTAGATCAAAAGCTTACTTACGGTATGCTATTAGTCGGTGGCCTTGCTGCCATAGCAAATCCTTTATTAGGGGCAGGTATAGCAGCTAAAGCAGTGTTGCCAAGCGTCACAGGCCTATTGAACAAATATGGTTTGCGTGCTTCTGCGGATAAATTTTCCCAATATCAACTTGAAAAAGAAATCAAAACAGCTCAAAACAATATCATTCAAGAATTTGAGGCTGCTAATACACTGCAAGTAATAAACCCTATTTTGCAAGAGTTGGAGCTCACACTTAGAACAACCGAAGCAGAGCATGACCCTTTAACCAGCTTTAACTTAGGTGAATGTTCTATACCTGAGTTAGGAGATGAAACGTGGCGTGAGCTTACCGATGTTGCAATTTGTCATGTTTATAAAGATGTATACGATGATGAATCACTGCATGAACAAGCACATCTAACGACTAAAAATTTAAGGTGGTTAAAACTAATTTTTGACGTAAATGATACTAAAGCATAAGGAAAACAAGTGATGAACATTGGTATATATATTTACAATGATGCAGAAGTGCTGGATTTTTCAGGCCCATTTGAAGTGTTTAGCACGGCAAAACGCTTAGCTGATAATGATTGGCAGGTATTTTTTGTGGCCGAGCAAAACAAACCAGTACTTGCGCGTGCAGGCTTTAGTGTAAACCCCCATTACAGTTTTGATAATCATCCGGCGATAGACTTGCTAATAGTTGTTGGTGGTGTACATACCTATGAACTTGAAAAAAGGGCCGTAATTAACTGGATACGAGAAGCCGCTGACGCTGCTGCTAAAGTAGCCTCGGTTTGCACTGGTGCTTTTTTATTAGCCAAAACTGATTTACTTGATGGCTTAACGGTTACCACACATTGGGAAGATCAAGCTGATCTTGCTGCTATGTTCCCAAGCCTAAATGTGATCACCAATAAACGCTGGGTATCGCAAGGTAAATTCACCACCTCAGGCGGAATTTCTGCGGGAATTGATATGAGTTTAGCGCTAGTTGCAGAGTTAATAAGCCCTGAACATGCTGAGCTTACGGCGAAGCAAATGGAATATCAGTGGCACACAAACACTTAGCCCTCTGGTAGTTGCTGTTGTATAAATATATGCATGTAATCACGTAAACAAACCGATTTTTTACTAAGTAAACGCCCGCTTGGCCAAATAGCAAAAACCTCCCTTGGTAGACTTTGCCATTCAGGTAAAACCCTTACTAACTCGCCTGTTTTAAGCTCATTTATAATTTCAAATCGCGGTAGTAATCCTATCCCTTGATGATCGCATATTTGATATTTCACAAAACTAGTATCGTTATAAATGCTATTAAAGCGGCACATATGCGTGTAACTGGCGCGAGTTTTGGTATTGGTCAGCGGCCATTTATTTCTAAGCGTAGTGCCAATTAAGCGGTGCTGTTTAAGATCATTTGGCTCTTTAAGTTCAGCGGTGCTAGTTAAATAGTTAGGGGTCGCCACCAAAAAAGAATCTGCTTGTCCGAGCTTTTTTTGTTGTAGCAGTGAATCTTCCTGTGGGCCTATTCTTAGGGCTAAATCGGCTTGGTTTTTTATGATGTCTTCAAGCTGGTTACCCAAAACAAGCTCTAATTGAATATCAGGGTACGCTTTAGTGAACGACAACCACATGGGTCGTAAAAAACCATGGCAAATATTAAGCGGCGCAAGCACTTTGAGTTTACCGCTTAGTTGTTCTTTTTGTTGATTAAGTTGATGACTGGTTTGTTCAAATTGCTCAACTAAATTTGCATAACTTTGATAGTATACCTGCCCTTGCTGTGTCAGCGTACATTGGCGCGCAGAACGGTGTAGTAACTTTTGCCCAAGGCGAGACTCAAGACGTTGTAAACGCCGGGTGACCGTCGCACCAGGCAGCGATAAATACTGCCCAGCTTGCGATAACCCACCTTGCTGCACTATATGCACAAATAACACTATATCATCTAACATGATTCCACTTTTGCAATTTAAGTTTGATTAAAGCTTTGTATTTAACGTTTGTGTAAGTATATATCATGATTACTAAGTTTTCTTAGTAAAGAGTATTTTTATGTTTGAAGGTATTGATTGGGTTACTGTTATAGCAATTGGTGTAGGTGCTACAGCTGTGCTTGACGTATGGGCGCTATTACTTGCCAAGGTGTTTGGCATTAGTGCTTTAAATTTTTGCATGGTAGGCCGTTGGGTAAGTTTAATGCGAAAAGGCCAATTTAAGCATGCTGCGATTGCTCAGGCACCCACTCAAAAATACGAATGTGTTATTGGCTGGTTTATTCACTATGTAATAGGCATCGTTTTTAGCTTAGTCTTCTTACTGCTTGTATCATCCAGCTGGCTGGCATCACCAAGCTTAGTACCTGCGTTGTTATTCGGTTTAGCGACCGTGTGTATGCCGCTTTTTATTATGCAACCGGCGCTAGGCTTGGGGATTGCTGCTAGTAAAACTCCTAAACCTGCTTTAGCCAGAGTCAAAAGTTGTGTATCGCACTGCGTGTTTGGTGTGGGGATTTATATCAGTTCAATTGTTTTACTACTATTTTAGAGGATCGTTATGTCAGCTAATTATTGGTTAAAGCGATGGAAAGATGGCGATATTGGTTTTCATGAAAACAATGTAAATCCTTACTTAGATCGTTATTTTACTAACTTAGTCCCATCTATTAATAGCCGTATTTTTGTGCCTTTGTGTGGTAAAACAAAGGATATTGCTTGGCTGCTTAATAAAGGAATGCATGTTGTGGGTGTTGAGCTTAGTGTAAGTGCGATTAAGGCGTTATTTATCGATTTAGGTTTAGCACCCACCCTAACTCAGTATGGTCAACTGACGCAGTATTGCGCGGGTAATGTGACTATTTGGGTCGGCGATATTTTTGCTTTAACAACTGAGTCACTTGGATCAGTCGATGCTATATATGATCGCGGTGCCTTGGTTGCTTTGCCTTTCAAATTACGTAAAAAATACACTGCACATATCACTAATATTACAAAGAGTGCCCCGCAATTGCTTATTTGTTGTGTGTATGACCAATCTAAGCATGATGGCACACCATACAGCGTTAGCGCTCAGGAAGTGTTTGATCATTATCATCGCATCTATTCGCTAAAGTTAATAACGTGTGATGCCATTACCAATGGCGTTAAAGGTGTTAAGCCTGCCAATGCAGTCGTTTGGCTATTAAGCAGAAAAAATTGCTAGCATTGCATATTGCATGCAATAATTGAGTTCAATGCGTGAATGCTTGCGATAAGTGTTCTGATATTAAGTACAAAATTTGCTAAAGTAAAAGTTGTTTAACATTATTTTTGTATCGGATAAATGTGTTAGACAACCCTTAAAAATAACGACAATAAGCAAATACTCCACTTTAGGAACTTACATGAAATTATTCAAATCCACCGCTATAGTACTGTCGGTACTCGCTGGGTTATCGTTATCTGGCTGCTCAATGACCGAAAGTGGCAGCACACAAGCCGCTACAAACCAAATAAGTAACCCTCTGAGCTTTGAACAAATCTATAAAGATAAATATTTTAAAGCGCAGCGTAGCACTTACTTTAAATGGTTAGACGATGGCACTGGCTACACAGTGCTTGAAGCGCGTGAGAGCGAAAAAGATAAAAAAGACGACGCTGATAATACTAAAGCGGATGACGAAAAAGCTGATGATGACAAAGACAATGGCATAAAAGGTAACGACATTGTGTTCTACAATGCCGATGGTACTGACCGTAAGGTATTAGTTGAGTTTGAAAAGCTACACCCAGAAGGCGCTGAAGAGCCGTTGGCAATAGAAAGCTACCAGTGGTCAAAAGATGGTAAATGGCTCATGGTATTTACCAATAGCGAGCAAGTTTGGCGCTCACGCAGCCGCGGAGACTTTTGGTTACTCAACCTTGAGACTAACCAATTACAGCAATTAGGTGGCGCAGACGTTGAGCCTACTAAGCTCATGTTTGCTAAATTTTCGCCAGATAGCTCAAAAGTGGCTTACGTGCGCGATAACAACATTTATATGCAAGCGGTTGGCAGTAACGATGTAACTGCGCTCACAATCGATGGCAGCGCCACCCTTGTTAACGGCAACTTTGATTGGGTTTACGAAGAAGAGTTCACCATTGCTGATGGCTTTCGTTGGAGCCCCGATAACAAATCAATCGCTTATTGGCAGCTTGATACCAGCGGTGTTAAATTTTTCACTATGATCAACAACACCGATGAGCTCTACCCTACCCTCAAAACGTTTCCGTATCCTAAAGCGGGTGAAACTAATTCAGCCGTGCGCGTGGGCGTGGTAAGCCTTAGCGACAAACAAACCCGCTGGGCCAAACTTGAAGGTGATAATCGCGATCGCTACATTCCGCGTATTAGCTGGGCAGGCACAGGCGATGAGTTAATGATCCAAGATTTAAATCGCCCGCAAAGCCAAAATAAAGTGTGGTTATTTGATTGGCAAAAGCAGCAACTGACTAAAATTTTAGAAGATAAAGACGATGCGTTTATCGAATGGTTTTATAAAGCCAATTGGTCAAAAGACGGCAAATTCTTTATTTGGCACAGCGAACGTGACGGCTGGCGTCATCTTTACCGTGTATCGCGCGATGGCAAAACCATTATTGACCTAACGCCTGGCGATTACGATATTGTTGATATGCTCACGATCAATGAAGACAAAAACGTCATGTATTTTATTGCTTCACCAAACGATCCAGGTCAGCGCTATTTATATAGCACGCCACTTGATGGCAGTAGCAAACCTGTGCGTGTAACCCCTGCTGAGTTTGAAGGCTCAAACAGCTATTACATGTCTAAAGATGCCTCATGGGCGATGCACACGTATTCTAAATTTGGCACACCGCCAACAAAAGAAATCATTAAAGTGGCAGACCACAGTAATGTAAAAACGTTAGTTGAAAATAAAGAACTAAAAGAAAAACTGGCTGAGCAAAGCTTACCAAGCCACGAATTTTTTAAAGTGAATGCGCAAGACGGCACTGAGCTTGACGGCTACATTATGTTCCCAGAGAACATGGATAAAAATAAAAAATACCCGATTGTTTTTTACGTATACGGTGAACCGTGGGGCTCAACAGTGCAAGACCGCTATGAAGGCAATAGCTATTTGTACAAATCACTGTTAACCCAAAAAGGCTTTATTGTCGCATCGGTTGATAACCGAGGTACTCGTGCTCCAAAAGGCCGCGATTGGCGTAAATCGATTTATAAAAAAATCGGCTCTATTACCGTGCAAGATCAAGTGGATGCACTTGATGCCATGGCTAAACGTTGGGATGTAATAGACACCGATCGTGTTGGCGTGTGGGGTCACTCAGGTGGCGGTAGCTCAACGCTTAATTTATTGTTCCGCCATGGTGATAAGTTCAAAGTGGGTATTGCCTCAGCGCCAGTGCCAGATATACGTTTATACGACACTATTTACCAAGAGCGTTATGCGGGTAATCCAAATACCGATCCTGAAAGTTACGACAATACCTCGCCTATCACGTTTGCTAAAAACCTAACTGGTAAGCTATTGCTGATTCACGGCACCGGCGATGACAACGTGCATTACCAAGGCTCAGAGCGCTTAATTGATGAACTCGTTAAGCACAACAAACAGTTTGAGTTTTTCTCATACCCAAACCGCTCACACAGCCTACGTGAAGGTAAAGGCACAACCCTGCACTATCACACCATGATGGCCGAATTTTTTGAAAAGAACTTATTGAATCAGTAACTTGATTAGTTAGTTTAGAGACTATAAGCCACACACTAACAAATAACGTGTGGCTTTTTTAATCAAAATGTAATGGGGGTTTACAAAGGTGGGTAGAGTGCAACGAAACCCAAAAAATCCACAATCGAACAGATTAATATCCACTATTATCTCTCTTCTTATAGATATTCCGACTAAAACCGCTACTTATGCTGTTAATAACCAATAGGTTATCATTTGTTGATATTTTTGATGATGACTGTAATTCAAACGTTAAACTACAATCAAATTGAGGGGGAATCTTTTGTTCAGAAGCAGACCAGGTAATAAGTAATACCGAAGTATCATCAACCAAATATTTATCAGTAAAACATACGTTAGGTTTATTGATGAAGCTTTGCTGCTGCGCCTCATTCAACTCCATCCAAAAGCCATCTGTAGCTAGAACTAAGACATCATCGGTTGAAGAGTCTAATTCAAATGTTTCAGGCTCAAATTTCCGTCTCAAATTTAAACTTTTAGTTAATATATGACGCTCAGGTGCTTGACTCATTGAGTTCTCAAAGTTATTGCCTGATGGGTTAGCCCCCGTATGAACAGGCGATAACCATTCAATACCTTTATTATTGATTAAGCCTAAGCGGCAATCACCTGCACTGAAGCCATAAACTTTATTGGAGCTATAATTACGATACAGTGACAAAAAGCTGGCGACACCGATTTTCAATTCTTTTTTAGTTGCGCTAAAAGCTTTTTGGATAATCTGATTACGTTTTACAGGATCTTCAAAATAACTCTCAAATCGAGGCTTAGCTTGTGTTACTTTTTCTGAAAAATGCTTAACACTATTTAGAAGTAAATTTTGGAGGCAATCATGGAAATTTTCACTAAACCTTTTAGCTAGGTTTGTTGTAGCGATAGATGAGGTTGATATATCAATCACGAATACCCAAGTGCCAAAATCAGAGTTTATAATCGAAAAGTAATCTTTGTTTTCTTCTCGTTCAGATCCTTGCTGAGTTCGGTGTATCAATTTTAGTGAGGAAGGATCAGTCATACGCAATACAGCCCTCAATGCGCTCAAAGATCAACTGCTCTCTGTCAGAGCTGTTTCTGGAAGTTCCTTGAACCGCATACTCAAAATTATCATCTTCCATTAAGCTCTTAAGCTGTTCACTAACATAATTTTTTAAATCTTCTGAGGCTGATGAGATATCATTAACTATTGACGATCTGCCATCAAAAATATTAAGCAGGTCTTCAATATCATGGCTTGAAAGAGCATCTCCCTTTCCTCTGCCTAAATAGGCTTCAAGCTTTGTGGCTACAAAATACTCTGGCGTTATTAATTTAATGGTCAGTGTATCATTAAGTACATAGTCTTCTGCGGTTGCTACCGCGTCTTTATACCATATATTGGTAAAACCAAGCGCATTCTCATCAACAGGCATAAAATCAACTTTCAGATTATCAAGTATCATACGACACATAATTTCTTCACCCATATCAATAGAAAACCCTTTCGTTTTAAGCTGTTCTTGTAAATCGGTCCAAGCTGCATACCCCATGATATCAACAATGAGGTCAACATCGTCAGTGTACCTTATTTGCTCTTTAGTAAACTCATCTGTGACCAACAACCCAGTTGTGCAACCACCAACAAATACCATTGATCTGATCAGGTCCTCTCCAAGTGCTGTAGCAACTTTTATTAACATCTCTTTTTGCAGATTAATTGTATTCATTTTGCTACCTTAAATATGTTATTGAGCATTTCTAATGCTAAATTTCGTTCTCGAGGATGACCTATTCTTATGGCATCAACTAATGCTAACATGGCGTATAACTGTGCATCTTGTTGTACTGCTATAAATATTTTTGGATGTAATGGTTCAACTAATAAGCCTTTCGTATTACCTCTTGGGTTTGACCATACTGGCTGAAGTTCTCCAGATGTCATTAGCTTACCTCTGAGAACAGGAGCTGCTATTGACGTAGCGATCCCTCGGCCAATCACTCCCTCTTTTGCAGGAAAAACGTATCGAATACCATAGGCAATAAATTCTAAAAAGGCTTTAATATTTGTTTTGGGTACTTTGAGTTTGCGGTCTACTTTGGCAAGTCCTACGTTGTACATGCGATTCAGACTAAGACTAATCTGAGATTTACTTATTCCTGTTAAGCTTTCTAAGTTTCTTAATGAAAACTGGCTTTCAATTTGATCCATTTCTGTAAAAGTAGGTGTTAACCCCTTATCATCCCAATCCGCCCAAGTATCATCAATTTGAATAATATCTGTATCAACATCTTTACCATCAAGATCTGCATGCATTGAAATTATTTTAAGTAACAATAAAACATCTTGACTTTTCATTTCATCTCCAACCTCTTGTCCCAAGTCCTAGGAATTAGGACGAGTATCCCTTTGAATATTTTAATAGTCAATAGTGAAAACAGATAAGTGTGTTTTGTTTATTGTAAATTTTCTAGTAATAATTTAATTAATATATTGTATTTAAATACTTATTTCTGGCGCAATGAATTAATGGTAGGACTAAAAGGGCTCTTAACTTTAGATCGTTATTCATTTAAAACTATCGCATAATAACTAAATTAACTTTTACCACTAACCACCATGTCTATTTTATTATGGCTTTGAGTACCAATCCCAAATTAACAGTATTCTGTGAATTAATGTCTAAACAGACTTATAATCACCTAAATTCACAATAAACTGTGTTTCATAAATCTAACGACATCAATCCAACAGCCCTTCTACCCACTCTAAAACTAGGCGTGTATCTCTAGTTGAAAAGCGCTGTTTATTTGGTATGTAGTAGCAAAACTCTGATTCAACTGCGTGGGTATCAAAGCTTTTAAGTAGCTCGGTATTTAGTAATCGTTGTACCAGTGTGGTTGAGCAAAAAACCAGTCCTGAGCCTGCCATGGCTTCTTGGATGCCAAATAGTTCTTGGTCAAAGGTTTTAATAATAAATAACGCAGGATCTAAGTTGTTTTGAGTAAGCCATTGTTTAAGTGGTGGCTCACTCAGTGCTTTGTTTTTCCATTTTGTGGTATAGAGCGTAACAGGGCCATTTTGCCATGGGGTATCTGCTGCTTTGTATGAGCCGAATACGTTAAATTGTTCGGTTTTAATAATGTCGTCGGCGTTTATATTGTGCCGTTCGCTAAAGCGAATAGGTAAGGTGTGGGATTGTTTATCAACGGCTTCACTGGTTGATATATCGACTTCAAGGTCTGGTTGGTTAACCGATAATTCCTGTAATGCGGGAATTAAGCGCAGTGCGGCCAGTGACGAGGTGGTGGTTATTTTAACGGTTGCCCCTGTAGCTTGCACAGTTGCCAATGCTTGGTCTATGCGGTTAAAGCCGTCGCTCGTTGCGGCACTTAAATATTCACCAGTCGGTGTGAGGGTGATTTTTCTGACTTGGCGGTAAAATAAATCCACATTTAATCGGCTTTCAAGATTATTAATATGGTGCGAAATTGCGGTTGGCGTCAGTGATAGCTCATTCGCTGCGGCTTTAAAGCTGCCTAAACGTGCCGCAGCTTCAAAGGCTTTAAGTGCTTGTAGTGAGACTTGCATAAAGTGATACCTGCGAAAAAGTGGAATAACTATAGGTGATTATAACTCATTTATAGGTGAGGTTAACTCGTTTGTGAAATAGCGCTTTAAGTTAGATGATTGCCCCATGTTCACTATGAGGATAAACACTATGACTACCCTATTACACATTGATGCAAGCGTAAGAGCTGCCAAAAACGATAACCCAGATCACGATTCAATTTCTAAAAATATTGCTAGGCGTTTTATTAATACCTTTAGAGAGCAACAAGATATAGGTGAGTATATTTATCGTGATATAGGTGTGAACCCACCCTCTTTTATTACCCAAGAGTGGATTGGCGCAGTATTTACACCAGAGCACAAAAAGTCAGCACAGCAAAAGCACATACTTTTAGAGTCAGACCAGTTTATTGCTGAAGTGAGTAAGGCTGATATTATTGTGATTTCGTCGCCTATGTACAACTATGGCATGCCAGCGCAACTAAAAGCGTGGTTTGATCAAGTTATTCGGATCAATAAAACCTTTGATTTTGATCTGGCCCGTGGTGACTTCCCGCTACAGCCTTTGCTGGGCGGAAAAACATTGATTGTGATCACATCAACCGGTGAATTTGGTTTTGAGCAAGGCGGTATTCGTGAGCACATGAGCCATTTAGTGCCGCATTTACGTAGTTTAAGCAAATATTTAGGTGTTACAACGATTCATGAGATAGCGTCAGAGTATCAGGAGTTTGCTGATGCTCGTCATCAACAATCGTTAAGCAATGCCTATGACCAAGCAACTGAGCTTGCACAACAACTTTCCAATATGGCTGCTGAGTAATTGTAATATGCATAAACCTTTGAACAATTTAACAGACTAAATAATACACGCTTTACTGTGGTATTTTTAGCCAAACCGTAATAGGGGTTTACAGTTTATATTGTTTTACAAATTCAGATTTAAGGTTTCTGATATAAAAAAGCGCGAGGGTTAATACCCTCGCGCTCTTGGTTTTTGTGCTTTAATTAATAATCGATGTTTTGATTAAATATCAAAGCGGTCTGCGTTCATTACTTTTACCCATGCATTAACGAAGTCTTTTACAAAACGTTGTTTGTTATCGTCTTGAGCATAAAACTCCGCAAGCGCTCGTAGGATGGAGTTTGAGCCAAACACTAAATCAACACGAGTGGCGGTCCACTTTGTATTGCCAGAGCTGCGCTCAACAATGTTATAGGTGCTTTTGCTGGCAGGTTCCCAGCGATTATTCATATCGGTTAAGTTTACAAAAAAGTCATTGCTCAATGTGCCCACGTTATCAGTGAACACACCATGGTGACTGCCACCGTGGTTAGTGCCCAATACACGCATACCGCCAATTAATACCGTGACTTCTGGTGCGGTTAAACCCATGAGTTGGCTGCGCTCTAACAGCAACTCTTCAGCTGATACGGTGTAGTCTTTTTTTTGCCAGTTTCTAAAACCATCGTGAATTGGCTCAAGCACATCGAATGACTCTGCATCGGTCATTTCGTCAGTTGCATCACCACGTCCTGGCGAAAACGGTACGGTTACATTTACCCCAGCTGCTTTTGCAGCTTGTTCCACCGCGGCTGTACCACCGAGCACAATTAAGTCCGCTAAACTAACTGGCTTGCTTAAACCCGCTTGAACTTGTTCAAGCGCAGCTAATACTTTTGCCAAGCGTTCAGGCTCGTTACCTAGCCACTCTTTTTGTGGGCTTAAGCGAATGCGTGCGCCATTGGCTCCGCCGCGATGATCAGAGCCTCGATAAGTACGTGCGCTATCCCATGCGGTGCTGATCAAGTCACTGGCACTGATGCCACTATTTAACAGCTTAACTTTTAGATCGCTGATTTCAGTATCACATAAGGTGTAATCGACACTTGGGATTGGGTCTTGCCAGATCAGATCTTCGCTTGGCACATCAGCACCAAGGTAGCGTGATTTTGGGCCTAAGTCGCGATGGGTAAGCTTAAACCAAGCACGTGCAAATACATCGCTAAAATACTCAAAATCATCATTAAAGCGTTCGATAATTTTACGATACGCAGGGTCCATCTTCATTGCCATATCGGCGTCGGTCATGATTGGGTTCAAACGAATTGACGGGTCTTCAACATCAACAGGTCTATCTTCTTCTTTAATGTTTACAGGTTCCCACTGGTTTGCGCCCGCAGGACTTTTGGTAAGCTCCCACTCGTAATTTAGAAGTAAGTAACAGTAGCCATTATCCCACTTAGTTGGGTGTGTGGTCCACGCGCCTTCGATGCCTGAAGTCATGGTATCGCGGCCTATGCCACGTGTTTTATGGTTATTCCAACCAAGTCCTTGCTCAAAGACGTCGGCTGCTTCTGGTTCTGGGCCAAGGTTTTCTTCGCTGCCATTACCATGCGTTTTACCTACCGTATGACCACCTACAGTAAGTGCTGCGGTTTCTTCATCATCCATTGCCATTCGAGCAAAGGTTTCGCGCACTTGCTCAGCGGTTTTAAGTGGATTAGGCTCTCCATTGACCCCTTCCGGGTTAACGTAAATTAAGCCCATTTGGACGGCCGCTAATGGATTATCCATGGTGCTAGGTTTTTCGACATTGTCGTAACGTTCATCACTTGGTGCAAGCCACTCTTTTTCAGCGCCCCAATATACGTCTTTTTCTGGGTGCCAGATATCTGCACGGCCACCGGCAAAGCCAAAAGTTTTTAAACCCATTGATTCATATGCCATATTACCGGCTAGAATGATTAAATCAGCCCACGATAATTTGTTGCCGTATTTTTTCTTTATAGGCCAAAGTAAACGGCGGGCTTTATCAAGGTTGGCGTTATCAGGCCAAGAGTTTAAAGGCGCAAAGCGTTGGTTAGCTGTGCCACCACCGCCACGGCCATCAGCTAAACGGTATGAACCAGCTGAGTGCCATGCCATACGGATCATCAAACCACCGTAATGCCCCCAATCGGCAGGCCACCAATCTTGGCTTTGTGTCATTAGGTTTTTTAAATCGGTTTTAACGGCTTCAAGATCTAAATTTTTGAATTCTTGGGCGTAATTAAATTCATTTCCATAGGGATTTGTTTTAGTGTCGTGTTGATGGAGAATGTCTAAATTTAATGTATTGGGCCACCAATCAGTATTGGAATTAGACGTTTGTGTGTTGCTACCGTGCATGACGGGGCATTTCCCAGCACCTGAATTGCTCATTTCTAGCTCCTTTATTGATAAATAAAACTCAAACTATTACTTGCTACAGTTACAGCTTAGTTGATTGCAACATACTTGCTTAAATCAATGATAGGGTATTAACGATTAAAAAACAGATCCCGATCAGTGCTTTAAAACGATTGCAACCATCGATTATTTAGATTCCACTCGTAGAAAACCTATTAGGTTGTAGTACATATACCTAAGTTACCAAAAAATATTGGATTTAACGCTTCATAGAAGCTTAATATCAATATGTTCCTTTATAACAATGCCAATCTCTTTGAATGTCAAAATTAGCGTCTATCGTAAGGGGTTAAGTTTAACCCCTATTCTACTTTGCAGAAATCAGAGCCAAACTGTAAAGGGGGATTACATTTTGTTTGTGTCATAAGTGATCAACATAATTGTGGTATGAATTTAGTTGACCCTTAAATATCAGTTTTAATACTGGGTGTGGTTAAGGCATAAGTCGATTGAAAATTTTTTGTTGCTAGGGCGTGCTGACCTTTCGTAATTGATTTTGCAGCAGTATAAATACCAAACATGTGCTGCCTAAAAGGTTCTTCCTAGAGGCGATTAACTCTTTGCTCGATTCTTACTTAGCCCACTCGGTTACAAACCTCGCGCCGCGATTAAATCGCCCCTAGATTGAATAAATTTCAATCCACAAAGGTCAACGCGCCCTAGGTTGAAATTATTAATTTTAAATATGCTAATTCAATCATTTCATCCTATTATTAAATAAAATAATTATTGGTTTACGCCTTAGCATGAATTCTAAAACAGTCGTTAATATGTTAACTCATCAGTATGCTATCAATGATCCGTTACACCAACTATTTGATGCTGTGAATGTTATTTCTGTTCAGGGGTATGATCAAGAACGACGAGTTATTTACTGGAACCAAGGTAGTGAACTTCTTTATGGTTATACCGAAGAGGAGGCTAAAGGGAAAAAACTTGAAGATTTGATTATACCTGAGCCTATGCGTGAGGGAGTGATTGCGGCGCACAGTGACTGGGTAAAACATGGTATAGAAATTCCAGCGTCAGAGGCTATATTACGTGATAAAAGTGGGAAGGATATCATCGTTTTCTCCAGCCATGTAATGTTCACTAATCAGCATAATATTAAACAAATGTATTGCATTGATATTGACTTAAGCGATGTTAAGCAGGCTCAAGCTCAGGCAATATTTAAAGACCATATGCTTGAAACAATATTTGGTGCTATACCCGATTTATTCTTTTTGATGGAAGAATGCGGAACTATTATTGATTATCACGCCAGTGATGACGAACATCTTTATGCATCACCTGAGCAGTTTATCGGTAATAATATGGCTGATGTGTTACCTGAGGAAGTTGCGAGTAAGTTTCAATCCCATATTGCAAAAGCATTGCAACAAAAAACAATGGTAAGTTTTGAGTATGCGCTGACTATGCCCCACGGTGTTGTTTATTTTGAAGCGAGAATTGGTCTATTATCCGAATATCATCAAGTAATGCTGATTATTCGTGATATTACAGAGCAATACAAATCTGCTGAGGTTATTCGACATCAGGCCTATTTTGATAGTTTAACTTCATTACCAAATCGCTTTTTAGCGCTCGATCGTTTATCTCAAATACTTATTGAAGCGCAAAGAAGTAACGAAAAGGCCGCGGTGTTTTTTTTGGATTTAGATGATTTTAAAAAAGTGAACGACTCATTAGGGCATGAGGTTGGTGACAAGCTTTTAATCGAATCGGCTAAGCGCTTACAGCAAGTTTTACGAAAGGAAGATACTGTAGGTCGCCTTGGCGGTGATGAATTTATTGTATTGCTGCGTGGTTTAACTGAACATCATAATGCACTTGTCATTGCTGAAAACTTACTTAAAACCTTTAGAAAACCTTTTGAAGTGGATGGCAGAGAGCTCGTTCTTACTTTGAGCATTGGCATTGCTATATACCCTAAAAATGGGAATTGCGCGTCTGATTTATTACGCTGTGCCGATACTGCCATGTACCAAGCTAAAGCGCTTGGGCGAAACACCTATTCATTTTTTACGAAAGAAATGAATATTATTATGCAGCGGCGGTTTGAAATTGAAGGGCAAATGCGCGGTGCATTAGAGCGAAATGAATTTGAATTATACTACCAACCTCAAGTTGATGTAAAAAAGGGGCATATCATTGGCGCTGAGGCACTGCTTCGCTGGAACAACCCTGTTTTAGGTAACGTAACACCTGAAGAGTTTATTCCTATTGCTGAGAATTCGGGTCTTATTGTACCAATCGGACGCTTTGTTATTAAACAGGCGCTTTGGTTTTTACATCTGTGGCAAAATACTGAACAAAAAAAGTACACTATGGCTGTTAATTTATCGCCTCGTCAATTTCGCGATACTGAGTTACTTAATTTTATAAAAAATATACTCAAAGATAAACAGATTGATACCGATAGTTTAGAGCTTGAAATAACGGAAGGAGTGCTGATGACGGGGCAATCTTTTATTCACGACGCGATAGTTGAAATTAATGCGTTAGGAATAAAATTATCAATGGATGATTTTGGTACAGGTTATTCGTCGTTAAGCTATTTAAGGCAATACCCATTTGACGTACTAAAAATTGATCGCAGCTTTATTAATTGCATAACTGAAAATAAGCCTGACTGTGACTTAGTTAAAGCAACTATTGCGATGTCGCACAGTTTAGGGCTTAAAGTTGTTGCTGAAGGTGTTGAAACTAAAGAGCAGCTTTTACTGTTGAATGATTTAAATTGTGATTTTGTGCAAGGTTATTATTTTAGTAAACCACTGCCTGCAAAGCAGTTGCTGGAATTATCCGCAGCACATAAATAATCAGCCTATTGTTAAAAGCTAATTGTTAAAATTGATAAGTGGTATAAATTAGTTTAAACAAAACGTAACAAGTAACGTTGTTACGTTTATAATTTAAGCTGCAGCTTCGTTATTCAGCAAGGGCAATCGCGGCCATTTTCATTGCGCTGCTAAACGATTTTGCACCGGCAATAAATAACCCATTGTGACAAAACATAGCGTCATCGAGGCCCGTTGCATCTTGAAACTCTTTGTCTGATAAACCTGCCCACGCTTTTGGCAACGGTTTTCTGTCTTCAAACGAACCAAGCTCAGCAGGCACTGTTTGAATTATCCATTGCCCAGAATGCGAAGGGTAAACCATATATAAAGCGTCGTCAGATAATGCATGGACTGTTTTTTTCCATGGCGTGTATTTCTCTAATACGATTACTCTAGGATCTTCTGCATTTTTGACTGCTTGAGCAACAATGGCTTTGGCGTTAATGCCGCCGCTTGCTGCTGCAATGAATCGCGTTAAAATACGAGATGCAAACTCAACAGCTTCATTAAAACAGCTATCAAAGTCGCTTTCTTCTTGCCACGTAGGATTAAACATGGAGATGGTTTGGCTTAGGCTAATCCCTTTTGATACACCTTCAACGTGACCACAATCAATGGCATCGATTGTTGACACTAGACTAGAATCAACAGAATTTGCAACGTCTTGATCGCCATTGCACAGTGTTAAGCCATATTTTTGCCAAATTAAACCAAATGAAGAATAAGGAATGCCGTTCTCACGTTCGCCTGCCCCACCACGTTGGTGATGATCAAAGCGGCCAGTATCAGGGTTATGTTCACCCCCTACATCAATCACAATATCAGCCTTATTTATAAGCTCTAAATCGCGGGTACGTATGAGTTTAAAAGAAGGGTAAATGCTTTTGAGTGCGGCAATGCTGAAAACATCATCTGCATGAAAATTACCGTTGTGAGTTGCTATCGTTATTTCATTCATTTGTATTGTGTCATTTTTGAAAGGGAGAAGAAGGTGTCGTTATTTACACTTAACTATTTTTGGCTACGTAGGTAGAGCCAGTGGGCACTTAAGTAAAACCACCGTGAGGATACTATATCAGGGCAGTTAACAAAACCGTTTACTGTATTTGAGCTGGGCAATTCGCGATTTTATTAGACTAAAGGCGTATACCTAAGATATTACACGTTTTTAGCTTGTAAAATAATCACTTACACTTAAGTGTTAATTCATTTGTTTAATAATAGTAAATTGATTTAAAACAATATTTTTAAATTTTATTTAGATTTTAAAACCTCAAATTAAATGTTTTCAATAACAAAAAGCTCACCATGCAAGACCTTTTGCCTAATCGCAATTATCTGCTGCCTGATTTACTCTGCAACCTCAATATTTATTTGCTTTAAACAAAGCTGTATTTTTATTTTGAGTAAGCAACTATGTTGCAGGAGAAGCCATGAACACAACGCCACACAATGAGGCTCAAGCGAAAAAGAGACCGGGTGAAAAAGCAGTTTCCGATAGCTATGAAAATCTTCACAAACCTAGTTCTGAATTTGAAAGCCGAGATGAATACCTCGAACATGAACTGCAAATTATGCAGCCAAAACGCTGGCGTCCTAATGTACCTTTTAGGGATTACCGCTTCGAATTTGAAGACACTATTCCAGCAATGGCAGGCACAATAGGTAAAGTTGTTATGGTTGGTGCCATTGCAGCTACGTTTGCTGGTCAACTCGGGTTAAGTGACGCATTTATTTTAGAAAACGTACGCTATGAGCTACTGATTGTTTCTTTCTTTATTATTTTGTTTTCCGGTTTTATTTTACCTACAGCCAATTTAGCGGGAACACACGGGCCGCTAATTCCATTAATTCCAATCGTCGTTGCGGCGGGAGGACACCCAATGGCATTTGGCTTACTCATTGGTGCGTTTGGGTTGATCCTTGCTTTTAGTAAAGGAGGGAGCTTACTTGCTCGACTCACCAGTAAAGGCGTATGTGGCGGGTTATTACTTTATTTAGGTTTTATTGGCACTATTTCACAAGTAAAAAAATTGTTTGCTTGGGCGGAAGAAATTCAAATGACCCATATTGCTTTCATCGTTATTTTGGCAACTATTTTACTGTATGCGTTGTTAGAGCACTTTAAAAAGCGCTGGTTAGCAGTCCCGCTTAGTTGCCTACTAGGTGGGTTAACGGCATTTGCATTAGGCGCACCGTTTGAATTTAAAACAACACCGGGCTTACCTAACATGAACCCTATGTATTGGTGGGGTGAAAATACTGGTTGGATGCTGGGTTTACCTACACTTGAAAGCTTTATAGTGGTATTGCCATTTGCAATTCTTGCTGTTGCTATGTGGTCTCCTGATTTTTTAGGGCATCAAGTGTTTCAAAAAATTAGCTATCCGCAACGTACTGAAAAAGTTCAAATGAACATTGACGATACCATGCTTAGCGCCTCGGTAAGGCAAACATTTGGCTCACTTTTAGGGGGCTCTAATTTTACCTCGTCGTGGGGCACATACATTGTCCCTGCGGCTATTGCAAAGCGCCCAATACCAGCGGGGGCTATTTTAACCGCTCTGTTTTGTATTGTTGCAGGGTTATGGGGTTATCCAATGGATCTTGCTATTTGGCAACCGGTACTGTGTATTGCACTCATAGTGGGGGTTTTTATACCATTACTTGAAGCGGGCATGGAAATGACCCGTGTTGGCAAAACAACGCAATCAGCCGCTATCGTGGTATTTGCATCAACCTTGGTCAACCCTGCGTTTGGTTGGTCATTGACCATGCTACTGGATAACTTAGGTTTGATAGGCTGTAAGGAAAGAAGCTCTGAATTAACGCCTATGAGTCGTTGGATCATCCCATTAATTATGTTTGTAGTATTAACGGGTGTAATGGCATTGGTTGGCTTATTACCGGGGATCCCTGCTTTAATGCCTAGTTTTAGGCAGTAGCGTTACTTGGTTAAATTTACAGCGGTAAGTGCATGAATGTGCGCTTACCGCTTTTTTATTCGTAGTTATGATAATTCCCTTTTTATAATCCCACCTGTAAATTCATTTTAAAAACCTAAGTTTAGGGTTATTCATGTGCATACAGCAGCCTACTAAGCAGCCATAGTGTGAGTTATTTCATAGCAAATTTAGGAAATTTCTTACTGTTTATTTTTTAATCTTCATCTATTTTTTATTTTGTAACCCCGCCCTAGCTATTGAGCTGTTAGTTAGGTTTTACTTGGCAACGGAGACTGCCCATGAAAACAGCTACACTAATCTTAAGCTCGCTAATTATCGCTGGTTGTAATTTGACCACTAACACACCTGCAACGTTGGCTGAAACGCAAACATCCTATAGTTATATTCCTTTTGACCCTCTCCCTGTGCAAACGTTACTAGGGGCAAGTTGCTCACCTAGCGAAGAAGAAAAATTATTTAAATCAATTAGGCAACCTGTATTACGTGATTTAAGGCATGCATTTCCTGATCAAACCGTACGCCTCGCTGTAGCAGAATTTACAGCTAATGGTGGGCTGAGCTTTGGCCCATCAACAGTTGGGTTTGAGGGTAAGTCATACCAAGTTATTATAGATTATGCGAATACTGATACAGTAAAAGGCAGTTTTTTAGTTAAGCGTGAAATATCAGGTCAAATCCCTGAAATTAAATGGTGGGGTGGTAAATACACCCTGCCAAAATATGAAACATATAAGCAGGTAAAATTATTTGAAGATATTCCTATGCGGGTTATTTCAAAATACAGTGTAGAGCCAAACCCAACAGTTAGCCTCTTTAATAAACCGCCGATTCAGTTTGTGGAAAATAAATCATCTGAGCTAAATCAAAAAGTCGTAAAACAGCGGATTGATCAAGCTGAAAAACTATTAATGAAAGGCTATGAAGTCGTTAACCTACCCGTTTATGTAGGTGTAGGGCTAAGGTTAACAGCCACTATTAATGTATTAAATGGAAAAGTTAATTTATCTGGATTGCCGGCAATAGCGGCTGAGGCACAAAGTGGCAACTTAACGGGTACTTTAGTGGTGCAAACGCTCGGGGCTACAGGAGAGCTAGTTTCGGCTAATTTACCGTTGCCAAGTGAATTAAATAGAACAACAGTGCAAAACTCCATTTTGTCTCTTGGTTCAATAAAAGCGTTGCTCTATGATGATAAAATGCATATTACACCAAGGGTCATAGGTATATATAACCCCATTGGCGGCGGTCAAAGCTTTGTTAATGGCATTATTTCGGCGCTCGCATCGGAGCGATTAACGTGGTATCGCCCATGCGATTATATCTACGATGATAAAAGTTAGTGTTGGTATATGGCTATCAAAATTACTTGAGACACGACGTTGCTGCGTTTTTGGTTTAATATTTTTAGCGGTAACTGAGTTACATCATGATGGTATTTTGGCTAAACACAATTAGCTGTTTAAATAGCCTTTTTGTACATTTTTAAGGTAAAATTAGCTGCCTAAAAATAACAGCGAATGGATGCCATTTTTCATGTATAAACTCTTTTACTACCCGCTGAACGCCAGTATGGCCCCTCACTTTGTACTTGAAGAACTCAACGCCGATTTTGAACTCGTGCTGGTTGATCGAAAAACCAATGCGCACAAAGCAAAAAACTATTTAGCCTTAAACCCTGCTGGGCGAATACCTACTTTAGTTGATGATGAAAGCGTGCTATTTGAAAGCGCTGCAATCTGTATTCATTTAGCTGAATCAAATCCAAAGAATAAATTAATCCCTCAAGTTGGTGAACCAGAACGCGCGCTATTTTTACAATGGATCATGTATCTAACAAACACCCTGCAAGCTGAACTTATGGTGCATTTTTATCCGCAAAACCATACTAATAACGTTGATGCAATTGCAAATATTACTGCTACTCAAGAAAGCCGAATAACGGCCATGCTTGGGCTCTTGGATACAGAGCTGGCAGATAAAAAATTTTTGGTTGGCGAGCAACTTACAGTGTGTGACTTTTATTTATTTATGCTCGCCATATGGGCGGATGAATTTAAACAGCCACCGCTTGCTTTTAAGCACCTTGGCCTTTATTTACGCCGCTTAGCTAAACGAGATGCAATAATTAAGGTCTGTAAAAAAGAAGGCTTAAGCCTTGCTGATTATGTTTAACCTGAATTTGGATAATAAATTAATATGCTGCTAAACCTCTTAGCCAATATTTAGGTTATTTAAAAACAAAAGGATGTTTGATGAAAATTTATGGTAGAACAACCTCTTTTAATGTGCAAAAAGTTTTATGGTTTCTTGATGAGCTTGCTTTGGATTATGAACACATTGAAGTGGGCGGGCGTTTTGGGGGTCTTGATAGCGCTGAGTTTGTAGTATTAAATCCAATGCAAAAAGTCCCGGTGTTAATTGATGGCGGTAATATCATTTGGGAGTCGCACACTATACTGCGCTACTTAGCAGCTAGTTATGGGGCTGATGATTGGTATTCTCTCTCCCCTTTTGAGCGCTCTTTGTATGAGCGCTGGTTGGACTGGTCACAAGTGACGTTTCAGCCAGCTTTTATGGGCACTTTTTGGGGGTATTATCGCACCCCTGCGAGTAAACGTTGTATGGATAAAGTAAATCAAGATTTACTGGCGTGTAATAACTGTTTAGCACTTGTTGAGCAACAGCTTAGACAATCTACTTATTTGGCAGGACCAAAAATTACTCTTGCTGATATTTGTGTTGGCGCGATAATTTACCGTTTAATATCACAGGGATTAACGTTCACTTTACCGCCACATGTTGAAAAATGGCACATGCATTTAAAAACCAGAGCAGGTTATAAAAAATGGGTCATGAGCGATTTTAGTGAGCTAAAAGGGCGCGAAGATTATTAGCGCCCGTTTGAATTACATTATAAACCTGTTGATTTTGCTAATTTAATTTCATTAATGGTCAGTGGTATATTTTCAGGTGCAGGAGCCTTTGTTTCACCGTTGTCATTTAATGTGTAAGTTTGCTGGGTTGCGGTATAACTTAAGGTCTCGAGATTTATGTTGGCTGTTAAAGCATCGTAATCACAGCAAGAATGAAATGACTTACCAGTAAATGCTAGACGCCCGTCTTCAATGCTATAGTTTATTTGATCAGTTGTGGTATGGGTTGGAAGTTGAAAAACAGTCAGCTTGAGCTTATTCACAATTGCTAAATAAGAAGTATAGTAGCTTCGACTCCCAGATATATGGGTTGTTATTAAGTAGGCGTTAGTATCAGGGTGTTTGATTTTAAATAATTTGGTATCAATCTCTGAGATACCACTGCCCGCTAATGGTCCAAAGCTCGCGTGTCCAAATTTGTTACTTTGATAATTTAGGAAGTAACTGCCAGGTAAGTGTGGGTAATGCCATCCTGACATCGAGAATACAGCGCTTTCATTACTTTTAATTGAGTAGTGTATATCAGCTTTGTATTGTTGCTTTATCAGTGCTGACTTATGTATATATGCATTTTGGTTATCAAAGTAAACTTTAGCCCAATCAGAATCTAATGAAAACTCAGCCTGCACAGTCGTTCCACCTGCTAACAAACCCAGTTTATTGCTACTTCTGTTTGGGGATGTTCTTACATTTACGTTCTGCTGCACAATGGCTGGTAAATAACCTGATGCGGACTGTATTTCAGTTAAACCATCAAGATTGTACATTTGGTTACTGTGAGCGTTAAAAGAGTGGAGCAATATATAAGTAAAAGTCAGTAGCGTAATTTTTGTCATAGTATGTTGTGGGTATTGCTTAAATGGGGAGGTAGTTTACCCATTTACTCCCGCCAGATCAGCCAATTAAGCTATCTGGAGGGAGGTTTATATTCGTTTAATTAAAGCCATGCTGATTTATTGGTACTAGTCGCTATTTTTAGCAAAGCGACAGCCTAAAATGCGTTCTATTTTTTGTTTCAGGTGTAAGGCATTTTTCATTGTTTTGAAATCTCCGCCTAGGTTAATCGTTTTGTTTGAGTGTGTTATCAAGTGCAGTGAAAACTTCTCACTGGATTGTTTGCCGCTGGTTTGGACTTTTGATGATACAAAAGCGTCAATATCTTTTATCTCAGACGCTGTAAATGATAATGCCTGTACATGCTTAGAGAAGAAGTAAACATCCAGTTGCAAGCTATTTCTGCTGACTTTAATTTTGCAGTTTCGCCCGTAGCCCCAAATGCCTAAAGCTAAAAATAGGCAGCTCATCGCGGAGAATACAATACCAAAAAAAGAGCCATTTAAAGTTGCAATTAACACCCCAACAATAAAAAATATCGCCCCTAGGGCTATAATAAACAGGCACTCTTTAGCGCCTGGCGTTTGCAGGGTCAGTGCTTGTGTCGTGGTATCTTCATCAATCGTTAAGCGCGCATGCATTGCTGATTGTTCGGTTGGCGTTAATGGCTGATTTTTTAATTCTTGCTCCACCGATACACTTTGCGCTGTCACAAATACGGGGATGATATATTCACGGTCAAAACTATGTCCATCAATCTCGCCTTGAATAACCAATGCCCACTCATGGTAGCGCTTACTTGGCATGCTTGATTGAGGCTGTCCTGGGGGTACATCAAAACTAAAATCAAGACCTGCGCCTTTAGCGCTTGTTCTAGGTGTAAGGTCTTTTTCTACTGAAAAAACGATACAGCGACTCGATTTGCTTTCAGTGCCACTGCGTTTGGTTAAATGTTCGGTGCATTTTAATGTTGCTGTAAACGTCGTGGCTGTACTTGTTTGACCGGGAATAGTTAAGCTGCCTTTCACTTTGCCGCCAATCACACCTGGGTAAGGATTAATGGTCAATGGCACTTCTTTAAAATGTAACCATTGTTTTTGAATTTTTCTTGCCCGAATAATTAACCACAAAGGTAAAACTAAGAACAATGCAGCAAGCACCGTAGTGAATGTATTGCCGCCATATAAGCCTACAGAAAATGCCCCGCTAAATAAGCAGCCTAAAAGCGCAAAGTACCAAGCATATTTAACACTTTTTTTAGCACCAGAATAAATAACGGGTGACGCCCATTGTGTTCGGGTCGTCCATGGTTTTTTTTCATCGACGTTTGTTAGCGGCTGTGCTGATTGAGAGCCGGTATAAATAAAAACACCTATGCCTACAGCCATAAATATACCGCTAAAAAGTGACATAAGCAGCAGGAACTTAACACTTAAAGAGCGATCATATACGGATTCACTAACGTCATTTGGGTTATACCAAATCATTAACCCGCCAGATGAGTTTTGCTCAGTTCGGGCTTGACCAAGGAGTGAATATGCGCGGCTACTGTCACTGTTACTCTGGTTGTTAACCTGAGGCCGATAACCAATGTACTCTTGTCCATCGACTTGATATTTATATTGCATATCAAGCTTATACAATGTGGTGTAATGGCCTTCATTATCACGTGATTCAAAGCTGGACACATCAGCACTGATTAATTGTGCTTGTGCCACATGCCAAAATTGCATTTTAGCTGCGTCAATTACAGGCGATAACACCGTAAAATAAAAAACAGCAAACCCAGCTAAAAAAAACACACCACCAAATAACGCACCACTTCTTTTCATAAATGTCCTTATTATTTTTAATACGTATTTGCTCGTAAAATACGACCTAGTTAAATCATACCCTACAAATTAAAGTATATGGGCTTTTTATTTATGAGCTGTAAATGGGGTTTACAGCTCATAAATTAATCGGCTAAGTCTAGCCTATGGCTCTTCATCACGTTAAGATGGTTTAAACATTAAACAACAAGAACTAAAATGAATGTTAAATAAAACCAATGGACTTATCTATTTTTTAGCCTTTAGTAGCGGCTTTAGTATCATGGGAATTGAGCTTCTAGGGGGACGAATTTTAGCGCCTTTTTTTGGTAGTAGTGTGCATATTTGGGGCAGTATTATTACAGTATTTATGCTGAGCTTATCGTTTGGCTATTTGCTTGGTGGTAAGTTATCGATTAAACGACCCTCTTTAACAAAATACGGCTTAATCTTTTTACTCGCCAGTATTGCCGTACTTCCTATCGCATTGTTTGCTCAACCAATTATGGCGTTTATTTTTACGCACGTTGAAGATAGCCGCTATGGCTCGTTGTTAGCATCAACAGCGCTGTTTTTTATTCCCACGATTATTTTAGGTATGATCTCGCCCTACTCCGTTCGCTTATTGGTCACCGACAGTGAGCACAGTGGTCAAGTGGCTGGCGGTTTGTACTTTGTTAGCACATTAGGCAGTGCGTTGGGCACAATTATTACTTCATTTTATATGGTGTTAGCATTTGACGTTAATGCCATTATCATTGGATTTGCTTCATTTATTGGTTGCCTTGGGTTATTCGCTATTGCATTTGATAAGCTAACAATAAAGGAGCCTGTCTATGCGTAAGCTAACGGTTCGTTGTTTGCTACTTGTTGGTGTAACATTATTTTCAAATGCGTGCATTGCAAAGGTTATTCACAGTGAGCGCTCGCTTTATCGTAATATTTTAGTGGAAGAAACAGGTGATTTACGTTGCTTAAAATTTGACGAAAAAACACGTCAAAGTAGCCAAAGTTGTATGTATAAAAGCAAACCGAAAAAGTTGGTGTTTAACTATACGAAATTAACGTTTGCCAGCTTATTGATGATCGATAACCCAAAAAATGTGTTAATTATCGGCCTCGGTGGCGGTACTTTATCAAATGTAATTCATGAGCTTTACCCACAAGCGACAATAGAAAATGTTGAAATTGACCCTGCAGTGATAAAAGTTGCGCGGGATTATTTTGATTTTAAAGAAAGCGAAAAAGTAACTTCAAAGGTGCAAGATGGCCGTATTTTTATAAAACGTGCGGCACTTAAAAAACAAACGTTTGATTGGATCATTCTTGATGCCTTTAATGGCGACTACATTCCTGAGCATTTACTCACCAAAGAGTTTTTTGAAGAGATAAAAAGTGTTTTAGCTGAGGGAGGAATTGTTGCGGCTAATACCTTTTCATCAAGCAAATTATATGAACATGAATCAGCTACATATCATGCGGTATTTGGTGATTTTATTAATGTAACGACGGCTAAAAAGAGTAATCGGATCATTTTAGCCGGGTTTAACAAAGCCCCGACTAAAGAACACCTTACCGAGCGAGTAAAAAAATTAGCGCCGTTATTAGCCCCGTATAGTATAGATATTGATGCTGTGAGCAAAGGCATGCGCTCAACTAAAAACAACCAAGACTGGCCAAGTGATACAAAAGTACTCACGGATCAATATTCACCCGCCAATTTACTTAATTTCTAACCATAATTTGGGTAAGAGGCTCTTTATGCTGAGGTAATGACCTTAGCTTAGCGAGCCTCTTTTGCTTAAATCTAATTTGAGAATAACTCTTATTGTTGAAAATGTTATTTTGATATAACATAACAAAAGTTATGTTATATCAAAATAATGCAATAGGGATTATGTAATGATTGAAATTAGCCATTTAAGTAAATCGTTCGGCGATAACCACGCACTAAATGATTTATGTTTATCTGTACCTGCAGGGCAAGTTACGTGTTTATTAGGTGCAAACGGTGCAGGTAAAAGTACCACTTTAAATTTACTGTTAAACTTTATTGAACCTGACTCCGGGCGCATGACAATCGATAGTATTGATGTGCAATTAGAGCCTGAAAAAAGTAAGCAAAAATTAGTTTATTTACCAGAGCAAGTAAATTTATTCGAAGAGTTTGATGCAATAGAAAATCTGCATTACCTCGCCTCACTTACAAAGCAATCGACCACAAATGAAGAAATTGCAGCGGCGCTTACCCAAACAGGTTTGCAACAAAGTGCATGGAAAAACCCTCTAAGCAGCTACTCAAAAGGTATGCGCCAAAAGGTGGGTATTGCATTTGCTATTTTACGTAAAGCCAAAGTACTACTGCTTGATGAGCCGACATCAGGGCTTGATCCAAGTGCCACGCGTGAATTTATTAAAATTATTGATTTACTTGCTCAGCGCGGCGCCGCAATTTTAATGGTTACCCATGATTTGTATTGCGCTCATTGTCTCGCAACACAAATAGGCATTATGAAACAGGGTCAACTACGCACTTTACTTGATAATAAAAATCTTTCGCTCGATGACCTTGAAGCTAACTACCACCACATTATTAGCGGTGATGAATTACCACAGCAAGCACAGTCAAAAAATATTAAATCGTCAGAACCTGAACTCGTATAAAAAATAGGATAACAATCATGTGTAGTACCCGTATTTCGCCAATTAATATTGCTTTATTAAGCTGCTTGAGCTTCTCAACGATTGCCTTTGCTGATGATGAGCAAAATAAAGATTCAACATTATTTATTGGTGATGTGATCGAGGTTCATGGTCAAAGTAATGGCGCTAAAGATGTTCAGTTAGTGGGCTCTGTTGATGTAGTTAATCGTGATCAATTACAAAATGAGCATGTAAATATCACTGTGGATTTATTCACTAAAATACCTGGTGTGTATTTCTCGCGCTTTAATCAAGGTGTCGTATCAACAGACGTCGCCATGCGTGGCTTTAATGGTGAAGGGTCGATGCCACATACCAAACTGTTAATTGATGGCATACCGAGCAACTTACATGTTGGTTTAGGCGAAATGGATGCTTTATTTCCGATGGAAGTGGAGTCTATCGAAGTGGTTAAAGGCAACCAAGATGCGCGTTATGGCCTGCATAACTTAGCAGGTAATATTAATATGACCTGCCGTCGTGATGACGCAAAGGAAGTTGAATTTTTGGCTGGTAGTTTTGATACCTATGAAGCACAAGGGTATTTTGGTGATGTAAATAATGGTTTTTCTCAGCATTATTTTATAGGCGTGCGTGATACTAAAGGTTATCGAGATCATAGCGCCCTTGAAAAACATACTTTTTCAGGAAAGTGGTTCTACCAACCAAGCAATAATACAGAGCTTGGTGTTATTGCACGTTACTTTGACTATGAAGCTGATGCCCCGGGTTACCTAACTGAGCAAGAAGCGCATCGTGACTCCACTCAATCTGCCGATTACGCACAAAACGACAGTGGCGATAAACAAACACGTCATTTAAGTATGCATTTAGATCATGCGTTTGACCCTGTATGGCAGTTGAGTGTTAAAAGCTACATACAACAATTTGATCGTCATCGTTATTTACAGTACACAGCATCTTCAGCTCAGCAAGAACGCCTAGAAAAAGATCGTCAATACGGAGCAGTAGCTACATTAAGTGCGACGTTTAGCCCTACTTGGTTACTCAGTATGGGTCTTGATTATCAAGCGCAAGATAACAGTAATGAACGTTTTGTAACGGTAACGAAAGTACGCCAAAAGCAATTTAGAAATTGGGATTTTGACTATAACAATTATGGCGGTTTTACTCAGTTACAGTACAGAGGTGAGCGTTTACTCATTAGTGGTGGCTTACGCTTTGATGGCTTCAGTGGTGATTTGTTCGATGGCATAAGCGAGCAATACAAAACCATAAATGATGAGGGTATTACCCTTCAGCCTAAGTTTAATGTGCTTTACGAGATGACCGATAGACTAAATCTGTTTGCTAATTATGGTGTGAGTTTCCAAGCACCTACAGGCAGCAAAGCCTATATAAATGAGCAAAGCTCAGGGTTTGATTTCTCTAAAAACTATGGATTTGAAACGGGTGCAAAATGGCAGTTATTTGATTGGTTAAATACGCGCTTATCAGTTTGGCAGCAAGACGCCAAAGACGAGTTAACGCCAAAAACGGATGGTTCAGGTGGGTTTGAAAACATCGGCGAAACCAAACGTAAAGGCTGGGATCTCGCATTGAGCGCTGATATCAATACGCAGTGGTCTGGCTTTGCATCGTATACCCGTCAAGAAGCAAAATTGGTCGAACCCGGTGAAGCAAAAATTGCTCAAAAAGGTAATTGGTTATTAGGCGTGCCTGAGTTTACTGCAACGGCAGGGATCATCTACCATCCGGTTAACAAACTTAAAGTGTCGTTGTTTGGTCATTTTCAAGGTGATTATTATGTCAGTAATGTTATCCAAGATAAGCAATACGGTGATTATAAACTAGTTGATTTAGCCTTTGATTATGATTTGGGCTGGGGAAATGCTGGGCTGCGGATCAATAACCTATTTGATAGCTACTCAGATTATGTTTACTTAGTGGGTGATGAAACAATTCACTCTCCTACCGATGGGCGTGCGATTAACTTTAGCGTGTCGTATCGATTTTAAAAGGAATTACTATGTCTCATTTTATTAGTTGGCAAGTGTGCAAGCACGAGCTAAAACAAAAAGTAAAAAATCGCACATTGTGGTTGTTATTTGCACTCATGCAAGTACTGCTCGCGGTGGCGTTGGTAACAAGTTGGCAGCAATACCAACAAAGTAGCAGTTTACAAATTAGCTCACAACATATGGTAGAGCAGCAATGGTTAGCTCAACCCGATCGCCACCCGCACCGGGTAGCGCACTTTGGTCACTTTGCATTTCGCCCGCCCAGCGCGTTGAGCTATTTTGACATTGGTGTGAATAATTGGGTGGGTAACAGTGTTTTTTTAGAAGCACATAAACAAAATAGCGCTAACTTTGCCAATGATAGCCAGGCAAGCTTGCTGCGTTTTTCTGAGCTTTCGGTTGCTAATTTATTACTGTTTGTTTGGCCGTTACTGTTAATAGCATTAGGTTTCTCATGCATTAGCGGCGACCAGCAAAAAGGGACTTTAAAGCAATTGTTGGCCATTGGCGTTAAATTTAATCATTTACTCCTTGGTAAGGGATTTGCTTATTTACTGCTTAGTATTGGGTTTTTACTGCCGGTATTTATTGCCTCGATAATGATAAGTGCGCTGGCTGATGCAGTGCTAAGTGCTGAAGTGCTGCTTCGTATTGGCTTGTTGTTTTTACTGTATTTAGGGTACTGCTTATTTTGGGTTTGTGTGATTTTACTCGTTTCTAGCTTAACCCGTATGCCAAAACACAGCTTAACAGCGTTAATTACCGTGTGGTTTGTGCTATTAGTATTAGCGCCGAGAACACTTGCTGATATTGCCCAACAATTACACCCGCATAAAAGCCGTAATATGCTGGCGTTAAAAGTGCAAACAGACATTCGTAAAGTTGGCGATAGCCATAATCTTAACGACCCACACTTTAATGAGTTTAAACAGCGAATATTAACTCAATATGGCGTTGATACCATTGAGCAACTCCCTGTTAATTATGGTGGCTTAATAATGCAAGAAGGTGAGCGAATTAGTGCTGAAATTTATCAACGTCACTACCAAACACAGCTTGATCAATTTGCAGCACAGCGTGAGTTTATTGGTTACTTTTATTGGCTTAATCCTTACTTAGCCGTACGCGATTTATCAATGGCGATAAGTGGTGCCGATAGCCGACATTTCTTTTCATTTGAGCAGCAAGCTGAGCAACATCGTTTTGAGCGTATTCAACGTTTAAATACAATACACACACAAGAGATTGACCATCATAATGACCGTGAGCAGCGCGTATCTGCATCTTTATGGCAAGATTTCCCTGAGTTTCACTATCAGCCAGCAAGTTTAAGTTGGTCATTAAGCAATAGCTTAACGGCAATACTGGCTTTTGTAGCGGTCATTACTTTATTACTCGGTGTGCTTGTAACACCGAGTGTGCAACGGAGGGCATTTATCCATGCTTAAGTTTGAATTAAAGCGTTTACTATCACCGCGTGCAAATCAAATAAGTTTATTGGTCTTTTTTGTCAGTGCTTTACTAGCGATTTATTTAGGCGCACAAGGTTACAAACAGGTGCGTAAAGATCAAATCATAGCGCAAGTGGTGTTTGATAAAGAGCGAGAGCATATAAAAGCACGTGAGTCGCTACCTGAAATTGGCTCTCTTGCTTATTACGCAAAAGCACCTACTCAATGGCAGCTTTCACCTTGGGCTGCTTTGTTTGTAGGGCAAAGTCAAAATAGCCTCGCGGCGATGAAAGTCAATGCTTTGGCGTTACAGGGGCAAATTTATAACAAAGAGGTGATCAACCCTGAGAAATACCGTGCTGGCGGTTTTGATTTAGGGTTCGTATTAGCCTACATGCTGCCAATTTTGATTGGTGTATTGTGCGTTAATTTACTCAGCGATGAGCGTCAATCGGGGCGTTTTAGATTGCTCAGTGCCTTTGCTGGTAATGCGGCTGTGAAAAGCATGATCCGCGCTTTGTTACTGCGTTTTTATTTAGTCGCAGGGATCATTGTTTTACTGTTTTTAGTTGCAGCAATGCTACTTTCATTACCGTTTGATGGACTATTTATACAAGCCTTAGGACTTAGCCTTGTCTATTGTGCTTTTTGGTTTTTAGTAGCCACTTTGATCATTAGTTTTAATATGAACGGCTTGTTTAATAGTTTGGCATTTATTAGCGTGTGGCTAGGGTTTGCTGTGTTAATTCCTGGTGTTATTCATCTTGTGCTTAACCAACAATTTAATGAGCAGCCCGCACTAAAAGCCAGCATAGAGCAACGCTTAATTTTAAATGATGGTTGGGATCAAGATATGCAAGACTCATTGCAACGCTTTGTTGAGCAATACCCGCAGTACAGCGAAAAAACGCAGTTTAGCGGACGCTTTCATTGGAAGTGGTATTATGCGATGCAACAACTTAGCGACCTTGCTGTTGATCAGCATTGGCAAGATCATTTAACTCAACAACAAGCGCGCTCGAGTAACTTAGCGTTAGTGAGCTGGCTTTCGCCTAATTTGTTGTATCAACAAGCGCTTGATCAATTAGCTGGCAGTGATGCACAGGGTCAACGAGCTTACTTGTTGCAGGTGAGCGCTTACCATCAACAAATTAGAGAATTTATATACCCTTATTTATTTAATGATACAGCGATCACGTCCGAAGACATTGAACGTTTTCCATTATTTAAACCTTCACAGCAAATACAGCCGGCTCAGTTGCAAGGCGTACACTACGGCGTGATGTTGTTACTTGCGTTAGGTGCATTTTGCCTATTGGTTGCAAATACACGTTTTAAACGTTTAACGGTTATATAGCATGATTTAAATAGCGCAGTTGGTACTGCGCTATTTACTCTTTATATTAAATAATTTAACTCTATAAAAATTCCTTCTTCTCATACCGCAACTGCAGTTAACATCCCGTTTAGATATAAAAATTGATGGCTATGAATAATCATCGCTCAATGTTTGAGTAATTTCAAAGTAGAATTCAGCGTTTCAAAGGAGCTTAATACCATGGCGTTACTTTGTCCGTCCCTTTTAGCGCCAACTGAAACTGCATCTTGAGGTGGCTTGGGTATAACAGTACACTCATTTAATGTAATAGGGATTATCTGACTAAAAGCATATGGAGTTATTAGATGTCATTAACACAAATTGCCCGATTTATTATAGGGTTTAGCTGGCTCTATCATGGACTATTTCCAAAACTGTTACACATTGATCCGATTGAAAAAATGATGACAGCAAGTCTTGGTTTTTCGGATGAAATTTCTTATTTAATAACAAAAGCAGCGGGTGTTGGTGAGCTGGTATTTGGCTTAATTTTTATTTTGTTTTATAAAAACCGAACAGTCGTCTGGCTCAATATTGTAGGATTAATTGGGTTGTTATTTTTTGTTATTGTTTTACAGCCACAATTACTTGTTGGCGCGTTTAACCCAGTAACAACGAATATACCGTTAATCGGGTTAAGTTTTATTTTGTTGGAGAGTAAATCAAAACAGCGTTTATAAGTAACCTAAATTGAGCTCAAGTAATAACAGCCTTAGCCGGCTCCTTATGCGCCAAGGCTGTTATTTAATCTTGCGTTATTCTACTGTTGCGTTAAATTTCTCTTCTACACAGCGTTTGTAAGCACCTTCACTTAGGGCAAAATAAGGTGTTTGATAGGGCACTAATTTGCATTCAAAGCTTTTACCATCTGGTCGGTATTGTTTCCAGCTCCAATCCTCGCTCCAATGAATGTTAAGCGCACCTGAGCCATCATTTGTAAAGCTGTCTTGGTTGCTGCAATTGAGCACTTCATTATTATCAATAGGTACATTTAAGTACGCTGCAAATTGCTCGTAATATGCAATACGGTTAAGTGCTTGTGGTTTGTCGTAGCCGTGGCCACATTCAATACCGCCATTAATAATATTAATTGTAGCACCAAAACCTGGGCTAATACCGCGAGCGATATCTGCTTCATTTGGTACCCATGAGCCGTCAACAACCGACATCATGTCTGGTTTTGGTGGCTGGGGATACACAAAGAAAAATACGGCAGAGGCTAAATTAAGCCACGTATCAGCTACTAACTCAGGGTTATTAAGTAGTACATTTACGTCGCCAAACATCGCGTCTGAAAATGGGCCATAATTATAATTGTACGATAATTGTTTTGCACCACGGCCAAAATATTTTAAATATAACCCTTGCTCGTCAGTACCACATGGCCATGTTTGTCCTTGCCATGTTGAGGGTCCGCATGAGTTGTTATAACCACAACCTGCGCTGGTTTCGCTACAGCCAGCTTCACGTATAAAGTATAAGCCTTGGCGCCATTGTGGAATGGCCGAATGCGGATCGTGGCCACCTGTTTCTTGGGTAAAATGAGCAAACATAGTTGCCAGTGCTTTACGGCACACTGCCTCGGCTTGTTGCTCTGAATCATAATCATCACAAAAAGCAGGAAACTTTGCCACCGCTTGTAAAAACTTACGATAGGTATATTCAGGTGCACGTTGAGCAAATAAAAACTCAAAACTGGCTTGATCTAATATCGCTTCTAAGCGCTTAACATTGCGAGGGTTAGCTGCTCTTAGTGGGGTTACAGATTCAACACTTGCATTATCAAGCTTACGAATCGTATTTTTTACTTTGCTAAATAATGGCGAAGATGTTTTTTCAAGCTCGGTGTTTGCCACTAATGCAGGGTTAATAAAATAACCGCCAGCGGGATTTTTTGTAACGCCTGTTTCGTATGGGTCACCTGATGGCGGTGTCACTGGCGGTTCTGCCGGTGGCTGAATCGGTGGATCTATGGGGTCTACTGGAGGATCAATTGGTTCAACTGGTGGGTCTACGGGATCGACCGGTGGCTCAACAGGCGGGGAAACAGTATTATCGCATACAGTTGAGTCAGCTTTCGCAACCCATGCCCCCCATTGTGATGAGCCTGGTTCTTCACCTGGATTGGCCCACCAACGTGCTTTGTATAGCGTGCTTGCAAAGCATACTTCACTGCCAGCGGTATATGAAATTGACTGTTGCCATACATCGTTTGCGGTGCTCTGCCACGGTATAGTAGACAACGCTGTCATCACAGCCAATGTTATAGATTTTTTAATATTCATTGGTCAATCCTTAATGGGGTTAAACGATACATCACCTAGCTATGTGCTATTATAGGCACAATATCTGGTAACAATCAATTAACCTAGTTTACAATTTATTTTATTGTCGGATTATAAAGAGTTTATAACGTAGGAATTAACCACCGTGTAATGTTATCAGCAAGTATTATTCAAATATGGTGGTGGCAGCAAACTAAGAAAATCAGACAGGGTTATTTCATAAACAGACGACAATGGGAGCACAAAGATAAAACATGTCCTGTCTAAAGGGTTTTCTAAGGACGCGAGGGCTTGACTCAATTCTCATTGAGCTAAGCTCTCGCGATTAAATCGCTATCAGAGCTTTAACGTAACAATAAGCGGCTTACTCTACTAACGCAGGCCACAAGGTTGTCCCATCACTATCGATTTTATTGAGTATTTTAATTCCGAGGACTTTGGCTATCAGCGGGTAAATATCAAGATTATTGACTTCATCTAATAATAAGCCTTGTTTAAATGCTGGGCCATTAGCAATAAAAGTTGCAGCCATATCATCAGTGTAGGCATAGCCATGGGTGCCAAGGTAATCTACTTTACCTTTATTTGAAAATACTCGTGGAGCGGTAGTTTGCAAAATAATATCGCCAGTACGGCCATTATTTTGATAATGATATCCCTTACGCTGTGCATCGGTTAGCACAATATAGCGGCCCTTTGCGGCATTCATTAAACGTTCTTTATAAGCTGGAATATCGGCTTTACTGTCTTTATTTGCATAGAAGAGCACGCGTGGGCCAGTATTTTTAACCATAAAGTTTTCATCTTTAGGTAGGCTGCTTAGGGCAATACTTTGCTGTGGTTCAACCGCACTCATACCATGATCAGAAACAATCACTAAATTAATATTAAGCGACAGCTGTGCAATACGTGACTGTAGCTGACCCATTAACTCATCTAACTGATGAACAGCATCTCGGGTTTGTGTTGCATCAGGGCCATATTCATGACCCATGCTATCGACCAATGAAAAATAACTAACAATAAGGCGTGGGCGCTGTGCTTTAGGTAGCTCTAGCCACTGAATCACTTGATCAATACGTTGTTGGTAATCGCTATGTTTTGAATAATGGTAGAAGTAATCAGGGGTCATACCGTTAAAGCGCGCATCCGACTCTGGCCAAAAATAGGTGGCAGATTTTAGCCCTTGCATAGAGGCTAAATTCCAAAGAGGGATGCCTTTGAGCCATGTGCTATCTTTTAATCCTTTGCCCATGCTGTAGCAGTCATTACGGTCACTATCGCAAAAACGATTATCAACAATACCATGATTAATCGGAAGTAAACCGGTTATGATCGACAAGTGATTTGGAAATGTTTTAGTTGGGTACACAGGGCGCATTTTTTTCGCACGTACACCAGATCCCGCCATTTTTGCTAGATTGGGTGCGCTGTGTTTTTCAATATAATCCCAGCGAAAGCCATCAAGGGAGATAAGTACGACAGTATTGTCGGTTTTAGCACTTATAGTTAAGGAGCTAAAAGCTAAAAAAGTTAATAGCAAGAGATGGATGAGCCACTTCATAATTTTTCCGTTCGGTAATAAAAAATTTATAATTGCTGAGTTTAACGATATTTTTTTATAAATATAACGTATTAATTTAGAATTGTTGGATAAAGCTGTTAATTTAAAAAGACTTTAAGAAGGAACTACTATGATCGATTTTACTAAAAAAATAACCCCCGCTCGAGAAGTTCGCTCCACACCTAATTTACAAACTGCGCTTGAAAGCGACCGTGGCCGTATCATTAACAGCGCTGCTATTCGTCGGTTGCAGCAAAAAACGCAGGTTTTTCCATTAGAGCGCAATGCTGCGGTGCGCTCTCGACTTACCCACTCGCTTGAAGTACAACAAGTTGGCCGCTTTATCGTGCAGCGTATTTTTAATTACTTAAGCGATCAGCAGCAGCGTGAGTTTGGTTTAATAGATTTAGAGCGCCCCTTGGAAAGTTTGGTCGAAATGGCTTGCCTGATGCACGATATTGGTAACCCTCCATTTGGACATTTTGGTGAAGCAGCAATTAATCATTGGTTTGACAAGAACCTCACTGCATTGATACCACAGCGCTGTGCAGATCCGCACACAGGTATTGGTGTTATATTTAAGCACTTAGCGCAAGATGTATGTAATTTTGAAGGCAATGCACAAGGTATTCGTATTGTTCATTCACTGCTTGGTCTAAACTTAACGTACAGCCAAACGGCAGGAATATTAAAATACACTCGTCCCGCCACAATGCAAAAAGCAGATATTCCTCAGAGCAAAAATTATTTAATGAAAAAAGTGGGTTTTTACTTTAGCGAAAAAAACTTTGTAGAATCATTGCAAAAGGCACTTGAAATAGACCCACAGTGTCGCCACCCAGCGAGTTACATAATGGAAGCGGCAGATGATATTTCATATTGTCTGGCAGATATTGAAGATGCCGTTGAGAAAGACATTATAAGCGTTGAGTTATTATGCGAAAAACTCAAGCTGCATTATAAAAAAGCGCTAATAAACTTTGCTATTAATGATGGTGAACATCAGCTGATGGTTGAAAAAGCAGTAAATTATGCGTTAGAGAAGGCGGCGCAACAACCCTATAATTTTAATAGTGAGTTTTTTATATATTTACGCGTTTCATTGTTACATCCACTTGTAAATTATGCAGCTAAGCGCTTTATAAACAATATTGAAGCGGTATTTCATGGCGATTTCAATCAAGCACTATTAGAAGATAGAAGTCATTTACATGCGGTAACTAAAACGCTAAAACAGGTTGCTTTAGAACATGTTTTTTCTCATAAAGAAGTTGAAAAACTTGAGTTACAAGGTTATCGCATTATTAATGGCTTACTTGATTGTTATAAGCCGTTATTACAATTAAGCCATGACGATTTTAAACGGGTTACTAAAGGCGACCAACGCTTTTTAATTGAAACTAGATTACTTAAAAAGCTATCTAAAAAGCATTTGAACAGCTATTCACAAGCCATTGACGCAATGCAAGCAGAGCCTGATCATGTATTGGCTTACGAGTTTTATTACAGGTGTAGGCTTATCCAAGACTATATTAGTGGTATGACTGATCAATTTGCTTACGATGAGTATCGCGCGTTGATGGTGATAGAATAAGCAATACGTGGCTAGATTAATTTCTTCAGTGCTATTAAACTGGGGTCATTGTGTTATTTTGCTTTAATAGATTAATGATGACCTTATTTATACGACTTAGCTTATTTTTTTTACTCACTTGTAGTTTTAATAGTTTTGCTAAATACAGTGAAGCTTTATGTATTTTGTATAAGCAGCAAATGCAGCAACATAAAGATAATACAAGTAGCCAAAGTTACCGCAATGCTGCCAGAGACTACAAAAAAAATTGCAGCAAAGCGCCGCCTATCCAAGTTGAAAAACAAGAATCGGCAAAGTCGAATGTAATAGATGAACCGACTTTTCATGCTGATACTTCAGCGACTGTTGAACCAATAGAAGTTTTAACAGAAGAAGTAACACAAACAGTTACTGTAAACCCCCTTGACACTCAAGCGGGTGCAGCTAATAGTGCACAAGCGGAGTCAGTAAATAGCAATGATACATTAGAACAAGTAAAAGATAGCACACCCGCAATTATTGACATAAGTGAAGAGACAAACAATGCAGAAACAAACAATGCAGAAACAGTTGAACCGCTAACCGTTCAAACTGAACCGACACAAGCTGTTGTGAAATATGTCCCCCCCGTTGTTGAAAGTCAACAAACAGAATCAGCATCATTATTAATTCCTACGATGTTGCTTTTAGGTGTATTGTTATTAGCTGCATTTATCGTTTTTCGTATACGAGAAAAAAATAAAGCGACGGTTGAGCCAATAACGCCAGCGCCTGAATTAACTACACCAGTAAAAGCGCCTCAATCTACTATTAAACCAATATCAGTCGAGCCTGTTACAGACACACAAGAAGTCAGTAACTGTGAGCCTGCAATTACGCCTAATGAACCGGTAGAAAAACCTACAGTCAACCGTATTGATCTAACCCAACGTATTTTTAAAAATGAACATGATTTTGAAGAGCCAGAAATTCGCATATTTGATCCTAATGCGCCTTTACCTGGGACTAAACCTATAAAGAGTGAACCAACTAAAGAGCTTATTGAGTCCGATGAGGCGAAGCCAAGTGACACGCCTAGTGAGCGTACTGAAGATACCCAGCCTACCCAGCCGCAAAACATTCACCCTGAAGTTTCAAGCTCACATGAGGTGCCTGTTGCGACAACCGTTGTTGATCCGATTAAAAATGAGCCATTGGTATCCGTTGAAGCTGTTACTGCATTAAATGCTGAGACCGAAAATATGGCTGAAAATGATGAAGTTGCGCAAGCACTTACCGCATTAAACAATGAATTAGTAGCAGAGCAACAAAAAGCAGTTGAAACAAAGGCTTCAACATCGGCTGATCCACAAGCTAAAAAAGCGAACCCATTTGCCAACTTATCTTTAGATCCTACTTGGGCACCTGATTCAAATGAAAAGCCAACAATTGAGCCTAAAAAAATTGTACCAAAATCACCTGAATTAATTGCCGCAGAGGAGCGCGCTAAGCAATTAAAAACGGATGACTAATTTTTAATTACTTGTAAAAATGCAACGGAGGAAGTATTAAACACTTTCTCTGCATTATGCTGATTAGATTCAGGCCTTAATTGTAACTATTAAGGCCTGTTTATCTTTATTAAACATCATGAATACCCGCGCTAGTCCAACTTAAAATCTTGATTTAAGACATCAAGTTGCTTGAGTTTACTTTCAAGTTTATCTATTTTTGACATTGCTACAATGCTAAATATAAAGCCAGCAAGGCCCATCGACATCCCTATAATTCCGAAAATAAAACCTAAGTTTTCCATATAAATACCCTTTATTAACGCGGATCTATTTAATGCTAAATATCACTTTATACGTAAACTGCAGAATTAGCACCTTTGGGTAGGAATGAAAATAGATTGGTCGTTTAAGATATTAGCCTTTTTTTAAAACTGGTATTGAAATTGCTGTATCAGAGGGGGAACACACAACAAGGATTTATTATGTCTTCAATTTCAATGATCAAGGCGATAGCTGGGTATGCAACTATTAACCCAACAGCGGATTACTCTCATACAAGTAGCATCAATAAGCACACAGAATTTTCTCAAAAACTACAGCACGCACAAGCACCTAAGCCGGTTACAATCGACATGGCTGTTAATGTTGCCAATAACCATGAGAACGTGTCTGAACAAGCCAAGGCGCTTTATCAAGATATTAAATATGAAGTTCGTGCTCAGTTACAGAAAAACCCCGATACACGGACTTACGAGCAAGATTTTTATAAGCTGTCGATTCAAGAAATAATGAAAGTCCCTATAAAAGTGGTGATTGAACGAGATGAAATGCGCGAAGCTGCTTTGTTTAATTCCTTAGGGATTGATTTTTTAGCCTATAAAGAACTGGGGCTTCGCCAAGAAATGCTAAGCCTGGCTGAAAATGATATAAAAGAATCTCAGTCATTATTAGCAACAGATAAAGAAGATTTTATTGATGCAATTAAAGGGTTTACAGCGCAGTTGGAAGATCAAAAAAATGCTTTATTAGGAGGCATTGCTCCAGATGAATTGGGAAAAAACTTAGAGGATAGGTCGAGTCCGTGGGCAAAGTTACTTAGTATTGGACAGTAGGAGGGTATCAGTAAGGTTGCTTGCAAAGCGGTTAATCTTTATTAAGCATGAGTGCGGCAACTATCTGCCGCTACAGAATTATCTGTTAAGGTCGAAATATAAAGTAGGTATTGTTATTTGAACGTGTTTGTCGCCAACACAATCCTAGTAATATAGCCACACTTAGAAAAAATAGCCCGGCGACAACAATAATTGCGTTATGAAATAAGTTATTTTGGCTTAGTTGCTTAACTTTAGATGGTGAAATAGTCGTTATTGTCGCGCTTTCAAATGAGTGTGAAATATTAAAAATGTGGTCATCTGATTCTATTTCAATCTGCTTTATCATTGTGCTTACTTTTGCTGTCGATAGAGGTTTTTTTTGTGTATTACACCAATGGGCATTCCTTATAAGTGTGGCAGAATCGCAGCTAGAGGGTAATAAATGAAATGCTTCTTGTAAGGTTGTTTGTTCTTTGTCATATGTATTAACGTTATCTACTAAAGGCAAAGTCATGCGTGCGTTACTTGGTGTCGTTTTATGGCAATGCTGGGACAAACTGGCTGTAAGGATCGCGTGACGTTTTTTTAATTGCTGGACGTTAACGAGTAACGCACTTTGGTTTAGCTGCTGATATATGGATGTACGTTCTTTTTTTAGTAGTTTACATTCAGTATGCGTTGTTGCATTTACTTGGCTACTAAAACCTAGGATGATTAAAAAAATCCATTTATTCATTGGTTTACGTCCTGTAAAAGATGAATATATAGCGTAACAGTATTTTTCTAGGTTGCAAGCTTATTGGGTACAAAGATTAATAACAATAAATTACACTTAAAAATCAATCTCTTATTTCCTGCTAAACAATGCGTTAACTGTAACCTATATGATAACAGGGGTTAGCCGACATTATTAAACATGGACTAACCCAGTGCCATTATTAGCGTTTTTGTATAACATGACCGCTAAAGCTTAACGCTTTAAAGTACAGCTTTGCAGTGTTGAAACCAGACTCATTAAGTAGATCGGCTAAACGTATTCGATCTAGAGCAAAAAACTCATGCTCAAAATTATGTTTCATTCGCTCGATACCCACTTCAGTTAAGCCCAACTGCTGACATAATATAAACTGAGCATCACGTTCAAAGGTCGTCTCTGGGCGCATTAGGTCGCCTAGATATAGTTGCCCTTGCGGTTTTAGCTGTTTAGAAATTGCTTTTAGCATGGTTTTCTTATCGCCATTGTCAGCTAAAAAGTGCAGTACTAACAAACATATCGCAGCATCTACAGGGTCTGTTAACGTTGCCACATCCCCTACATGAATTGTCACGCGTTCACTAATGCCCATATCTGCGAAGCGCTGTTGGCCAATGTTAAGCATATCAATTGAGATATCTTGCGCGGTAAAACGCCATGTTGGGTTTAGTGTGGCAAGCTGTGCGATTTCTTTGCCTGTGCCAGAACCTACGATTAAAATATGCGCGTGATCGCCCAGCGTTGCTTTTAGCTGTGCCGCGGTGGTGCTATGGAGTAAATCATAACCTGGGACGAGTCGGGTTATGCGTGAGTCATACTCAGTTGCTTCGTCATTGGTAAATGTTGGCATAGTATCAATCCTTTAAATAATCGAAATAGTTGAATAACCACCAGGCTTTTTAGCGACGTGTACTTGTGTGGCAACTCGCTCAGTCATTTGTGTTACATGAGAAATAACTCCCACCTTGCGACCTTGTGCTTGTAATGAATCGAGTGCATCCATGGCAATACTAAGAGTCTCACTGTCTAACGTACCAAAGCCTTCATCAATAAACAAAGAGTTAATGCTAACTTTGTTTGATGACAGCGATGCAAGGCCAAGCGCTAATGCCAAGGAAACTAAAAATGACTCCCCGCCTGATAAAGTATTTACCGAACGTTTTTCATCAGCCATATCTTTATCAACAATAGCGATATCTAAAGTTTGATCAATTGCAGTGAGCTCATAGCGCTTGTTCAAAGTGCGTAAGTGGCTATTTGCATAATGAAGCAGTATTTTTAGTGTTTGTGTTTGCGCTAAGTTACGCATGGTTTTACCTGTTGCATCACCGAGTACTTTGTTTAGTAAATGCCACTGCTGTGCCTGCGCTTGTAATGTGATCAATTCAGCTTGTTTGTTCTGCAGTAGATGACTATTTTGATTGTGTTGCTCAAGCGCCGTATTGGTTTCAAGTTGTGACTTGTGTAGCGCTGTTAATTGCTCGTTTATACTATTTAATTGCTCAACAAGCTCGCTATGATCATGCTTTGGTTTATCGTTATTTTGATGCTGCGCATGTGCATTTTGCTGCTGCTTTAATGCGGCGTTGGCATCAACTAAAGCGTGGGTTAATTGCGCGTGTTGTGTTAATTGCGCTTTAATATCCTCACCGCTTAGAGTTAGTAAAATTTCGACCTGTGCATGGCTAGCATCAACGTACAGGGTTTTAAATTCAGCAAACCATTCATTATAACGATCACTAAGTGAAACTTGATCTTGAGTATTTTCAAGTAGGCGTTGTTCATCGTTCTTAAGGCTTATAGCGTGTTCGTCGCGCTTTTTAATTGCGTTATCGTGGGCTTTTTGACTCTCATTAAGCTGTGTTTGGCATTGTTCTTGTTGAGCTGTTAGTTTTGCCAGATAGTCGTCTGCACTAATGTGTTCCCCATTAAATAGCGCTAAACGTTCGCTTTGCGTTGTGCTTTGCAGTTGCTGAGCTGTGCTTGAGTCGTCATTGAGTGTTTTTAGTATTAGCTCAGCATCGGTTATAAGTGGGGTTAATTGTTGTATTTGTTGATCCGCAGCATCACGGCGTTTTTGACTTTGCTCTAGCTGTTCTTGGGCGTGCTGAAATTGCTCTACTTGCTGATTTAAGTCAGTTAAATTTAATGTGTTATTTTGCAATTGCTGCCAAAACTCGGCCTTTTCAAACTGCGAATTAAGCGCTGTGCTCAGCTCATTAATTTGTGTATTTAGTTCGTCCAACTTGTTGCTAAGTTGGTTTTGTTGGTTGGTTAAATCAACATGCTTAGTGTGTAAAACTTGTTGAGTTTGTTGCTCTGTTTTTAATGTACTTTGCAGCTGATTTACTTTCTCTTGTAAGCTGCGCTGTGTTTTTTGAGTTTCAAAATAGTGTGCTTTTTGCTCACTAAGTTGTGTGTATGTGGTATTAAGTTGCTCAGGGGTAAGCTCATTCAACTCACTGCGGGCCGCTTGCATGGTGTTTTTAATTTCAAGTTGCTTGTTTTGTGCAGTGTGTATCGCTTGACTATGCTGAGTATGCTCGGCAACTAAGACGGCATGCTGTGTTTGATGTTGGTGAAGCTCAGTTAAAGCATGATCATAGTGTTGCTTAACGTTGTTAAAGTTGTTTTCAAAATCAGTTATTAAATTATCAAATTGCTGGTTTTGGTTACTGGCAAATGGATGTTCGGTTGCACCACAGACTACACATGGCTCATTGGGGGCTAGTTGCGTGCGTAAATGCTCAACATTTTCGCTGGCACGTAGGCGCGCTTGATTCAGTGCGTATTCACTGTGTTTAAGCGCTTGCTCGCATTGAATTAGTTTTTGTTTAAGCGATGTTTGTGTTTGTTGGCTTTGGGCAAGCTTTGCTGTAGTCGAACTTTGTTGCTGCGTACTTTGCTTAAGCTCAAGGTTAAATTGTTTATAACGTTCACGCTGCTCTTTTAAATAATCAATCGCTTTAAGTTGGGCGTCGTAATGCTCAATATTAAATTCATTTTGTTGCGTATTTAATTGATTTAGTTTTTGTTGCTCGTGTATAAGCGCTTGCTCATTAAACGTAACTTTTTCATTATGTTTGGCGAGTAACTCGGTTTGCTCTATTTGCTCGTTTTTTAACTTTTGGCTTTGCTCTGTTGTTATACTTAATTGCTGCTTAGCACTTAAAAACTGATTAAAACTGTGTTTATAGTAATTCCAATCACTGGCTAATTGCTTGAGTTGGTTGTGCTGCTCTAGCCATTGCTGGTGTTTTTCTGTGAGTTTTACAGCCTCATTATGATCTGTGTGGTTTTTTTTATGTTGCTGTTGTAAGTGAGTTAGTTGTTTTTGTTCTTTTTCGGTTTGCTGAGCGATGGTTGTAATTGCTTGTGCTTGTATCGCAATGTTGTTGTCGAGCTCGCGTGCTTTAGCTATAACTGGTTCAGCACTTTGCTTTTGTTGTTTCGCCGTTTTTAGCGTATCGCTGTGTGTTTCTAATGTACTAGCAAGATCCGTGATTAATGCTGCGTGGTCAATTTTTTTTAAATCACTGATTTTAGCTGTTAGCTCTGTATTTTGAACTGTTAAATCTTTAAAACGACGGCGATTATCTTTAATTTCAAGTGTACTTTGTGCCTGTTTTGCTTGCTCACTTTTTTGAGCAATAAGTTCAAGCGCGTTGTTTGCTTGTTGTTGGTTTTGTAATGCAGCCTGTAGGGCTTTATCTAATGTATTGGCTTGTTTATGCCAATTAAGCCCTTGTTCGGTGTTGGCTAAGTCTTGTTTCGCTAATTCAATTTGTTTTTTCAAATCAGCAAGAACGGTTGTTTTTGTTGCCAATTCTTCATCTGTTAATAGTGTATAACTAGCTACGCTTGCTTTTAGTATTTCTAATTTACTGAGTTGCTCTTTATGACGCTCATAAATACGTTTACCAATTAAACTAAATTTATCGGTACCCGTTAGGCACTCTAAGAGCTGTGCGCGTTCATCTGCGCTGGCTTTTAAAAAAGCGGCAAACTCATGTTGTGCCAATAATACCGCACGCGAAAACTGCTCAAAACTTAAACCTATAATGCGCTCAATTTCTTTACTGGTAGCGCTTTTATTACTGACAAGTAAAGACTCATCTGGCAGGCTAAATAGCGTGTGTTCTGCGCTTTTTAAATTACCGTTTGCTTTGCCTCTTGCTCTGGCTATTTCATATCGAGCACGGTAACGTTGTTTATCTTGGCCTATAAAGTCAACTTCTGCAAAGCCCTGCCCTGCTCCACGGCGCAATAAATTACGGGCGTCATTGAGTCTAATATTGTCACCTTGAAACTCGACTTTATTACCATGGTCGCCACCTAAACGTGCGGTTTTAGCATATAAAGATAAACAAATAGCATCTAAAATTGTACTTTTACCTGCGCCGGTATCCCCTGTGATTGCGAATAAGCCCGCATCTTTCAAAGGCGCGCTTTCAAAGTCTATTTGTGCATCGACGATTGATGCTAAATTATTAATTCGTACCGCGAGGATTTTCATTGTTGTTCTTGCTCCTCAAGCTCAGCAATTACATTAGTTAGTAGGCTTTTAAGTTCGTTTGATACTTCTTCACCCGCTAAATCTTTATTTGCTGCAAAGGCTTGTTCTAATAGTGTGTGCGGGTTGAGCATTTCTACTTGCGTTAAGTCTTCAAATACCGGTGTGTTGTGCTCTTTATTTGTTTGACGAACACGCTCTATGCCACAAAAGTGTATATCTTTATTCTCTAGAGCATTCTCAATTTGCTCTCTAAAGGTGGTATCGGTGTCACCTGCGCTGAGTTTCACTCGTAAATAGGGGGCATGAGCATGATTACTTAAGTCCAGCTCGGTTATTTGCTCACATAATTGCGCAAGGGGCACGCAATCACCTTCGGGCAGTAAAATAACGTCATTTGTACGTGGAATGTAAAGGGGGTTTACAGTGGTTTCGATAGTCCCTTTTTCGCTGGTTTTAAATTCAATAAGACAGACTTGATGTTGATAGTGACGCTCTGAGAACGACATAGGCATTGGTGTGCCACTGTAACGAATAAAATCTGATTTAGCCACTTTCTGTGCTTTATGTAGATGCCCAAGTGCGACGTAGTCTGCATTGGTACTAAATACCTGTGCAGTGACTGCGTCTTCACCGCCAATGACTAAATTGCGTTCTGAGTCGCTGGAGATATCCCCGCCTTTGGCATGTAAGTGCCCCATCACGATTAAAGGTGTGATAGCGGGTTTATCTTGTAATGCGCATTCAGTGCTAAGCTGATAGGCCTTAGCAATGCCCTGAGCGTAATCGTGGCCGTTTTCATTGTTGCTGAGGAGGCTAACATCACTTGCGCGTAAAAAGGGCATAGCAACGATATGGGTGTTGATAAAATCAGTGTTCAAACGAATGACCACCCCATCTGGGTTATTCACATCAAAGCGCCCTACTACATGGGTATCAAATTGGGCAAGTAACGGCTGTGCGGTCATAATTCTGTTTGCTGAGTCATGATTTCCAGCAATAATAACAATATGTAAATTAGGGCAGCGTTTTTTTACGTCTTTTACAAATTGATAAAGCTGATTCTCAGCGCTCGCTGCAGGCGTTGCTGTGTGATAAATATCACCTGAAACGAGTAATAAATCGACGTTTTCGTTAGCGAGCGTATCAATCAGCCAATTAAAAAATTGTTGATGTTCTTGGCTACGGCTGTGTTCATAGAAATGCTGGCCTAAATGCCAATCTGAGGTATGTAAAACTTTCATGTCACGCTCTTAAAAACGGTTAAGAGCGTCAATATACCCAAGCTATATTAAGATGCAAGGGTGAAAAGCTTAATCTTTAATTACTTAGGCTGTACCAAGCAAAAAGAACAAGAGGTAAAGCAAATAAAGCCATAATTAATGGCACCTTGAGTGCTTTAGTTTGTTTTGACTGCAACACTTTTAATGCATTTGTTTCGTTGCAGGCCGCTACTTTATCAATATAAAAATACCCAGAGTCTAAGTATTGTTTACAGCTTTGTTCGTCGGCTGGTATTGCAATTAGTTCTTGTTGTTTTTTTAGGATATAAAAATCCATATGACCACCGCATTTTCTGCATTATTTCGAAACACTTTTGAAGGAAAAAGCTGTGCTCTTTTACCCCTCAAATCAAAAAAGTGGGCGATTTTAAATACAAATGACTATAAAGATCAACTAAAAACTTCACTATTTTGTAATTAACGTATAAATAGCCGAAATTAGGCTTAAAAGCACTAAAATACTGCATAAAACAAGCCACATTGTATCTACTTTCTTATATTTAGGTATACGATTTAATGCATCATTTTCATCGTATTAATCGGCAATATCGATGAATTTAAAGCCTGTTTTTTGTATTTATTCAGTTGAGCGTTTTGCGCTGGAATTGTAGCAATACGATCATTTGTTACGATGTAAAATCTCATACTTTCCCTTTTACAAAAACGTGTTCAAGTTGCTCTGATTTCAAGTTTGCTTCTTTACTAACAGTAAAACATTTGCATGAATCTATGACTGTAAACCCCCTTTACGATACCAATATTATTGTAAAAGTAAGATATTTAGGAATACATTATTTTTTACCCTATAAATGCGTGGGTTTATCGCTAATAGATTGAATAGTGTATGCAATTTTGACACAGTAACATTACACAAAATTAACAGGAACAATTATGAAAAAAGCAGTGATGACCTTGGGTGCACTCTTAGTACCTCTGGCACTTTCAAGTACTGTAATGGCGTCGTCAGTTGAGCAAACTAAGGGTTCGTTTGTTGATAAGTTTCGCCAACTTGATGAGGCATTGCCTACGCCAAATGTATATCGCAATGCAGCCGGTGCTCCTGCTGAAAATTATTGGCAACAAGAAGTTAACTACGATATTGATGTAAAGTTAGATGAAAAAAAGCGCCGTTTAACGGCTAGCCAAACGATTGAATATAAAAATAACTCACCACACACTTTAAAGTATTTATGGTTACAACTGGATCAAAATATTTTTAAAAGCGATTCAATTGCAGAGCGCACATCAACTTTTAATACAAATAAATTACAAGGTCGCCCAGATCAAAAACCAGCAAAGTTGAGCTTAGGCCAATTGCGTCGTCAACAATTTATGGGTGATAACGAATTAGGTTTTACCGTTGCTGATGTAAAAGACGATAACGGTAAAGCACTAAAAGTAACGGTTGTTGATACCCTTATGCGTATTGACTTAAATGAGCCACTCAAGCCGGGTAAAGATGTTGAATTTAGTATGAACTTTGCTTTCAACATTGTGGAAGAAGATGCCGTAGGTGCACGCTCTGGTTACGAGCACTTTGAAAAAGATGGCAATGATATATTTTTACTTGCGCAGTGGTTTCCGCGTTTAGCTGCTTACACTGATTATGAAGCATGGACTAATAAAGCTTTCTTAGGCAGTGGTGAGTTTACCTTAGAGTTTGGTGATTATGATGTTGAGATCACTGCTCCTGCTGATCACATCGTCTCGGCAACGGGTAAGCTTGATAACGCCAGCAGTGTGTTAACCCGCACTCAACGTAACCGTTTAAAAGAAGCTGAAAAAGCAAAACGGCCAGTTTTTATCGTCACTGAAGAAGAAGCACTAGAGAACGAAAAAGAAGGCTCAGACAAAACCAAAACATGGCACTTTAAAGCTGAAAACGTGCGTGATTTTGCATGGGCTTCTTCGCGTAAATTTATGTGGGATGCCAAAGGTTACCAACAAGGAGGCAAAGAGCAGCCATTAGTAATGGCGATGTCATTCTTCCCTAAAGAAGGGGGCGATTTATGGAAAAAATATTCAACAGAATCAGTGATCCATACGATGGATGTGTACTCCCGTTATTCATTTGATTATCCATATCCTGTAGCGCAGTCAGTCAATGGCCCTGTTGGCGGTATGGAATACCCAATGATCACGTTTAATGGCCCGCGTACAAAGTTACAAGATGATGGTACGCGTACTTATTCTCAAGCCGAAAAGCGCTTTTTAATCGGCGTGGTTATCCATGAAGTGGGTCATATTTATTTCCCAATGATTGTTAACTCAGATGAGCGTCAATGGACGTGGATGGATGAAGGGTTAAACAGCTTTTTAGATGGTGTTGCAGGTCGTGAGTGGGATCCAACAATTCCATGGGGTGTTGAACCGCGTGATATCGTCGCGTATATGAAATCTGAAAACCAAGTTCCTGTAATGACTCAGTCAGATAGTGTATTACGTTTAGGCCCTAACGCTTATACTAAACCTGCTGCTGCACTGAACATTCTGCGGGAAGTGATTTTAGGTCGCGAGTTATTTGATTTTGCCTTTAAAGAATATGCCCAGCGCTGGAAGTATAAGCGCCCTACCCCAGCTGATTTTTTCCGGACTATGGAAGAAGCGTCAGGTGTTGATTTAGATTGGTTTTGGCGTGGTTGGTTCTTTACGACTGATCATGTTGATATTTCGTTAGATAAAGTATATCAGCTGCGTTTAGACACGAAGAACCCAGATATCGATTTTAATCGCTTGCGTGATATTGAAGCGGCTAAGCCTACACCACTATTTATTGAACGAAATAAAGCGGAAGGTAAAAAGTTGTGGGTTGATGAAAACACAGATGTGACCGATTTTTATGATGAAAACGATCGTTTTACAGTGACCAACAAAGAGCGTAACTCGTACAACAAATTTTTAAAAGGCTTGAAGCCGTGGGAACGCAAAGTTCTAGATCGCGCTGTTGCAGAAGATAAAAACTATTATGTACTTGAATTTTCAAACTTAGGTGGCTTAGTTATGCCGATCTTACTTGAGTTAACGTATGAAGATGGTAGCAAAGAAGAACGTGCAATCCCGGCGGAAATTTGGCGTCGTAATCACAAGCACGTACAAAAGCTTATTATTACCGATAAAAACAAGCCTTTGGTATCTGTAACGGTTGACCCTCGCTGGGAAACTGCGGACGTTGATGTTGAGAACAACAATTACCCTCGTCGCATTATTCCATCACGAATCGAAGTGTATAAGCGTGATAAAAGTAAAGCCAAAGTTAGCCGCGATATCATGCAGGATATTAAAACTGAGCTAAAAAAAGATGAGCCGAAAGACGCTAATGAGGAGCAACAATAATGCGATTCTTGCTTGTTGCCTTATGTTTTTTAATTGCAGCGCCCAGTTTTGCACATCAATTAAAAGCGTCTGTAACAACTGTTTTATTCAATAAACGCACTAATAATATTGAATTAATGCATCGTTTTTATTTACATGATACCGAACATGCAGTAGAGCATTTATTTGCGGGCAATGCAGACATTATTAGTAACAAAAAAGATCAACAACGCTTTGCTGAATATATTGAATCGCATGTTGCTTTGAAAACCTTAGCAGGCGTTCCTTTGAAGTTACGTAAAGTAGGTGCACAAATTGATGGTAAATTCTTTTGGGTTTATCAAGAAGCACCTATTCCGCAAGGGATTGAAGGAATACGCATGAGCCATGGGGCTTTGAGAGAGTTATGGCCTGCACAAGTAAATATGGTAAATGTTGAAGGTAAAGGTAAGGTCAAGACCTTGCATTTTACCCAAGACGACACGTGGCTAGAAGCGCGCTTTGAGCCACTTCCAAAGAAAGAGAAAGATTCTGACTAATTAATTAGTGACTGTTCCCCCAACCAACGCGCACATTTCTTCTGTGCGCGTTTTTTTATCCTAAATTATTTAGATTTGTTCCTTTTCATATTTGAGCACGTACACTATCTTAAAGTAAGTTACTAAGATGCGAACACAACGCTGAACATCAGATACAAGGAAATGTATGAACACATATCATCATCATTCTGTTGAAGGGGTTATTTTTGATTTAGATGGGACTTTAGTGTCATCTGATCTTGATTTTACATTAATTAGAGCTCAAATAGGCTGCCCTGAGGAGGTTGACTTACTCAGTTATATAGCCACTTTACCGTCACCATATATGCGCGAAGAAGCAATGAACATTGTTCACCAGCATGAGCTTATGGATGCCCAGCATGCCTATTTACTACCCGGTGTTGCGAAAGCTATAACACAGCTTAAAGAGCTTGCTATACCAATGGCAATTGTGACACGCAATTATGACCGCGCTGTGGCGATTAAATTAAAAAATAATCCGCTGCCAATACAAACGGTACTTACGCGAAGTGATGCCCCACCGAAACCCGATCCGAGTGCGTTAAATGCAATTGCCACGCTGTGGAATATAGACCAGAAAAATCTCTTGTATGTTGGAGACTATCTTTATGATATTCAAGCTGCACATAATGCAAATATGAGAGCGTGCTTATACGCACCTGATGAAATGCCTTTATATGCCAATCAAGCAGATTACATTCTTCGTCACTTTAGTGAACTGCCTAAGTTAATAAATCAGTTGAGAGAAGATCAACAAGAGTTACTTTTTTTACACTCCAGCGTTCAATAATTTATTATTATGTTAAATAGAGTGTTGTTTAATGGTTTTAAATATTAGTCATGTGAAATGAAACATTATAATTGTTATTTGACACTCATTTAACTACTAGCCCAACACAGCGTGAATTGTTAAAATGTTTTCAATATATCGAGTTTACAATAGAGGCGTAAGATGGGCAGAGCATTTGAAGTCCGCAAAAGTTCAATGGCTAAAACAGCCAATGCTAAAACCAAAGTTAATTCTAAATACGGTAAAGAAATTTACGTTGCTGCAAAAAACGGTGAGCCTGACCCAGAAGTAAACCAATCGCTTAAGCGTTTAATTGAGCGTGCGAAACGTGACCAAGTTCCTGCACATGTAATCGAAAAAGCAATTGAAAAAGCAGCGGGCGGAGCAGGGGAAGATTATTCAACAGCCCGTTATGAAGGTTATGGCCCTGGTAACTGCATGGTAATTGTTGACTGCTTAACAGATAACCCTAATCGTACCATTAAAGATGTGCGCTTACCGTTTACTAAAACCGATTCAAAAATAGGCACTCCAGGCTGTGTTGCCCATATGTTTGACCACTTTGCTGTATTAGGTTTTAGTGGTGATGACGATGAGGTCGTACTTGAAGCGCTGATGATGGCTGATGTTGATGTAACCGATGTAGAAGTGGAAGACGGTAAAGTATCTGTTTTTGCCCCGCATACAGAATATTTTAAGGCAAAAACAGCTCTTGAGGAAGCATTTGAAGGCATTAATTTCGAAGTTGACGAAATTACGTTTGTACCACAAGTACACATAGATATTACAGATGTAGATGACATTGCTAATTTTGATAAGTTTATTACCATGCTTGAAGATTGCGACGACGTACAAAACATTTATCACAACGCTACGGTTGTTAGTTAAAGGTAGCAGCGAGTTTATCTCGCGACAATGAGATTCGCGGTGGCAATATACTCTCTTAAAAGTAATATCCACCGCGCTCCTGTAGTCATTTATACACGACAAGTCTATTTTACCAGCGAGGGCTGGGGGCACTGCGCGCTACACCGAGAAAGCTTAAATAAAAAGTCATTAATTTCCTCTCTGTGAACTGTGTATTCTCAGTGGTGGACAAATCACTTAAAGAATTTTATAAACCTGTACCTATGGGAACTGAAACACCGCGCTCAAGGTATTTCATATCATACTGCCAGTACGAGCTTACTCATTGAAGTATCGCGATGATTTATAAAGCCCCGTACTTTTAATACGTTTTTTGTTGGTTGGTAATTATTGCTGAATGTTAGCCATTCATTGTAGTTATGAATAAGCAAAAAAAAGCCAACCCGAAGGTTGGCTATATGACACAAATAAACTCGAAGGGGAGTTATTGCTGCATTGCTTTGTATTTTATACGAAAGGAATGTAACAATGGTTCAGTATAGCCACTGGGTTGTTTAACGCCTTCTAATATAAGGGCTAGGGCTGCTTGATAGGCAATACTGTTTGCTAGGCTTTGGGTTGAGTCCGCCATATTGATATAAGCCGGATCACCTTCATTTTGCCCATCAACGACTTTTGCCATTTTTGCCATCGTATTCTCAATTTGTGCTTGCGTACATACCCCATGCTGTAGCCAGTTAGCCATATGCTGACTCGAAATACGTAATGTAGCACGGTCTTCCATTAAGCCTATGTGGTTAATATCAGGCACTTTAGAGCAACCGACACCTTGGTCAATCCAACGTACTACGTAGCCTAATATTCCTTGCGCGTTGTTATCGAGTTCAGCTTGAATATCTTCTTTGCTTAGCGTGTTTGCATCTACCATCAAAGGAGGAGTTAGTAATTGGCTTAAGCTTGCCTGTTGGCGTTGCGAAATCGATTTTTGACAGGTAAATACATCCATATCATGATAATGCATGGCATGTAAGGTGGCTGCCGTAGGGGAGGGCACCCATGCTGTATTGGCACCTGATTGTGGATGAGCAATTTTTTGCTCCATCATCAGTGCCATTTTATCAGGCATTGGCCACATCCCTTTACCTATTTGAGCGCGGCCACTTAATCCTGTTTGTAAGCCAATATCGACATTTCTGTCTTCATAAGCGCTGATCCAAGGTTGTTGCTTAATCGCTGCTTTTGGTAGGACGACGCCTGCTTGCATTGAGGTATGGATTTCATCACCTGTGCGATCTAAAAATCCGGTATTGATAAATACCACGCGTTGTTTTGCCGCTTCTATACAGGCTTTTAAGTTGACTGAGGTACGGCGTTCTTCATCCATTATACCCATCTTAATAGTGTTTGTTGGTAGTTGTAGAACCTGTTCGATTCGGCTAAATAAAGTATTGGTAAATGCAACTTCTTCAGGGCCATGCATTTTGGGTTTGACGATATTAATACTGGCTGCGGTGGAGTTTTTTACAGGGCTATTCCCGTTTAAGTCATGCAGTGCGGCGGTTACCGTGATCATTGCATCCATTATACCTTCAAATACATCATTGCCTTGGCTATCTTGAATTGCTGGGTTTGTCATCAAATGGCCCACATTACGCACAAACATCATGCTACGGCCTTTTAGGCTCAGAGGTTTGCCATTTACACCATTATAATGACGATCTGTGGCAAGGGTACGTTCAATGGTTTTTCCCTCTTTTGTAAATGATTCAATCAGTGTGCCTTTCATTAAGCCGAGCCAGTTTTGATAAACTTGCACTTTATCTTCACCATCTACTGCGGCAACTGAGTCTTCACAATCCATAATAGTGGTGAGTGCCGCCTCTAGTACAACGTCTTTTAAACCCGCCTTATCAGCTTGACCAATAGTGTGTTGATGATCTATTTGCAGTTCAATGTGTAAACCATGGTTTATTAGTAAAATGGCGCTAGGGTTTTGTGCTTCACCTTGAAAGCCTGTGAGTTGTTCTGGCTGTTTTAGGCCTGTTTGAGAGCTATCTCGTAAGGTGATAATGAGTTGACCGTTTACTACTGAATAGTTAGTGCTTTCAATATGAGAGCCATTCTCAAGCGGTAAGGCTTTGTCTAAAAACTGTCTCGCGTAGGCCATTACTTTAAAGCCGCGCACCGAATTATAGGTATTGCCTTTCTCTGCGCCATCTTCTTCACTTAGTACATCAGTGCCATAGAGCGCATCGTATAACGAGCCCCAACGCGCGTTTGCTGCATTAAGTGCAAAGCGTGCGTTGCTTACTGGCACAACGAGCTGAGGGCCTGCGGTAAGGGCTATCTCAGGCTCGGCATTTTCAGTCTCAATACAAAAATCATTAGGTTCAGGAACTAAATAGCCAATGTCAGTCAAGAATTGTTGATATTGCGCAGCATCCCAGTGGTTATTGGTTAAATGATAGCAATCAATTTGATGTTGTAAGTCTTCACGCTTAACTAATAATGCACGATTGATAGGGCTAAGGTCATTAATAATGTCAGTAAACCCTTGCCAAAAAAGTTGTTCACTAATACCTGTACCAGGTAATAGTTGATTATTAACAAAGTCGGCTAATTGGTTATTTACAGTTAACCCAAACTGGTTGTGAGAGGAGGTTGTCATAATTGCTATCCTTTAAACGGTCGCGATGCATAAATTTCTTATGTGCTAACCATAACGTAAAAACATTGCCATGGATGCTTTTTGGCCATTCATAAAATGTATAGCCAGCATAACAACTATAAATTTACTAAATTTTATAAATCGGCCTAATGTTTATGTAAGCGCTACGGAGCATGAGCTCTTGGGCCTCTCTCACATATATAAACTTTAGCTTTAACCCGTTCAAAGGATTTTTATTATGACTACTTATCAACGTGAAACAGATACATTAGCAACACTTTGCCAAGCACAAGGTAAAACGTGGCAAGCAATTAACCCTGAATACGCAAGTCGTATGCGTTTACAAAATCGCTTTCGTACAGGGTTAGAAATTGCACAATTCACTGCCGACATTATGCGTGAAGACATGGCCGCTTATGATGCTGATACTAGCCAATACACACAATCACTAGGTTGCTGGCACGGTTTTACTGCCCAACAAATGATGATGGCAATTAAGCGTCACCAAAAAACCACTAAGCGCAGTTATGTATACTTAAGTGGTTGGATGGTTGCAGCTCTTCGCTCTGAGTTTGGTCCACTGCCTGATCAAAGTATGCATGAAAAAACCTCTGTACCGGCCCTAATCGAAGAGATTTATACGTTCTTAAAGCAAGCTGATGCCCGCGAACTTGACCATTTATTTAAAGATCTTGATAACGCCAAAGCAACAGGCGGCGATGTACAAACGGTACTTGATAAAATCGATAATTTTGAAAGCCACGTAGTGCCAATTATTGCTGATATTGATGCTGGTTTTGGTAATGAAGAAGCGACCTACTTACTCGCTAAAAAAATGATTGAAGCAGGCGCTTGTGCGATTCAAATCGAAAACCAAGTATCAGATGCTAAACAATGTGGCCATCAAGCAGGTAAAGTAACCGTGCCGCACGAAGACTTTTTAGCAAAAATTAACGCCGTTCGTTATGCGTTTTTAGAACTAGGAATTGATAACGGCATTATCGTAGCGCGCACAGACTCATTGGGTGCAAGCCTTACCCAAAAAGTACCGGTATCACAAACCCCAGGTGATTTGGCGAGTCAATACAATGCCTTTTTAGAAACAACGCCAATTAATGGTGTAGAAGACTTAAAAGAAGGTGATACCGCCATGAAACTGAACGGTCAGTTGTGCAAACCAACTCGTCTTGATAATGGTTTATTCCAGTTCCGTGAAGGCACAGAAAAAGACCGTGTGGTATTAGACTGTATCACTAGCCTGCAATCAGGCGCTGATTTACTGTGGATTGAAACTGAAAAACCGCATGTAAAACAGATTGCTGAACTTGTTAACCGTGTTAAGGAGCAAGTGCCAGATGCTAAATTAGTTTATAACAATTCACCATCATTCAACTGGACACTTAAGTTCCGTGAGCAAGTGTACCAAGAATGGCAGGAAGCAGGTCGTGACCTATCAGCGTACCCAAGTATTGATGATAATAAAGCACTGATGGCGCCAGAGATGGATGCCACTGAACTTGCAGTCGCTGCTGATGTGTTAGTACAGAACTTCCAACGTGATGGCGCACGTGAAGCTGGTATTTTCCATCACCTAATCACATTGCCAACATACCATACAGCGGCACTAAGCACTGATATTCTATCTGAAGGTTATTTTGGTGATTTAGGTATGCTGGCTTATGTACGTGATGTTCAACGCCAAGAAATTCGCCGTGAACAAGCGTCCGTTAAACATCAGGACTTAGCGGGCTCTAACATGGGTGATACACATAAAGAATACTTTTCAGGTGAGAATGCGCTTAAAGCCGGTGGCGAAGCAAACACTATGAATCAATTCTAATAGGTTTAATAACCAATAAAAATCCAATCCAACAATGTTGCAAAGGGCCTTAGGCCCTTTTTTAATGCGCTTTATACACCGATCAGTATTTTACTAAGTACAGATCAGTATTTAACCAAGCACAGATCAGTATTTAACTAGCTGCTATTTTTATAATGATTATGGATCAGATTTTTATCAGCTGAGTGCTGATGGCATATTTAAGAGGAAAATATGGCTGTTTTTTAGTATCACAGGTACAAAATGCGATGTTTAGCTGCGCTTTTGAGCATAAAAATAAAAATATAAACCTATTTTTTACTAACTCTAACTGATTACAAACCACTTTTTTACCAACTTAAACGCCATAAACAGTGACTCAAACCGATTTTTTACCAACTCAACGACCAAAAAATGTCATAAACCGAAATTTTACTAACTCGATTTATACACAAAGTCCGATATTTGTATAAACTTGATGATATGTAAATGAGCACTCACTTTTTGTAAAGGGGGTTTACAAAAAGTAATGAGTGCGAGTTAGTAAAAGATAAATTGTAATTACTAAATGATGGCGCTAGGTTTTCCCTAAAACCTAGGGCGCGTTGACCTTTGTGGATTGAAATTTGTTCAACCTAGGGGCGATTTAATCGCGGCGCGAGGTTTGTAACCTAGCGGGCTAAGTAAAAACCGAGCAACAAAGAGTCAATCGCCCCTAGGAAGAACCCTTTGGGCAGCGCATGTTTGGCATTTATACTGCGTTATCGCCTATTTATGGGGAACAACCACACTACATAGGCTCTGCCTTGCCTAAATACCAAACATACTGCTGCAAAATCAATCACGAAAGGTCAACACGCCCTAGTCTCTAGAAGCTTTTTATTTACTGTGCTTATCAAACCACCATTGAATATAGGCCACTTTAGCCATCAAGTTTGATGGGCGTTTTGTAATTCCATGTGAGGCATCAGGAATGCGCACCATTGCGGTATCAACGCCTTGCAGCTTAAGTGCCTGATAGAATTGCTCTGTCTCTGAAATCGGTGTGCGGTAGTCAGCTTCACCCGTTAGTAGCATCGTTGGAGTTTTAACATTACCAACATAACTGATGGGCGAACGCTTCATGTAATGTTCAATATGATCCCATGGTTTACCTGGGAACCAGTAATCGGCAAAAAACGGGTAGAAGTCAGCAGTGAGTACAAAACTGATCCAGTTGATCACCGGCTTTGCAACTACAGCCGCAGCAAAGCGGTCAGTATGGCCAACAATCCATGCAGTTAATACACCGCCACCTGAACCACCAGTTACAAACAGTTTAGATTCATCAATAAAACCTTTAGCAATTAGTGCATCAACTCCCGTCATTAAGTCATCAAAATCGTTACTTGGGTAATTGTGATGGATGGTTTGTGCAAACTCTTTTCCGTATGAATCACTACCACGTGGGTTCATGTATAAAACGACACTCCCTTTGGCAGCAAAAAGCTGAACTTCAGCACTAAAGTGAGGGCCATAGTTAGCTACGGGTCCGCCGTGAATTTCTAGAATAAGCGGGTATTTTTTACTGCTATCAAAACCCGGAGGATAGGCAATCCAACCTTGAATAGGTAAACTATCGTGGTTTGATTTAAGCCAAATTTCTTCTACCTTTGCCAGCTTTTTATTGCCAAGGGCATCGTCATTTAGCTTTGTTAAACGTTGAGTTTTCCCTCGTTTAATTATTGCGACATCAGACGGGCGCTGTGTATCGGCAAGAGTAATTGCCACTTCGCCATCATCACTAATATCAAAATCGCCGCCAGAATATGGACGACCAAATGACACACTACCAATATTTTCAGTCACTATTTTACGCTTACCGTTTCGTGGTTGATAAGCGAGCACGGTTTGTCCCTCATTGGCGTAACTAAAGTACACACCTTTTGAGTTATCTGCCCATTTAATTTCCCCAACACTTCTGTCAAAATCTGCCGTTAGACTGCTGGTATCACCAGATTTTAAATCACGAATATACAGCTGAGTGTTTTCATAATTAGTGCGTTTATCATCATACCCAGTATAGGCAAGGTAACGGCCATTAGGCGAAACGAGAGGCTGGTTATCAGGGCCGACTCTGTCGGTTATTTGGGTTATTTCTAGGTTGGTTAAGTTGAGCTTATAAACTTCTGAGTTAGTTGGTTTTAGTTTATATTCATTGTGACGATTTGCTGAAAAATATAGACTTTTACCATCATCTGTAAAGCTTATAGAGCCACCATGATTGAAGTCGCCAGAGGTTAACTGCTGTGCATTACCGCCATTGGCATCAATAGCAAAAAAGTGATTAAAGCCCGGTTTAGTGTAGCCACCGCCATCGGCACGATAATAAACATCGTCGATAAACATCGCAGGTTTTGCCCAATCAGCTCCCTCAGGTTTTCCAGGAAGATTTACAGGAGATGATACTTTACTTGATACAAACTGGCTGAATACAAGTTTTTTACCATCGGGCGCCCAATGTAAACTGCCAGGGCTTTTGGTTAAATTACTTATTTTTGCAACAGCGCCTGTTTTTAACCATTTCACATAAATCTGACTGCTACCATCACGCGTTGAAATAAATGCTAAGCGCGTTTCATCTGGAGATAACACCGGCGAATAATCCATATGCACGCCAGAAGTAAGCGGTTGCAGTTGTTTTGAATTACTATCGACAGACCAAATATTACTGACTTTACGATCTGACTTTATATCCATACGATTACGCACAAAATACACGGTTTTAGCGTCGTGCGTCATTTCAAGTTGATTGGCGTATTCAAGATCGAATACGTTTTCAAGTTGCAGGTTTTGCAAGTTTTCACTTGCAACACCTGCACAGCTAATAGTCGCTAAAAGTGTAAGGTGGATAATATACTTCATTTCTATTCCTTGTTATTAAACAGTATTGCATTAGTTATAAAATAACAGTGATTAAAAATACACCTAGTTGCGATGAATGCACATTACACAATGTATTAATGTCTGAGTTCTACCTGACATGAATGAATCACTTCTTTAATCATAAAATTGACAAGGGTGGGGGAGATTTTATAAACATTGGCTATCTCTTTCTGTTTAAAACGGCCATTACGGTAAAAGCTAATAATGTTTTGATGCCTAGTTGATAGCTTTTTCATCGTATTGCTGATGGATTCAGATAGTTGTTTGTGTGAATAATGTTCTTCGATATCAGAATAGGCGTCATGGAGTTCATCCAGTGGGATCCCCTCAATATCGATTAACGCATCTCTTTTTTTCTTTCTAAGCATATCAATCGCAATATTTCGTGCCACTTGATAAGTAAAACTAGTGGCATTTTTTACGTCGTTATTTTGTTGTTTACTCATAGCTGCTAAGCGTAGATAAGTATCTTGTAATGCGTCTTCAGCTAGGTAAGGGCAATGTAAAATAGAGTTTAAAAACGCCTGTAATTTGGGTTTATTTTGAGAAATAACTTCTGACCACTTAACTGCAAATACTGACACTACCAACTTCCTTTTTGTACTTTAAATGCACCCACAATTACGAATGCTAATAATTATCAGTTGGCATTATTGTTTGAGTGAGTGTCAGTTGTCAATATAAAGTTTAAAAATGTAAATGAAGTTTTATCGTTATTTTATCGTTTATTCATTCGTCATTTATAAATTACCAATAAGTGAGAAGAATATGAGTTTAAAACGATTCCACATTGCATTTATTACTATTGCAGGTTTGCAATTGTTGTCTGGTTGCCAGCAAAAAAATGACAAAACGTTATCTGAAGATACAGCGACTTTTGAAAAAGTAACAATTCAACGTAGTCAATACGGTATCGCGCATATCAAAGCAGATAGCCTTTATGGATTAGGATATGGCAATGCATATGCACAAGCACAAGACCATGCGTGCATTTTGGCGGATGGTTACCTACGTATACAGGGGCAACGTGCTAAATATTTGGGGGCGGATAAAAAATCAGGGGACAACTATTATGTGCAGTCTGATTTTGGTCATCGAATTTTAGATGTACTTGGCAGAACGGAGCGCGCATATGCAGGTTTATCCGAACAAACCCAGGCACTCGCAACGGGCTTTGCAGATGGATATAACGCGTATTTATCGGCAGTAGAGCGAAGTGATGAATCATTAGCGAAGGAATGTGCCGGACAAGAATGGGTAAAGCCAATTACGGCAATTGATGTCATTGCTAATATTTTAATGTTGGGTGTGCAAAGTAGTGCAGGGCGTTTAATGCCTGCAATGCTGCAGGCTGATCCTGGCACTGAGCAAGAATGGTTACCAAAACGAGTCGAAAAAGAGTTTACTCATTGGCCGTTAGCTATCTCACGCTCATATTTAGAACAACCAATCCAAACCCAAGGTTCAAATGCATGGGCGTTGGGCAGAGAAAAAACTGAAAGTGGTAAGGGCGTTTTACTAGCAAATCCGCATTTTCCATTTGGTGGTAATTTTAGATTTTGGGCGCATCAAGCTGAAATTACTGGAAAAATGAATGTAATGGGGGCATCAGTTGTAGGCTTTCCCGGTGTTGTAAATATTGGTTTTAATAATGAACTAGCATGGACACATACTTTTTCAGCGGCTAAACATGCCGTCATCTATCGTCTTTCGCTCGATCCTGATAATCCATTACGTTATCAAATTGATGGGCAATGGCATGATATTGAACAACAAGAAATCGAACTTGAAGTAAAAACAACAGCTGGCCCTATTCATTTAGTGAAAACTGTTTATCACACTGACGTCGGTATTGTGATTGAAGATGCGCAGCGCTTCCCTTGGGATCATGAATTTGTCTATGTCGTTAAAGAAGCAAATTTAGATAGCTTTGATGCTATTGACCATTGGCTTGCGTTAAATCAGGCTGGTTCAATGACTGAATTTAAAGCTACCTTTAAAGACTTTAACGGTATGCTTTTTAACAATACCCTCGCGGCAGATAAATTAGGTAGCACGTTTTATATCGACGACTCTAATGTTCCAGCACTCTCCGCTTCAGCACTGCAACTATTAAATGAACATCCTGTTATTTCACAGGTTTTCAAACAGACTGGTATGGCAGTATTACCAGGAAATAACAGTGAATATATTTATTCAAAAGAAATCGATTTTGAAAATGCACCGCAACTTGAACGTACTGATTATGTGCAAAATGCAAATGATTCATATTGGTTAACGAATGCTCAGTCACCTTTGCATGCGCATTCTCCACTTTATGGAAAAATTAATAGCCAACAGTCGCTGCGAACACGACAAAGTTTAGCAATGCTACAGCACGCTGCGGGCACTGATGGCCTATTTAATGGCTCAGAAGTAGAAACGGCATTACTCAATAACGAAACGTATTTTGAACGTTTTATGCCTGATATTTTGAAATTGTGTGCCGACTATTCGGGTCAAAAATTAAACATTAAAGAAGGCCTTAATATGAGTGTTGATCCTGCTTGTGCAGCTATCACATTATGGGATGGTACATTTAATTTAACCTCTAAATCGGCCCACCTTATTTTAGAATTTGCAGAGCAGCTAGATTTTAAAGCTGATTTTGCTATTCCTTTTGACCCTTTACAACCGCAAACGACACCTCGTGGGTTACCTCAACAAGAAATTATTTTACGCAAGTTATTAATTGCAGCAAAAAATGTTGAAATTGCAGGGTTTTCTTTAACCGCAGAGCTAGGGCAAGTGCAATTTTTACAAAAAGCAGAGCAACGGATCCCGTGGCCGGGTGCGGCTCATCGGGTAGGGGGCTTTAATGTGTTTTCAACATCTAACAATATGGATTCAACTAGTTTTTCACCTAATATCGAACCACCAATTATAGATATCGTATCAGGGCGGCCAACCTACTCAGGCCTAAGTCAGCGTGGTTTTGATATTAATTTTGGTTCTAGCTGGATGATGGTTGTTGAGTTTACTGAAGGCGGTCCTCAAGCGCGTGGGTTATTAAGCTTTTCACAATCTGCAAGTGATAATTCAGACCACTTCGCTGACCAAAGTCAGTATTACAGCAAGAATTTGCGCTTACTCGATTTACCTTTTACGGCTGATGAGTTGGCAGAAAAAGTAGTGAGTGAACAGTATTTGATTATTGAAAAAGACTAAAAATTTTTCATTGTTGTACGTCACACAATCAACAACTAAAAATGAATAGAGGTCAGCGCATGAGTTTTGATAATGAAGATGGTGTCTTTAAAGTATTAATTAACCATGAAGAACAGTATTCCTTATGGCCTGCTTATAAAACGGTACCAGGGGGATGGAGTGATGTGGGTATTGAGGGAAATAAAACCCTTTGTTTAGATTATATAAATCAGCATTGGACGGATATGCGGCCTTTGAGTTTACGTCAAGCAATAGCAGAGCAAGCAGCTCAAAGTCATGATGAAGCCTGAGATTACTTTATATTGCCTGCCTTGTGCAGGCAGTTCTGTAGCAATGTATCAACGATGGGGCTCTTCACTTGCAGCAAATATCAATGTGGTAGGCATTGAATTATCAGGTCGAGGTTCACGCTTTAGTGAACCGTTGAAAACTACATTTTCGGATATGGTTGACGATATTATTCTGAAATTGCCAGCTGAGTTTCCTGCACGTTTTGCATTATTTGGTCATAGTATGGGGGGGTTACTAGCTTATGGCGTTTGTTTAAAACTAGTTCAACAAAACCGACCATTGCCTGAACATTTGTTTGTTTCAGCATGCGCAGCGCCAACTCATCGCAATAATCAGCGATTTACTAATTTAGATACACATGAATCAATTATTGAAGATTTAAAATGCCTTGGTGGTACGCCCAAGGAGGTATTTGAACACCCAGATCTATTGGATATGGTTGTGGCTATTTTTGCTGCTGATATTGCTGTATGTCTGAGTTTTAAATATCAACCACACCCACTTTTAAAAGTGCCTGTTTCTGTGCTTGCTGGTGATCAAGATAGTATGACCGAACAACATAATTTGGCTTGGCAAGATATTACAAACTCAGTGATTGATTACCGAATTTTTTGCGGAGGGCATTTCTATTTACAACCACAGCAAGACGCTTTATTAGCCTACATTACCAATAAACTAACCCATTCAACTGCTATTGCCTGTTCACTTTAATGGAGTAAATCATGGCTGCTATTACTATCATGGATTATTTATATGTCCATGTCGAGCAACAACCAGAGCAGCGAGCGCTGATCTGTGTCGATCGTAAAAATCAAATCACCTATAGTTATAAAGCACTTTATGCACAAAGCTTGCTTGTTGCGAGTCATATTGCGCCGTTAGTTGAAGCAAAAGAACGTGTATTAATTCTTATGGATACAGGAATTGATTACGTCACTAGCTTTTTAGCATGTCAATATTTGGGGGTTACAGCGATCCCCAGTTTTGCGCCAGAATCAACTAAAGCGCAACATATTGCACGTACACTCGGCATTGCTGAAGATTCACAAGCGACGTTAATGCTTACGAGTCGTCGTTTCGCAGATACCGTAAATGTAATGTGCGAACAGCTTGCAGGTAGCCAAATATTGGTGGTTGATGAGCTTGTTGACTGCTATGAAACCCCATCTCGTTATGAGGCACAGCCAAACGACATTGCATTTTTACAATACACATCAGGATCAACAGCAAAGCCTAAAGGTGTGATGGTCAGTCATACAAACCTAATTGCTAATGAAATAGCGATTGCTGAATCACTCGAGACATCAACAGAAGATGTATTTGTTAGTTGGTTACCGCTATTTCACGATATGGGCCTTATTGGTGGTTTATTACAGCCTTTATTTACGGGTTTTCCATTGGTATTGGCATCACCACGCTATTTTATGGAAAAACCAATAAGGTGGTTAGAGTTGATCAGTGAATACAAAGGGACCATTTCTGGTGGGCCTGATTTTGCTTTTCGCTTATGTATGGAACGGATCAAAGAAAAGCACAAAGCGACATTAGATTTATCGAGTTGGCGTGTTGCATTTTCTGGTGCAGAACCAATTCGCCATGATACGTTGTTAGACTTCGCTGATCATTTTACGATGACAGGTTTTAAACCAGGTGCATTGTATCCATGTTACGGGTTAGCAGAAGGGACATTATTAGTCACTGGCAGTAAAGCCAGTGCAGGGGCGCACATAAATGCATTTTGTAATGATGCATTAAGCCAAGGCAAAGCTATTAAAGTCCCCACACAAGATCGTCGTAATAACAGTGAATATAGCCATCAAGTAAGTTGTGGCACTCCCCCTTCTCAGCATTTACTTAGGATCACGTGCTCCAATACATTCGTTGAATTGCATGAAGGTCAAATTGGCGAAATCTGGGCTGCTGGGCCAAGTATCGCTGTAGGGTATTGGCAGAATGAGCAAGCGACAGCTGAGACATTTGTAGATTGCGATAATCATCGCTGGCTTAGAACGGGTGATGTGGGCTACCTATATAAAGGTCAGTTGTATATCTCCGGGCGTCAAAAAGATTTGATCATTATCAATGGTCACAATATTTATCCGCAGGATATTGAGCGTAGTATTGAGGCTGGCTTGAGCTTTGTACGTAAAGGGCGTGTATCGGCATTTCCTGTGCCAAGTGTCGAGCAGGGAGAGGGCATTGGCTTAGCCATTGAAACCAGCAATAAGTTTCGGGACGAGATGCCCAAAGAGCAAGTCGCTTTCATCGTCAGAGATTATGTTATTGAACACTTTGGGCAAAGTCCTGAACTAGTCCTATTGCTTGATCAAGGTGCTTTACCTAAAACGTCCAGTGGTAAATTGCAGCGCAGTGCTTGTTTAAAGTTATATGGCCTTAAAAAGCTGGCGATTTATGGCGACTTCAATCGTGATGCACTAGGACAATTACAGAGCGTGCAAGAGAACGATAATAGCCATTGGAGTGAGTTGGAAACAACAGTAGCCACGATATGGCAATCGGCGCTTAATTACCCGATACGTCATGAGGGAGCAGACTTCTTTGCGTTGGGCGGAAGTTCCATTAAAGCAGTGCAACTTTTGGCGAAAGTGGAAGCCGAATTCTCGTGTCATATTGCGCCAACCAGTTTATTTAAAGCGCATACCTTTGGCCAATTCTGTGCTTTGCTAAAAAGCACATTGGACAATACCCAAGCCCTGCAAAAGATTATGCCTCAGCAGCTGTCTAACAGTGAGCTAAGCGCTCAGCAATTACGCCAGCTATTTCTGTGGCAATTGCAGCCGCAAAGTAATGCATACCATATTGGTGCTCAGATAGTACTCACAGGAAAGCTTTCAAAGCAATGGTTACAGCAAGCGTGTGAACAGGTTTTATCAGAGCATGCTGTTTTACGCCATCGTTATTATAAAAATGACCAAGGGCAATGGCGCCAAACGGTAACGAAGCAAAATCTAAACTGGCAGTATGTTGATTTACGGTCTGAGCAGAATATTGCAGCACAAGCTGACAGCTGGATAACAACGTTGAACAGTAAAGCGTTTGCCCTTGAAAAAGGAGAAAATTTCCGTGTTGGGCTCGTACAATGCACAGATGAAGAATATATCTGGGTGATGAGCATGCATCACATTGCATCAGATGCGTGGACATTTGATTTATTACTGCGTGCGGTAAGTCAGCACTATCAGCGGTTAGCTCAGGGCCGAACATTAGACAATCACCAGTCTGAAATTGAGTATGGTGATTATGCTCAGTGGCAACAGCAGTGGTTAGCAACTGAGCAAGCGCAGCAGCAATTAGCCTATTGGCAGGACGCGCTGAGCTTACCGGCTGATGAATTACTCTTTGAGCCTCAACACCCACGACAAGTAGACATGGTGCCATTAGCTACCTCAATATTACACTTAGATTATCAACAAGTTGAAAGTTTACAGACGCTAGCACATAAACACAGTGCCAGTTTATTTATGTTGCTATTAAGCAGTTTCCAAGCGCTATGTTACCGTGTGGGCAATAAACCGAACCCACGAGTAGCGATCCCAACGGCCAATCGAAATAATAGCCAAGTGCATGACTTGGCTGGCTTTTTTATAAATACCCAGCTTATTAATTCAGATATTGATGCCGCCGATAGTTTTAGTGACATATTGATACAGTGTAAAAATCGCACGTTGGCTGCACAAGATAACCAAGATTTCCCCTTTGAAAAATTAGTGGAAATCATTAATCCAGAGCGCCATGTCGGTCAAACGCCTTTATTTCAAGTGATGTTCAATCATGTTGAGCATAGCTTAGACATGCTAGATACGTTACCTGATGTGTCGCTTGTTGAGGTAGCACCGCTAAAACATGAAGCGCAGTTTGATTTAAGTATTGATTCACGTTTATTTAATAATGGTCAATTGGCGCTTGAATTACAGTATAATGAAGCGCTGTTTGATACTGCATTTATTGAGAATTTGCAACGAGCCTGGGCGAATCTACTCTCTCAAGTGGTGAAACACCCTGAACACGCAATTGGTAATTTGGCACTCCTTAGTGATACAACACGCATGCTTACACAAGCTCAAGGTGATGATGTTATAGCACCGTCTAGTCACTGGCTGGTTCAATTAAGTGAATATGCAGGGCAATATCCACAGCGTACAGCGGTGATCTATAAAGACGAACAATTTAGCTATGAATGGTTAGAGCAAACCTCAAACAGGTTGGCCCATGCTTTACTGGCTGAAGAGTTAGGGGACAACCCTGTTGTGGGTGTACTGTTTGAGCGTACCCCGCTGATGTTGGCAAGTGTGTTAGCCTGTTTAAAAGCCAATATTGCCTATCTCCCATTAGATGCCCAATTCCCCGCTGAAAAGTTAAACTATATGCTTAAAGACAGTGTATGCAGCGCCGTGATCAGTGACCTTGATCACTCTGGAATTGTTTTTTCTGGGCAATTGCTAGCACCTGTGCAGCTGCTAAATCAGCATTATAAAAAGATTAATACTCCTTCAGTATCAAAGCATCCAGCACATATTGCCTATTTAAACTACACCTCGGGCTCGACTGGTCAAGCCAAAGGTGTGGCGATTAGTCATGATGCATTGGCGCAGTATATCGAGTCTGCGAAACAGTTTATTTCGCTCAGTGAGCAAGATGTAGTACTACAGTTCGCGACCGCTAATTTTGATGCGTTTGTCGAGCAAGTGTTCCCGACGTGGTCTGCAGGCGGTGCCATTGTATTGCGAGATGACGCGTTATGGGATGCTAAAACACTCTATGCACAGGCGCAACGTCATCATATTACGGTGATGGATTTAAGTGCGGCTTATTGGCGCAGTATAGCCTCAAGTTGGGCGTATCATCACGAGAATATTGCGCCGATCTTGCTGCCTAAACTAAGGCAAGTCCACTCTGGTGGTGAAGCAATGTCTATCACTGGCATTGCTGACTGGCGACGCGCAGGACTTGAGCATGTTCGCTTATTAAATACATACGGGCCTACAGAAATAGTGGTGGAAGCAGCAATTTACGATTGCCAAGCTAATCTTCCAGTAAAGGCTGTTCCTTTAGGTGAGCCGTTACACGGGCGCAAATTGTATGTGCTTGATCACAATATTGAATTAGTCGCCGAAAAGCAGATCGGTGAGCTGTATGTTGGTGGTGAGATTATTGCGCGTGAATATTGGCGTCGAGCTGGACAAACAGCCAGTCAATTCATCGCAGACCCATTCAGTACCAATGGCGCGCGTATGTATGCGACTGGTGACTTAGTGAGTTGGGATAATGGCCAGCTACAGTATCACGGCCGTCGAGATCACCAAGTCAAAGTGCGAGGCTTTAGAGTTGAGTTAGGCGAAGTGGAGCTGTGTTTAACGCAATTGCCGATTGTTGATGCTGCGGTGGTTGTTACGCAAAGCAGTGAGCATGGTATAGAGCTTATCGCTTATGTGGAGTGTAATGCGCAGGCGTTACCAACTGGCGATAGTATTAAACGCGCGTTGAGTGAACAGTTACCACATTACATGATCCCGAAACACATCGTCGTAATGGCTCAATTGCCTATTAACGCCAGCGGTAAATTAGAAAGACATAAGCTGCCAAAGATAACGTCAGAGCAGTCGGTGTCTCCGTCTCAGGTTGTACTGGCAAGTAATGATGTTGAGCGCTTAATTTGTCAAATATGGCAGCAGCACTTAAAGCAGGCAGAGATTGACCGTCAAGCCAACTTTTTTGACATCGGTGGTCATTCTTTACTACTTATGGCAGTACATGAATCAATTCAAACTTATTACCCCAACGTGCAATTAACAGACTTGTTTACCTATCCAAGTATTGCCACATTGGCAGAGCACCTTTCTGGGTCATCAGTAACGGTAAAATCTCAGTCTAAACCATCAGCTAAACAACAAAAGAAAGGCATGAATGCATTGGCTGCTCGTCGTAAAAAATCAAGAGAATCATAAATATGTCAGATATAGAGTATAATGAATTAGACATCGCTATAGTGGGTATGGCGGGACGTTTTCCTGATGCAAATAACGTCGAAGAGCTTTGGCAAAATATCGCAAAGCAACATTGTAGCATCACATCATATAGTGATGAGCAATTGGGTCGTGCTGGGGTAGATAGTGACACGTTGGTTGATCCTGACTATGTTAAAGCAGGGATCCCGTTCTCAGGTATTAAAGCGTTTGATGCTGGCTTTTTTGGCTATAGTCCCAAAGAGGCTGAGCAACTTGACCCTCAACAGCGTATTTTTTTACAGACGTGTTGGCATGCATTAGAAGATGCGGGCATTACGCCAAGTGCTGATAACTTAACAGGCGTCTTTGCGGGGTGTGGCGTACCGAGTTACTTATTGCAAAATCTGTTATCAAACAACACGCAGAATGACATAACGAGTTTGTTAGCTTTAACAAACGGTAATGATAAAGACTCTTTAGCAACACGGGTGAGCTATGAGCTCGATCTTAAAGGCCCGTCGGTCACCGTACAAACAGCCTGTTCAACCTCGTTGGTTGCCGTTCATATGGCATGCCGTTCACTGCAAAACTTTGAAAGTGATGCTGCACTCGCTGGCGGTGTATGGCTAAATTTGGCATCCGAGCAGGGGTATCATGCACCCGCTGGAGGGAGTTTATCTCCCACTGGACAGTTAAGTGCCTTTTCAGAAAATGCCGATGGCATCTTAATTGGTAGCGGAAGTGCAGCAGTGGTATTGAAACGTGTTGAAGATGCACGCAATGCTGGCGATAGTATTTTGGCTGTGATCCGAGGTTCAGCGGTTAATAACGATGGTAAAGATAAAATTGGGTATACGGCACCGAGTGTGACAGGCCAAGCCAATGCGGTGACTGCTGCACTTGAATTTGCTGACGTGGACCCAAGTTCAATTGGGTATATTGAAACACATGGCACAGGTACTAAACTCGGTGATCCGATCGAAATTGCTGCGCTTGCCCAAGCATATCAATCAGATAAAACACAATATTGCGCCATTGGTTCTATTAAAGCCAATATTGGGCATTTAGATTCAGCTGCAGGTGTGACCGGTTTGATCAAAGCGGTTCAAGCTTTGCGACATAAACAATTACCTCCGAGTATGTATAGCAAGCCGTTAAATCCGGCCATTGATTTTTCGACGAGTCCATTTTATGTCAATGACACATTAAAAGCATGGGAAAGTGATACACCTCGCAGGGCGGCTGTTAGTTCGTTAGGGATGGGTGGTACCAATGCACATGTTATTTTAGAAGAATATGTCTCGCAAGAGCAGCCGGTATTAACAGCGTCAGCACTTCGAGCTCCTTGGTATATCTTACCCGTGAGCGCTGCGACCAAAAACGGGCTGAGAGATCAAGTTGCTGCGCTTCAAAAGATGTTGGTCGCGCAGCCATATAATCTCCCTGAGGCTGCTGCTCAATTACAGCAAAAGCGTGCAGCACTGGCCTATAAAAAAGCGTTTGTGGTCAAAGATCAAGAACAAGCAGTCGCGATGCTAAGTCGTGAAGTGGTTGCTAAGAGAGCAACGGATACGCGTATTGGCTTACTGTTTTCAGGACAGGGTTCTCAGTATGTAACGATGGCTCAGCCGCTGCTCAAACATAACGCGTATTTTAAATCCGTGTTTATCGACACAATGAGTCATTTTTCTGAACAATTACAACAGCAACTTAATACGGTGTTTTCACCTGATGAAGATAAAGTTTTGTTAGCGAATCAACTCCTTAACCAAACGCGAGTGACGCAGCCTGCATTATTTATAGTAGGTTATGCGATGGCGCGTACATATCAGGCATTAGGTGTAACGATCACGGGCATGCTAGGGCACAGTATCGGCGAGTATGTCGCAGCATGTTTGGCAAATGTGATGTCATTAGAAACGGCGGTTACGTTGGTAGCGGCCAGAGGAGAAGCGCTACAAGGTATGGCTCCTGGTACTATGTTATCTGTCGTGGCAGATGAGCAAAGTATTGCCCCTTATTTAACTGCTGAGCTGGATATTGCCGCGTTAAATAGTCCGACGAATACGGTGGTTGCTGGGACAAAAGAGGCAATAAAAGCATTACAGACACAATTAAAGGTTGAACAGATAAGTTGCACACGACTCCATGTATCTCATGCATTTCATAGCCATTTAACTGAATCGGTATTACCGGAGTTTAAAGTTGCTTTAGAGAAAGCGCACTTAAGCGCGCCTGACATTGCTTTTGTGAGTAATGTCACTGGGCAGTTGATCACAAATGAGCAAGCAACATCGGTACAGTATTGGTTAGATCACATTCGTCAGCCAGTTAAATTTGCCGATGGGGTACACACGTTATCTGAGCACTGTGATGTGCTCATTGAAGCAGGGCCTGGTGATACGCTGCATAAATTGGTTAAGCAGGTGGGTATTACGAAAGAGTTGACGGTTTTAAACTCTATTGCTCATGCGCGCGATATTAAAGAAGTCATAGCGCCTTTTGCTAAAACGGCTGCAACGTTATGGCAATTAGGATTAAATATTGATTGGCAACATGTTGGAGAGCTTACGCCGAGTGTGGCTAAAGTATTGCCAGAATATCAGTTTAGCCAGGAAGAATATTGGGTTGAGGTAAATCAAAACCGTAGTGTGTCAGCGACACGGGGAGCAGAGTCATCTAGTTTACAGCCGCAATTATTGCAACCTATTTGGCAACAGCAGCCTTTGAATCCTAAGCGTCAAGATTTGAGCGCAGAGCACTTTTTATTATTGGCTTCAGACTCTCAGGTATGCAGCGCACTGAGTACAGCGCTTATTGAACGTGGCGCACAATTAACCACGTTATGGGCAGTACAAAAAGGTCACATAGAGTTTACGATACAAGACAATGGCCACATTCATTTTGATCACACAAACCCCACTCATTGGGAAAAGTTACATACCTATTTAGCGGATGGTACACAGGTAACACATTTTGTAGATACGCGCTTTTTTATGTCGGCACAATCGGATGATGTCATTGGTTATGAGGCATTACTGCCAATGGTACAGCACCTAGTTGCCACCTTTAATGTGCGCTTAAGTGTGTTAGCTACCCAGTTGTTCTCAGTATTGGATGATGAAAGTTTATCACCAGAGAAAGCCACGCTTTTGGGGCTAACCCGCGGGTTGCCTCTAGAGCATAATACAGTCACGCGTGTGATTGAATTCAAAGATGCAGATACGACTTTCAATGAAGATGTATTGACTAAATTGGTGGCTGATTTAGTGGAGGATAAGCCCGAACATAATGAAATAGCGTATCGCGGTAAGCAACGTTTTGTGCTTAGTCAGCAAGTTATTCCTACGAGTGCTGATGCATCGATTGAGGCGGGTGTAACATTAATTACCGGTGGCTTGGGTGGTGTAGGGTTACATCTGGCTAAATACCTAGGTGAGCAAGGTCACAAGCTTATTTTGCAAACACGTAGCCAGTTTGCACCTGAGTCTCAGTGGCAAGCATTACAGCAAGCCAGTGAGACTGACGAGAAGTTACGTAAGCAGGTAACGGCTTTATTATCACTGCAGGCGCAGAATGTTGATGTAATGGTGATCACTGCTGACGTACTGGACCCCGTACAGCTTGGGCAGTCTGTAAAGTTAGCTGAGCAGCAATTTGGCACGATCACGCATGTTGTTCATAGTGCAGGGCTACCGGGTGGTGGGTTCATTGCTGGGATGTCAATGGCACACGCTAGCGTGACCTTATCGAGCAAAATTCAAGGTACGCAGAACGTTTTACATGTGTTTAAAGAGCATGCTTTACAGCAGTTAGTGGTGTGTTCTTCTTTAGCCTCTGTATTAGGCGCATATGGACAAAGTGACTATTGTGCGGCCAACGTATATTTAGATACATTGGCTCGGCAATCACATAATTTCCCCGTTGTCAGTATTAACTGGGATGCTTGGGCTCAAACCGGGATGGCTGCTAAGTTTGACTTGCCTGAAGGATTAGGGCTGCAAGGTGATATTGGTGCAGCCATGTTGGCTGATATTTTTGCTTGTGGTCAGTCGCAAGTGTATGCAACGAGCATGAGTTGGTCACAACTAGTACGCGTAACACGCGAGGCGGAGCAGGCGATTTTAAACGCTAAAGCGAAGCCTGCAGGACATGGGCGCCCAGATTTAGACACCGAATATGAAGCACCTGAGAGTGAACTTGAACATAAGCTGGTAGCTGTTTGGCGCGAGTTTCTTGGTTTTGATCAAATAGGTGTATTTGACAGTTTATTTGCCTTGGGTGGTGACTCATTGATAGCGATTCAAATGTTGGCGAAAGTAAAGCAGCAGTTCTCCATTGAATTAGAACCAGCGGAGTTCTTTGAAGATCCGAGCATTGATAACTTAGCCTATATTATTGAAGGCAAGCTCATAGAGCAGCTTTCATCATAGAAGAAAATGCTAGCTCAAATCTGAATAGATTTGGGCTTTTTTATTGCAATTGTTCTGAGGCTAAAATTAAAAAATAGCGGCCCATGAACTTGGCTATACAGACAATGACTTTGTCCTCACCTATTTAGTGCGCTATTTGTATCGCGGGGTGACTAATGAGCAAAAAACAATTGAAAATCAACACGGGAATGTGACCTTTCGTTACCGCGAGAGTGCCACCAAACAGGATAAATGCATCACTGAGCCAGGCTGTGATTTTTTATGGCGGGTGTAAAGCACATCCTGCCAAAAGGCTTTCAATGTACGCGTAACTGTGGGTTTTTACATGGCAATGCAAAGCGCACATGACGTTGTATCTGGCGCGTATTGGCCGTCATATTATGAGGCAACAACACGCTGTCGGGATGACGATATAAAACACGGATGTGATCTTATTCTAAGGAGTTGGAGTCGACGCAATAACAAAACTAAATGCGTGAATTAAACCAATACGCAGCCTTATCCACACTCAGTCTGAAAAAAATAATCAAGCAGCCAACCAAAGCGCCTATCAATTTATTTACTATAAATAAGCGTATTAGCAACGGGCTTGTCCAGCAATAGGATTAAGTAGCGGCTTCGCGCAACCTATCCTTATTTATTATGTTCACTTACCCGTAATAATCGTCATGTTTAAGTGACTTTATAAAGCTCTCTAAATTAGAAGCGAGAAATGTAATTTTATAATCAGACTCTTGATCGACATGTACAACTTCAGGTTCACCATTATTACCACATTTACGGTAATCTAGAGCGACCATGTCATGTCCTGCAGATGGGCAATTGCAGATATACACTCCAATTTCAGGGTACTCCCATTCGTCGATCATAAATTGGTTACCGAGTTCACCACAAAGAGACCAACTTTTATTTTTACTAATACCGTAGATACTAGTAATTGCTACATGATCATCAGACCACGATGTAGGTTCGTTACATGGTACCGCTGTATTATTGGGGCTTCCACCATTTTGAGTTTTCATTAACTCAATATAAGAAGGAGGTAATTTATAGCCCAATTCAATTTCTATTTCTTCAACTAGTTGATCCGTCAAAGGTTCACAAACATATTCTTTTTCGGCATATTCACATTCTTCCCAGAAGCTATTAAGGTCGAAACCTCCGTAGAGTATTTCCATAATTATCTTGAGTACACCTAAATTTGATTTTGAAACATAACGAGCCTTTAGAATAACTCGTTTTCAATTTGTTTTTATTGATGCCTCAACCATAACTGAGTTCAAATTTTGATTCAATTGGTTACTTCGATTTTACGTACAATATAAAAAGAAGACTGGGTGTTGTTTTAATGGGCGTTTTGGAAGGGATTGCAGGTGTGAGTGGTTTATTTGAGGTAGTAAGTGTTTATCCTTAGTAATGCATCGTGTTTCTCAGCTTTTCTAGATTATGAACAAGGCAACAAAAAGTAAAAAAGACAGGCATATATTTTGACAGAAAATTTAGCACCTCTCCGTCGTGGGGAGCCTTATCATTATTCTTTTGCACACTGTTAGTTACAGAGCTTAGAATTGAATAGTTTGGCAGGAATTTTAGGCAAAAAAGGCTAAACTAGGTGGGCACCAAGGATGGCAGTGAATAATATTTGCCCGTGCAGTTATCTTCTTTATTGGCTTCGCGTGCAATGTATTCATTGAGATTTTCATATACTAGCTGATGTCATACAATTTTTCGCCATTTAGCGATGATCTCATTGAAAAAGAACGCACTTGCCATATCTTGCTGCTCACCATTTAAGTAACGATCAACCAAAATATGGCCGCTATAAAGCTGATACCAACGTTTAATTACTTCATCATAAGAGCAATCAAGTGCTTGGCGCCTATTGACGTTCACGACAAGGTGGCAGTGATTGCTCATTATCGCGTAGGCAGCCATTTCTATGGCGAACACACTACTTAATAACTTAATTCGCTTTACTGGCCACTCCTACGGTGATCAATTTATCATCACCCCACAAGAATGCGCATCTCACGCATCGTGAGATTAAGTGGTAAGTGGATACTAAATCAATAAGCTTTTTCCTTGCGCGAGTCATAAAATATAAAATCATCAACAGCTGGATAATATAACAGTAATTGATGCTGCAGATTTTGCAAAAAATTTATGCCTGTCCTGCTTTATTTTCATGAGATCGTAATAAGAGAGCAGCTATATGTGTTTGCCGTAAGCTACTTGCTTAACTGCCACATCCACAGACGAAATAAACTAATTTGTTTATTGCTTTAGAGTTGACCGTCACTGTATAAAAACGGCCAAAAAGAACACTAGTGCCTATTGACAGAGTTAAGGCTTATATGTGTTATACGGGAATAACAACCTTACCAATGGTACTCGCAAAACCACCAACTTTTACATTGATTACAGTAGAGTTATCAGATTCAACAGATGCTGTAATTATAGAAGTACAACCCATAGATCTACCTTGCTCAAAAACATAGTCACATCCCAAAGTTAGATACTCTGTAAGATAACATGCTAAAGCCCCACTAGAGCTGCCCGTGGCTGACTCTTCTGAGATACCAAATAATGGAGCAAAATTACGACAGCTTGCTGTAAGTTTACTTTCAGGGTCACAAAGCTCAAAAACATGAAAACCAACAACTTTATGCTTTTCGCAAAAGTTAGCGATTAGTTCATCATTTGGTTCTATTACATCTAAATATCCGTTAGGAACAGGAATAATCACATCAGGTAGCCCCGTTGAAATGACTTCAATAGGTAACTTCGTGCTTTCTAGTATGCTGCTTTCAATACCAATAACTTTTGAAATTTCTTGGTATGAAAAGGTATCTAATTTTTGCGGTAATTGCTGCTCCATCACTACTTTATTTACCATTTGACTCGATGATCACTGGTAACATTCCAACTTTCGTGCGTTGAACATAAGAGCCTGCTGCAAGAATACCCTTTTGGTACAGAATAGCAAAAGTTGCTAATGTAGCGTGGCCGCAAAAGTCAACTTCACCTGTTGTAGTATAGAAAGAAACTTCATAATCAGCTTCGTCATCACTGGAAACAAAAGCCGTTTCTGAATATCCTACAGCTTGTGCAATTTTCAGTTTTTGAGCATCCGATAGTTGGTCGGCATTCAAGACAACACCTGCAGGGTTTCCGCCTTTTCCATTTATTGTAAATGAGTTTACAAAAGCAACTTCGATATTAACCAACACTCTGTTTCCCGTATAACGAGCCTGTAGAATAACTCGTTTTTAATTTATTTTTATTGATGGTTCAACCATAACTGAGTTCAAATTTTGATTCAATTGGTTACTTCGATTTTACGTACAATATAAAAAGAAGACTGGGTGTTGTTTTAATGGGCGTTTTGGAAGGTATTAAAATAAAGTGCCACCCATCAATGGCAAACATGTTTCGGCCTATCAAACCTTCTTCATCGGATATTATTAATACTTGCGCAAATAACGGCTCAATCTGTTTATGCATTTTTGCCACGAAGCCCGCTATCGATGTGTAATGCGGTGGAATATCACCCGACACACTCATGAACAAAGCATTAGTCTCACACGCCTTAGCAATACGGCGACTGCTGATGAATCCATGTGCATCATCACCACTAAAGTGGCATATCAGTTAATGGATTATGATCTTGAGATGGCGTGAGTATATGAGCCGAGTCGTAATATTAAAGCCGATTTTGCTTATCACTTTTAACTGTTTGATTTGAATTATACGCTTTCCTACTAAAACTTATAACGTGAGAACTCGTTATGAAGTATGAGTTTTTCCCTATAAAACATGCCATTGCCAGTAGGGAATTTACTGTATACAGATTAGCTGTATCTGTGAGCAGATAACGAATCAAGCTGAACAGTGTATCCTCTACTATGTTGCGAGCGTGGTGTCTTAGGTAGAAATAAAGGCGCTGCATAGCTTGATTTTTTTGGTTTCTATTCGTCTATCTCTCATATTAAATTTGAACCAATTTATGTTGAGTGGAGCCAGAATGTCACGCCAAAGACGTACTAGAAAAAATAGACAGCTTTCTTCTTTATCAGAAGCTGAACGCAGCAAGTTACAACAACTTATTAGCGGTGCAGAAGCCAGCGAGACCACTCAAATAACCGAAATCGTTACCCAAGGTGAGCTGATCCCATTAACACCAGCACAAAAAATATTGTGGTATGCATGGAAGTTAGATCCAAAAGACACTGCTTATAATCTTGGTGGGACACTGCATTTTAAAGGTGTATTAAACGCTGCTTTAGTAGAGCAAGCATTTGATTACTTGTGCCAAACGCACGATGCTTTGCGCATCAAATTCTTTGAAGATGAAGCTCAAGATGTATGGCAGCTCGACGTATCACACCGTTCATTTAGGCTCTATGAAGCCCAGGCAGAGTGCCGTGCAAGCCGAGATGAAAAATTAAAAGCCGTCGTATCAAAACCATTTGATTTACTGATTGGGCAGTTGTTACGAGTCGGCTTAGTGACGCTGAATGGTGATAGCAGCCTTGTTGTCACATTACACCATATCATCGCCGATGGGACATCGATGCAGCAGTTACTCGATGAATTTGTTGCTATTTATGTATCGCTGGATGCAGGTCATGCTGTGCAGGTAGTACAAAAGCAGGTTGGCTTTCTTGGTTTTGCTAAATGGTTAAATAAGCAAGATAAAACCGCATTGTATGATTCGCAACTGACAGTATGGCGTGAACTACTTAACGGTGATGATGAGCCATTAGGGTTGCCAGCCAATAACCAAGCGCGTCAGCAAGTACACTATAAAGTGAGCACAGCGACTCAGTTAATGGGGGAGGATACTTGGCAGCAGATCACATTATTAGCAAATGAGCGTAACGTGACCCCTTACTTGATCATTTTAACCGCATGGCAATTATTACTTTCTCGCTTTGCAAATACGGACAGAGTCAAAGTAGGGGTACCAGTTGCAAATCGACATATGAGTGAAACACTGAACTTAATCGGTTTTTTTGTGAATACTCAAGTGATCCCGCTGAGCATTAATAATACAGACACTTTTTCGCAATTACTGAGTCAAGCATCGCAAACGTCGCGCAGTGCATTAGGCAATCAAGATTTGCCATTTGAGCTGTTACTAAAAGCCCTTAACCCAGAACGTCAAACCGGGGTTCATCCAATATTTCAGGTGATGTTTAATTACTTACGTAGAGATAAAAGCAGCCTACAGCAATTAGGAAATGTCGCGTTAGACGATTATGAATTTTATCGTTTTGGGATCCCGTTTGACCTGCAGTTAGATGTTATTGAGGATAAAGCAGAAGGGACAATACTTAACTTAATTTATGCCAATGAACTATATAATGAGGAATTTGCTACGCAATGCCTAGCAACCTTGGATGTTTTATTAAAGCGTGTTTTGAGGGATATTGATTCGCCCTTAGTTAATTTACCATTATTGGCTAACGCGGAAGTTTCACAGTTGCACAGCCTAAGCCAAGGTAAACAGTCGCATCCATTTATACAGCCCATTCACGAAGTTATTTCAGCGCAAAGTACCAAAACGCCAGATGCGATCGCAGTACGTTTTGCTGACACGCTATTGAGTTACGCGCAGCTTGAGACAAAAACAAATCAGTTGGCGCATTATTTAATATCGCAAGGGGTCAAAGCGGAAGATAAAGTGGGGGTCGTCTTTGAACGTAGTTTGGAAATGGTAATAAGCCTGCTTGGCGTGATTAAGGCGGGTGCGGCGTATGTACCCATTGATCCAAATTTACCCATTGATAGGGTTGAGTATATTGCCCAAAGTAGCGGGCTGGCCTTGTTATTATGCGATGATTCTATTCAGAAGTTAGCAAGTCTTAAAGCGGTTGCGTCGGTTTGTTATTTCGCTGATATCCCATTGAGTGCCTATGCAAGCAAAGCGACGGATAGAACCATTGAGCCAACGCAACTGGCTTATGCCATTTATACTTCGGGCTCGACGGGAAAACCAAAAGGGGTAGGGAATACGCATGAAGCAATATATAACCGTATTGCTTGGCAGCAGTCTGCGTATCCTTTGACTGCAGCGGATGTGGTACTACAAAAAACACCGTTTGGTTTTGATGTATCCGTATGGGAATTCTTTTGGCCGTTAATGTACGGTGCTCAATTAGTTGTTGCTCCACCCAATGCTCATAAAGATAGTACGCAGCTACTTGATATTATCATTGAAAATAACATTACAACGTTGCACTTTGTACCGTCAATGCTACAGGCTTTTATAGGCCATGTAGATGTAAGAAGTGCAACCAGTATCAAACATATATTGTGTAGCGGAGAAGCGCTACCGAGTGAAGTGCAAGCTACGGCGTTAGAAAAGTTACCTAATGCAAATGTATATAATTTATATGGACCTACAGAAGCTGCGGTCGATGTGAGCCATTTTACATGTCATGGCAATACGAGCTTGCCAGTGCCCATTGGTGAGCCTATTGCTGGGATTCAGTTATATGTACTCGATCACTCTCTTAATCTAAGCCCAAATCGCGTTGCCGGTGAATTATATATAGGCGGGATCGGGTTAGCTCGAGGATATGTGAACCGACCTGATTTAACCGCTGAACGGTTTATTGCTAATCCATTTGCAGGCGATGGCAGCCGTTTGTATCGCACGGGTGATTTAGTGTGTTGGAATACCAGCGGCCAATTAGAGTATTTGGGGCGCACTGATCATCAAGTCAAAATCCGAGGTTTTAGAATTGAACTTGGTGAAATTGAAGCTGGCTTATATGGTATTTCAGCCGTGCGAGAAGCGGTGGTGATTGCAGATCAAGGCCCGTCAGGCCAACGTCTAGTCGCGTATGTATCAGGTCACAATGGCGCTGATATAGATAGCAAAGAGTTGCAACACGCTCTTGGAGAACGTTTACCAGATTATATGGTGCCTAGCGTGATCATGGTATTGCCAGAATTGCCATTGAGCAGTAATGGTAAAATTGATCGGAAAGCACTACCAAAAGTTACGATCAGTAGTGATGTTGACTATTGCTCGCCAGAAGGAAATGTAGAACGTACCCTTGCAAATATTTGGCAGGCGGCCCTTAACATTACTCAAGTAGGACGTTTTGACAACTTTTTTGCATTGGGAGGTGACTCCATTGTTGGTTTGCAAATTATCGCAAAAGCAAAGCAACACAGTTTGCATTTTAGTGCAGCAACTTTATTTGAGGTGCAAACTATTGCAGCATTAGCTCAGCAGGTTGAGGTGATAGTACAACCCACGATTGAGCAAATTGTTGAAGGAATCGTACCATTACTACCGATGCAAAATGCATTTTTCAATACAGAGCGCATTAACCCTGATCATTATAATCAAGCTATTGCGATTGATTTACCAACAGGTACCGATGCAGTCGTGTTGAAAATGGCTTTGCAAGCGGTGATAGAAAAACATGATGTTCTAAGAAGCAGGTTTAGTAAGGAAAATAATAACTGGGTACAAACATATCATGCATCAAACGCAGATGAAGCACAGGAGTGCTTCGATCAATTGGTATGTGACCAAACACAATGGGTTGAACATTGCGAAATAAAGCAGGCCAGTTTATCTATTTCGAAAGCACATTTACATACTGTGTCGTTGTGTAATATCGAGGGTCTTGGTAATCGCTTACTATGGCTGGCGCACCATTTAATTGTCGATGGTGTTTCTTGGCGAGTTTTATTAAGTGATTTGGCCCAAGCTTACCAACAAATTATCGTAGGGCAATCTGTTGCAATTGGACTCAAAACGGACAGCGCCCGAAGTTATATGAGCTCACTCCATGAGTCAGAACTGGGCAATCAGGTTCCTTATTGGTTATCACAATTATCGGACACCACCGTGTTTTCTTCGGATAAACTACCGGCTACATTTGGCGATAGTGAGTCTTTGCAAGTTAAGCTTGCAGCGCCAATGACAAAAGCACTGATTCAAGATGTGGGTAAACCGTACAATGTAAAAATTAATGACATATTATTGTCGGCTTTAAGCGTTAGTTTACGGCCGTTTAGTGGAGAACAGGCAGCCAGTATCTGGTTAGAAGGGCATGGTAGAACCACCCATAATACTCAGCTAGATGTTAGCCAAACTGCGGGGTGGTTTACAGCGAGATATCCAGTAAAGTTAGGAGTTGATGATGACCTTAAGTCACTATTGTTAGCTCACAAGCGCATAGCACACCGTGTACCTGAGCATGGTGTTGGATATGGATTGTTAGTAGACAGCAAGAGAATTTCTTTAACCGAGCACCACAAAGTACTTCCTGACATAGAATTTAATTATCTAGGGCAACTAGATAATATGGCTAATCCACTTGGTTGGGTGGTCAGTGACGCGCCAGTTGGTTCATTTATTGACGCGCGTGAATCATTGCATGTAGCGTTAATGATTAATGCCAAAATACAACATGATCAATTAGTATTTGATTTTGTTTATGATGGTAATCGAATATCGACCACTGAAGCTAACGCCATTGCAGAACAGCTGCTTCTTAGTTGTGAGCAGATAGTGGCTCATTTGCAAAGTGCTGTGGCGTTCTTGACGGTTGAAGACTTACCGTTGGTGGATATAACGCAAGATGATTTGGAAAGACTAGGGTTAAATCTTAGCGAAGTCAGTAAAGTTTACCCTCTTTCTCCGATGCAAAAAGGTATGTTCTTTCACGGTATGCAGCACCAAGATAGTGAAGCATATATCAACCAAACGTGCTTACGGGTAAAGCGTTTAGATGTAACCGCGTTTCAAGATGCGTGGTCTCACGTAATTAGCCAACACGATGTATTACGCACTGGTTTTATTAATACAGCGGCACAGCCTTTGCAATTCGTTTATAGAGCAAACACGCCAATATGGCAGCAATTAGACTGGCGTGATCGATATCGCGAACAGGCAACATTGTTGGTTGCAGTAGCGGAGTATTCAGACGAACTGAGACGTAAAAATTTTGAGTTTAATGATGCACAGTTGATGGATTTAACGTTAATTCAGATAGCTGATGATGAATATATTTTCATTTGGACGTGTCATCACTTAATTACGGATGGTTGGAGTAGTTCAGCCTTGTTTGGTGAGTTGCTCAAGGCATATAAAGGCGATGTGCTAACTCCTCAAAATGCTCAGTATCAAGATTATATAGCGTATTTGAGTCAGCAAGATGAAGCGCAGAGTTTAGCGTATTGGCAACAGCAATTAGCGCCACTTAGCACCCCAACCTATATACATAGCACGGCGACAAGCTTGTCAGATATGTCACTAACATCTGGGTATACGCAACAACTATGGTGCCCGGTGGATTTAGAAGTACAAAAGTGGCGATCTTTTGCTAGAGACCATGGGTTGACGTTGAATACGTTGGTGCAAGGTGCTTGGGCGTTAGTATTAGGCCATCTTTGTCAGCAAAATCATGTATGCTTTGGCGCAACAACTTCTGGAAGGCCAACCACATTAACAGGTATTGACACCATACAAGGTATGTTTATTAATACGATGCCGATTGTCGTGACTTTGTCAGATATGCAAACTGTTAAGTGGTTAGGTGATCTCCAACAACAAAACCTTGCAAGCAGAGAACACGAATTTATCTCGCTCACGACGTTACAAAATCGTGGTGCTTCACACATAGAGCAAGAGCAATGGGGTTTATTCGATAGCATTTTAGTGTTTGAAAACTACCCAATGTCTGAGGCGCTAGATGCACTAGGCAATGGAGGTAGTGAGTTTAGTTTCTTGGCGGCAAAAGAAGAAACCACTTATCCTGTGACGTTAAGTGTGATTTTGGCGGAGGCAGTTCAATTTGAATTGTCTTATCAAGGTCATCTACTTAATACTGAATTGGCTGAAAAGATACTTTCTTTATTAGAGAGGGCATTAAACTCAATCACAGAATTAGTCTCGATCAATGAAATTAATCTTGTCGATGAACAAATGGCAGCCACGTTACTCGACCGAGGAACAGAACAGATTGTTGCGTTGGAGTCTGTGACATTGTGGCATGCACTGTACGAGCAAGCTGAGCATCACGCAGCAAAAACGGCAGTCATCTATAATGAGCAAAAGGTGGAATATGGCACGCTTTACCATAAAGCAATCCAGCTTGGCACATTGCTTAGTGGGAAGGGGATCACCACCGGTGACCGTGTTGCACTCAAGATGAATAAGTCAGTTGATTGGGTTATTGCCCAATTGGCTGTGTTTAATATTGGCGCAACGTTAGTACCCATAGATCCAAGCTTACCGGTGCAAAGACAGCTATATATCCTGTCAGATGCACAGGTACGTTTATTGATTTGTGAATACGCAGAAGTATTTACGGAATGTGAACAATGGCAATATCAAGCACATAATTATACTGATATTACGAAGTGTACAGAGACCGTCATGTATTCAGATGCACTTGTAGCCTATATTGTTTATACGTCAGGCTCGACCGGCGAGCCGAAAGGGGTCATGGTAAGCTATAAAGCTTTAGCACATCATTTATTCGCCGCAAAAATGATATATGGCTATAGCGAAACAGATATATCGGTGATGTTTGCATCAGTGGGATTTGATGCGGCACAAGAGCAGCTTTGGTTACCTTTATTAAGCGGGGCATCACAAATTCTGCTTGATGCAAAGCAAACAACGCCCACTGCATTATATGAGAAAATGGAAGCTTGCAAGGCCACGGTACTTGATTGCCCACCTGCATATATGCAGCAAATGCCACAGCTACCGTTAACAACGCGATTATGTATTGTAGGTGGAGAAGCATGGCTTGCCAGTGATTACTTATCGCTTAGTGAAAAAAATCAACATGTTCAGTTTGTGAATGCATATGGCCCAACAGAAGCGGTGATCACGCCAACTGTATGGCACAGTGCCTTACATGAAGCGCCAACAGCTAATTATGTCGCAATTGGTCAAGCACTACCTGGCAGAAGTGTCTTTATATTAGACCAACATTTAAACTTACTAGAGTCAGGGCAAGTCGGTGAGCTCTATATTGGTGGTGAACTCCTTGCGCAAGGTTATGTCAATCGGGCAGGTCAAACCGCTGAACGCTTTATAGCTAACCCTTTTAGTGATCATGGCGAGCGACTTTACCGTACGGGGGATTTAGTACGTTGGAATCGTGCTGCTGAATTAGAATATGTCAGTCGAATTGATCATCAAGTTAAGATCCGAGGCTTTCGTATTGAGCTTGGTGAAATAGAAGCGTTATTGATGGCGCAAGATGGGGTAGTGAACGCACTGGTGATCGCTGATAACTCTGGTCATTCATCACGGCTAATTGCATATGTTGCAGGTGCTAATTTATCTGATGTGAAGTTAATGGATGCACTGTCTCAAGCCTTGCCTGAGTATATGCTGCCAAGTCACATTATTATCATGTCTAGTATGCCGACAAATCAAAATGGTAAAATCGATCGTGCGCAATTATCACTCCCGGTATTAGAAAATGCGCTGCAGTTTATCGCACCAAGAACGAAAAAAGAGCAGGTTCTTGCTGGGTTATGGCAACAAATACTAGGGTGTAATGAAGTCAGTACTACCGATAATTTTTTTACTTCAGGGGGGGATTCAATTAGCAGCTTGCGTTTGATTGGCTCTGCGCAAGAAGCTGGGTATCAATTATCAATAAAAGACATATTTGCTGAGCCTGTGTTACACATTATGGCTGAGCTGATGCGTGAGGACGCGCAGAATAACTTAACGATTATACGTAATATCGAGCGTTATAGTGGCTTATCTTATGCGCAGCAACGACAGTGGTTTTTGTGGAAATTGGACTCACAAAGTAGTGCATATCATATTTCAGGTTCATTAGTTCTATCGGGCTCACTGGATGAATCTGCATGCCATATAGCGTTACAGTATATCTATAAAAAGCATAGCGTATTACGTAGCATATTCAGTGAAGCCGAAGATGGTACACCGAGACAATCTTTATTACCAGACTCCAATTTACAGGTAGAGCTTGTCGATTTAACGAGTCGTGAAAATACCCAGACTTTAGAATCGCTAAAGTCGTCATGGAAAAATACGCCATTTAATTTAACTCAGTCAGGCGCTTTTAGAGTTGGGCTAGTTCGCACTGCGCTTAATGTTTATGAATTGGTTGTGGTAATGCACCATATCGTTGCTGATGGTTGGTCTATTTCTATGATTGTGCAAGATTTTATGACTATCTATGAAGCATGTATTGTAGGGCGCGAGTTGCCGAGTATCAGTGTAGATCTTGACTATAGCGATTTTGCGCTTTGGCAACAGCAGCATGTGGACAATGTACAAAGTGAGCAATTGCAGTATTGGCAAGAGATTTTAGGTAGCGAACACCCTGAACTCGTATTACCGAAAGATTTAACGACATCACAGCAAAATCTGACCAGTGCAAAGCAGGAAATAGTGCTTTGTGAACAGCAATTACAAAAGTTATCACAGCAAGCCGATACCTTAGGCGTAACGACATTTGGGATGTTACTTGCTGCATGGCAAGTCTTCCTATACCGAGTGACAGGTCAATCAGATATTCGTACTGGTATGCCGATTGCGAACCGTCATATTGCGGGTATTCAGAACATGGTTGGTTTGTTTGTTAATACGCAAGTGATTAAAACCCAGTTTAGCGGTGCTGAATCATTACAAGATGTGGTTAGTGCAGTAACGGATGCATTGCATGGAGCACAGTTAAATCAAGACATTCCGTTTGAAAAGCTACTAGATAATTTGGATGTCAGCAGAGAAAGTGAGCACCCACTATTTCAAGTAATGATTAATCATCAAAAGATTCAATCTTCAGAGGTTGTCAGTTTATCTGGATTAAATGTATCAGAAGGTGAATTGCCTGCGGGGAATGCACAATTCTCGCTAATATTAAATATTTTGGAAGATCAAGATGGGCATATTAGTTGTGACCTCGAATATGCGAAAGAGCAATTCAGTACACAACGCATCGCATCATTCGCCACCGGTTATCAACAGATACTGGCAGAGCTTATCAATAATACCCATGAGAGTGTGACCAATATTGCAGTGTTGCCAGCGAATACCACAGCAGACATATTAGCACTCGGTAAAGCACAAGTGTGCGACTGGGAACCGACACTCGCGCATCAAATCATTGTGGAAAAAGCGTTACAAGGTGGAGAAAAATCAGCACTTGTATGTAATGAGGTCACTCTGAGTTATGCAATGCTCACACATCGTGTAGCACAGTTCGCGCATTATTTAAGGGCTCAAGGAGTAGGCCATGAGACCCCTATTGGCATCGCGTGCATTCGTTCTCACGACATGGTGATTGCGCTATTGGGCGCTTGGCAAATCGGGGCATGTGTTATCCCGATGGAGCCTGATTTACCTGCGGAACGTTTTACGCAAATTAACGCACAAAGTGAGCTGGCTTTATTAATCAGTGATGGGCATTTTGCGCATACGAGCACAGTTCCAGTCATTGATATTAGTACGTGTGATTACCAGCAATTAGCGGGGTCAGATACGCCGTTAGTTATTCACCCTCAGCAAACCGCTTATGTTATTTACACATCAGGCTCTACAGGGGTACCCAAAGGGGTTGCGGTGTCACATGAAGCGCTTACGCAGCATTGCCAGGCAATGCAACACAGCTATCAATTAACCTCACAAGATAGCTGTGTGTTATTCGCATCCTTAAGCTTTGATGCGGGGCTTGAGCAATTATTGGTGCCACTTATGTCAGGCAGCAAAGTGGTTATTGTGGATGCAAAACAGACAACCCCCAATGACTTTAATGCATTATGCCATAATCAAAATATTACCACGGTTGATTTACCGAGTGTGTACTTAAAGCAGTTAGCGCCATTACCCAATGTGCGGTTAGGCATAGTGGGGGGAGAAGCGTGGTCAAAGCATGATTTTGAGCATGCACAGCAGCAACTACCAAATGCGACCTTAGTGAATGCGTATGGCCCTACAGAGGCTGTGATCACCCCCACCTTGTGGCGTGGCGATGCACGCACGCAAGTGAATTCAGCGTACGTACCTATCGGGAGAGCTGTGGGTCAGCGGTGCCTTTATATTTTAGATGCACAGCTGAATTTACTCACAGCAGGTATGACAGGAGAGCTCTATATTGGTGGTTCAGCGCTGGCTCGAGGGTATGTAGGACGTGCTGACTTTACGGCAGAGCGGTTTATTGCCAACCCATTTGCCGATACAGGAGAGCGGATATATCGCACTGGAGATTTAGCACGTTGGAATGAGTTGGGTGAATTAGAGTACGTAGGGCGTATCGATCACCAAGTTAAAATTCGAGGGTTTAGGGTTGAGCTAGGTGAAGTCGAAGCGGCATTAAATGCACAAGCAGGAATTGACTCATCATTGGTGATGGTAGATAACAGCGGGGAACACGCACGGTTAGTCGCGTATGTTGTGGGTGCGCAGGTTGATGAAGCACAATTACGTCAAGCGATAGCAGAACAATTACCACAATACATGGTACCTCAAACGATCATGGTGCTAACGCGCTGGCCAACCACGGTTAACGGGAAGATAGATCGTAAGGCATTACCAGAAGCCAATTATGTTGTACAAAGTGAATTTGTTGAACCAGAAGGTAAAGTCGAGCGGGTATTAGCAGTCATTTGGTCCGAGCTATTCTCGCAGGAATCAATTAGTCGATTGGATAATTTTTTTGCATTAGGTGGTGATTCGATCACAAGTTTACGTTTTATTGCAATGGCTAAGAAAGCTGAGGTGTACTTAGATATTGCCGATGTATTTAAAGCACATAATTTACAGGCATTGGCGCTGTTGGCCAATACGCAAACACCTGAAAAACTACAGCCACTTGCAAGGTTAGAACCTACATACAGTGGGTTATCGTATGCTCAACAAAGGCAGTGGTTTTTATGGAAATTAGCTCCGGATAGTGACGCATATCACATTAGCGGTGGTTTGATGTTGCGCGGACAGCTGGATATGCATGCGTTACAAAGTGCCTTGGATCACGTTGTCGCTAAGCACAGTGCCTTAAGAACGCGTTTTCACGATGATAGCACGGGGAACGTGACACAGTTTGTGCAAGCACACACGGCTTGCCATATTTCAACACTTACAGCTTCTGCATCAGCGAATGAAAAACACATACTACGCAAAGGTTTAGTGTCAAAGCCATTTGATCTTGCCAATGAGCTCTTATATCGAATTGCTGTTATTGCACACGATGATGAGCAACATGAACTCATCGTTGTGATGCATCATATTATATCTGACGGTTGGTCGATGAATTTAATCATTAACGATTTTGTGCTTGGGTATAAAGCAGCGAAACAGCAGCAAACATTAATTATTGATGATCTGACTGCACGCTATAGTGATTATGCTAAGTGGCAAAAATCTTGGTTAGAAGATGGCGCAGAGCAGCGTCAGCTCACTTACTGGCATAGCGTATTGGGGGATGAGCATCCGGTACTTGCGTTACCAACGGACTTAGACAGTACTGAGCAAGAATATCATAGCGCAGAATTGAGCTTTGATATTGAATCCTCATTACAAGAGCTGTTAGTTTTAGTTGCTAAACGTCATGAGACAACATTATTCAGCGTATTAATGGCTGCTTGGCATGTGTTATTACAACGAGTAAGTGGGCAACCCGAGGTGCGAGTGGGCATGCCGATCGCGAATCGTCAGCATGCTGATACGCAAGACATGGTCGGCTTTTTTGTTAATACCCAAATAATTAAAACGCACATGACGGGAGCAGAGACCTTGGATGATGTAATGGCATTGATTGTCACTGCGTTGCAAGGTGCACAGGCAAATCAAGACTTACCGTTTGAGAAACTCGTTAATAGCTTTGAATTAGATCGAAGTATGGGCGATAACGCTTTATTCCAAGTGATGATGAACCACCAGCGTCAAGAAGATGATAATTTGGCGACGCTACCAGGCTTAGATATTGTTGAGACCCAGTTGCCTAATACCAGTGCTCAATTTGCCTTGGTACTGAATGTATTAGAGGCACCGAATAAGCCAGTTAATATTGGTTTTGAATATGCTGTAGAGCTATTCAGCGCACAGCGCATGAAAATGTTGGTTGATGGGTATCGTACAATTTTGACAAGCTTTGCTGAGAATTCGCATGAGAGTGTGGCAAATATTGCGGTCTTGTCAGCTAACACTACGGCAAATATATTGGCACTTGGTCAAGAACAAGTGCGCGATTGGAGCGCAACACTTACACATCAGATAATTACAGAGCAGGCAGCACAGAATAGAGATAAGGTTGCACTTGTATGTAACGAGGATACTCTGAATTATGCAGCTCTGGCACATCGTGTAGCTCAGTTTGCACAATACTTAAGGTCTATGGGCATAAACCATGAGACCCCTGTTGGTATCGCGTGCAGCCGCTCTCTCGATATGGTGATTGCGTTATTGGGTGCTTGGCAAGCTGGAGCTTGTGTTATCCCGATGGAACCTGATTTACCAGCAGAACGCTTTACGCAAATTAACGCACAAAGTGAGCTGGCTTTATTAATCAGTGATGGGCATTTCGCGCATACGAGCACCGTCCCCATGATTGATATCACTGCGTGTGATTACCAGCAATTAGGGGGATCAGGTACGCCGCTAGTTATTCATCCTCAACAAACCGCGTATGTCATTTATACATCAGGCTCTACAGGGGTTCCTAAAGGCGTTGCGGTATCACATGAAGCGCTGACGCATCATTGCCAAGCAATGCAACATAACTATCAATTAACCCCACAAGATAGCTGCGTGTTATTTGCATCATTAAGCTTTGATGCTGGGCTTGAGCAATTATTAGTGCCACTTATGGCAGGCAGTAAAGTGGTGATTGTGGATGCAAAACAAACAACGCCCAATGACTTTAATGCATTATGTCAGGCGCAAAATATTACAGCGGTTGATTTACCGAGTGTGTACTTAAAGCAGTTAGCGCCATTACCGAATGTAAGATTATGTATAGTGGGTGGTGAAGCATGGTCAAAGCATGACTTTGAGTCTGCGCAGCAACAACTGCCGAATGCGAGCTTAGTGAATGCGTATGGTCCAACAGAGGCTGTGATCACCCCGACTTTATGGCGTGGTGATGCGGGCACACACGTGAGTTCGGCATACGTGCCAATCGGGCGCGCAGTTGGCCAGCGAGGTCTTTATATTTTAGATGCTCAGTTGAATTTACTTACCACAGGTATGACTGGAGAGCTTTATATTGGTGGTCCAGCACTCGCCCGAGGGTATGTGGGGCGTGCTGATTTTACGGCTGAGCGATTTATTGCTAACCCATTTGTTGACACCGGAGAGCGGTTATATCGCACAGGAGATTTAGCACGTTGGAATGAATTGGGTGAATTAGAGTACGTAGGGCGTATCGATCACCAAGTTAAAATTCGAGGGTTTAGGGTTGAGCTCGGGGAAGTCGAAGCTGTATTGAATGCACAAGCAGGCATTGATTCTTCACTGGTGATGGTTGATAACAGCGCGGAACATGCACGGCTAGTCGCGTATGTTGTGGGTGAGCTGGTGAATGAAGCACAATTGCGCCAAGCGATAGCTGAGCAGTTACCACAATACATGGTACCTCACGCGATCATGGTACTAACATGTTGGCCAACGACGGTGAATGGGAAGATAGACAGAAAGGCATTACCGGATGTCACTTTTGCTTCAGACCGAGACTATGAAGCACCTGTTGGTGAGGTGGAGAATCAGTTAGCTATGATTTGGGCAGAGGTTCTCAGTAGCTCGGATATTGGACGGTTGGATAACTTCTTTTTACTAGGAGGAGATTCCATTTCTGCCCTACGAGTTGTGAGTCGAGTAGAGCAAGCTCTGTCTGTTAACTGTCCGGTTAAATTGATGTTTGAAGCGCCGGTACTGGCGCAATTAGCGATTAAAGTGACGGCGCTAGAGGCAACGACAAAACCGAATTTAGTCCCCGTTGAGAGGACGGAACTGCATGAGTTATCTCCAGCACAGTTAAGCCTATGGTTAAATGATCAATTGACAGATAGCCCGCAGGATAAGCAAGCTTACAATATTTCTGGCGGTGTCAGCTTAGTGGGTGATGTCTGCGTAGAGACATTGCAAAGCGCTTTTGATGCGACCATCGCACGACATGAAACCTTGAGAATGCAATTTATTGATAACTTAGGGGATGCGAGCGTAGAGATATTGCCAAAAGTGATGTTTGATTTACCACTTCATGATTTAAGTCAATTGGAATCAGAGCTTGCTCAGCAGCGAGCTAAAGAATTACAAACTGAGTTAGAGCATGCTATTTTTGATTTAACAAAAGCACCCTTAATCAAAGCCTGTTTAGTGAAGTTAGCAGATGTTCATCACTTATATGTGAATCTACATCATATTATTGCTGATGGTTGGTCTATTGGTGTCCTAGTGCAAGATTTGGGGCTAGCATACCAAGGGTTGCTAGAGGGGGCTGTGCCTGGTTGGAGCGCATTACCGATTCAATATGTGGACTATGCGGCATGGCAGCAAGCACAGCTGAGCGGTCTGCAAGGCGAAGATACACGGCAGTTTTGGCGTCAATCATTGGCATCTGCCCCAGCAAATAGCGCATTACCGCCTCATTTTCCACGTCCTGAACAAATTAGTTCTGACGGCGCGAGTGTTGAACTGAGTTTTGATGAAACGCAAACGGCGCAAATAAAAGCATTTGCAAAGAGTCGCAATATCTCTTTGCATACTGTTTTATTATCGGCTTATCAGTTATTTCTGCATGCAGTGACGGCAAAAGATGATGTGATCATCGGATCTGATTTGGCGGGCCGTGACCATCCCGATTTAGAATTGCTCATTGGTTTCTTTATTCGAGTCTTGCCACAGCGCAGTATTGTTGATCCAAATCAAATCTTGATTGATTACTTAGCGGCTACACAAGCGCATTCATTAGATATGGTTGAGCATCAAGCGCTTGGTTTAGAAGCACTTATTGAATTATCACAAGTCGATAGAATTCAAGGGGTTCAACCACTAGTTCAGCAGTTATTTGTGATGCAAAATACGCCTCAAGAAACCTGGCCTGTGGCAGGCCTATCTCTTGAGCCATTAGAAAGTAAAGGCGCAATAAACAGTAAATTTGATAGTGCACTTTTCGTCATGGATGAAAATGAGTTGCAATGTAGTTGGGTGTTTAGAAAACAACTCTACAACGCAAATATTATGCAGCAATTATTGGGGCGCTGGCAGCAGTGCGTGATGCAACTCATTACAGAGAGCGAAAAAACCATTCGCGACTTGCTTTCTCCAATGACTCAGGACATTAAAACCATGCAAAAAGCAACTCAAGGCAAAAAATTCTCAGGCTTAAAAAAAGGCTTAAAAAAACGCTCAGTAAAAAAAGCGCCGACAATTAAAACGCGATTTTTACCAGACACAGAATCATTTCCAGTGATCATTGAACCGAGCACTGCGGACTTAGACCCGATTGCTTGGGCTGAACAAAACCGAGATGTCATCGATCAGCATCTAAATCAATCAGCAGGCATTATTTTTAGAAACTTTGCACTTGCAACACCGCAAGACTTTGAGAAGTTTGCTGATGCTATTCAGCCTGGGTTGTATGGCCAATATGGTGATTTACCCAAAAAAGAAGGGGGTAAGAAAACGTATAAATCGACCCCATACCCAGAAAAGCAAATGATCCTTTATCACAATGAAAGTGCGCATTTAAGCAAGTGGCCACGCAAACAGTGGTTCTTCTGTGAATTACCATCAGTCGTTGGCGGTGCAACGCCGATCGTTGATTGCCGACGCATGTTACAGGTTTTACCGGCCGACATAGTTGAGAAGTTCTCGACTAAAGGCTTGCTATATGTGCGTAATTTTATAAAGAATTTAGATGTAAGCTGGCAGGATTTTTATAAAACGGACTCTAAGCAAGAAGTTGAAAGTTTACTGCATGCGAGTAATACCGAGTTTAAGTGGTTAGACAATGATGGTTTGCAGACGCGAACTAAGACACATGGTGTGATAGCGCATCCTATAACGGGGGCTCGTAGCTTCTTTAACCAAGTACAGTTGCATCATGAATCATGTTTAGCACCTGATGTACGTAGTGACTTAATTGCCATGGTTGGGCAAGACTTATTACCAAGAAATGTATTTTATGGTGATGGCTCTGCGATCAGTTACGAAGAAATGGCAATCATCGGTGAAGCCTATGAGCATTGTGCCGTGCGTTTCGATTGGCAAAAAGGTGATGTAGTAATGGTTGATAATATGCTTGCAGCACATGCGCGAGACCCATATGAAGGGCCGCGTAAAATTGTTGTCGCGATGGGCGATATGGTGAACCAAGCTGATTTAGCATCAGCCAAAGTATATGAAAGTGGAGAAACCGCATGATTGCAGATTACGTCGAAGAATATCAAGAAGGTGTTCCGCTAACGGAAGTCCAGCAATTGCTTAATAAGCAAGACTCTGCGGTAAATCAGATACTATATAAATGTGAAACGGTGTTAGCTATTGATGTTATTCGTCAACGTGCGCATTCGTTATTGGCGGGTCATATCAGTGTTTCTTCTTGTTATAAAAAGATAGCGGGTTTTACCTCTCCAAGGGGAGTGCCTTTTATTGGTGCGAGCGTTAATGTTCAAGAATGTGTTTGGCCTTTCCAGCGTGAGCCGAATTTAGCACAATTGAACTTGAGCGCCCCCTTAGATCTTGCCCCTGAGCAAGGGGTTAATCTAGATGTTTGTGTCGTAACCTCAGCAGGTGAAATGTATATTGCTGTGCGATCGTTTGCATTGGCGTTAGACATTACCTCTTTACAATTAATTGCCCAGTACATTACCAGTGATGATGAATTGGAAGAGGCACTGCAATTTCCTGACTTTGTTTCATGGCAATTAGATATGTTTAATGACGAAGAGGGTTTAGCCGGTCAAGCTTATTGGCAGCACTATTTGAGCAATAGTTTACCTGATGCACTTAATTTACCGTATAAACAGCGTGAAATAGACACGTCACATGTTACTTATTCACAATTGAGTCATCAGTTTACGGATGAATTATTAAGCCAGCTTCAAGGGTTCGCTGAAACGCTCAACCTGACAACAGCTCAAGTAATACAGTTATCATGGTGGTGGTTATTGGCAAGATTAGCACCACAACATACTTTCTTAACGCAGCTTAATTATGACCCTCGCTCTGAAAGTGAGGAATTTGAGGGCGCATTAGGTTGTTATAACAAGGGCTTACCCATCATCGTTAAATATGACGCAGAGCAAATATTTAAATCATGGTTGACGAATACAGCTGAAGTTGTAGAAAGCCATCTACAGTGGGCTGAATGTATTACTGTTGAGCAATTGGCGTTAGTTGCCACGCATAATGGTGCGGTAAATAGCTTAAATACTGGGACATTAGAGTACTCAAGTGAGCAGCAATCAGAATTACAACTCACAATCTTAGACGACCATACAATTTCGATATACTTTGCAGAGCAGTGTTACTCAGATGCCGCGATTTCAAGCATATTAACCCAGCTTGAACAGGTATTGAAAGAGGTGGTTCGTACCGGTGGAGAAGAGCTTAATAGTACCATCTCATTGTTGAGCGAGGTGGAGAAGCAACAGCACTTGGCGCTGAATAAAGCGGATGAAAGTCAGCCAGAATTACTACATGAACGTATTGCACAATTTGCGGTGTCTCAGCCAAATGTGTTGGCCATTAATGATGGTCATCATCGTCTCACTTATGCGCAATTGCAAACCCAGGTTACAGAATTTGCAGTTGGACTTCACACGCACACTCAGGGTGAAAATCAACCAGTCGCGCTTTTGTTGCCTCGTAGTGCAGATATGGCAGTAGCCATGTTGGCTGCGATGCAATTAGGTGTTGGTTATGTACCGCTCGACCCAGGTTGGCCTAAAGCGCGCATCGAGCAAATTTTGGGGCAATTTAATGATATGCAGGTGATTGACCTAGAAGGGAAAGAGGGTCATGCCTTTTCAACAATTGCTAAACTCGGAGTAAATGCGACGACTCAACCTGATGCATTAGGTGAGTTGGCATATGTTATATTTACGTCTGGCTCAACGGGTACACCAAAGGGTGTGCAAATCAACCAACAACAGCTTGCTCAGTATTGTTATGCTTCGTCTAAAGCAATGGAGTTAGATGAGCAATCTCACTTTGCATTGACCGCTGCGGTGACGGCTGATTTGGGTTATACGTGTTTGTTCAATGCTTTATATTTAGGGAAATCCTTACATATTGCTGATGAGTTGCAAAGCAAAGAACGTGACGCATTTGAAGCCTTTTTAACGGTTAATGAGATTGATTGTATAAAAATAGTCCCCTCACATTTACAAGCGTTATGCGATACAGCGGCATTAACTTATGTGCCCAGAAAGCTAATATTGGGCGGAGAAGCCTGCCCTGCAACATTTTTATGCAGCTTGCAGCAATGGGCGCCTAACAGTGAAGTTTATAATCATTATGGACCGAGTGAGACTACGGTTGGCGTCATGAGCCACTTATATACTAGTAATGGCGGAGGCGTTGCGAAGTTATCTGAAGTCTTTGATGGCACAGAAATTTTTATATTGAATGAGCAACATCAACTTTGCGCAACGGGTGAAGTAGGCCAGCTACATATTGCGGGCTCACAGCTTGCTTTAGGTTATTTGAACACACAAAACTCGGCGTTTATTACGGGTACATCATGGGCTGAGCGTATTTATGCCACTGGTGACTTAGCGCGTTATATGCCAGATAATTCTGTAATGATTTTAGGGAGAAAAGATGATCAAGTTAAAATTCGTGGTGTGCGCATAGAACCACAAGAAATAGCTAAAGTTATTGAGTCTACCTTGGACGTTGAACATTGTATCGTATTGAGTAATGTAATTAATAATGAGCATGTGTTGGTTACATATTTATATGATACTGACTCACAAGTAGGACAAGTTAGTGCCGAACACATTGCTGGAATACAGCAGCGTCTGCGTGAGAGCCTACCTGATGTGATGATCCCTAACTGTTTTTATTATGTGCATGAATGGCCAAGAATGGGTAATGGCAAAATTGATAAAAAGTCATTACCCCAATATCAACACGGCATGAGTGAGACATTTATTGCACCGGAAGGTGTATTAGAACAAAATTTAGCTCAGATGTTTGCAGGTGTTTTAGGTGTGCAAAGAGTGAGTAGAGAGCAGTCATTTTTCTTACTGGGCGGTCATTCAATTGCAGCGATTAAATTGGTGAAACGTTGGGCTGATAAATACGAGAGCGCGTTGCATTTTGAACTTGCTACGTTATTCCAAGCGCCAAGTGTAGCTTTGCTTGCTAAGGCTATTGAGCAGCAAGCACATGCACTCATAGAACCACTTAAATATAGTCAATCAGGAACAAGGAAATTGATTTGTATTCATGATGGGCTAGGTTTGACCTTAGCTTATAGAGCATTGGCTGCGCAACTTCCAGAGCACGTAAACGTTTATGGATTAGCACCACAGCTTGCAGATTTAACTAAAGTCGATAACTTTGACGAATTAGCAGAACACTATGCAACTGCAATTGCATCTCAGTTTGAACAGCAGGTTGTAGAAATACTCGGTTGGTCGATGGGCGGGGTGTTGGCGGCTAAAGTCAGTGCATGCTTAAGTGATAAGGGTGTAAAGGTTAAGCGGTTAGTGGTTGCAGATACCTGGTTAGAAAATGAGAATAATCGAATTGATGAGAATATGTCTGTTAGGGGCTTTATAGAAGATTTGGTTGATGGGGAAAATACCCAATGGATAAAATCTGTTGCGGCTTTCTTAACTGAACAAAGCGTGGAGAAATTGTCTGGGGATAATTTAAGCCAATGTATTGCTAAATGTTGGGACCTTCATGCTGCACAGTTAGCTGAACCGTTTAATGCCATTCGAGGAGAGCAAGTAGCACGTACTTATGCTACGAGTAACAAGCTATTAGAGTTACGAATTAAAGGCTGCCGTGTACCGCATTTACCTCATAATGTGCAAAATGTACAAGTGGTATGGGCGAGTGAGCGCGCTGCATCGGCATGCTCACAATTTACCACGACATTAGCAACGCAAGGTGCGTCTATTACTTCACTAAACCTTGATATGACCCATGAGCAAATTGTCAGCAGCACAGAGTTAGCCCAGTTATTGATAACCTAAAACAGTATGCTCCATCATTATGTAGAAAGCCGCGCAGTGAGATGACGCGGTTTTTTATTGCTCTAGATCCTAAATATATATTGATTACAGCTATTTTATAAATTTTAGTTACTCTTTGAAATAGATTGTTAATACTATGTTTTTTATGAAATTTTTAATTTTTAATTTTTACTAAATTTCTATTGTTCTCATTCGTCATGTCGACAGTATTGGTAATAATTCTTATTTAATAAACATTGTGAGGATCGGATGAAGCAGTTTTCTAAAGTTGCACAGGCGGTAGGTTTAGGTATTTTGGTTGGTACAACTGGGTTTGCGTACGCGGACGATGTAATCAAAGTCGATGCACAGGAACTTGAAAAAATAGAAGTACTTGGCAAACACTACCGTAATATTGGTGCAACGGGATTACCGCTTGCCATTGGTGATACACCACAAGCTATTTCTTTAATTGATGCTGAGTATATCGCATTGTATGACTTAAACTCTGTGGGTGATGCGCTTGAGCACAGTGCGGCAATTCATACTGATCCTTCACCTTCTGGACGTGATCGTTTTGCGTATTCAAGAGGCTTTGCGATGAACCGTTATTTAGTTGACGGTATGGTATCGGCGGGTCGTACCTTTCAAAGTTCATTGCTTGATGCCAGCATGTTTGAGACGGTTGAAGTGATCCGAGGCTCAACGGGTATGCTACAAGAAGTAGGTCAGCCGTCAGGGACTGTTAATCTTATTCAAAAACGCGCACAAGAGAGTTTTTCAGGTTACGTAAATGCTGAGCTAGGTTCTTGGGGTAAGCGACGAGTAGAGGCGGATGTGACCGGTGCGCTGACAAGCGATGGTTCAGTAAAAGCACGTGCGGTTGCGGTTTATGAAAACGCAGATTCGTTTCAAGACCGTGTTAATAGTGAACGTAAAGTGATTTATGGGACAATCAGCGCTGAGCTAACTGATGACCTTTCTGCTTCACTATTCTGGTCGCAACAAGAAGATGAATTAGACGAGTTTTCAAGTGGTTTACCATTTAGCTATAGCGATGGCTCTGCATTTAATGGTGATGCCAGTCACAATGATACTCCGAGTTGGGTGTATGAAAATGTCAATCAAGATAATGTAATGGTTGAGCTACAATATAGTTTGAATGATGATTGGTCTATTCAGGGCCGTTACCACCGCTCAGATGTTGATTCAGAGGGTATCTTTTTTAGTGGCGATTCATTACCCGATGTTGAGTCTGGATTATATCGTTCCTTCATAAACCACTCTGATCGCGAGAATGAAAGTGAACGAGCTGAACTCAATCTAACAGGTAATTTCACGTTGTTAGCACGTGAGCACCATGTGACGTTTAGTGTCGCAGATGCTAGCTTTTCAGAAGTTGAAACGCGTGCATTTCCAAAGGGTTCTCCTGATATCAATGCGAATGACCCTAGCAGTAGCGTAAGTATTCCAATGCCTGTATTTTCTGAACCTTCAATCACTAATTCAGAGCAAGAGTCTAAGAACTACCGTATTGCTGCTAATTTAAATGTGGCTGAACCTATTAATATTCTATTAGGTGCAAATTATAAAGATATTGACTCACGTGCAGGCGCTGGCCATGTATTGAGTGATTGGGTCAACAACAGCGATACTAGCCTATACATTGGCGCAACTTATGATGTTACAGAAGCGGTTTCTGTTTATAGTAGTTACACCGACATTTTTGAACTCCAAATGGTATTCGACAAAAACGGGAACTTACTCGATCCAACAGTCGGTAAAAATAAAGAGATAGGGGCACGTTATTCATCGCTCGATGGCAATTTAAATATTGATCTCGCTTTGTTTAAGATTAACCAAGAAAATTACGCTATTAATGATACAAGTGCAGCGGCAGCCCGTATCTATAAAACGGTTGATGGTGTTGAGTCCAAAGGCTATGAAATTGAAATCAGTGGCTATATCAATGACCAATGGCGTGCATCAATCGCGTATAGCAATCTGAGCCTAGCAGATAACAATGAAGGCCGTATTTCTAAAATTGTGCCTGATAAGGTGGCTAAATTTAATACGGATTATGAATTTGATGGCCTGTTTGCTGGATTAACCCTTGGTGGATTTATTAATTGGACGGGTGAGAGGCATGGCTTTATTCTTGCCCCAGGTAAAGGCTTTGAGTACCCACAGTTAAGTGCTTATACTGTCATTGGTTTAGTGGCGAGCTATGACGTGACGGATAACTTAAATGTCAAAGCGAATATTAATAATGCGTTTGATAAAGAGTATGAAGGTAAAGTGGCATGGTTTAGTAGTAGACCGGGCACGCCTCGTAATTACTCAGTACAGTTAAATTATAGGTTTTAAGACCGTCAGAGAGTGACACCCAAAAAAGGAGGCATATGCCTCCTTTTTTGTTAATGAGAAACTGAATTTAATAGACTTAAAAAGTAGCGCCGCCATCTATCGTGAGCACTTGCATGGTGGTGTGTGAAGAAAGCTGTGAGGCAACAAAAACAATACTACGAGCTATCTCATCAGCGGTGGCAATTTTTTGTAATGGGATCCCTAGTTTATATTCTTGGGCAAAGCCAGCAATGACATTATTAGCACCAGATTCATCCTGCCACATGCCCGTTTGCATGGGGGTCAACGTGGAACCAGGAGCAATCACGTTACAGCGTATGCCATAATTAGCAAGCTCTAACCCCGCAGTGAGTGTTAACTGAGTAACCGCCGCTTTGGATGCGCAATACGCTGCCATTTTTTGTCTAGGGGTATTCGCTGCATTTGAACCCACCGTGACGATGCTGCCTTGTTGCGTGGTTTTAAAGTGTCCATAACAGGCTTTTATAAATAAAAAAACGGCACTGTTATTAATGGTTTGGCATTGCATCCATTGAGCGAGAGAGAGGTGTTCAATGGTTTCGAACTCTAAAACACCTGCGACATTAATTAAATTATAAGGTGCCAAACCTTGAGCAATCAATTCACTTAATGTTGCTGCTAATTCCGTTAATTTTGCTAAATCACACTGCACAGATTTATATAAGCAAGCGGTGTCGCTGAAGTGTTTGTCAAAGCCGATGACTTTGGCTCCTAACTTTGCGAAATGTTGTGCGGCACTGAGCCCAATCCCTTGACCTACACCCGTTATCCAAATAATTTTGTCTTGGTATTCGGTATTTAATTGTGTATCAAAAGACATGTTTAGGCTCCTGTATAAGGCATTTTACAAGTTCAGATAACGCAAGAGTAGGCTGGTTTGCCCAGCGTATCGCAACGTCAAAAATCTGTGCTTGGATGGCATTGACTTGGCTTGGCTGATACCGTGCTTCATTCACATCAAAGTCAATATTCGCAGGGGTATCACCCAGCAAGTGAATTTGCAACATGATGTCATCAGTGGTGCCTGCACTGAGAATATGGCTATGCGTTTCAATGCCTGCATATTTCGGATTGCTGGAAAACGGTAGTAAATTAATAGTTGGACCAAAGACAGTCAATGATTTTCCTTGCTTCTGTCGGTCGCGTTTTAAAGATTCAACACGGTAGCTTTGCAGCTGCTTTAACGCTTTTATCTGGTGGTTCACTAATGCGGTGATGTCTTGTAATGTCATCTCAGGTGCTAAGTTTAGTGGCAAAGGTAATACATTGCTTTGTACACAGGGCGCAGACAGTTCTGCCATTGACTGGCGGTTCATCATGATCAGGCCAAGTGTGACGTGATAATGCTGAGTTTTGGCAATTAATGCGGTTGCGATCGCGGCTAATAGTATTTCTGAGCTACTTGAATTAATTAGCGACGCTGCTGACTGAATGGTTTGCCACTGAGCACGCGTAAATTGCTGGCTAGTCCGTATATTTGCAGTAGTGACGTCGGCTTTACTGTCACTAAAACTGTGGATTTCGCCTATATCATCAAGCCATTGGTTTAATGTTTCGCGTGCTGAGTCAACTGTTGCTAAATAGGCGGTTTGTTGCTGTGCCTCAAGTAAAGTTTGTTGATCAGAAAAGCGTAAATTTGGCAGTGCTTTATTTTTCATGAGTGCGTTATAGCTGCGACTCAATGCCTGGCTAAAGAGGCCAAATCCATAGCCGTCTAATAATAAATGATGCGCTAAAATCATCAAATAATCTTGAGATTCTCCCCTAAGGAGCTGCAACTGCATTAATGGTTGCGATGATAAATCAAATGACTGAGAGAGCTTTGGAGCCATAAATTGTTGAGCATATTCAGCAATGTGTTCAATATCATGTTCAAGTTGAATGATCTCGATAACAGGGGTGTTATGTGCTGGTTGTAGCGAGGGTGTGTAATCCGCATCATGGGGAAAGCGACAACTTAACGTATTACTGGCTTGCCAAACATGATTGAAAGCATGTTGCAGCGTAGTTGCTGCAACTTTACCTTTGAACACCATACATTCAGCAACATTAAATAACTCACCTCGGCCACTAATGGTGTGGAGTAGCCACATGGCATGCTGAGATGTCGTCAGTGGTAGAGGTTTTGCTATTGTATGGGTCATTAGTCGTCCTTGCGTTCTTCTAGCAATTCAACCCACGCAGAGAGGGTTGGAATTTGCGCTAGTTCGATAAAGTTAGTCTCAATACCTTGTTGTTGCCACAATGCAATCAGGTTCATGACTTGAACTGAATCTAACCCATAGTCAATCAGGCTTTCGAATTCATCAAATTCGTCTGGTTCACAGTCAATAAGTGGCAGAATGTGTGCTTTAAGCCCGTCAAGAGAGGTTAAGTCTAATGTTTCTTCACCTAATACTTGCGCAGTATTGACGACTTTTCCGCAGCGCTGTGCAACGAAATTCAGCGCCATTTGATGTTCATCATAACTAAAGTCAGCAACGGCATCGGCTATGACAAATGGCTTAATATCACGCATAAAGGCATCAACGGCGGTGGTCATCACACCAATATGCGCATAAATGCCGACGATGAGTAATTGGTCGCGGTTTGAGTTTGTTAAGCGTTCTTCAAAGTCACACTTTTGAAAAGCACTGTAACGCCACTTGGTTAAAATAATGTCTTTGTCAGTGGGGGCAAGTGCATCAATCACAGGTTGTTGTGTTGGATCTTGTAGACCATCCCCCCACATGTCACGAAGTAATCCGCGCTCCTGAGTACCTTGCTTAATAGGCTGTGCAGTGTAATAAATAGGAATGTCGTGCTCATAGCAATAGTGTTTTAATGCTTGAATATTGGCGATAACGGCATCGATAAGCGGGTTATTTTCACCATAAAAGTTAATGAAATAATGCTGCATATCATGGATAAGTAACGCAGCTCGCTGTGGATCAACTTGCCAATCAACGCGGTTGTTTGGCAGTTGTGCTTCTCGTGGTAATGGGTAGTGACTTAACTTTGGAATACTCATAATTAATCTTATTGTTGTTCAAATGTAGCACGCAGTGCTTTCTTATTGACTTTACCTACTGCGGTTAAAGGCAGTGCTGCAACGAATTGGAATTTATCCGGTACTTTAAAATCAGCAATACCTAATTGGCGTAAGTATTTTCGCAATACTAAGGCAGATAATTTAGTTGGTGGGTTTTCTTGCAGCACGATAAATGCGCAGCTTTTCTCGCCGAGGGTGCTGTCTGGCATCGATACTATTGCCACATGTGCAATGTCGTTATGGCCTAGGAGTAAGTTTTCTACCTCTTCGGCGGCAATTTTTTCGCCACCGCGATTTATTTGATCTTTGTCTCTACCTTCAACAATTAAATGACCTGATGGCAGCTGTTTAACCAGATCGCCTGAACTATAAAACCCTTCATCATCAAAGGCGTCAGCATTATGAAGCGGAGATTTATAGTATCCTCTAAAAGTGTATGGGCCGCGTGTAAGCAGTCTTCCTACAGTGCCTTGTGGCACGTCATTCCCTTGTTTATCAACAATTTTAATTTCGTCATCAGGGCTAATGGGTTTCCCTTGGGTGTTGATCACAGACCAGATGTCATCATCATGACGAGTGTAATTAACCAGGCCTTCAGCCATACCGAATACTTGCTGTAACTGACATCCTAAAATAGGTTCGACTTGCTCAGCAACTTTAATACTCAGCTTTGCGCCACCGACTTGGATGAGTTTTAGACTGGTTAAGTCATACCCTGCTTGCGCCGCGTGACTCAGCCATAGTTGCAACGCTGGCGGCACTAACGCGGTATGGGTAATTTGGTAGTGCTCGATTAATGAAAAGCAGCTAGTTGGGCTTGGATCTGGTGCAAGTACCACACTTCCTCCAGCATGGAATACGCCAAGTGCACCGGGAGAGCTTAGCGGAAAATTATGCGGTGCGGGTAAGGCACATAAATAGCGCGTTTCACCATCAAGTTGGCAAATCTCAGCACTGGCAACCACACTGTATAGGTAGTCATTGTGAGTACGTGGTATCAACTTAGGAGTGCCGGTACTGCCTCCTGATAGTTGAAAAAAAGCAACGGCACTGGCATCTAAATGAGTAGGAGTGAATTTCATAGGTTGTTGGTAAGCCTGCTTTAACTCACTGTTACCTTTATGATGATCAAGTAATAAGGTGGTTAAACAGCTAAAACGTTCACTTAGCCGATCACTAAATTGATTATCTAAAAATAAAGCATGTGATGACGATGCAATTAATAACTTTGGTTGTAAAATTTCGCAATAGCTATTCAACTCAGTTTGCTGATGGTTAAATAAAGCACATACTGGTGCAACGCCTAATTTTAATAAAGCAAAGAAACTAATATAATATTCAATACAATTAGGTAATTGGATCAGAGCTGTATCACCAGCAGACAACCCTTTTTGCTGTAAGTAGGCGGCTAAATTGTCGCTATAACTAGCCAGTTCTCCATAGCGAATAGACCGACTGCCATCAGCGACAGCAATGCCTTGTGAATTGGTCTGCAGTTGTTCATCAAGTAGGCTGGTAAGCGGCTTATCTTGCCAATACCCTTTACGACGATAACGAGCAGCTAGATCGTCAGGCCAAGGAGTGTATTCAATTGTCATAATGGTAACTTTTTTGAAGAGAATAATAAGATTGCTGAATGCCTAATGCGTTCAGCATAGTGTTTAGTTTTGCTTCGGTTTCTTGCCATTCTAAATGTGGTTCAGAGGCCGCAACGATCCCTGCCCCTGCAAAAAGTCTTGCTGTGTTCTTTTGTATTTGGGCGCAGCGGATAACAACGACCCATTCACCATTACCATATTTATCACACCACCCGATAATGCCTGAAAAATAGCCTCGGCTTTGCCCTTCAAGGGCTGCTATTTGTGGATAAGCCTGAGTTGTTGGCTTTCCACAAAGTGCGGGAGTAGGATGTAGTTGATTCGCAATTGATAATACGTGAGTATTGGCGTCATGCAGCGTGCCCGTTAGCTCTGTTGATAAATGCCACATGGTGGCAGTGCTAAGTAAAGAAGGCGTGAGGGGGGTGTGTAAGGTATTGCAAAAGGGAGTCAAAACTTGCTCCATGTCTTCAATAACAACACTGTGCTCAAAGCGATCTTTATTTGAGGCCAATAATATTTGTTGGCGTATTAGCTCCTCATTAGGACAGCTATGGCGCGCAATTGAACCAGCCAGCGGGTTGCTTAGTACTTGGTGATCGTTTTTATACAGTAGGAGTTCAGGGCTAACCCCCATTAACACACTTTCGTCTGATACTGGAAACGAAAAATGATAACCGCTTTGGCTTTGTTGTAATAAATCATGAAGTAACTGCTCTTTATTAATTGCTTCTTTAAAGCATAAATCGACTTGTTTACTTAATACTATTTTTTCAAGCTGCTCAGTATTAAACAAAGTTTTTGCATGTGAAACCGCATGTTCAAACTGTTGTTTGGATTGTAAATAACGCAGTGATTGCAAGTGATTTTGGGGATCTTTATAAACACTCAATTCGGCGTTTAGACAAGCCGTAAAAGCCCCTTTATCCCAACGAGTAACCTGCTTAGGAATAATAAACTGTGCCTGCTCTGATTTACAAAAAGGCAATACACCAAAAGCAAGCGTATCATCACTATAAGCGGCTAGTTTTTGACGAAGTGAGTCAACTAACTCAGCGGTATCATCGATTTTAATACTGAATTTATCAGCAATACCTTGGCTGGCTAAACAGTATTTGGAAGAGACAAATAAACAATCATACTGACTTTGAAAGTTTAAAGTCGAGCGTGAGTTAGCACTGTCAAAGGCATGTGTTGCGTACATAAAAGCTCCTTACTCGCTGTTTGCGTGATAGCTAAGAAATAAATCCATACAGAGGTTATTAACGTTTTCTCCAAGACGAAAAGTGTTGGCAAAGATTTAGTCCTCAGCGCCTGTTTAAAGCGTAATGATCAATATGGTGAGACAGTTTAGGGCAATCATTACAATAGTGTTTGGCTGGAAGCTCATGTAACAAGCAGCATTCGTTGCGTAGTTGATAGGAGTCATTATGACTGTTGATGATAATAGGTTTTTTATAAAGAGGGTTTATCCTATCGCCAAGCTTTGATTGCGTTAGCAAAGTTGATTTATCATTCTTTAAGCGCGTATTTGGCCCTATGGCTGATTCGATTGTGGTTAAGAAATGCTTGATCCGAAAGGCACAATTACTCCATAACACTTTAGGCGCTATAGAAAAATGTTTGTGCAACCAAAGGTGTAGGGGGGCGAAGTGATCAAATATTAGCTCTTCATAGCGATCAAAGGTTTCAGTTTTTGGGCGTAGGTTTCCCTGATGCAGTAATTGTAACTGTTGTAATTGGGGATCCCAGTAAACTGCCTCCAGTGCTAGCGGGAGGGGGCGTGCTAATACGCTATGAGAGGCTAATATACTGGGTAAAACTCGTAGGGTGTAATGCATATGCCAAATTGATGCTTGTGCTCTTGGCTTTGTCACGTTTTGCGCCAAGGTAAAGTTCTGTATCGAAGACATAAGCCCATTTGGGTCTTGCATAAAATTATCAAGTGTTGGATTCTTTGTAGTGGTAACTAATGTTACGCCCTGAGCATAAGGTTTAAATGGCCCAGAAAAATATGACTCTAGTACAGGTAGCATAAGTCTCACTGTGAATAGCAAAAAGTGTGTTTTTCCTTCAATGTTGTAATGACGAGGTAAAGGCTAATTTTTTTAGTTTTTTATCGTCCTGTTACTATATAAATTAAATTTAGGAACGACAGTGCTAGGGGATTTAATTAAGAAAACACGAGGGCGCTTTATTGCGACGGCGTTAAGTAGCGTATTATTTGGTTTAATGAGTGTGTCTTTGGTCGCGCTTATAAACGAGATAATTAATGGTAACGCACAGCAGCGAAGCACGCAGTTTATCTATTTTGCGGTCTTAGCGAGTGGTGGAGTGATCTTACAGTTAATTTCCAAATTAGTGTCTGAGCAGTTAAGTGAGCAAAGTCAATCGGTTATTCGCCAACAAGTTGCAGAGCAGGTCATAGGCGCTAAGTTGTCTAATTTAGAGCAGCTAGGTGCTGCAAAAATTAAATCCTGTTTAACCGAGCATAGCTTAAATGTGGCTAGCTTTTTTCAAAGCTTACCCAATATATTAACTAACGCCGTAATTGTAATTGGTGCATTGGTTTATATGGCATGGCTTGATTGGCGAGTGTTTATATTTGCATTACTAACTCTGTTTTTAGGCTCGTTAGGTTATAGCCTCGCTAATGTAAAAGCATTTAAAAAAGTAACCGAGGCTGCCTCTTTACAGGATCAGCTATTTAGTCATTTTGATGCAATAACGGCGGGTGCGAAAGAACTTAAGTTGAATAAAGCTAAGCGCACCTTGTTTAAAAACCAAATTTTAGGCCAAGCAATTACATTACTTAGAGAGCGTCGTTTGCAAGGTGCGACAATTTATCATATAGCCTCATCATGGGGTGGGTTTATGATATTTTCGTTTATTGGTGGTGCATTGTTTTATCTCAGTCAAACAACGGATATTAATAGTGCAAAAACAATGTCGGGCTTTGCGTTGTTATTCTTGTATATGTTAACGCCTTTAGAAGTTATGTTAGATGCGATCCCGCGAGCAGCATCAGCTAAAGCGTCTGCAAACTCAATATTAAAATTAACAACGAAGTTAGATCAAGTTACTGAGACGGAAAATCTTCCTTTAACTCACTTTTCTAACTTAACAATACAATCTCTCAGTCATCGTTATTACCATGAACAAAGTGATGAAGTGTTTTCTTTATCACCTGTCGATCTAACCATAAACCAAGGGGAGTTGATTTATTTAGTGGGCGGAAATGGCAGTGGAAAAACGACATTCGCCAAAGTATTGTGTGGATTATATGAAGCAGATCAAGGCAATATAATTGTTGATGGAAAGCACGTATCAATAAACGAACTAGATAACTACCGCCAATTATTTAGCACTATTTTTAGTGATTATCATTTATTTGACCAGCTTTTAGAGAACAACGCACATGCATTGGAAGCTCAAGGTAATCAATTAATTAGAAAACTCAATTTACATCATAAAGTGCAAATAAAAGATGGAGCCTTCACCACGCAAAAACTGTCACAGGGGCAGCGTAAACGTCTTGCTTTAGTTGCTGCTTATTTAGAGGATCGCCCATTTTATTTATTTGACGAATGGGCTGCCGATCAAGACCCCGTATTTAAAGATGTTTTTTATACAGAGTTGTTACCAGAGTTAATTGCCAATGGTAAAACAGTGTTTGTGATCACCCATGATGATAAATATTTTCACCTCGCTGATAGGTTATTAAGGATGGATAACGGCCGTTTAACTGAGTTGAATAATGTGGATAAACAGAGCGCTGCATGTGTCTTGTGACACTTGCGGGGAAAGTGCTTGGGTTATTTTAAAGCAACTGCTCAGCCCTTAGTCATTTTTTAAGATCGACTTGCATGATCATTTTAAAGCGTTACGCTAACTGCATTCCTTCTAAGTTAGCATAACCAACATGAAAATAAGTGGTCTTGATATTGAAGCTAATATCGACAACATAAAACAACAAATTGAAGCGGATAAAACATTGTCTGCTTTGATGCGCACGACATAATCAACGCGGGCCAACGAGCAAGATAATCAGGTGTGGGCAGAAATAATGCGCCAATTTTTAGTGATCCTTAATCAAACAGTACTTGATGAAGGGGAGGATGCTCAGCCAACAGCAACAAATTGACTATCAATCAATATCGCGCCATTTTAACAGAAGGTGAAAAAGAAAGCCCTCCCCAATCCCACCAGTAGCAGGTAAGCGTGGCAGACCAAAGAAAACAAAATCACGAAACTTACTAGGGCGACTGCAAATTTATGAAGGCGATGTACTTCTATTCATGGTCGATGAAACGACTCTTTTTACAAATAATCAAGACGAAAATGACTTGAGGATGGCAAAGGTTCAGCAAAAAATATCAGGGTGCTTTAAAAATTATAATCAAAAGCTACAAGTTAAAAATAGAAACTGTTATTATTTTTGTTTTCAAATTGGATTTGATCACAATGAAGCCCTTTGTACTATTCCTTATTTCGTTCGTTACTTTACTTACTAATAGCTACGTCCATGCAAGCCCGCAACCTTTTAACCCACAAAAAATTGTGGTTGCAGGGGGCTCAATAACGGAAGTTATTTATGCGCTTGGTGAACAACAGCGCATTGTTGGGGTTGATAGCAGTAGTATTTTTCCTGCTGTCGCCACTACACAGCCTCAAATTGGCTATGTGCGTAAAATAAGCGTTGAAGGGATATTGTCATTAAACCCTGATATTATCCTTGCGGAAGCCGATATAGGCCCTAAAAAAGTAGTAGAGCAATTAAAACGTACCGCTGCTAATTTGGTTATTTTGCATGAAAATGATAGCTTTTGGCGTATTGAAAATAAAATAGAACAAATAGCCAGCCTGTTGCAAGTCCAGAGCAAAGGAGCGGAGTTAGCGCAAGCGCTAAAAGTAGATCGTGATGCCTTAACGCATATTTTAGAACAAGCAACGACTAAACCTAAAGTCTTGGTTATTCGCAGTAATCAACTAATGGTCGCAGGAGCTGATACTACGGTAAATGAGCTCGTTAGTATTGCTGGCGGTAAGAATGTGATGGCGTCTAGCGTAACTAACTGGCAGACAATATCTAGTGAAGCTGCGTTAGTCTTAAACCCCGATGTGATTATTACCATGAGTATTGGTGTGCATGATCAGCAATCAAATTCAGAGCTTTTAAACGCGTTTAAGTTTTCCAATGCAGTTAAAAATAAACGCGTGCATAATTTTGATGTTGCTTATTTGCTAAGTATGGGCCCTCGAACGCCGCAAGCTCTCGTTGAATTAGCACATGCTTTTTATCCTCAAGCGCAATTACCTGATGGATATCAATATAGATTTTTAAAATCAGCAGCTAATAGCGCTAAATAACCTGAGTTCATCAGGTTAAAGAATCAATGTGTGAACAAGCCTCTCTATTTGCATAAACCTTGTTTTCTCAAGTGTCTTATTGTGGTTTGATGTTTTCATTAGCCAAGCATGGGCATCATCAAGTGATGCAACGACTGCACCGGGTATACCAAAGGCTTTTTGTACACTCATTTTTTGCATTCGTTCAAATTGTTGCTCGGGAACCACAATAAGCATTGCTTGAACATGCTGCTGCATTTGCTCTGCTGCTCCCTCTTTTAACCATTTTTGCGTAGCTGGGCCTGCTCCTTTTGGGTGCTGTAAAGATGCCTCATCGTTGTAAACACGAATAACTACGAAGGGTTCAGCTTTATTAAACCAATCATCCCATGCTTGCAAGGAGTTTAAATGCATCTCGAGTGTGCATTCACCTTGCGCAACGGTGACGGCTAATGGCCAGAGGCTATTATCGTGCTTTAGAATTGCCATATTGTATGAATCCTCGTTATTGTTTTATAAAGGGTTTATATACCCAAGCCACCTCAAGATGCAGAATTCAGCGTTTCACAGAGGCTTAATATCAAGGCGTTACTTGCAACAATGGCAGTCCCTTTTAAGAAATAACAACGCTGAGAGTAAGTGCCTGTGAAACGCCCAAAAGGTTGGTTTAAAAGCGATTTATATTTGGTTATTGATTTTAATAATAGAACCACTATTACTTGCAATCAATGCCTTGCCTAAATCGCTTTTAATTCCAACTGAAACACCCATCTTGAGATGGTTTGGGTATACAGCAAGCGAGCCTGCCGTGTAAATTATTAGTTAGATCAAAATGTATACTGTAAACCAGCGCTAATGGTTCGTGGTTGAGTTAAAACGGCTTTATCAAAATGGCTGTCTGGTTCATTACTGTCAGCAGGGGCTGTACCAGGATATAGCGCAACAGGCGCATCTTCATCAAGAATGTTACGCACTGAAAGGTACAGTTTAGCCTGCTCTGATATTAAATAACTTAAGCTAGTATCAAAGGTGGCAAAAGCGTCTGTTTTACTGCCTTCATCGTTTGAAATATTGGTATACCAGCCATCAGTGTACTGACCACTCACATTAATAACCCAATTATTTGACTGCCATGTTCCGCCTAACTTCATAGAAGCAGAAGGAACCATAAATAATGAATTTCCTTCTAATCCAGAGCCTGGATAATCAGTGATTTCGGAGTCTAATAGTGCGAAGCTACCGTAGAGGTTAAATTGCTCATCAATACGCCAATCTGCGCTAAATTCAAAACCAACAGTGGTAACTTCGTCTGCGTTTCTTACCACATAAGCTTCATCACGCGTATTTTCGGGTGTTAAATCAAAGGGCAATTGCATATCTTTATATTGCGAGTAAAATAAATTTTGCGATGTGCTAACGCTATTGTCAGCCCATTGTTGACGACCATATAATTCCAATGAGTTTACGTATTCTTCGTCGTATTCATAGTTCACAATAGGTGCACCAAAAGAAATACCTCCACCTCCTGCGTTATAGCCACGAGATAATTGCAAACCAATTGTATGTCCATCGTTGACTTGATAACTAAGGCCAAGCTTTGGTAAGAGGGCGCTGTAATCATTATCTGATTCAATTTTCGCTATTGCCCTATCTGGATCGCCACCTTCACGTTTACGGTTTTCTTTTTCGTAGCGTAAACCCGCGGTTAGCTCAAAGTTTTCACTAAATGGAAATGCGCCCTCTGAGTAGATTGCAAAATTATTGGAATCATCAGTAAAACTCTGTTTTACAATAAACTGAATCCAATCATCTTGTTTAGAGCTATAGTAACGACTACCAATAACCCATTGTGCGCCATTATCACCTTGATAACGTAAGCGCGGCTCTACCACAAACTCCTTAGTATCAACATTAGCTTTAGAGCCGTCAGGTGTTGATTTACGCTCAAAATTAAAGTCTGTTGCTGATGCCGTTACTTCCAGCTCTAGTTGCTCATTTATTGAAGCGCTGTATTCAATGCCTAAGCTTTTTGTATGTGTAACATGTACGGGTTGTTGTGGAAAATTAGAGCGTCTTTCACCAAACGGGTAATCAATAATTTCACCATTTGGGCCACTGTACTTGTTGTCGTTTAGTGTGATTACAATACGTGTATTATATTCGTCATCGCCTTCATAGAGTAACTTGCCTCTGATAGCACGACCTTCCATGTCTGCAGGGTCTTCAACGCCAACATAGGGGTCATAATCAACAGAAGAGCGACGTTCAAATTGGTCAGCTGCAATACGCAAAGAAAATTGCTCTGTAAGCGGCTGATTATAAGTGGCTGATAGGCGTCTTTGGTCTAAATTTCCTCCTTCGGCGCGAATTGTAAACTGTTGTTCGAACGTTGGATCTTGCGTTTCAACGCGGATAGTACCTGCGATAGCATTACGTCCAGCGAGTGTGCTTTGTGGCCCCCTGAGTACCTCAATCTGATTGAGATCCCAAATACCTAAATCGCCAAATACTATTTCGTTATAAGTAGCTGATCTACCGTCAATTTGCCAGTTTAGCCGTGCTCTGCTGCCGGCAAAAAATGCATTGGCATTTTCAGCGGCGCCAGTACCATCAATCCCTCGAACTGTGGGGGCTTTGCCAGTGCCTGTGACCATAGTAATATTAGGGATTTCACTTAAAACATCTCTTACGGTTCTAAGCTCAGGGCGGTTTTCGAGTGTTTTGGCATCAAAAACAACAACACTATTGCCACTTTGTAGCAAGCTTCTTGATAACAATTCACCGGTAACTTCTATGACAGTCATTTGATTTGCAGTCTTAGTTTCTTCAGTATTTGCTAATGCTGTAGTTGATACTAATGCTGCAACAGGGATTAAAACGTCCTTAATTTTCACCTTCTCTCCGTAGCGGTAATGGTAATTGTAATTGTTATCAATTGTACTTTTGTTACTTATTTTGTGCAACAACTATACTGTTACATTTTATTCTGCTGGTTGTTGGTGATAAATTGGCTAGCTTGAACTTGAAAAGGCAAGTTAAATACGCATTTGCACTAAGTGCGTATTAATAGTGTAACTATATTCACTATATAGCTTTAATTGTTGAGGTAGAAAAAGTGCTGGATGGCTGAGTTCACAAGGGCGTTTTAAATTCGCACTCCGTGAGTACAACAGTATTATTACATTGATAAAATACGGTTAAGCAAGTGCCTTGAGGCACTTGCTCTGAGAGTGTTTTCGTTATTTTAAATTGTAGCTGTTGCTCATTAAAAGCAATAAGCTTGGCGGCTTCAAAACCAAAAAACTGCTTTACGCTTGGATATAACGCTTTAAAAATACTTTCTTTAGCTGAAAAAACAATCGTTAGTGGGTGCGATATTTGCTCAGCCAGTTGCTTAAACTGTGAGTATTCCTCTGGATGCAAAATTTGCTTTTGTAGTTCTTGTTCTTGTTTGTCACTCATCAATTGCTCTATATCAATGCCTATTCCAGCAATATCCGCACGGTGGCATGCCATCGCCATGGCGATTCCTTGCGTGTGAGTAATGCTGCCAATAATATTATCTGGCCATATTGGCGCGCGATCATTACCTGAAAGAATATCGCAAGGGTGAATATTGAGTGAACTAAGTACCTGTTTTGCACAAAAACGGCCTGCCAAATATTCAGCTTTTCGTTTTGCTACTGCTTTTTGTAGTTGTGGCGGTGAAAAAATCTGATAACGAAAAAAGTCATTTTCAACAAGAAAATTATTATCAAACTCATAGCAAAAAGCGTTGTAGGGAAGTTGGGGAGGAAGCTGAGTATAAAGGGAAAATTCCATGAGTGATTTACACTTATCCTTAGAGTAAAATTAACATCTTGATAATACGTTAAAAATATAATAAATACAGTAAACGCCACGACTTAATTGTTACCTTTTAGCATATTAGCAGTAGACGAGCATCACTCATAACGTTAACTTGGAGATGCATTTTTAATCGTAAAGAAAAAGGAATATATATGATTGGTTATACAATGTTTGGCACGAATAATTTTGCCAAAGCGGTGGTGTTTTATGATGAGTTACTCGCTTTATTAGGAGCGACACGTTTTTTAGAGACCGATAATTTTGTCGCGTGGAGCAGTGGTGCAGATAAGGCTGGTTTTTCAATAACAAAACCTTATGATGGACAGTCTGCAACAGTGGGCAATGGTACGATGATCGCGTTAGCTGTAGAGAACCCAGATCAGGTTGACGCATTTTATGCCAAAGCAATTGCATTAGGTGCAACAGATGAAGGCGCACCTGGTCCGCGTGAAATGCCTGGATTTTATGCGGGCTATTTCCGTGATTTAGACGGCAATAAACTCAATGTATTTTGTTTTATTCAAACAGCTTAAATTTTTATACTCAAGGATTGAAGATGAGAAGATCAGCAGCGCTGTGGTTAGCATTAGTTTTTGCTATGCCTGCTGGCGCGCAAACACACGGTTCTAACAAGGATGATAAGATTGCGGTGAGCTTATCGTATGATGATGCCTTAGCGAGCCAACTTGATAACGCAATACCTGCGCTTAATAAGCTTGGTTTTAAGGCGTCGTTTTATATCTTGCCCGATGCGCAAACGATGCAGTTCCGTATGAATGAGTGGAAAACTGTTGCCAAACAAGGCCATGAGTTAGGTAATCATAGCTTATATCATCCATGCAGTGGCTCAAAACCTTACCGTGAATGGGTCAGTGATGAACATGATTTAGATCGCTACACCCGTGCACGTGCAATACGTGAGGTGCTTAGCGCGAATGTATTTTTACATGCAATAGATGGTAAAACGCAGCGTACATTCACACCGCCTTGCTTTGATACACAAGCAGCAGGTGAAGACTTTATAGAGCCGCTTAAGGCGCATTTTATCGCAATTAAAGGGGTTGATGATAATGGCCGCTCAGTTTTATGGGCTCCATCGAATGTTACAGGGCAACAGCTCATTGATTATGTACGCAATGTCTCAAGCCAAGTGCAACTTATAAACATTATTTTTCATGGTGTTGGTGGGGATCATTTAAGTGTATCGGTTGATGCGCATGCACAGTTACTGGATTATTTAGCAGCTAATACAAATAAGTATGACGTTGACTCATACATTAATATTATGCAAAAGCAGGCGAAGGAATAAGCTGTGTTTATAGGTGAAATGGCAAAGCGTTCAGGTGTTTCGGTCAAAGCGATTAGACACTATGAAAACATTGGACTGCTAACAGATATAACACGCCAAGGCAGCTACCGTATTTATGATAACGCTGATGTCGAGTTTGTCACCCTTATTAAGCGCGCGCAGTTATTGGGTTTAAGTTTAGCGCAACTAAAAAGTTTAAAAGTCACTCGTCATGACTTAGATTGGCCAGCTGTTGTGGAATTACTCGAAGCAAAAAAGCAGCAAGTATTGGATGATATAGCTGCACTTGAGCAACAAAAAAAATTGCTAGATTATTATCACCAAGACATAAAGATATGCTTAGATAAGCTTGACTCTGCCCTCTAGGGGAGGGTGTATGCTGCTGCTTTTAAAGGAGTAGTTAGTATGAAAAGAAATATATTAGTGATTGATGCAAATCCAAAAAGTAGCAGTTTTTGTGATGCATTGGCAAAAGCATATGTAGCGGCAAGTCATAGTGAAGTACAATACCTGTCTCTCAGTACTATGCAATTTAACCCTGACTTAAGCAATGGTTATGACAGCGAACAGCCATTAGAGCCTGATTTAGTCGAATTTCAAGCAAAGTTACAATGGGCTGAGCATATTGTATTGTTTATCCCTGTTTGGTGGGGCGGTTTACCTGCAAAATTTAAAGGGTTGATTGACCGTACTTTCCTACCTGGTTTTGCATTTAAATATCAGCCTAATAAAACCATTCCCGATAAACTATTAAAAGGCCGCACAGCTGAAGTTGTGTTAACCCTTGACACTCCCGCTTGGTATTATCGTTTCGTCCAAGGTGCTCCAGTGACTAAGCAGCTAAAACACACTATTTTAGGCTTTTCTGGCATTAAAGTTATCTCAACTGCATATTTCGGTCCAATTATCAGTTCAACGCCAGAGCTGCGGGTTGAGTGGTTAAACCAAGCCGCAAAACTGGCAAGAAAATAAAACTACTAGGGAGTGTTGACCTTTCGTGATTGATTTTGCAGCAGTATGTTTGGTATTTAGGCAAGGCAGAGCCTATGTCGTGTGGTTGTTCCCCATAAATAGGTGATAACGCAGTATAAATACCAAACATGCGCTGCCCAAAGGGTTCTTCCTAGGGGCGATTGACTCTTTGTTACTCGGTTTTTACTTAGCCCGCTAGGTTACAAACCTCGCGCCGCGATTAAATCGCCCCTAGGTTGAACAAATTTCAATCCACAAAGGTCAACACGCCCTAGGCAACTGGTTAATTCTAGGACTTAAAAAGCCATGTTTGACTAAACAAACATGGCTTTTATAATTACCGCTTACCGCTTACCGCTTACCGCTTACCGCTTACCGCTTACCGCTGTTAATAATCAAACTTATGTAAGGTAAAAAGACTTTGCACTCGTTGCCAAGTTTTACCAGGTTTACCGGTGCCAATAAGTGTGTCATTAATTTTTATCACAGGCCCGACCTCTTTAGTTGCACTGGTGATCCATACTTCATCAGCATCAAGAAGTTCTTCTTTGCTGATCCTGCGCTCGTGTACTTTAAGCTCACTGTGTGAGTGAAGAATATTGATAATCAACCAGCGGGTGATCCCTGGCAAAATCTGATTATCTAACGGTGGTGTACTTATTACGCCATCTTTAACAATAAACACATTACTTGAGCTGGCTTCGGTAAGTTCACCAAGACCATTATATAAAATAGTTTCTTTATTGCCGGCCGCCGCGCCATGTTGGTAATGTATTACGTTACCCAATAATGCGGTTGATTTTATATGGCATCGTTGCCATCGCTTGTCTTGCTCAAGTGAAACCGTGTATGTTGTGGCTGACTCTATAATGCTTACAGGTTGTTCGGGTATCTCAAACGCATAAGCGAATACAGTGGGTGTAATACCAGTAGGGTAAGCATGAGCTCGTTTTGTATCAGCACCGCGACTAACATGCAGGTAAATACCAAAGTTTTTACCTTGGTTTTTGTTACATAGCTGATCGCAAATTATACGCCATGTATCTGGCGTATAATTAAGCACAATTTCCAGTTCATTTAAACCATTGTTCATACGCTCTATGTGTGCGGTAAAGCCAAGCATGTCACCATTGTAAGCTGGGATCACTTCGTAAATACCATCACCAAATAAAAAGCCTCTATCCATAGGCGAGATTTTGGCGTGCTCAGCATCCATATAATCGCCGTTTAAATACACCGTACTCATTGTAAATCCTCATTCTGATTGGCAACACCGCTAAGCTGACGTAGTCTTGCGATGAGTTGTTGGCCATGCGTGGCATGTAAGCCATCTTCGGTTAATTCATTTTGCTGGGTAACACCATCTACACTGCCACGCTCACTTAAGTACTGTAAAATACCCAGCGTATTAATATTGGCGAGTAAGTCCTGGTTGTGCCAACGACTTAAAAAAGCGATCAGGCCATAAGCAGCCCAATTAGATACATCGGCTAGCAGCAGTTCATCGCAGCAAGTAAGGCTAGGCGTAATACTTAGCTCAGACATATATTGTGATAAGTTGCCCATACCTATTTCGTTGCCACCATCGCCAATGGCTACAGTTGGGCAGGGGGCTTGGCTCACAAAAAAATCAAAACAACCACAATCTGCAGATATATCAATGCCACGCATATTGTAATACTTATTACCATGGCATAGCCCTGGTCGCTCTATTGACAATACACAATCTGGTTTTAAAACAGCCAGTGCCGTTTTGCTAAAGGCCATAGCATCAACAAAGTTATTAAGGGGGAGTTCAAAACAATTAAAGTCATTTTTTAAGGCGGTGTAAAGGGGGTTTCCACATACTAGAATCGGCTGTTTACCAAGTGCTATTAATGCGTTATATAAAGCAATTGCCCCCACAGGGCCATCAGTTTCAAAGGTTTGCTTAACAGCAAAGCCAGTGCCAATTAGCACCGTTTGTTTTGCGTTAAATAATGACTTTGCAGCGCGTAAATAAGTGCCGGTAAGTTGGTGCGCATACAGGCTTTGCATGCCACGCAAATTCTGTTCAATCATCATGTTCTCAATGGTATGACTTAGCTGCTCATCACTTACTAAGTTTGGCATAGTGCTTTGATCTCTTGAATAAGAATTATGCCAGCTGCGTTATCGCCATGCACACATAGACTATCAGCATGTAAAGGGAGTTTTTTACCAGACTGTGTTGTTACACAACCTGTAGCGAGCAGTTGTTTGACCTGCGAAATTAATGCCGGTTTATCATGCACGCTGCCGGCAACTTTTCGTGAAACGAGAAGTCCATCGTCGGTGTATTGGCGATCAGCAAAGGCTTCTAAAATTAATGTTAAGTGGTACTTTTTTGCCAGTTGCTGATGGCTTTTTGCATTCGCAGTGGCAAGTAGCATCAGCTTTAATGGACTTGGATAGCTGGCAATGGCTTGCATGACGGTGGTTAATATTGTTTCATCAGTCATCATGTCATTATAAAGCGCACCATGTGGCTTCACATAGCTAAGTGCTAGCCCTTGCACTTTAGCCATACCTTCAATTGCGGCAATTTGGTAGTGTAGGCAATTAGTCAGCTCTTGCGGTGTTAATGTCATTGAACGCCGACCAAACCCTTGCTTATCAGGGTAACTAGGGTGGGCACCAATAGTTACAGTGTGCTGTTTAGCAAGCGCTAAAGTATACGCCAAAACATCGCTGTCACCGCCATGAAAGCCACAAGCAATGTTTGCCATATCTATATGCGGCATAACAGCTTCATCGAGGCCCATCTTCCATGCTCCATAGCTTTCACCTAAATCACAATTAAGCTTCATGTTTGTTTCCGTTTAAAATGCAGATATATGAGCGTTTTGAATATCAGTGATCAGCATATGACCAGGACTATGCGTTATGCAAAAATCAGGTGCGGCATTGGCAATTGCAACTTGAGGTGTAACACCACAGGCCCAAAATACAGGTACTTCACCGTCTTTTATTGTTACCGATTCACCAAAGTTTGGGCGGTTAATATCTTTTATACCGATAGTCGCCGGATCGCCAAAATGCACAGGAGCACCATGCACATCCGGAAAACGACTACAAATTTGAATCGCGCGTATGGCATCAGCAGGCTTCATTGGTCGCATGCTCACAACCATATTTGCTTGAAAAATACCTGCACTTTCACAGGGAATATTAGTCATATACATAGGCACATTTTTGTGTTCTGTAATATTGCGAATTTCAATACCAGCTGCTTGCAGCGACTCTTCAAAAGAGAACGAGCAGCCAATTAAAAAAGTTACTAAATCATCGCGCCAATGCTCTTTTATATTAGTGACTTCTTCAATCAATTGGCCTTGTTTAAAAATCCGATAACGTGGTAAGTCTGTGCGAATATCTAAATCATGCGCAACATTTGGGATCGTGATAGCACCAGGAGCGCTACTACTAGCAACAATCGGGCAAGCTTTTTTGTTTGCTTGGCAAAATTGTAAAAAATCAAAAGCATACTGCTTGGGCAAGATCACTAAGTTAGCTTGTACAAAGCCTGGTACAAAGCCTGATGTGTGGCCTGTGTAATCTTCATTACGGATCATATTCCTGATAGCGTAAGGCGTAGTGAGCGAAGCATTATGTTGCATAGTATCCTCTTAAGCGTAAATTTAGTGGTTATTTTCACTAATTGTCACAGGTAGCACACCTTGCGCAGGTGCTTTGCCTACAAGCACTTTTGCAAGCGCAGTGAAAGCAGGGCCTGATACTTTAATGTTATTATCTACATCTATGTTATACGCATAAGTAGCTAAAATTGCATCACTAAATTGGCCAAACTTCGCAATATCATAAGGCGCTCTAAGGCTAATAAAAATGGTCTTTTTATTAGCCTGTCGCGCTTGCTTAAGAAGGCTCTCAAGCGCCGCGGTTTGCGCTGACTTAGCAATTGCAAATGCTGGGTTATCAGCAAGGTCATCCATACCGCCAATTTCTACCGCGCTTTGATTTGGAAACGCATTACCAGCAATAATAATATCAGCTTCAGTAATGGCTTTTAATGTAGTTGCTGGCTCATACCCTTGCAAGCTGGTACAGCTGAACGAAACAATATGTTGGGTCTGCGCAGCAATTGCTTGTTGAAGTGCAATGCACTTACGCGTATCGGGCATTATGATATGTACTTTGCTATTAGCCGTAAGCTTAATCGGTAAAGTGTTTTTATCATTTTTAACTTCAGTAATTGCCGCAAGCGCAAGCTCGGCTTCGACCTTTCGATGACTAGCATTACCTAAAATATGGTGTGCTTTTTGTGTTGCGAGTGATTCATTCAGCTCGGTAGTAAGTTTAAATTTATTTTTTAAATTAATGATACGTTGAGCAGATATATCTATCTCTTTGGCATTTAAGTTACCTTTTTCAACCTCGCTGACTAATCGCGTTATTAACGTATCAAGTACGACTAAATCCTTTGGGCTACGGATTTCAATCGGCATTAAAGCAATATCAACACCGGCTGCAAAGGTGTTTACAACGGCTTCTATAGGCTCAAAAAAGTGGCTAATACCTGCCATATCAAGCGCATCAGTGATCACAACACCTTGATAACCTAACTCATCACGTAATAATTTGGTGATTATTTTACGCGACATAGTGGCTGGTTTGATCATGGTTTTGCCATCTTTACTAACAAATGTACTGCTATCAAGCGCTGGGTACTGGATATGCGCTGTCATGATCATACCGGGGTTCTGATCTTTAATAATTTGTTGAAATGGCGGTAAATCTTGCTGCCAAATCGTTTCTTTATCATGCATTACTTTTGGTAAACCTGTGTGGCTATCAACACTGGTATCGCCATGCCCCGGAAAATGTTTTAGTGAAGTAATAACGCCATTACCTTCAAAACCTGCTACTTGGGCAGCACCTAAAATACTCACTAATGCAGGGTCTTCACCGTATGAGCGTACATTGATCACCGGGTTATCAGGGTTCATGTTTACATCAACTGTTGGTGCGTAATTAACATTAACCCCCACCGCTTTTAGCTCATCTGCGATCACTTGCGCAGATTGTGTTGCAAACTTAGTTCCGTGAACTGCATAGCTTGCACCGATTGACATATTACCGGTAAATGAGGTGGCAATATCTCGAGGAATGCGGGCAACACGTCCGCCTTCTTGGTCAATAGAAATAAATAATGGGGCACCTAAGCTAGACTTTGCAGCCGCTTGTTGCATGGCGTTATTTAATTTAACGATTTGTGAGATATTCTCAATATTTTCAGCAAACAAAATAACTCCACCAATATTATGTTTGGTGATTACTTTAGCTAAGTCTGCAGGTAAGTGAGTGACAGGGGTACGGCACTTTTTCTTAATAGAATGTTCGCTGTCTTGTTCACAATAATAACGAAAATCAAGCATTAGCTTTTGGCCAAGCTGTTGCTCAAGAGTTAATGTGGTCGCTGCAAAGGTCGATTTCATTGGTAATAAACACCCTAGTCCAAAGATAATTGATGATATGGCAAACTTATTTAACACAGAAGGCTCCTAAGCTAAATTGCTTATTGTTGTTTTGAATAATTTATTCCTAATAATAACGTTAAAAAAGATTAAAAGGCAAACTGATTCTAGCACACTCATATTTTAAATATAAATTCAAAATGTATCGTTAAACGCTATTTTTCTTTAAATAAAGCATGTAGATTAAATCTTAGAGGGAGCTGAAAGGACTCGAACTTTAAATTTTCCGTAATAATATATTCCAACCTGTAGTATGTATGGAATTTATGGGGGCGGTAGCAATATACCCAAGCCACCTCAAGATGCAGTTTCAGTTGGAGTTAAAAGCGATTCAGGCAAGGCATTGATTGCAAATAATGGTTGTTCCCTTGTTAAAATCAATAACGCAGTATAAATCGCTTTTAAACCAACCCGTTGGGCGTTTCACAGGCGCTTACTCTCAGCGTTGTTACTTCTTAAAAGGGACTGCCATTATTGCAAAGTAACGCCTTGATATTAAACACCTGTGAAACGCTGAAGTCTGCATCTTGAGGTGGTCAGGGTATAAATACACATTCAGTTTAGGGCTTGTTTATTTTTCGTGGCTGAATTTGCAGTAGTATGTTTTTTAGGCACGGCTGAGCCCATGTAGTGTTTATTAAATTTTCATTGGGAATGAGATTATAAAGTTTATATAAGGCTTTGAATTTATTTAATAAAATTAAAAAGCAGGTTGCGTTGGCAGTTGCTATAAAGTACTCTTTTTAGGTAATTTATTAATTAAGGATAAATAATGACGAAGAAATGCTTTCTTTATAGTGTAGGGGTGGTGCTGTTTAGTCCTGTGCTTTTTGCTAAAACACATTTTGCTGATGTACAAATAACCCACCTCGACCCTGATGTAGCTCAAGCAATTTGGCTACGTAAAAGTAACAACACACCCAAATACCCTATAGCTCTAGCTAAGAAAGGCATAAAAGGGTGCGCGATTTATACCTTTAATATCGACAGTAGCGGTGACGTTAGTGATGTTGAATTGGTATCTGCGATTCCTACTAGAGTCTTACCAAAAGAAGCTAAAAAACTTTTAAGAAATAGTGAGTGGAAAATCGCTGATGGCCAAAATGCAGGGGTTGAAAAAAGAACAACCCGTATAGATTATTGCATGGGTGGTGAAAGTGTAGAGCAAGCGCAACAACAGTGCATTGCGCAATCTAAATTAGCGTGTAGTACGAATAACTAAAGGCGCAGATAAACTCTAAATTTGTACTAAATCATATTTAGAGTTTTTGCTCCTAGAATAAAGACACACAACTTGTTAGTATTCACCGCGTAAATAATGGCCAGGGAGTTGTAAGGCTAATATAAAGAGACATATTATTTTGCGAAGCCTAATCAACATCAATCTAGATTTAAAAAAATTAATATTATTTTTAGCTATTTCAGTTACGATTATCACGTTTTTAAATAGTTTTTACTCCAGTTATCAAGTTCAAAAACAACAATTACAATCTCAAACGTTAATAAATCATAATGCTTATGCTGCCAAATTAGTGTCTGTTACGGACCGTTTCTTGCTATCAGCCCAGCAGCAACTAGCTTATTCTGCAAAAATAATAGAAAGTCACTTTAATGACCGCAATATTTTAGCGCAAGAAGCTGATCGTCTTCGTTTACAAACAGATAGCTTTAATTCAATTGTAATTGTGGATAATCAGGGGTTAGTTTTAGGTTTATCGCCGATGAGTTTACAGCTCGAAGGGGAAACACTGCAAAGTTATGGGGCAAAACAGGCTTTATCAAATAAAAAGGCGATGATAAGTGAGCCTTATATGTCGGCTGCAGGTAATTTAATTATTTCTATTTCTCATCCACTATTTGATCGTAACAGTAATTATATAGGCTATGTCTGCGGTACTTTATATTTAAAGAAAAGCAGTATTTTACATGACCTACTGCAAGTGCATTTTCATAAAGATGGCTCCTATCTTTTTGTTGTTGATAAAAATAGGCGGTTGCTTTATCACCCCGATGTTTCGCGCATTGGTGAGCAAGTTTATAATAATTCAGTCATAGAAGCCGTGCTTAAAGGCGAAAGTGGTACCCAGGAAATTATAAACAGTCAAGGCACTGCTATTTTAGCCGGTTATGCGTCGTTAAAATCAGCCCCGTGGGGAATTGTGACACAACGCTCTATTAGCTCAACATTGGTCCCGCTTGATGGACTCATGTTAAACGTGCTCTATCGTACAATTCCAGTGGGCTTTGCAACTTTCATTTTAATTTGGGTGTTTGCACAATTAATATCTCAACCATTAAGGCGCCTTGCAGAAACTGCAAAAAAACTCGATAACCCCGCTGCATCACAAGATTTAAAGCTGGTTCGTTCATGGTATTATGAAAGCTCAGAACTGCGTTTAGCAATGTTAAAGGGAGTTGGCTTATTACAAAATCAAATCGGTGTATTGCGCCATGAGGCGCAAACAGATCCGTTAACAGGTTTACACAATCGCCGTAGTTTAGAGCGAATGCTTGATCAGCTTATTTTTAATCGCACTTCGTTTACTGTACTTGCCGTCGATATTGATTTCTTTAAACGGGTTAACGATGAATTCGGCCATGATATTGGCGACATAGTATTGCAATCACTAGCAAAAGTTGTGCTGGACGTAACCCGTGAAAGTGATTTTGTAGCGCGTACAGGCGGGGAGGAGTTCATCATTATACTGCCTAGTACAACAGGAGAATCCGCATACCTATTGGCTGAACGACTACGTATGCGTGTATCTGAAACAATCATTGAGCCTGTTGGTTGCATAAATATTTCGATAGGTATTTCAGGTTGGCCACTGAACCAACTGAACGTTGAAGAGGTACTTAAACAAGCCGATCAAGCCTTATACAAAGCTAAAAAAAGTGGTCGTAACCGCTGTATTGTAGACTCACAGCTTACTCACTCAGAGTGAATCGCATTAGCGTACTATTAATGCGATCCATATTTTGTAAAGATTAACTATAGCTCGCTGTTTTAGCGACAACTATATGGGGTAGTACATTTTCTAAATTAGCTTGCAGCCGAGCATCAATGTTATATACCTCATTTAACCGAGTATTAATAAGTACTTCTTCAGGGGTGCCGTGCGCAACAACCTCCCCCTTATTTAACATATAAATACGATCAGCAAAACTCGCTGCTAACGATAGATCATGGACCACGGCAACAACTCCAGCACCTTGCTTTGCAATTAAGCGTGCTTGAGCCATCACTTCATATTGATGGTATAAATCGAGGCTTGATGTTGGTTCGTCAATCAGTAAATAAGCATTTTGCTTATTCGCTAGGCTAGGCTGTAATTGGCACAAGACACGGGCAAGTTGAGTGCGTTGTTTTTCCCCCCCAGATAAACGGGTAAAGCATTGTTGTGCTAAATGATCTATCCCTAAAGCCAGCATTGCATCATGAGAAAACTGCTTTAGCGCTAATGCACTGTATTGCTCTTGATGCGCAAAGTGAGCCATATCAACTACTTCATTAACCGTAAATGGGAAATCTAATTCATAGCTTTGTGTTAACACAGCGCGAAGTTTGGCCAGCTCAGCGATAGTGTACTCGTTCAATGTGCGTTGATTAATACTAACAACCCCACCGGATAAACTAATATCACCACACAAGGCTTTTAATAACGATGACTTACCAGCTCCGTTAGGCCCAATTATTACCACAACTTCATGGGGTTTTACCGTAAAATCAACATTGTTAAGGAGGATTTTTTGACCTACTTTGGCCATTAATTTACTGCCTGAAAGCATAATTTATCCTCGCTGCTGATAGGTTTTTAATAACATAATTAAAAAGAATGGTCCGCCAATAGCACTTGTAATAAGGCCTATGGGCACTTCGGCAGGTAGCATCACCGTGCGTGCAAATAAGTCAGCTAGTCCTAGCATTAAGGCTCCGCCTAAAATGCTGGCTGGCATGAGATAGCGATGATCGGGCCCTAAAACTAAACGCACAATATGTGGCACAATAAAACCGACAAAACCAATAATTCCAGTAATTGCCACAGCTGCACCGGTGCATAGTGCTGTATAAATAAACACCTGCTTTTTAAGTTTAGTGACATTAATACCTAGATGCTTTGCTTGTGCTTCACCTAATAAGTATAAATTAAGCGGCTTTGATAAACGCAGTAAACCAATACAACTGGCTATAATAATACACAGTGTGGGTGTCATCATTGCAAAGTGGTTTCCGGCGAGGGAACCCATACTCCAAAAAGTTAAATCACGCAGTTGCTGATCATTACTTATTAATGTTAAAACGCCAATGAGTGAACCCACAATCGCGTTTACAGCAATGCCTGCTAATAACAAACTAATAATCGTAAATTGGCCACTATGCGCACTCAGCCGATAAATAAATACGCATACACCAATGCACCCTAAAAATGCACCAACAGGAACGGCATAAATACCAAAGCTATCACTAAAATTTGCAAATAAGCTTGTACCTAATACGATGGTAGCGACTGCGCCAAGGGCAGCACCACTAGAGACGCCAATTAAACCTGGGTCAGCCAATGGATTTCTAAATATTGCCTGCATTGCTGCGCCACAGGCAGCCAAACCTGCACCCACAACCATTGCAAGAACTAAACGAGGCAAGCGAATTTGCCAGATAATCGCATTTTTTAGCTGATCATCAGCAGTGTGGTTAATTATGCCAATGATCTCGCTAATACTAATGGCGACACCGCCTTTACTTAGTGCAATAAAAAACACCAGCACACAGGCTATAAACAAAGCAGGAATAGCAAAACGGCGTTGCTGTTGCTGGGTAATGAGCGTACTACCAAGAGCTAACATCGTTATAAGTCACTTGTTTTGTTTGTTGCTTTATCAGTGGTGCTTTGTGCTGTTTGTAAAAATTGGTAGTTATAGCCACTAGGCAAGCGTGTTTTTGGATGAAAAGTATGTGCTAATTCAACCACAGCTTGTGGCGTACGCGGTCCCATTCCCAGTAAATAGCTGCCATCAAAACTGTGTACTTGACCATTTTTTACTGCGTTAGTGTATTTAAAATGAGCGAGTTTCTCTATTTTAGGTAGCGGATCATCGCCATGGCGGCCCATTGTAATGATGATGTCAGGATTAATAGCCAATGCAGCTTCAGTAGAAAGCGGTTTCCAGTTGGTGATCGCACTCGCTGCAGCATTAACACCGCCAGCAGCCGTGATTAACTCATTCGCAGATGTGCCAGCACCCGCAACGATAGGTTGGCCACTGCGTACGCTAAGTACAAATAGCACATTAGGTTTTGTTTTAGCTTGCTTTAAAATATGCGCTAGTGCATTACGGTCTGCTTGTAGTGATTGAACTAATACATCACCTTTGGCTGGAACATTGAGTAACTGAGCAATGTTTTTTATTTTTTTTTCAATTCCTAAAAAGTTATCGTGCTCATTGAGAATAACTAAATTAACCCCTGTCTTTTTTAACTGTTCAACGACTTTTTTAGGCCCTGTATCGGACTCGCCAAGCACTAAATCTGGATTTAACGACAAAATACCTTCAGCGCTAATTCTGCGTACATAGCCTATTTGTGGTTTTTGAGTGGCAGAAGCTGGGAATACGCTGGTGCTATCTACACCAATAATACGTTGTTGCTCTTGAAGAGCATAAATGATCTCGGTGATAGAACCACCGGAGACAACAACTCTGTGCGGACTATCTGGTTGTGTGGCCGCACTTAGAGGGAAGGCCGTAGCGAATATCATAAAAATTAAATACGTGAGGAGGGGTTTCATAAAAAGTCCAATGTTGATATTATTTAATGTAAATACTAACAGTTCGCATTTATATTTAAAAGTTATGAAGTTTATTATTTTCCTTATTTTATCTATTAGTGGTCATTTAACGTGGTTGTTTTATCAACCTGCGACGCCTTTAATACTGAAATTGAGCACAGCGCAACCTGCGCAGCGCATTGCGATAAATATTGTAAATTCAAAAATGCAGCAGCCAACAGTAGAAACGCAGATCCAAGTGCAACCTGTAGTTAAGAGCACTGAGGCGGCAAATACCCAATTTAGCGGTAAAAAAATACAGTTGGCAGCAAAACCACAAGAACAAATCATAACGACAAAGTCAGCCTTATCTGAGCCAACCATAAAGCAACTTAATCCAGTCCCAGATAAACCTGTAAGCCCTAAGAAAGTTGAGCCACCCACTAAAGTTAAACTTGCTATACAACAAAAAAAGCCAACGATGGCCGCGCCGTCTTCAAGTGCACCTGTTATTGCAAAGCAGCATTCATTAAAAAACCAAGTTATTGACGTAAATACGTTGCCGTTATTTAAAGCACCCAGACCCGCTTTAAATTACCCACGAAGAGCGAAGCGTCGCGGGTATCAGGGCGTAGCAATATTGCAAATTGAGCTCAGCGAAAAAGGCTTAATAACGAATGTTAAGATTTTAAAAAGTAGCGGTTTTGCTGAGCTTGATAAAGCCGCAATTGGTAATGTATCAAAGTGGCAGTTTCACCCTGTAATGCGCGACAGCCACGGTATAAAAGCACGCTTTAGTGTGCCAATCGAATTTTCCCTGCGCTCATAGCGCTTTTATAAAAGAGAACTAACAATGCAAGATGTATTTTCTGCTGTAGGAATTATGGCGTGGCCTTTATTTGGAGTATCAATACTGGCTTTAGCGATTGTGTTAGACCGTGTAACGGCTTTTATATATGGATGGTCACATTTACAAAAAATGAATCAACTCGACAGTGATTTTAGTCAGCAATTACAGAAAAAATTACAACCAGATCAACGCCATCAGTGGTGTCAATTGTATCTACAGGACAGCTTTGCTAATTGGCGAAAAAGGTTAAATATACTCGCTCTCCTTGGTTCGTTAAGTCCGTTAATGGGTTTATTAGGCACGGTATGGGGATTAGTACTAATGTTTAGAAAAATAGCGCAAACCCAACAAGCAGTGACCCCCGCATTACTTGCCGATGGTTTATGGGAGGCTATGTATTCAACTATGGCAGGGCTTATTATCGCGATTCCCTGTTTATTATTAAGTGGGATATTTAACGCGTTATTAGAACGATTACAAACAGATATGACGCGCATAATTAATCATTTAAATTACCAGCTTTGTTTTGATGAAGCCGCCAATGCTTGAGTTACCAAAAAAATCGAGCCACCACACCTTAATGCCTGATCTGACAGCATTAATAGATGTGCTATTTATTTTGTTGGTATTTTTGTTATTAACGGCCGCTGTCAAATTAGACATGATGGATGTTAACTTACCCGATGCGGGTAAAAATACACACGCCCCGATAGAACAACCCGATGCTTTGGTTTTAAGTGTACGTTTTAGCGAGCAAAAAATAACGTACGGACTTGCCAAAGAACCCTACAGCTCGCTCAATACCGTAATGCAGGCATTGCGTTTACAAACTAAAAAACGGCCTTTGTATCTAGCAATAGATCAACACGTTCCTAGTGGCGAACTTGTTAAGTTGTTAGCTGCGTTATCGAGTGAAGATCGTAATGTTGCGAATATACTCATTAAAAACGAATAAAAACAATTATCATTTGCGTGTGTTTTTGTTATAGTGCATCTACTTTAATTAACCTCAACTTGACTTTAGGTATTTAAAAACCGAGTACCTGTTTAGGTTGAATTAGTACACAGTTTGGTGAGTAAGGGGCTTAGCCAAGCATTACGTCATTTTATGACTTTAACTTAGTTCACTTATTTTATGGAGCGACACATGCGCCTTTCAAAACTGGCTTTATGCCTTGCCAGTGTATCACTGCCTCTTATGGCTGAAACAACTACAGCCGACCAATCGCAACTAACTACTGCATTAGATGCCGTAACAGTAACCGCAACGCGAACCGAAAAAACAGCACTCAATTCTGCGCAAGCAGTTAATGTGATCACCAGCGAAAACATCGAAAAAGTACTAGCAACAACAGTGTTTGATAGCCTAATCTCGGTGCCTAATGTAACGGCAACCGGTGGACCGCGCAGCGGTGGTCAAAAGTTTAGTGTACGTGGCTTTAATGACGCCGAAGATGTGCTGGTAAGTGTTGATGGAGCTATTCAAACATTTGAAAAATACCGCATGGGTAGCTTTTTTAGTGATGCAGATTTATATCGCACAATCAGTATTAAACGTGGTCCAAGTACCGTATTGCATGGCGGTGGGGCATTAGGCGGTGTTGTTGACATGGAGCTTAAAGACGCCAGTGACTTTTTAGCACCTGATCAAACTTACGGCGCTAAAGTAAAGCTGGGGCATAATAGCAACAATAACGAAGCTAACGGCAGTGTGTATACCTATGCACGGCCAATCGAATCGTTAGATTTACTAGCGGCATTTATAAAACGCAGCAGTGATGACTTTGAATTATCAAACGGAAAAACGCTTGATAATTCAGCTATAAAGGCAGAGTCACTACTTATTAAAGGCGAATACTATATAAATGAAGACGCGCTAATCGCTCTATCATATACCGAGAGCGAAGATGCACAACGCACCGAATTTAATACCACCGATCCCGGTGCATGGGGCACGGTTTACCGCGAGGTTGAGCAATCTGTCACGAATCTTAGTTACGAACTCAATCCTGAAAATAATACCTACCTTGATTTATCTGTACGCGTAGGCAACACCCAAAGCCACGTAACAGAAAGTGGCGGTAAAGGAATGCTTAAAGACTACATTGGCCTTGCCTCTAACTACGAATACAACATCAACACACTTGATATAATGAACACAAGTGTACTAGGTATGCATGCGCTTACTTATGGTGTGCAGTACTCAGATAAAGAGCGTGTTGGTGAAAAGTTAGGCTACCCATGCACAAATCTTAATAGGCAAACTTACGAATGCTTAGAGTATGGTAAAGACGCCGTAAGGAATGAGATTTCATCACAGCCAGGCGGCACGCAAAAGCGGTTAGGTGTATATATTCAAGACGAGTTTACATGGCAAGCGCTTACAATTACGGGGGGTATTCGCTATGAAGAATACCAAAGTACGCCAACAAGTAAATTTGCAGCGGGCTTTGTAGGTCAAGATTTAAAAGTTAAGCACTCACAAGTTGTACCAGCATTGACGGTTAACTATCAGTTTACCTCCGAATTTGCTGTATTTGCCAGTTATCAAGAGGGCTTTAGAGCACCTTTACTGGATGAAATATACGATCAATACGGTGGCCGAAATATAAACTTAGCCTTGGAAGTAGAAAACAGCCGTAATAGCGAAATGGGTATCAGTTATCAAGTCAGCGATGTGTTCTCTGATATTGATTCACTGACAGCGCGAGCAATTTACTTCAATACTCAAGTAGATGACGAAATTCAGTCAAATACCAGCACCACTACAAACCCTATGCCGGCACCACGCTATAGCAACCGTGGTGAAAATGACCGCGATGGTTTTGAACTCGAAGTCAATTATGCTCATCGCGCCGGGTATGTAAACTTTTCGTATAGCGAAATAGCGGGTGATGATCAAGATGATAAACCGCTTTGGTATTTACCCGCTGATACGTTAACAGTCGATGCCGGCTTAGTGTTTTTTGATTCAACAGTACGTACAGGGATTAGCATTCAAAATATTTCAGCGCGTACCGTACTTGCATACGACCGTGCGGCTCAGGCATCCAAGCAAGTTGAGCATGATGGCTACACATTGGTTGGTTTAAATGCAAACTGGGATATTAATGATAGTTGGAGTGCACGTTTGGCTGTGGACAATTTATTTGACGAAGAATACCAGGTGATGGCAGGCACCGGTGGTGCGATAGGGGACTATGGTGTTGGCCGTAACATTAAAACACAACTGAGCTTTAAATTTTAAGTTAAACCAATTGCATTGAACTAGTGAGCTATTTAGCTCACTAGTATGGTCATGTTTTTAATGAAATTGGTATTAGGAGCGCACAATGAATATTCTAAATGATTACCGCCAACTGCAAATACAACACCCTAATATTAGAGCTATTGACGCAGCGGCGCAGTTAAAAATTACTGAAGCAGAGCTAATTGCTGCACAAGTAGGCGAAGGCGTTATAAAGCTTGAGATCACCCATATTGAAGGGATTTTAAAGGGTTTTAAAAAATTACAACACGTTATGGCACTAACACGTAACGCACAAGTCGTCAGTGAAATTTCAGGCTGTTACGAGAAAATTTACTGCTCTGAGCGCAATAACATTAAAACAGCCATCGCTATTAACCCCGGTGGTATAGATTTACGGTTATTTGTGTCTAAGTGGCACAGTGCATTTGCAGTGAACAACAATGCAAAGCACAGCAGTGTTCAATTTTTTGATAAGCACGGTATCGCTGTACATAAAGTGTTTACAACACAGCAAACAAATATGCCTGCATTTGAGCAGTTAGTAATGGCGCATAAAGCAACAGATCAAAGCACTCAGCTAAGCATCACAGAGGCTGATATTGCTGTTAATGAGTATCGCCCATTAGCCGAAATAGATATTCAAGGGTTTAGACAAGGTTGGCAAAACCTTCAAGACGTACATCACTTTCCTGCATTGTTAAAAGAGTTTGGTGTTAGCCGTACTCAAGGTTTAGAAATTGCCGGAAAGCAGTGGGCACAAGAGATCCCGGCTAATAGTTTAAGTGAAGTGCTAGAAACCGTACGTGATCAACACAGTGAGCTGATGATTTTTGTTAATAACAGCAGTGCGGTGCAAATATACTCTGGGACGTTAACTAACCTTAAACAAGTCGGTGATTGGTATAATGTACTGGATGATGGGTTTAATTTGCATGTACAGGATAAGCAATTTTCTCGTGCCTTCGTTGTTAAAAAACCAACAGATAATGGCGAAACGGCGGTTCACTCAATCGAGTTTTTTGATTGTGACGGCAATACCGTTATGACCCTATTTGGCAGACGTACAGAAGGTAAAACCCAAGCCCGCGATTGGATTGCATTATGTGACAAGCTACGTAAGCTACAAATTGCAGCCTAACTTTATACGCATGAATATATACCAAAGTCATCTCATAACGCTGAAACTCGCATCTTGAGGTGATTTGGGTATAAATGCTTGGCAATATTTTTTATGTATGCAATATTAAAAGTACAATTTTCCCACCTTTAAAGCCTGCACTATGGTGTTATATAAACAGTTTAAATTGTGCTTATTACTCAGTATTATTACTTTCAGTAGTGTCGCGAACGCCAATGTGCGCAATACAAAACAACAAGAGTTTATTGATGTAGCAACACTCTTGCCCACCGCTTTGTTTGATATTCGTTATTACAGCAGTAATAACTTTGTTGGCAAACCGATCGATGGCTATAAGTCTGCAAAATGCTTGCTACATAAAACCACTGCTTACGCATTGCAAAAAGCCCATAAACAAGCGCAGCTCGCCGGTCTAAATTTTAAAATATTTGATTGTTATCGCCCGCAACGTGCGGTGGATCATTTTGTACGCTGGGTGAACGACCCAACAGACTTAGTAACAAAGGCTACCTATTATCCAAACCTTGGTAAAGATGAGTTACTGGGTGGATACATTGCAGCTAAATCAGGCCACAGTCGTGGCTCAACTCTTGACCTGACGCTAACTGACAGTGAAGGTACTGAGCTGAATATGGGATCACTATTTGATATGTTTGATACGCTTTCAAATACGGATGACCTACGTATAACTACTAGGCAAAAAGCCAACAGGTACAAACTTAAAAATATTATGGTTGCAGCGGGTTTTGCACCTTACAGCATGGAGTGGTGGCACTTTACTTATAAACCACAAGCATACCCTGACACTTACTTTGATTTTGAAGTTAAATAAGTGTATCTAGGGCGTGTTGACCCTTCGTGATTGATTTTGCAGCAGCCTATTTGGTATTTAGGCAAGGCAGTGCCTATGGTGTGTGGTTGTTCCCATAAATAGGCGATAACGCAGTATAAATGCCAAACATGCGCTGCCCAAAGGGTTCTTCCTAGGGGCGATTAACTCTTTGTTACCTACACGGATGTAGGTAAGGGGCGTGAGCAGGACGCACAAGCTTTGCTCGGTTTTTACTTATTCTCACATGGATGTGAGCCAGTAGAATAACGCAGGAGCAGTTATCGAGCCCACTCGATTACAAACCTCGCGCCGCGATTAAATCGCCCCTAGATTGAACAAATTTCAATCCACAAAGGTCAACACGCCCTAGGGTTCAATAAAGTAGTTGACATTAGGCTAAAACACTATATAGTTTGTCGCAGCTAGAAAGAAAGCATGTAAGCTATAAATCTCCATTTCGATGTTGTATAAGTAATACTTGTAGTACCGTCCTGAAGTTTTTAAAGTACCATCTCATTTTTTGCTACACCCGCCCACTAGGGCAATTATTTTATTTTTATATCAGGATATTACTATGTCTAACATCGTATCAGGTACAGTTAAGTGGTTTAACGAGTCTAAAGGTTTTGGTTTCATCGAGCAAGAAAGCGGTCCAGACGTTTTCGCACATTTCTCAGCAATCAAAAGCGATGGTTTCAAAACTTTAGCTGAAGGCCAACGTGTAGAGTTTACTCTTTCACAAGGTCAAAAAGGTCCACAAGCGGATAACATCACTCCGTTATAATTTTTACTTTTAAAGTAAAAATAAAAAAAAGCGCTTAAGGCGCTTTTTTTGTGTCTAAAAATTGACGTAGCATAAGCCCCTTCCTATTATTTAACTACATTTTCATTCGCAGTGAGCTTACTATCTTTCGATTTATTACTCTAACCTGCTGTTTTTTGTTTTCTTGCATCGGCGTCGGTGCCGAAAAGCCCACTGTAACTATTTATACAGAGCAGTTTCCGCCTTATAATTTTTCAAATAAAGGGCAGTTACAAGGTATTAATTTAGATATAGTGCGCACGCTATGTGAACGCACAGAGTTAGAGTGTAAGTTTGAGTTATTACCCTGGACACGCGCATACAGTTTAGTACAAAAAAATCCGTTGTCTGGACTTGTCTCCACAGCCCGTAGCCCTGAGCGAGAAAGCTTATTTCAATGGGTGGGACCACTCGTATCTTCTCGTACTTATTTTTATCGTTTAGCGAAAAATAACCATATAAGACCAGTAAATTTAGCACAAACAGCTAATTACACCCTAGGGTTAGTAAGGGGAGATGTTTACGAAGAGCTAATACAAGAAATAGGCTTTGAAAAAGATAAAAATTTACTTAAATTCGCTCACCACTATGAATATATTAATTTATTTTTTAAGAATAAAATTGACTTAATCCTTGGATCAGAACAGACACTTGATTATCAATTACAGCAATTTGGCTACGGAGGCAAAGAAGTTGTAAAACTAGTGGAGCTTCCTGTTGATAAACTACAAGGGAATTACCTTGTTTTTAATAAAGCGATCCCCCCTGAAATTATTGAACGATTTAATCAAGAGTTAGCAGCCTTAAAAGCGTTTGACAATTTGAAGCTGTACCGACAACGATATACGAATGAATAGTAGTATGTTATCTAGCCGCAATGCATTGCAAAGTTGAACCAGTTTTAATTATAGTTGTTCTATATACTCAATCCACCTTAATATGCAGTATTCAGCGTTTCGCAGGGGCTTAATATCAAGGCGTTACTTTGTAAGAATGGCAGTCCCTTTTAAGAAGTAACAATACAGAAAGTAAGTCCTTGTGAAATACCTAAAGGGTTGGTTTAAAACGATTTATACTGCGTTATTTATTTTAATGATAGAACCACTATTACTTGCCATCGGTGATTGCATACACTATGCGTGCTTTTTAACATTACCAGCTGAGCGCTCCCAGCTAATGGGCTTCCAACAGTGCTTTGTATTTCGCGGCGTCTTTTATTTTTAAAAATGCCTGCTGCAAAGCATGTAAAATTTCAGGATCGATATCCAAATTTGCAGCTAAGTAACCATCAACGTTGAGCTCATCAATCGCATATATGAAGCTAAACCGATCAGGGGAAACGCCTATGTGCTTACTCATTGCTGGAATATAATTTTCATCATCTATTATTAAATCGACTTTTTTGGCTAGTAATAAATGGTAAGAGTTTTGAATGTCGGGAGTTAAAAGCAGATCAAATCGATGGTTGTGTAAAACAGTATAGGCAAGATCATTCCGTTGTACGGCAATTTTATAGTGCTTCGCTTGCTGCGTGTTATTTACTCGTACGTCATCGCGCTGAGCAAGCTTTACAAAGCCTAACTTAAAATGAACAACAGGTGCTATCCAATGAAATAAAGATTCACGCTCAGGCGTTCTAGCAAGGCTATATATGAGTGTGTTTTTTTGTCGAGAGACCATCTGATAAGCTCTAGCCCAAGGGTAGATTGAAATGGAGGTATTCATGTTCGCTTCATTAACAATCATCGTTACAATGTCAGTGCTGAATCCACCCACCTTATTGCCAATTTGTGTTTGATGAGGAGGCGAGAACTCAGTAACAACGACTAGCGTTGGTTGTGCAAAACTTGACATAGTTACCAAAAGCAAAAAGCACGCTATTAATATCTGCATTAATTTACTCTATTTAGCTGTGTTAAAAACTATCCATATACGATTGTATAGATATAGTAGCAATTGCTCAGAGCAACGATTGTTGCTTTGTTATGATAATACCAATCGGCTTAAATATATAACCATTCTAGCGGACTAAATAAAGCGCTAACTGCGTTAGTAATTTTTCATGTACGACTGCATGGATGCAGAGCAATTGCCAAGAACAACTGCATGTCAAAATGTCTGCCTTGTTATCACTGTATTTATCTTTCGCTATAAATGGTCATTAACTTAACACGATTGGTGTAATTTCTCTGTGCAATATTAGATCACGGTATAAGTTAAAAGAGTAGTACATTTTTGGAATAATTTTGTGGCGAAACGATAAAAGGGCCTTGCGGCCCTTTGTGAAGTATCGTTCAAATCAGATAAGTCTTTAACCCCTTAAAGGCTCATCCTATTGTTTTGCAACCAAGGCTCATCTCAAAGTTTCTAAGCTAGCGAGAGGAAAAAACCTGCAATTGCAGCGCTCATAAGGTTAGCCATAGATCCTGCTAACACTGCTCTGAGCCCTAAGCGTGCGATATCCTTTCGCCGACTAGGCGCCATACCGCCCAATCCACCTAGTAAAATTGCTATCGATGATAAGTTAGCAAAGCCACATAACGCGAATGTGACAATCGCTTGTGTGTGCGCACTTAACGTATCGCGATAATTCATAAAGTCTAAGTAAGCAACAAACTCGTTGACCACTAATTTTTGACCAATAAAGCTACCAGCTATAATTGCTTCACTCCACGGCACACCTAATAACCAGGCAACCGGTGCAAATATATAACCTAAAATTTCTTGTAATGTCAGTGTTGGATAATCAAACCAACCGCCAATACCACCTAATAAACCGTTTAGTAAGGCAATTAAAGCAACAAATGCTAACAGCATTGCGCCTACATTTAATGCTAAATGCATTCCGTTAGCAGCACCTGATGCCGCTGCATCAATCACGTTAACAGGTTTATCTTCATCAATATCCAAGTCAGCTAAGTTATCTTTGGGGGTTTCGGTCTCTGGCACAATCATTTTAGCCATTAAAAAACCACCCGGTGCGGCCATAAAGCTGGCAGCAATTAAATACTTAAGCTCAACCCCAATAATAACGTAACCGGCCATTACAGAGCCTGCCACAGTGGCTAAGCCACCCACCATAACTGCAAATAACTCTGATTTAGTCATGGTTGCAATAAATGGTTTAACAATTAACGGTGCTTCAGTTTGGCCTACAAAAATGTTTGCCGTTGCTGAAAGCGATTCTGTTCGGGAGGTTTTTAACAGTTTTTGTAAACCACCGCCGAGGATTCTAATAATCCAGTCCATAATACCTAAGTGATATAGCACAGCCACTAACGCTGAGAAAAACACAATCACAGGTAATACTTGAATGGCAAAAATAAACCCTAAAGTATCTTGATTTGCTAATGGTCCAAATAAAAAACTAATACCATCATTAGCAAAACCGATCACTGATGATACGGCTTTTGACATGGCAACGAGTGCATTTTTGCCTGCCTCTGAAAACAGTACAAACCCACCAATTACAAATTGCATAGCAAAAGCGATACCGACAGTTCTTAAATTAATTGCTTTGCGGTTTGTCGAAGCCGTAAACGCAATGCCTAGCAGCACACACATGCCGACTAAGCTCATAAATGTTGTCATTTTTTGTTATTCCCGTTGTTATTCTTGCAGTAAATATTTTATTTTACTTTTAATTATATCAATGGCGACGCGATTCATACCACCTCGTGTGACCACTAAATCAGCCTTGTGCTTTGAGGGCTCAATAAACTGATAAAACATCGGTCTCACAGTAGCCTGATATTGTTCAACAACGGACTGTAACGTTCTGCCTCGTTGCTCCATATCACGTTGCATACGGCGCATTAGGCAAATATCAAGGGGTGTATCAATAAACACCTTGATATCAAATTCTTTACGTAGCGCTTTATCGCTAAGCAATAAAATACCTTCAACTATCAATATTTGTGCTGGCATTACGGTGCGTGTTTTATCACTGCGCGTATGTTGAGCATAATCATAAGTTGGTACTTCAACAGCTTTACCATTGCGTAACTGAGTTAAATGCTTACACATTAGCTCATGCTCAAACGCTTCGGGATGGTCGTAATTAGTTTGCGTACGGTGATCAAACGGTAAATGTGATTGATCTTTATAATACGCATCTTCTTCAATTACGGCGATGGCACCTGGTTCAAGCTCATTAACCAATTCATTATAAATTGTTTGGCTAAAAAGAGATTTGCCAGAGGCAGATGCCCCAGCAATGGCTATTATTGTTCGTGTCACTAAAGTTCTCACCCACACAGAAGGATATATCGTTGGTAGATCACAATAGCAAAAAAGACACGAATAATCTCTTTTGCTTCGCTCAGGGGGTGAAATTTATAATGTTTAGGTTTTATGAAACAGGACTTATGTCCTGTACGTTAAAAAGCACAAGAATATAAAGTAGCCATATTGGAAAGACGAGGTAAGCATGGCAAGAGCAATTATTTTAATGGCAGATAGCCTAGGCATAGGTGCAGCACCAGACGCAGATAAATTTGGTGATATTGGTGCAAACACATTTGCACATTTGCTTAAAGCATACTTTGAAGAGACCGGCGAAAAGCTATCACTGCCTAATTTATCGTTATTAGGATTAGTAGACGCATGTGAAGCGGCAGGTAACGAGCCATGCTTAATAAGTGACCGCCAAACACCAATTGGTGCATGGGGTTATGCAAAAGAGCTTTCAAGCGGCAAAGACACACCATCCGGACATTGGGAAATGGCCGGTGTGCCGGTGTTATTTGATTGGGGGTATTTCCCTAAAACGCAGCCGAGCTTTCCACAAGAATTAATTGACGAGCTAATTGCTCGTACCGGTATTCCTGGCATTTTAGGCAATTGCCATGCATCGGGAACAACCATTTTAGAACAGCTAGGTGAAGAGCACGTAAAAACAGGTAAACCAATCTGTTACACCTCAGCTGACAGCGTGTTTCAAATAGCCGCGCATGAAGAATCATTCGGACTAGAGAAGCTTTATCAGGTTTGCGAAATCACACGGGCGCTGCTTGATGAAATGAATATAGGACGAGTTATTGCGCGGCCATTTTTGGGTTCTAATAGTCAAGACTTTGCCAGAACAGGTAACCGTCGTGACTACTCAGTATTACCGCCAGCACCGACTTTGCTAGATAAACTGGCGCAAGACGGTGGTGAAGTGATTAGCATAGGTAAAATTTCAGATATCTATGCGCATCAAGGTATTACCCAAAAACATAAAGCTCCAGGCTTACAAAACTTGTTAGAAAAAACAACTGAAGTTATGGCAACAGCGCCTGACCACAGTTTGATTTTTACTAATCTTGTTGATTTTGATGAAAAGTTTGGTCATCGCCGCAACCCTGTTGGGTATGCAAAGGCATTAAAAGAATTTGACGATTATTTACCAACGATACTTAATCAGCTAAAAGCGGATGACGTATTAGTTATTACAGCAGATCATGGATGCGATCCTACATTTCCGGGCTCTGAGCACACCCGTGAATATGTGCCTGTACTTGCTTATCAAGTAGGACTTGAAAATATCCCTCTTGGTGAACGTGCTAGTTTTGCAGACATAGGTCAAACACTTGCCCAGTGGTTTAACTTACCTGCACTTGAATATGGTGATGGCTTTATTGACAAGCTAACTGCACCAAAAGTAAAAGGAAAAGAATAATGAGTACTCCACATATCGACGCTAATAACGGTGATTTTGCACAAACAGTGCTAATGCCAGGCGATCCATTACGTGCGCAATATATTGCGGAAAATTTTCTTGATGATGCCGTTAAAGTAACGGGTGTTCGTAATATGTACGGTTTTACCGGCACATACAAAGGTAAGCCTGTCAGCATTATGGGTTCAGGGATGGGTATTCCATCAATGTCGATTTATGCTCGCGAGTTAATCGTAAGTTATGGCGTTAAAAACCTTATTCGTATTGGCACTTGTGGTGGTATTGGTAGTGATATTAAAATCCGCGACGTTATATTTGCACAAGGTGCCAGCACAGATTCAAATGTAAACCGTGCCCGTGTTCGTGGTTATGATTTTTCAGCAATTGCTGACTTTGACTTACTATTAAGCGGCGTTAACGCAGCAAAAGAATTAGGCATTAAAGCAAAAGTAGGAAACGTATTCACAACCGATACTTTCTATCAAGCTGACAACACTTTTTATCAAGAGCTTGATAAATTAGGTATGTTAGCCGTAGATATGGAAACCGCGGGTTTGTATGGCGTTGCAGCAGAGTATGGCGCAAAAGCCATGGCATTATTTACCGTAAGTGACCACGTGATCACAGGTGAAGCAACCCCAAGTGAAGAGCGTCAAAGCACCTTCAACGAAATGGTTAAAATTGCCCTAGAGTCAATCTAAGCTATATAACAGTTCCTTGGTAACGTATTCACTCGTTTGGAGACACGCCCAAATACAGTGAGACTAACCTCCCAAAGCCGCCTAGCAACCCTAGGCGGCTTTTTTTATTGTTGAGCTTAAAACTTATCGCTTAAAGCTGCTCGATCATTGACACCCCTTTGTTCCTTTGCCACTGTTAAGTGGGGTATGAAATATTTTTTAAGGAGTATACATTGTGTCTAATTGGATTGAGGCGAGTGTAAAAGAGGTTGTTTGGTGGACTGACACATTATTTAGCTTAATTGTTAATGCAGATGTTGAGCCATTTAAAGCGGGGCAATTTACAAAGCTATCAATGATGATAGACGACAAACGTATTGCTAGAGCTTACTCTTATGTTAATGCGCCAAATTCAAACGACTTAGAGTTTTACCTTATTAATGTGATGGATGGTTTGTTATCACAACAATTAGCTAAACTTACTCTAGGTGATACAGTGTTGATCGAAAGCCGCGCCAGTGGCTTTTTTACTATTGATGAAATCCCCGCTAGTGAACAACTGTTTATGCTTAGCACTGGCACCGCAATCGGGCCATTTTTATCTATTTTAGATCAAGCTGATGTATGGCAGAAGTTTAAGCAAATAACGTTAGTGCATGGCGTGCGGTTGAATGCAGATTTAAGTTACCAGAAAAAGATCAACCAGCTACAGCAACAGTATACGCGGCTGCATTATGTACCTGTGGTAAGTCGAGAGCAGGCAATTATCGGCTTAAATGGGCGCATTACAGATAAAATCATTGATGGGAGTTTATTTAAACACAGCCAAAACACCACTTGTCCGCAAAATAGCCAATTTATGATTTGTGGAAATCCGCAAATGGTGAAAGACACCAGCGCATTATTAATCGAGCAAGGCTACTCCCGTAATCGCCGACGAGAACCTGGGCAAATCACAGTGGAGCAGTACTGGTAGAGTGTGTTACTACTCACGGCTTTAAGTGTTAAAGAACTATCATGAAAGGATAAACTTTGTTATTTTAAACCTTCTTAAATTAGTCAGGAACTGTATGAAATCGTTATTCTTTGTATTAATTTTTTTACTTTCATGGTCATCATTTGCAAACCAAGAAGTAAACGCAGCTCAAGCCCAACAGCAAAAAAAGCACGTTGATACTAAAAAAGCAGTGACAGAAGCAATGAATGGCGCTTCTCAAGATGGCCCAGCGGTGATTACTCTGACGCCAAATAACCCTTCACAGATCACAAAGGTTGAGCAAACAACGGTAACAACCACTGAACAAGATGCAGACACAACCAAAGTACTGGGTAGTGAAGTGTCAAAGCCAGCAGAAATACCAAAAAATAAGCAAGAAAAAGCGGCTGCAGTCGCGTATGCAGAGCAAGTCGTAGCGCAAGCAAAAGATGCATTAACCCAAAAGCAGCAAGCAAAAGCTAAACAGTCTCGCGAGTCACTCGCAGTTGTTGAGCAATTACTTAAAGCGTACAACGCACGTAATATTGATGCATTTGTAAATTTGTATGATGAAAATGTCGAGTTTTATGTTTTCCCAAATGAGCTACTCTTTAAAGGAAAAGAAAAACTGATTGCTCGTTACGGTATTATGTTTAAAAAACTTAAATGTATTCAGTCATCGCCAATTAAGCGTATTGTTCATGGCAATATAGTTATTGATCATGAGCTATCAGAAACCTGCTCAAGCGACCCTAAAGTTGTTGATAAGCGCGCTGAATTTGTTTCTAGTTATCAAGTTGAAAACGGTAAAATAACTAAAGTGTTATTTTTCAAGTAGCGGTTTAAGAGAGAAAGGTATGCAAATTAGTGATGATAAAAAAATTCAGTTACTTTATCGTGTTGAGCCTGGTTGTTTAGGTCCGCAAGGAATAGATCACATTGAAGGTTTTTGCAATTATGCGAATCAGAATATTAGCTCGCCTTATTATGCTTTGTATCAGTTCACTGCACGATTAGATAAAAGTAAAGCAGAAAGACAATACAGTATTAATGGGCGTTTATTATCGCAACAGCATGCACAAGTTTATCTTGCACGCTTTGATACTTGTATCGATGAGTTTGAAGAGCAACTCGACGAGCTGCTCACTCAAGCCATAGATCGCTTTTTTGAGCGTTAAACATCACCTGCCAAAATAGCATTAAAGCTGGCGTTATCATGTAAACTTGCGAATGCACTTTCATGCAGTAATTCATTACGTAAGTTAGGTGAGTACTCTAACGACATTTTAATATCTGCTAATGCATCGGCATGTTTGTGGGTTAACGCATACGCACACGCACGTTGCCAATAGGCATAGCCGTAGTCACTGTCTATATCCAGTGCTTGGTTGCATAACTCAATGGCTTGTGCTGTTTCATTAAGCTCTAATAATGCGTCGGCCTTGTAGGCTATTGCTTCAACATCTTCAGGTTTACGATTTAAAATTTCGTCGAATATCTCTATTTTATTGGCTACATCGCTTTCTAGATTTGCGCGCATCCATAATGAGTGGACTTCATTTGTGACTGATATTTTTTCTTGGTTACTTAAAATTTCTTCTGAGCGTTCACGTAGTTTTTCTTCAAACGTGTTTAGACGTGCTTCGTATTCATTAGTGATCACACTTACACGCGTATTTACAATATCTTCAACTTTGTTTTTTACATCACGTAATGAGTTCCAACCCACTAATACCAAAATAGATGCAGTGGCAGTAATAATAAAAAATACATTATTTATGGTGTCAGTTGTGTACGTTATTGCTCTATCGGCGGTATCTAACTGTGCGTGAGTTACTTGTTTAGTGACATCTTCACGCAGTTTTTGTTGATCTTGGCGTACAGCTTTAAGCTCATCAAGAATATAGCGTTCCATAAGTGGTTTATACATAGGTTCTTGTACTTGCGCTAAGGCTTGTTCTTGCTGTTGCTCGCTTGGCGCTGGACGAGATTGCTCAGCATGTACCTGAAACGACAATAAAGTAACAAAAAAAAGTGGAACAAGTAAAAAATAATGACGCATAGTAATGCCTAGTAGATAAATTTAAGTGCTTAAAGGCGAACTGTACCATGACTACTTAGTTGTAACTAGGCAAAACACAGGCAAAAAAAACCAGCTCTAAAAAGAGCTGGTAAAATTGCTTAAACAACAAATTGTCGTCAGGGGTATTAACAGGAGTGAGTGAGCATAATAACCAAATTTATCTGAACAACTACTTAATAATCTCATAGGGTTATGTGATCCTTTGATAAATACAGCATTACCAATGACGATCTGCTGTGCCAGAAACAGAAAAAGCGCATTGGGCTTAACAATGCGCTTTGATCTGTGCTAATGAATATCTGAATCAATACCCAAACTACCTTAGTGGCACTTTACTAATACCCTAAGGTAGTTTGGGTATAGTAGTTATGGTGAAGGTGTACTCCATTGTGCGCTATATAAATAGCCACGTTTAAACCCTTCACATACCATTACGGGGTAACAAACCAATACGATCATATTTAAATTATATACCCAAGTGTTGTGATTCAATGAAACCGTAGGTCGTGCTTTAGCGCGAAGATAAATACCAAAAGTAACAACTGTTGACAACAATCGCGGCTAAAGCTCGCTCCTACCTGCAATTTACCCCATATCGCAGGAACAGGCTTCAGCCGTGATGGTTTACCGTAGGCGTGAGTGTACCTCGCGCTTTTAAACCGTAGGTCGTGCTTTAGCGCGACAATAAATACCAAAAGTAACAACTGTTGACAACAATCGCGGCTAAAGCTCGCTCCTACCTGCAATTTACCCATATCGTAGGAACAGGCTTCAGCCGTGATGGTTTACCCGTAGGTGGGAGTTTACCTCGCGTTTTTAAACCGTAGGTCGTGCTTTAGCGCGAAAATAAATACCAAAAGTAATAATCGCGGCTAAAGCTCGCTCCTACCAGCAATTTACCCCATATCGTAGGAACAGGCTTCAGCCGTAATGGTTTGCCCGTAGGCGGGAGTTTACCCCGCGTTTTTAAACCGTAGGTCGTGCTTTAGCGCGACAATAAATACCAAAAGTAACAACTGTTGACAACAATCGCGGCTAAAGCTCGCTCCTACCATTAATCTACCCCTTATCGTAGGAACAGGCTTCAGCCATGATGGTTTGCCCGTAGGCGGGAGTTTACCTCGCGCTTTTAAACTAAAGACGCCAAACTTACGTGTTATTAATAATATTATTTAAATTTAAGTATAAACAACAAGATCTTAAAGGGTCATAATGATCTTATTTTATAAAATGGTTAAAAAACAGCTTGCAAACCTACCTACTGGTAGGTAGTATTGCTGCATGAACACAACATATACAACTATTTTGCATCATGCGGACGAGTTAATTCAACTCAATGGCTTTAACGGCTTCAGCTATGCAGATTTATCAAAAACATTGGGTATTACTAAAGCCAGTATTCATCATCACTTTCCGGCTAAAGCTGATTTGGGTATCGCGTATTGTTTACAAAAATGTGACGCATTAGCACAGTTAGACTCGCAACTGAAAGCTAAAAAGCACGCAGCAGAGCAATTGCAAGGCTACTTTAATATATTTGAAAGTTGCGTACAGCAACAACAAATGTGCGGCATTTATGCCATGCAAACTGATTTGCAGCTAATGAGTGAGCCACTGCAAAAACAGGTGAATAAGCTCGCTGATCTAGAGTTACAAATACTCGCGCGCATTTTAGAACTTGGTGCGCAATCAGGTGAATTTAAATTTAAGGCAACGCCTTATCAGCAGGCGGTTATTATTTGTTGTGCTATAAAAGGCGCACTAATGTTAAACCGACGTCAGCATCAAGATTTGTTTAAGCAAACCTGTGATGCCTGTATAAATATGTTAATTGTCTGATTTACAATGGGCAATTAACACCAAAATAACCGTGTTAAAAATTACTTATATACAACTACATGGATTTAGAGAGTAGAGCAATGCAGGAGCAATTGCCAAGAACAGTTATATTTCAGAATTTTTACCTTGTTATTGCGCTTGCTATCAGGCGCTAAAATTGCACTAGTAACATAATGCAATTGAAGTAATGCAAAAAATTTTAACCAACAAACCTACCTACTAGTAGGTTTGTTTAACTCACAAAATACAGTGGAGCTAGTTATGACCTTTACATCAACTCAATTAAATACATTAACAACTTTAGGCAACAAGCTCGAAAAAGCAGGCCTACCATTAATTTATATTACCCTAGGCGTTATTTATATTTGGTTTGGCGGGATCAAGTTTAGCGCTGGGCAAGCCGAAGGCATGTACGGCATGATTGCCAATAACCCATTGGTATCATGGATGTACGCCATTTTTTCAAAACAAGGCTTAGTGAACTTTTTAGGCAGCCTTGAAATTATAATCGGCTTATTATTTATTGGCCGTTTTGTAAATCCAGCGCTTTCAGTTGTCGGTGGTTTATTGTCTATGGCGCTATTTATAGTCACCATTAGCATGATGGTATTTCTACCAGGTATAACTACCGATGCCGGTTTCCCGGTACTAAGTTTTGTAGGTGAGTTTTTACTTAAAGACATAGGCTTATTTGCTGCTTCGTTATTTGTTGTAGGGAACAGTTTAAAAGCATTAGTCGCTAAATCAGCGTAATTCCCTAAAGGGTAGTGATGTACCCAAAGGCCCAAAAGGGCCTTTTTTCATTATATAAACAATACGAGATCAACTTTAAGCCGGAGTTGATCTCGTGCTTGTTGTAACTGTCGGTCACGCTTTAGCGCGAAAATAAATACCAGTAGTAACAATTGTGGTCACAGTGGTTTATAAGTTAACGGTCACAGCCAAATAGGCGCAATAACCTAACAGTAATATAGCGCCTTCACCGCGACCAACACGACGGCCAGTATATAAAAAGGCCACTAAAAGTAGCGAAGTAGCTAACAAAACCCACTGATCAAAATGCATAATACGCGAGCTTAATGGTAAAGGTTGCAACAGCGCCGACACACCTAAAATACCTAGCATATTAAAAATGTTACTGCCTAAAATGTTACCCACAGCCACATCGGCATGTTTACGCAACGCCGCAATAACCGACACAGTTAACTCAGGTAACGACGTACCAACAGCCACAACGGTTAAGCCAATTACACCCTCAGATATACCAAATGCTTGCGCTACACCAATTGCACCAATCAACAATACTTTAGAGCCAACAATCAATAGCGCCAAACCGGCAATCAGCATCGCACTGCTAACGAGCAAAGATTGTGGTAATACAGTTACTTCGTTTGCTTCATCTACATGCAACAACGCCTGCGCAGATTGCTGCTGCTTTTCAGTTTTGTAAGTGTAAATAAGGTAAATAAACAGCATGGCGAGAAGTAGCAAACCATCAAAAAAACTAATAAAGTGATTAAACGCCAACACACTAAAAATAACAGACGACGCCAACATAACCGATGCATCGCGCTTTAGCGCCAACGCCGAAATAGTTAGCGGCGTTATAACCGCACATAAACCTAAAATAAGCAGAATATTACCAATATTACTGCCCACCACATTACCCACCGCAATATCTGCTTGGTGACTCATAGCCGCATCAATCGATACCACAAGCTCTGGTGCCGACGTACCAAAGCCAACAATAATTAAACCGCTTAACAAAGGCGACAGCCCAAAACGCTTCGCCGCCGCCAAAGAGCTACGAATTAGCGCCTCACCACCGAGTGTAAGTAAAGCAATACCGAGTAACAAAAAGAGTAAATTAGTCATAAATGTTAATAATAAAAGATGATGGCGGAGTATGACCTGCTTTTAAAATATACGCCATTAATTATAGTTGTGATTTAATGAAACCGTAGGTCGTGCTTTAGCGCGAAGATAAATACCAAAAGTAACAACTGTTGACAACAATCGCGGCTAAAGCTCGCTCCTACCAGCAATTTACCCCATATCGTAGGAACAGGCTTCAGCCGTAATGGTTTGCCCGTAGGCGGGAGTTTACCTCGCGCTTGGTGGTAACTGTTGTGATTTAAATGAAACCGTAGGTCGTGCTTTAGCGCGACAATAAATACCAAAAGTAACAACTGTTGACAACAAACGCGGCTAAAGCTCGCTCCTACCTGCAATTTTCCCCCATATCGTAGGAACAGGCTTCAGCCGTGATGGTTTGCCCGTAGGCGGGAGTTTCCCTCGCGTTTGGTGGTAATTGTTGTGATTCAATGAAACCGTAGGTCGTGCTTTAGCGCGACAATAAATACCAAAAGTAACAATCGCGGCTAAAGCTCGCTCCTACCATTAATCTACCCCTTATCGTAGGAACAGGCTTCAGCCGTGATGGTTTACCGTAGGCGGGAGTTTACCTCGCGTTTGGTGGTAATTGTTGTGATTCAATGAAACCGTAGGTCGTGCTTTAGCGCGAAAAAGTCCAATCAATAGGCACAATTCATTTTGCGAGGTTATGTTTCCCAAATTTTAATTTGCGCGGCGTAAAGCCCCGCCTACGGCAAATTTAATACCCGTAGCAGCGGGTTTACCCCGCGTTTTCGGGCTACACCGAGAAGAAAAAACTATGGCATCGAGTAACTGGCGACGGGCTATGAATACACCTAGCACCTTTCTATTCTATATTTGGAATCACACTTTCTAAGCGTTTTATATCTATATCGCTAATATCAGCAAAACGCTTAAAGTGGCTTGGCCATTGCTGCGTGTAGTCTTTTATTTGGCTGATTATTTTTGTTGCTTTCGCAGTCGTTAAACCAAAGCGTTTAGCTTGAGATAATAAATTGTCGATACTGGCATATCGACCATCATCGCCAAGCCCTATACCATGTTGCTTTGAATTATTGATAGGGGTTATGTCGTAAGCTGGGCTCAAGCGCCATGTTTTATCTGCAAAGTGATATAAAAAAGCATGGTTACGGCTGTGATCGTCAGTGTTACCAATCAGCGCATTAAACACCATTCGCTTATAAAGCTCTGTTGCATCATCAGCATACTCACCAGTATGGTGGCGAATAAACTCAGCCAATTCACCGTAACTGTAGTAAGTTTCTAAATCACTCATTGCCACTTTAGGCTTTTGCAGTAAGCTGTTGGCACTTAAAAAGTGATTAGTAGGTAAACAATTACTCACATCAAATCGTTCGACTAATAGCACATCACCGTTTTCAGTTTCATGAACTTGGGTATTAGCACACCGAATACCTAATTCTTTCGCCATACACATGGCTGCGTGTTCAGCTCGTACTAAATTGAATAAATCATCTTGGCGATTAAATTTAGCCAAATAAAGCTTAGTGCCAATTTGCACTGAGGTTTTGGGCCTTGCGCCGCCCATACTTTGGCCAAACTCAAACGCTTTTTTAGCCTCATTTGAAATAGCTTTATTAGCTAAAAGATCATCTTTTGCTTGATCCAGCAAAGCTAAATCAGCCAAAGTATTTTTATTGGTTTTATGTTTAGAGGCACTGCGCGATAAGCTAAATACCAGTGCGCCCACGCCATAGCCTGAGCCTGCAAGTAAAAACTCCAGCTCGTTTTGTGGCTTAGTATTATGTAAAGATAAAATCAGCTTACGCCCCCACGAATCAGCACCTGCATCACTTAATACCCCAAATACACCTTTATTAGCGGTATAACTGACAATGCCTGGTTGTAAAGGCAGATGAATTGGGTCAAGTGCAAAGGCATCAGTGCGAGCAAGATAACTTTTACCATAGTTAAACTCACCTCGGCCAGTTTGCGTATTTAATTTAAAAAAGCCACAAATAATGGGTTTATCTTCTAGCCCATCAATAAACACATAACACTCAGAAGTCATCGTTAATCACCTGGGTTTTATTGGTTTTACGTTGCCGCGCATTGTAGCCACCCACATCAGCGGCCAGCTCGTTTATTTCATCAAGCAGTGACCCTTGTAATTGCAACACCACGAGAGCTTCAAATAAAACATCACTTTTAACCACTTCCCCTTGCTCCAGTTTTTGTACAGTAGAGCGCGACACACCAATCATCTTGGCAAAAGTGCTCTGCGTGTAATGCAAAGTGCGGTGCTGGCGGATTAGGTCACCCAACCGCTGTGCCAGTTTTAATGCTTGTTCAGATTTCAAAAAATGATTACCTATGCAGTCATTAGGTTGTTAATGATTAGTTTAGCGGTATTTATATTGTTTTCAAGGAGATTTATAAATCTTATTAGTGTTGTGAATAATTTCTTAAAACTAATTTGCACAAAGAGTAGTAAATGACGGCAAATGAGAAGGCAAAAAGCCACGATCAATGAGTTACTGGCTATGAATTGAACCCCGCGCTTTTAAATCGTAGGTCGTGCTTTAGCGCGACAATAAATACCAAAAGTAACAATCGCGGCTAAAGCTCGCTCCTACCAGCAATTTACCCCATATCGTAGGAACAGGCTTCAGCCGTGATGGTTTACCGTAGGCGTGAGTTTACCCCGCGCTTTTAAATTGTAGGTCGTGCTTTAGCGCGACAATAAATACCAAAAGTAACAATCGCGGTTAAAGCTCGCTCCTACCTGCAATTTCCCCCACATCGTAGGAACAGGCTTCAGCCGTGATGGTTTGCCCGTAGGCGGGAGTTTACCCCGCGCTTTTAAATCGTAGGTCGTGCTTTAGCGCGAAGATAAATACCAAAAGTAACAACTGTTGACAACAATCGCAGCTAAAGCTCGCTCCTACCATTAATCTACCCCTTATCGTAGGAACAGGCTTCAGCCGTGATGGTTTACCGTAGGCGTGAGTTTACCTCGCGCTTTTAAACCGTAGGTCGTGCTTTAGCGCGAAAATAAATACCAAAAGTAACAATCGCGGCTAAAGCTCGCTCCTACCAGCAATTTACCCCATATCGTAGGAACAGGCTTCAGCCGTGATGGTTTACCCGTAGGCGGGAGTTTACCTCGCGCTTTTAAATTGTAGCTCGTGCTTTAGCGCGACAATAAATACCAAAAGTAACAATCGCGGTTAAAGCTCGCTCCTACCTGCAATTTCCCCCACATCGTAGGAACAGGCTTTAGCCGTGATGGTTACCCGTAGGCGGGAATTTACCTCGCGCTTTTAAATTGTAGGTCGTGCTTTAGCGCGACAATAAATACCAAAAGTAACAATAGCGGCTAAAGCTCGCTCCTACCATTAATCTACCCCATATCGTAGGAACAGGCTTTAGCCGTGATGGTTTACCCGTAGGCGGGGAGTTTACCTCGCGCTTTTAAATTGTAGGTCGTGCTTTAGCGCGAAAATAAATACCAAAAAGCTCGCGCCTACCAGCAACCTACCCCATATCGTAGGAACTGGCTTCACTCGTAGGTTAAAGTAATTAATTTATTAGTCGTAAAAGCCTATATTTTTAGTGGTTATTCAGGTACATTAATTTTTATACTAAAAAACACTCAGTAACCCATTCTTTTGTATTGATTTTTGCCATGGAGCGGTAGAGCAATGTCAGTTAACAGCATCGACTATTACAATCAGCACAGCAAAGATTTTATAGCCTCGTCGTTAAATGTAGATATGTCTGCGTTGTATGCTGAATTTACACCTTTACTCCCCAAACATGCGTTTATATTAGATGCCGGCTGTGGCACTGGCCGCGATACAAAATACTTTATAGAGCAGGGTTTTAACGTTACCGCAATAGACGCAAGCAAAGAGCTTGTTGAATTTGCCACTAACCATATTGCTCAACCTGTTATTCATAAAACCTTTATGCAAATTGATGACACCAACATTTACGATGGTATTTGGTGTTGTGCAAGCCTGTTACATGTGCCAAAGAACGAACTTTCAACGGTATTTACCAAGCTCGCAACGGCCTTAAAAGCCAACGGTATTTTGTATGTGTCGTTTAAATATGGTGATACAGAGCGAGTACACAATGGCCGCGAGTTTACAGATTTAGCTGAGCATGGCCTACAACACATTATTAGCGCACAGCCATCGCTTTGCATAAGTAAACACTGGATCACTGGCGATCAACGTACAGAGCGCGGTCACGAACAATGGCTTAACGCCATAATACGAAAAGAGCCTTAAAGTTTATGAAAGCCATGCAGCAGCAACTCGACTTTATTGCTTATATTCAACGCATGCTGATTGAAGGTGATTTTAGTGCAACCTATAAATTTGCATTACTGCACGCGTTGGCCGATGTATGTGTAGAGCAGCCGATTGAATCCGATCAAGCTGCACTTAAAATAGAGTTAGCCACCTTGGCCGACAAACTTATTGAGCTTTATTGGCACCATGCCGTACCGTTTGCGTCAGATCAAACAGGCGAAAGCGCCTTACTAAAGCAAAACAGTGGCGCGCAATCTAAAGTGATATCGGTGCTGTATGAGTGTCAACAAAACAACATTCGTAATTTACGCGCGTTAAAACAAAGCTCTTTGTATAAGCCAACATTTAACGCGGCAATGGCCACACTTAAAAGTGGCCCACTGTGGCGCTTACAAATACTCGCAAAACAAGCCGAGTGCTTTTTATACCCGCATACCAACAGCACACAATACATTACCTTAAATGCGGGCATCGCCAGTTGTTTTAGGCGCTTTTATGATTTAGTGGTGTATTTGGCCAAAAACGCGTGGCTGCAAAAAATTCAGAGTATTAAACATAACCAAACGTTAATTGGCCCGCAAAGCCAACTGCACGACTTTTTATTCGGCTTCGACCGCAACGCACTGAGTAAAGCTAAACCTGTGTTAATCGAGTTACAACACGGTAATTGCTTTTATTGCCAAAAGCCGTTGAATAGTAAAACCGAGGTTGATCACTTTATTCCGTTTGCCCGCTACGCGAATGACTTAGGTCATAACTTTGTAGCCGCGCACAGTACGTGTAATAACAGCAAACGCGACTTTTTAGCCGCGCAGTTACACCGCGAACGCTGGCAAGAGCAAAACTTAGTAATAAATAGCCAGTATTTAACCCGTGAACTCAGTAATTATTTTAATTGTGATGCAGACAAATCACGTTCAGTGAGTGATTGGGCGTATCAGGTCGCAGAGGCGAACAGCGCGAAGTTGTGGTTAGCGAAAGACAGCTTTGAAGAAGCCGCTGGTATGGGGTTATATCTGCATAACAAAGAGCAGCCAAATGCTGAACTTGATTTAGTGGCAGAAGAAAAGCCAAGGTATGACGCGTAGGTCTTACCGTACGCGGAAGTTTACCTCGCGCTTTGTTTAACTGTAGGTCGTGCTTTAGCGCGACAATGTATTTAATTACAAATGGTTATACTTTTGTTGTAGGAACTGGCTTTAGCCGTGATTTATAGGTGATTTTGGAAAAGGGATTAAAAACCTCTATTCGAGGTTTTATCGCGTTGGCGATGGCAACCAAAGGGCGGCTGCCGCCGACCGCCCTTTGGAATCCCACGGCGCACCCGAGGATCACACTTGATCTTCAACTTGCGTTAATGATGTGAACGTAACCAGCGTAGATAGGCCATCCATGGCCAAGCTACGCTTTTTACAGCATCCATGCTGTAAATTACTCATCATTAACTCAGTTTCAGGTGTGATCACGGGGAATTGGTGTGTGTTGGTAGATTGGTGTTTAACGTTTTATTTAGTGAAGACTCATGCTAAGTTTGTATTTAATAATAAAAAATAAAATAAGCCTAAATTTTATTTGCGGCAAAGCAATTAAAAACTGTTGTTTTTAATTGCAACCATTAAAATAGCCGCATTAAATTAAGTTGTATTAAGAGTAAAAAATGTCTACAAAGATGGATAAAAACAAACAGGGAGTTTATATCGACCTCTTCTCGGGTTGCGGTGGCTTGTCTTTAGGACTTGGAAACGCTGGTTGGAAGGGACTTTTTGCTGTGGAAAAAGATTCAATGGCATTCAACACTTTTAAACACAACTTAATTGACGGAAAACATTCTCACTTCGAATGGCCATCGTTTTTACCTAAGAAAGAAACGACTATCCAAGAGCTTTTAGAAAAGTATCCACAAGAACTTACTTCCTTGCGAGGGAAAGTAGATCTGATCGCTGGAGGCCCTCCTTGCCAAGGCTTTTCACTTGCAGGGCAGCGGAATGAAAAAGATCCACGTAACAAACTTTCTGAAGAATATATAAAAATGGTTGAACTTGTTTCCCCAAAATATATTTTACTTGAAAATGTTAGAGGCTTCGCATCATCATTTAAGTCGGCTACAGGCAAAAAGGCTAAGCTTCCATATGCGATGGTAGTGAAGAAAAAATTAGAAGATCTTGGTTATGCTATTTTCCATGATTTTTTATGTAGTGCTGATTTTGGTGTTCCGCAAAAGCGCACTCGTTTTATAATGATTGGGATTAAAAAAGAGCATTTTAAAAATGAATCACAAAACCCATTCGATCAGCTGTTAACTATGCGTAGTGATTTTTTAAAAAGCAAAGGATTGCCTGATACTAAAATAAGAGTGAAAGATGCAATAAATGATCTTTTAATTGAAAATAATCAATTAGATTACCACTCAGGCAATCAAAAGTCAGGATTTAAAAAGCTTAAATATATTTCGCAAACTAAGCCTAATGCTTATTTAAAGTTAATGAGAAATGGAATGGGCAAGAAATCACCTAATAGTTTACGAATTGCACGCCATAGACCTGAAACTATTATAAAATTCAAACTCATACAGAAAATTTGTAAACCTGGAATTACTTTAAGTAATGAAATGCGTGCTCAAATTGGTACTCGTAAACAAGCTATTACAGTACTAAATCCTGAACAACCATCCAAAACATTAACTACTTTACCAGACGACCTTCTTCATTACTCAGAACCTAGGATCTTAACTGTGAGAGAAATGGCTAGAATACAGTCTTTCCCTGATTGGTTTGATATTCTAGGTAAATATACAACAGGGGGGAATCGAAGAACTCAAGAGTGCCCCAGGTATACACAAGTAGGAAATGCTGTACCTCCTTTGGTTGGAGAGATAATTGGACTAACTTTAAAAGGAATTAATAAAATAAAATGATATTAAATACATTTGATGCAAATTTTATTGCAAATGCTGGTGTAAAAGACATTGTAGGGCGAGGGCTAATATACAACGATAATGTAGCTATAATTGAACTTGTAAAAAATTCTAAGGATGCAAATTCAAAAAGAGTGATTTTAGAGTTTAATAACCCTGTTACTAAGTCTGAAGACCTTGGTGGTTTGCTGGAAGGAAGTGATTTAGCACCTGAGATTATTATAAAAGATTTTGGCTCAGGAATGAGTAAGGATGATTTGAAAACAAAATGGCTAAATATTGCTTATTCGGAGAAAAAAGCTCTTAAAGATAAGGTGTATGCAGGTAATAAGGGGGTAGGTAGATTTAGTTGTGATCGACTAGGTAAACACTTAGAACTGTATACTAGAACAAAAGGTGGGGAGTGCCTTAGACTCAAGATTAAATGGGAGCTATTTGAAGATAAAGACAAACAGGATGAAATCTCTAAAATCCCATTAGTTATTGAAGTTCTGACCGAAGATGAGCTATTTTTAAACATAGGTGAGAGTAAGTTCGAATCAGGTACCGTTCTTAAAATTCAAGGATTAAGAAGTATATGGTCTGAGCAGAAGTTTAAAAAATTAATTTCTGATTTAGAGAAATTTACCCCTGAGTTAGATTCAACTTTTGAAATACATTTAAATTCTAACGGTGTATTTAAAGATAAAGAACTCGCAAAAAAGTTTAACACTAAAGTTTCTAATAATATTTTAGAAAAGCTAGCTTTCAAAACCATTTTCATAAAGTCAACTATAAGCGCTAATGGTAGCACTATTGAAACTACCTTATATTATCAAAATCAACAGGTTTATAAATATAAGTCCGAAAATCCCTATAGAAGTCTAAAAAATATATCTATAGAGGTTCACTATTTAGATTCGATAACAAAATCTTATTTCACTAGGAATGTAGGGGTTCAATCTAATAGTTATGGCTCGGTATTTTTGTTTTATAATTCATTTAGAATATCTCCATATGGCAACGAAAAAAATGATTGGCTAGGGTTAGATCAAAGAAAATCACAAGGTACAGCTCGCTATTTTGGTACAAGGGATATTGTTGGTCGTATTAATGTATTAGATTTGGATAACTCTTTTTCAGTAATTACTAGTAGGGAAGGATTAGCGCACAATAACGCATACTTGGATTTAGTTGCTCATGATTCTGAAGAAAAAACTATATTAAAAAGTGGTAAAGAAGAGTATGGATATGCAATAACAATTATTCGACAGTTAGAGAACTTTGTTGTAAAGGGACTAGATTGGAATAGGTTGTTAGACACTTCTGAAAAGCTAAAGAGTGTCTCTTCAGAAGATTTATTAAAAGATCCTGATAGGTTTAAATCAAAAAAACTTTCTTCCGAATTAGTTCAAGAGGTGTGTTCAAAAATAATACAGTCAAATGTTGATATAACTGAGTTTGAAATTAACAATGGTTTGATTGAAGAAATAGAAAATATAAATAAAGTAAAACATGAGTCTTTTTTAAATGATTTTTTGAGTAAGGCTAAAGATAAAACGATAAAAGAGTTAACTAAGCATCAGCAATTTACAGTAAAAAAAATAGTTGAAGAACAGAATAAAAAAATAGAAAAAGCGGAAGAGCAAAAAGAACAAGCCGAGAAAAAAGCAAGTAAGGTGACTCAGGAGCTGCAGGTAGAAAAAAAACAAAATGCTTACCTTATGGCGACTCGACGAACCTTAAGCCCTGATGCTGATGGGCTTATTCACACTATAAAAATAAACAATATTGAAATAAATGAAGGAATTGAAACTTTAATTGAAGGGATCTCTTATGATGAGTATAGTAAGGAAGATATCATCTCTAAATTATCGAGTCTGAAACTATATTCATTAAAATCACTAAAAATGACAGAACTTGCTACTCGCTCAGGTTTTGATAATGACATTGATGTTAGAAACGTTGAAGTAATAAAGTATATTGATGAATACCTAGGTATTTATAAGTCTACATTTGGTTCTAATGGATTAACTATTTCTGTTGGAGCTATTGGAAAACCATTCATTAAAAGTTTAAGCCTTCTCAATTTTTCAGTTGTTTTAGATAACTTATTATCAAACTCTTCAAAATGGGGAGCTAGTGAGTTTAAATACTCTTCAAGCTGCGAGGGTAACGAGTTGAATATACTATTCTCAGACAATGGAGAAGGTCTATCTGATATATTTTTGAATGATCCCGAGCAAATTTTTAAATTAGGAGTTCGTGATGAGCCACCTGAAGAGTGTGGTGGTTCAGGAATTGGCCTTCATTATACTCGTAAACTATTGACTGAAATGGGTGCCGAAATAACCTTCGTTGGTAATGGGGTTGATTTAAAGGGAGCTACTTTTAAAGTTGTTTTTAAAAATATATGAAAAACAAAAAAATATTAATAATTGATGATGGTGATGTGGAACAAATAGTACAAAGAATTACCACGAAACTAAGACGCAAAGGGATAGAGCTACAGGCAGATATCCTTAATGTAAATGAAGTTCAATTTAAGAAGAATGATGGTGAAGGACAAATAATAGATTTTGGAAAAATAAAGCAAGAGATTAAGAGGGTATATTTTCCTAAACGTTATGATATTGTTTTATGTGATTTTAGTTATGGTCATGATCCATTAAATGGGTATGAAGTCATTAAGTGGCTGATCAATGAAGCTAAGAATCAGAAAGCTAAATTAAGACATTCTATATTTATTAGTTATTCATCAGAAGAAGATAAATTTAAAAAAGAGATATTTGATAATCAAAGTTTAATTAAACTAATAAGATTAGATATTCATGACTTTTATGACAGGGACAAACTGACAGATAATATTCCGCGGCTGATAGTTAAGCAAGATAAAGCTCTAAATTATAAACTGCACTTTATTTCTATGCTTGAACATAATCCTGATTTTGTTTTAAAAAATGGTTTTCCGCCATTCTGTGGGAAAAAACTTAAAGATGTAGCAAAAGAGATCGAAATGGAAAGTGAACAGGGGCAAGAATTTCAAAGAGAGTTATTTCAATTGACATATGCTCATATTGTGGAATTAAATGAGGATTATCAATAGTGTATTTAATATTTCCAAATGACCCTTCAACTGATTTTTTAAAAGAAGTAATAAATCATTCGATAGAGTTGTTTCCTGAAATCAACCTGGTTGAATGTGAAGCTAGCGATGATTCTTACACCGCTACCAAGGATTTTCTAGCGACAATCCCTGAAGGGCGGACTATATTTTTTGTCGGTCATGGTTCATTAGATTCACTATACGGTGGAGCATCACATGAAGTTGAAAAAAGGCCATTAATAACACTAAAAAATATAAATTTATTTAAGAATTCAAAGCTTATATTAATGGCTTGTAACTCAACTGGATTTCTAGAAAGTTCACGAAAAATGAGAAATTTTTCTGATGGATTAGGTTTTGGTTTGCTACCTTCTGAAATGAGAGAACTTCAAGTAAATCGAAAAATAAGGGAGATAGGACTAGCCGAGGATGATTTAGATAAATTTAAAGAAATCTTGATTGCTCTTTTTAAAAAGATAATATCTAAAGTTGCAAGAGGAGAACACTGTATAGAAAGTTTAGCTACATTCGTATCAACCTATATTAGTAAATTAATTAATGAATTAGTTACAGATAAAAATATGGTAAAGGTTGCTAAATTACTCTTTTATGTGAAAAAAGATCTTATTTCAGGCTAGGACTTGGAGTTTAAGCTTAAATTTATATTTAGAATTATTTTTGTTATTTATATAGTAACTCAAGCTATCACCGTTTATATTTTTCAATAAGCTTGCCTAAAAAGAGCGATAGCCAAGTAGCAGCTTCAGCTGACTCAAGCTGACGTTCACCGACATAAAACTGGTCGCGATTTAAATTTTGCTCAATTACTTGGGTAATTAACTGCTCGTAAATACCAATTTTTTCCATTAAACCGCTCCCTGTTGCGAGGGTTTAGTGTACTAAAAAAACCAATGTAAACAAGCATTAACTCAAGATTGAATTAAAGGCCGCTGTTAAGATCATTCCCCGTGATCACACCCGAAATTAAATTAATGATGAGTAATAACAGCGCATGGATGCGCGTTAAGCTGTGACTTCGCCATGGACGGCGAATACACAGCATTTACGTTCATATCATTAATTTAAATTGAGGAAGCTGTTTGATCCTCGGGGCGCCGTGGGGTTCCAAGGGGCGGTCGGCGCTTTCATTTGGTAGAAAATGCTCTTTGGTTGCAGTCGCCAACGCGACATAACTAAAAATTTGCAATTAAAAACCAAAGCGCGAGATAAATTCCCGCCTACGGGTTTGGTTTATTGTTCATCAACTAGCTCTATAAACAATCACAGCTAAAGCGGGTTCCTACGATATGGGTTGATGGTAGGAGTGAGCTTTAGCTGCGATGATTGCTTCAGCATTTATTGTTATTGTCGCGCTAAAGCACGACTTACAAAATCGCGAGTTAAGCTCCCGCCTACGGGTGAAGGAGCTAGGTTCTGGGGAATTACTAGGGGCTAGGATGTTTGCTTTAGCATTTATTGTCGCGCTAAAGCACGACCTACAAAATCGCGAGGTAAACTCCCGCCTACATTGACTATCAAACTTTAATAGGCGCTGTACTTTCACATTCCCCACAGACTAATGAGTAAGACTCTTTGCGTTTGCTCACTTTGGTATTGGTGCTGCTACATTTAGGGCAGGGCGTTTTCATTGGTGTGTTTGTTTTGCAATTGCCGCAGGTGGCAAAGTATCCGTATCGGCCTGAGCGGGGTTGAAGATCTGTTTTATTGCCACATTTTTTACAGGCCAAATCTATTTGGTTAATTGTACACGATTGCTCCGCGGGGATTGGCGGAGTAAACGTTGGTTCAATCTGTATGGGTTTTTCTTGATAAATTGGGGTTGGTTCGTTGAGCTCTTCTGCCAATATTTTAGGCTCTACGTGTGCGGGGGATAATATGTTTTGGTCTAAAATAAATTGGCAAATTCTGGCTAAGCTTTCTTCACTAAACCATGGACGTGTATTTTTTGAAAAAAGGTGTAAAGCATTAGGTATTGATGCTGGCAGTTTCATTATCTCAAGCAATTTATCGGCAATAAACTCTGATTTTACAAGCCGAGTAGCAATATCTTGTGGGGCTTTGTTGCGTTGGATAATTGCATTACTAGATATGGCACAAATGCTATGCCATTCGCGACCACCAAAGTTTTGCTGTATTTTGCCAAATATTTTTGGGAGCAGTTGTGGGGCATTGTCTCTCATCAGGCCTTTTAATAACGCTTGCTGTAACTCAACTTGTTTGATTGGCGATGGCATGCCTTGCCATTGACCACGGTAACTACGACTCCATTCTTGATGTTCATTAATAGAGACTTCCCCGGTGATGCTTTTAGATTCAATAAGAATAAAACCATAGGTGTAAGAGATTAAGTGGTCTACTTGTGCGGTTTCACCATTATGTTTGAATTTTACATCGTTAAATACAAAAACTTGTGGATGATCTTTAAACGCGCGACGCAGATAAAATGCTACATCGAGCTCTTGTTTTTGGCCAGCTTGTATTTTGGGTGAAGTAGAAGTTATGAGGGTTTTATCTTTTAAAATCATGAGGAGTCCTTTTCAATCATGTATTTGCATAGAATAACATTGAAGTACCTAATAAAAATACTGGTCTGATTGATTTGCTTCAAAATATGTCAGCATATTTAAGGGTAAGCGCAAACATTGTCGCGCTAAAGCACGACCTACAAAATCGCGGGGTAAACCCGCTGCTACGGGTGTTTAAATTTTGTAGGCGGGGCTTTACGCCGCGCAAATTTAAATGTCATAAAACGCAAACCTGCGCGAGGTAAATTCCCGCCTACGGGTTTGGTTTATTGTTCATCAACTAGCTCTACAAAAATCACAGCTAAAGCTGGTTCCTACGATATTTGGTTAGTTCATGGGTTTGTTGGTAGGATCGAGTTTTAGCTGCGATGATTGCTTTAGCATTTATTGTCGCGCTAAAGCACGACCTACAAAGCCGAGGTGAACTATCAGCTATGGGTATTTATATTTGTCGTAGGCGGGGCTTTATGCCGTGCAAATTAAAGCACCATAAAATGCAAACAGCGCGAGGTAAATTCCCGCCTACGGGTTTGGTTTATTGTTCATCAACTAGCTCTACAAAAATCACAGCTAAAGCGGGTTCCTACTATATAGGTTGATGGTAGGAGTGAGCTTTAGCTGCGATGATTGCTTTAGCATTTATTGTTATTGTCGCGCTAAAGCACGACCTACAAAAGCGTGGGGCTTTATGCCGCGCAAATAAAGCTAATGCACAACTTATAAACTGGGTAGCTTTCCTTTAATGCTTTTTGCCATTGAGTAATAAGCCAAGCCATGTTCTTTTTACTAATAGCAAGTAACTGACTTGGCCAATCAATAAGGTTAAGAATACGGAAATAATAAATTTACTCAGTGCGGGGAGTGCGGTGTTGATCAGTGGCATTTGAATATAAATAAGTACTGGTACGTGGATTAAATAAACCCAATACGAAGCATCGGAAATGGCGCGACTTACGCGATTTGCATTATTTAAAAAGCGGTGGCCGAGTAAAATAGACACTGCGGTCAACGATAAAATACAGCTCGTTTGTACCATTACATGCAAAAAGTGTTGATGGCCTGTTGGGGTGAATTCTCCGGCGGAGGCGGCGGTTATAACCATTTCAAGTGTAGGCGCTGCTGGAAGTAGATAAAAATAAGCCGCAATAGATATTGTGGCTATTCCTGATAGAGGCCATATATAGTTTTGATACGTTGAAAGTAGGTTTTGCTTTTTAAAAAGGCTTGCACCGACCAAGTAAAGGCTGCCGTAAAAGCCATATGACCAAAGCTGAGGCGTGAGTTTATCGGGGGCTGGGAATGGTATCGGCTGTGCAATTAATGAGACTGTTAATAAAATGGGTAGCATACAATATAAAAATACGGGGTGAGTTATGAAGTTATCGAGCTTATTGCTTACTAACTTACTCTTATTTAGTAGCCAAAAGATGACGCAAAACTGAAATAGATTCCACAAAAACCATAAATGCATTGTGCTGATTACAGGCTCTTTAATGACCTGAAAAACAGCAAAAATGGGCGGCGTTGGTTTAGCAATACTCGCACCAAAGCTAAGGGCATGATAGTAAACGGCAAAGCTTAAAGGCAAAAAGATCATAAAGGGCAGCAGTATGTGTTTAGCTCGATGACGTAAAAATTGATTAGTATTAGATTTATCTATAAGTAGGGCGCTGCAAAACCCTGCAATAATAAAAAAGAGTGGCATACGAAATAAGTGTAATGCATGCGATATATAATCAAAGATGAAATGTGTATTTGGATCGGCTGTGAACCAAAGATTACTAAAAAAGGGGCTGTATGCCAGCGCTGCGTGAAATACAATACCTAGTAATAGCGCTAGGCTACGTAAATTATCAATGTAATGTAGTCTATTATTCATATTCATTTTAAGTGCTCGGGTGGTGTAGTTCGTATTAAAAGCATACGTGATTGTATCTTGAGCCCTCTAGTCACAAACCTCATAGCTTGGGCTATGACATATGTCACTGTTCTTAACTTTTTGATTCTGTAATAATTAGTAAAAAATGTGGGTTATTCAATGGTTCCAAATATACGGCATACAACAGATTGGCGTTTTTCAACGTTGGCCTCTTGGTTGGGGGTAACCTCAGCCTGCGCATATTATGCTAACTCTGAACTTGCTTTGTTGCTACAAGGTGGTGTGAGTGGTGCTATTTTGGCACTGCTATTTTATGTTTTAAAGCAGCCAAATAAACACGTTTATATAATTGCGTTAACTTATTTTTTGCTGACCTTGGGACTCATGCAACTTACTTCGACTTCGCTCGTGTTTTTGCATTTAGTGATGTTTACGGCAACTTTCAGTCCTCACTTTTCATTACCTAAAATACTGTGTGCGGTGGTGAGCGCCATGGTTGTATATGGCGCAACACATTATACGCGCTGGGAAACGAGTGTGCCCTGGGTGACGTTTGTAGTATGGTTTTTCTTTTGTGTGATGAATTGGTTTGTAAGTAGGCGTATTGTGGAGAGTCTTAATATGCATTATCAATCGCGACAAAACTATAAAGAACTCAAAGCTACGCAACAAATGATGGGAGCGATGAGTGCTGCGCAGGAACGTCAGAACATTTCACGAGAATTACATGACTCTTTGGGTCATAAGCTCACTGCGCTGAGTATTAACTTAGATTTTGCTAAACGAACAGCCAACCCTGAAACTGTCGAAACGTTGACTCGTTGTCATCAATTAAGCCAAGAAGTACTAGAAGAGGTACGAGAAATCGTATCGACCCAACGTAATAATAAAACCATATTAAAAAATGCGCTCGAAGCCCTCTGTGCGCTAACCCCTAACTTACAATGTGATTTACAGCTTGATACACAAACAGAACAATTACCCCAAGATTATGGCTTATGTGTGCTACGCTTTTGCCAAGAAATGATCAGTAATACGCTTAAGCATACACAAGCAAACCATATAACATTGAGTGCAAAGGTCACTCATATTGATCAACAAACACAGCTTATCGCACAGGCATACAACAACCAACCAGAAACAGAGTTACCAAAACAAGGTAATGGTTTAGCTGGATTAAAGGAGCGCATGGCGCAATATAATGGCGATTTTACCCAGTATATTGAGCAAGGTGTGCTTATAAATACTATTGCTTTGCCACTGATTTTTAATAGAGACGAATAATGATTAAGTGCCTACTAGTAGAAGATCAGACTTTAGTTCGCCTTGGTTTAGCTAATTTACTTAATTTAGATGAGGATATATTTATTGATGGCCATGCTGAGGATGGTTTACAGGCTATTACTCAATTAACGCAGCGTAGCTTTGATATTGTGCTGTTAGATATGCGAATGCCAAACCTTGATGGACTCGGTGTTCTTGAGAAAATGCGTGAAAGCTTAAACAACACGCCGGTACTAATAATTACTACCTTTGAGGATTGTGACGTATTAGTTAAAGCTATAAATTTGGGCGCGCGTGGTTATGTTCTTAAAAATATAGAGCTTGAAGAATTAATAGATGCGATTAAACGTGTTATTGCGGGTAAACGTGTGCTGCAAAGTGCAGTGACTGATTATTTATTACAACAACAGTTAACACCCCAACAATGTTTAACGGCAAAAGAGCAAGTTGTGCTGCAGTGTATGTCTTTGGGAATGTCGAATAAAGTGATTGCTAATAGGTTGGATAACTCTGAAGGAACAATTCGTAACCATGTGTCGCAAGTTCTAGCCAAGCTTAATGTAAAAGATAGAACCCAAGCGGTAATAAAAGCGATTAATCAAAATTTAATTTAAAGACCATTAATTTGTTGTGGGCGGGGCTTTACGCCGCGCAAATAAAGCACCATAAAATGTAAATAGCGCGAGGTAAACTCCCGCCTACGGGTTTGGTTTATTGTTCATCAACTAGCTCTACAAAAATCACAGCTAAAGCGGGTTCCTACGATATTTGGTTAGTTCATGGGTTTGTTGGTAGGAGCGAGCTTTAGCTGCGATTATTGCTTTGTGTATTTATTGTCGCGCTAAAGCACGACCTACAAAATCGCGGGGCTTTATGCCACGCAAATAAAGCACCATAAAATGTAAAACAGCGCGAGGTAAACTCCCGCCTACGGGTTTTGTTTTCACTCGTTAACAACCCCAATTCGATGCCTAGTAACTGATTAGACCTCTTTTGAGTACTTTATTGTATTTAAACTCGCTACACTGTTTTTATTTTCAGAGATTTGGTGATGCAAAAAAAGCCTTCGTCGTTCCCTACAAGTATTGTTTTAATCGTGTTGTTAGGATTTTTTTGTTTTCATTTAGGCTGGGTTAATGTGGTTATGCAGTGGTTTGCACCTGCTGAACCCGTCGCGCAGGTGTCTAGCAAAGTTACGACCTCACAATATACCCAGACTTTAAATGATAAGGCTATGCAACTAGCTGTATCACGCACTACTGAGCCTGCACAAAAAACGCCGCTAAATAAGCCTGTTATTGAGAGTCAGTGCCACATGAATTGGCATAGTGATGAAGCTGTTGCTGATGCAAAAGAGCGGTTGTCTTTATTGGATGACAACCTTGAATTTGAAAAGTCGCAATTTAGGTTAAGTAATTATGCTGTTGTGAATTTGATCACGCCAAAATTAGCGGATGATTACCATCAAGCGTTAAAAAAACGTCTGCGTAGAGCTTATTCAAGTTACCGCGCATTTTTTCAGGTTAGCTCAAAGCAGGCTTATACGGTTAATTTAGTGGTTTTACCACCACGTTATTATGATGATTACATCTCGCTGTTTGGTGAAATACCGACCACTAATATTGGTATGTATTTTGGGGCGAGTAATACGGCGTTTGTAAAATATAAACACAGTAATCCTGAGCAGAGCTTAAAAACAGCGGTGCATGAGGCATTGCATGTTTTTAACTATCGGTTAATAGGTCACATGCCAAAGTGGCTAAATGAAGGGTTGGCAGAAGTGTTTGAAAACATACTTAATTACAATAGCCCTAAGGAGGTTAACTTACCTAGCCGATATTTTCAGGAGCGCTTATTTATGTTGTCAGTATTGAGTGAATCAGAAGAGAGTTGGTATGGTGCAGACACGTTACTTATGTATAAAAATTCAGCTGTGTGGGTTGGCTTTTTAATGCAAAGCACTCGGGGAAAACGTGTGCTGAGGGCTTTGTTACAGCACGAAGCAAAAAATGCGTGTGACGTGTTAACTACAGAGCAAGTAATTCATACGTTAATTGATTATTACCCAAGGTACGAAGAAGATTTTAATAGCTGGATTAAAAAATGGTCTACAACACAAAGTAAATTTGTGCCAATTATTTAAGTAGGTAGCGCATGTACTTATTCAATAGCTGTTTTTACTTGATAGTCGCCTTTGCCTAAGCCTTCAAAATAAGCTTGATAACGCCCCGTTTGTTTAAACTGTAATAAATGATGATTAAATATGGCTAATAGCTCTTTGCTATAAACGGAGTTCTTTGGGAATAATAAAAAGCTTTTATTTATTAATAATGGTTTAGGGTGATGACTAATAACATTAGCAAGCTCAGGTAGTTGGTTGTTGAGTGCATAGTAGCCAACACTTTGTTCCTCAGCAAAGGCATCGATTCGGCCCATGGCTAAACGGCGAAAGTTTTGCTCTGTACTGCCAACGCGTGACATTTCAAAAAGCTCTTTTTCTAGTGCGTTATCAAACTCAGTGCCGTAGCTATAGCCAAGCCCGCCACCAAGTAAAAGGCCTTTTAAATCAGCTATATTTTTCCAGTCAAAATGGTGTTGTTTTTGGTAAAAAAACACAAATTTTTCACTGAGTACAGGCTCGCTATATAAATAAATTTTCGCTCTTGCTTCACTTAACATCCATACTGCGGTTGCCGCATACTTACCATTTACAGTATCGTGATATGCCCGTGACCAAGGTAAAAATGTAAAACTAACTTTAATGCCTGCTTGGGCAAAAATATCACTGATCAAATGAGCAACAACACCTTGATGAGGAAGTGATTCGCTCATAAAGGGCGGCCACTCACCAGCGCTTAGCTCTAATGTGGTTAGATCTGAATTCAAATTAGGGTTTAATACGGCGGGATCAGCGTTAGCGTTGTAGCTTATAAACAGCAGTAGCAACAGGGAAGTGGAGTATACATTGCGTATAAATTTAGTTGTAAACATACTGCCTTCCTTGTTGATTATTTACCCGCTTAAGATACTACCGCAGTGATTAAACAAAAGCGAATAGTAATCAAATGGGAGTGTGATAAGTTTGAAAGCGTCTGTTGTTATTTGAGTGTCAATCTCCTATATTTACTTTTAATTTAAAATATCAGTTAGTTACGCAGAGTAATTAGCTCAAGGATTGAGTGTGTTTAAAACCAAGCTACGGAATGTTTTGCTGTTTATTGCCATGTTAATTACATCGGCTTTACTGGCTCAGTATTTATCAGGTCGGCAATTGAGTTATAAAGGGTTGGTAGGCAGTGCAAATGAATTATACGTTGATTTAGTGACGTACATTTATCATGACGATACAGTTAAAAACGCTCAGACGAACGAGGTTGTTGTTAAGCCCATCTCTCTTCAAATACTTAAACAACATCATAGGCCGCAAATTGATACAACCCGCTGTGTTGATGTATCACTCGGTGAGGTTAAATATACCCAACAAGGCGATATTTATAGCTGGACAGATAGTGAGGGTATTGCACATTTTAGTGATAAAAAACCAAGTCTTAACGCAACGCCTTACAATACAGGTTTTGTAGATACCCTCGATTACTTTGAGCTGACTTTAAGTACACCTAATTTACCAGCGTCATTTAAGCAAGCATTACGGGTTAAGCTCAATGCTGTGTTTAAAGTATATGGCCAAATTATCGGTGTTGATTCGCTGAGGAAAGTAAAATTAGATCTTAGGGTTTTAGCCACACAAACTGACTATGAAAATGCGGTAAGGCGACGTGGTGGAGATCCAACCAATACGCAGGGTATTTATTTTAATTCCAGTAACACGGCTTTTATAAATTATAACAACGAGCAAAGTGCAATGCGCACGGCAGTGCATGAAGCGGTGCATGCAATTAATAAAGCTGTATTAGGAAGTACGCCCCGCTGGTTAGACGAAGGGTTGGCTGAGTATTTTGAGCATACAAACAATACCATGCAAACTGTCAGCGTAGAGCCAAGCACGACATGGCTAAAAAACCACACATTATCGACAAGCATATTGACGTTAAATGAGTTATTAAACCAACAGGATAATTGGCAGCGAGGTGAGAGTACAAAACTTTATGCCAGTAGCTGGGCTGGCGTTTACTTTTTAATGGATTCTAAACAAGGTAAAGGTTTTTTAAAGAGTATTATGCTAGAACAGCAAAAGTCACTCTGTGTGCAATTAACGCCGTTGCAGTTGCAAAGCGCATTGGCTACGCATTTTCCTGATCTTAATAATGATTATATGCAATGGTTAAAAACCCCTTTTAGGGCGCATCATTTTTAGGGCTGTTAGTAATATAAGCTATAAAAATTAAAGAGCTAAACAAGCTCAGCAATTTTTTTTAATTGTTTGGCTAAAATATTTAAACTAAAGGGCTTAATAATAAAGCCAGATACTTTAGCGGCGATAATTTCTTTTATTTCGGTGGCATTGTCTTCGCAGGTGACCATTAGCACAGGGGTGTTTTGTAGCTGCTGATCATCACGAATGCGATTTAGTAAGCTTTTACCATCCATTTTTGGCATGTGTAAATCGGTTATCACTAAATCAAAAGTGTGTTGATGCAATAATTGTAAAGCCTGTACGCCATCCGTTGCTTCAATTAAATCTTTAAACTCCAGTTTTCGCAGCATGTTGATTAAAACATGGCGCATTAGTGGCATATCATCTACTACAAGTATTTTCATAACCGTTAAAGCCTCCGTGGCAAGTGCTATACCCAAGCTGCCTCAAAACTAATTTAACAATAGAGCCGCTATTATTTGCAATCAATGCTTTGTTTTTAATTTCAACTGAAATAGGCGGCTTGAGGTGACTTGACTATAAAAGCCTTAAGGTTAGTTAATAAATTGAATACTCGCTACTAATTCACTTAGTCGGGCTATTTTTATATTGCTTAATTGGCGGTAATCAAAGTAGGGGCAAACAATAACCTTGTTTGTTTTGTCTATGGCAAATTCGTCATCAAGCCAATCGAGTTGCGCAGTTAATTGCCCTTGATTGATCAGTGTTTTAGCATACGTGCGCCCGGCAATAATATGCAAAGTATTATTGCTCGTTAATATAGGTGGGCTAAATAGTAGCGCTGTATGGCTATTTTTTTGCAGCAGCTGCGTATCACGGTAGTGTTGCCAAGTGGGGGCTAATTTAGCAAAGTGATAATATTCACTAGGCAATGCAAACAGTACTTTAGCGTAAACATTAAATACCTTGCGCCAACCGTTGCCACAGGCTTGATTTATTGTATCTATTTGCCCATCTATCATCGCTTGTAACGAGCTAATTTCACTGTACTGCGGCATGTTAGGAATATTGGCAATATACACTGCGACGTTAAAGGATTGATCGCCAAAACCAATAGGTTGCTGATGCATTATTTATTTTGCGCGAGTATGCGGTCAAGGTTATTGGCAAAGTTTTGTCTATCACTTTGGCTCAATGGAGGCGGGCCGCCATTCATTTCAACACCACTTGAGCGCATGGTATCCATAAAGTCACGTACATTTAACAACGAGCGAATATTTTCAGTGGTATACAACTCACCGCGAGGGTTAAGAGCTTGGCCGCCGTTATCAATTACTTCTGAGGCCAGCGGAATATCACCGGTGATCACTAAATCGTTTGCTTCAATACGTTTTACAATTTCGTCATCGGCTACGTCAAAACCAGACGATACTTGCACACGGCTAATATATTTTGAAGGCGGAATGCGCATTGCATGATTGGCGACTAGAATTGTCTGTGTGTGTGTACGTTCAGCGGCGCGAAATAAAATCTCTTTGATCACCACAGGGCAAGCATCTGCATCAACCCATATCTTCATTATTAGCTCGAATAGTTAGTAAAAAATGATCCTAACCTAAGCTTTTTATAACAACCAGTGTTTAGTGAACTTTTTTGATGTTTGTTGCGTATTAAGAAAAAAATATAGAAGGATTTGATATGAAAAATACAATTTTTGTTGTGCTTATACTCATTTTTACCAGTGCGTTGATTGGTTGCACAGGAATGCCAGATAAAGTTAACCCCGTAAGCCCATTTTCAGTTGAGCGATATCAAGGAAAGTGGTACGAAATTGCCCGATTAGATCATTCGTTCGAGCGTGGCTTGCAAAATGTCACCGCTGATTACTCTTTGAACAATGACGGGAGCATAAAAGTTTTAAACCGTGGGTTTGATCAAGGAGAACAAGCATGGAGTGATGCTGAGGGCAAAGCTAAATTTGTAGACGATAAAAATACAGGGCATTTAAAAGTGTCGTTTTTTGGCCCTTTTTATAGCTCTTATGTGGTGTTTGGGCTTGATCAAAAAAATTATAATTACGCTTATGTGTCTGGTTACAATAATGAATATTTATGGTTACTGTCGCGTACACCAACAATTACGAATGAACGCAAAGTAGATTTTATTAATGCTGCAAAAACACGTGGCTTTGATACTGATTCGTTAATTTGGGTAACACAAACACCTTTGTAGCTGCTGTAAAGGGGCTTTATAGCTTAATATGTCAGGCCATCGCGAGATGGCCTGACATATTAAGCTATGCGCTCAGGTTTCGTTCAAAATTAACAATATCAACCCCTGACTTTAGCGTGTACAAATGTGCTAAACGACCACCAGAACTTACTTTTTCATCACTCTTTTCTACAATATTTGTTGATTCAAGTCGTCTTATTAAACTTTTACGCTGAATTGTTTTTCCTAGGATTATTTCGATAACAGACTTTAACTGCCCTACGGTAAAATATTCTGGCAAACAATATATTGGCACCATTGAATACAGCGTTTTTTGTTGCAGCCGCTGTTTGGCATGTTCAATAAGGTGTTTATGATCAAAGGCAATAGATAAATCTTGAATAGTGTTGATGTCTACCCACTGTACATCATCAATAGATTTTATGTGAGTACTGACATTTTGTGCAGCAATAAGCGCAAAATATACCAATGTAACACTGAAGCCTCTTGGATCACGGTGCACGCCAGAGAAGGTTTGCAATTGTTCTAAGTAAGGTGGCTCTACATTGGTTTTTTCTTTTAATTTGCGCAGCGCGGTGATGTCTGTGGTGCTATCTGAGTCAATATCCACGAACCCGCCAGGCAGTCCCCAACTTCCTTCAAAAGGTGAATTTGCGCGTTTGACTAAAAGTACTTTTAAAGCACCATCGGTGATCGTAAAAAGCACACTGTCTACGGTAAAAAGTGGGTGTTTGTATTCATTAATATTGTAAGAGTCGGTCATTTAATTAGTGTCAGATAAACTTAATGTCTTAACGACACGTTAAAGCAGTTTTACATTTATATCAATATTTAAGCAAATCAAGGTTACTTATATTCGTTGGGTAACGTTATTATAAACGGCTAAGAATGGTTCGTTTTGCTCAGGTATATAAATAGTGTCCTTTTGACACAAAGTGCTTGAGTTATTGATTGGTCTTTGCTAAATTTGATTGTGTCCTAGGGACATTAATTGTAAATAAGGAAGAATGAAATGGAAATATTTAGTCATACCAGTACGGGCCATAAAACGTTACTCAATTTTGATTGCTTTACATTTTCTGGTGGTGAAGAACATATTCGATTTAATGCCAGTGATTTTGCAGAGACTACAAAAATCGAAGTATTTGAACGCCTGACTGATTCATCAAAATTAATACGATTAATGCTCGCTGTTGATGCATTAAAGCGATTAACGTACGGTGCTATACCTATTGAATTAACGATTCCATACTTTCCATACGCACGACAAGATCGTGTATGCGTTGAGGGGGAAGCACTTGGCGCTGCGGTAATGGCTCAGTTTATTAATAATATGGGTTTATCAAAAGTGACCATATGGGATGCGCACAGTGATGTTTCACCCGCGCTAATTAACAATGTTGTCAATGTACCGCAAATGGCATTACTTGCCCGTTGTGAGGAGTTGAGTACGCGTTTAGCGAAAGGTGAGTTAACGTTGATTTCACCCGATGCTGGCGCGAGTAAAAAAACCTTAAAAATAGCTGAAACATTTAACAGTGAGCTTGACGTTATTCAAGCGCAAAAGGTCAGAGATTTAAAAACAGGCAACATCATCGAAACGCAAATCTTGGGTGATGTGAAAGGTAAAAGTGTGCTGATAGCGGATGATATTTGCGATGGGGGCCGTACGTTTATTGAACTTGCAAAAGTATTAAAAAGCCAAGGGGCCGCAGAAATATCATTATTTATAACGCATGGTATTTTTTCTAAGGGGTTGGCGGTGTTTGAAGGGCTGATAGATGCTATTTACACTACGGATTCATTTAGGCCTGTTAACGAGTTTAAGCCAAGTACCACTATAAAATTACAAATAATTGAAATGTAAGGAAACGATAATGACTATTACCGCAGCAAGTATGCAAAAAGACGTTTATAAAGAGTTTCATAGCCGCGCTTATCACCCTGATGTATCTCAGGTGTACGCTAATTTTACATCACGAAGTGGCAAGTTAAGCAATGTCGAAAATAACAATAAAGTAGCGTTTGTAGGTCTACAATATTTTATAAAAAGTTATTTAGAACAAGAATGGGGCGCATTTTTTAGTGCAGATAAAGCCTCGGCTGTTGGCGAGCATAAGCGTATTTTAAGCGCGATGCTTGGGTACGTAGTCGATGTTAAATATCTCGAAGATTTGCATGATTTAGGCTACTTACCGCTAAGAATAAAGGCATTGCCAGAGGGAACACTCGTGCCTTATTTAGTCCCTTCGATCACCATTGTAAATACAAAAGAAGGCTTTCAGTGGTTAACCAATATGATTGAAACAGTATTAAGCTGCGAAAATTGGCCAATCCAAACGAGCGCCACAACATCCGTTGCATATTTGAAGGTCTTTAAAGAATTTGCACTTAAAACTGGGTTGCCTTTAGAGTTTGTGCCTTTTCAAGGTCATGATTTTAGTTTTAGAGGGATGTTTGGTAAACATGCGGCTGCAATGAGTGGTTTTGGTCATTTGGCATCTGGCTTGGTTGGTACAGATACAATTACGGCAGTCCTTTTTGCTGAAAAATATTATGGCGCTAATGTAGATAAGGAATTGGTTGGTTGCTCTGTGGATGCAACTGAGCACTCAGTAACATGTTCTTGGATTATGGAAGGTGAGATTGAGTTTTTTAAGTATTTAATGAAAGAACAATCGCCAACGGGTGTGTTAAGTGTTGTATCTGATACATGGGATTTTTGGACTTTAGTAACGGATTATTTACCCCAGTTAAAAAATGAGATAATGGCGCGAGATGGTACGTTAGTTATTCGTCCGGACTCTGGGGATCCTGTTAAAATTTTAACGGGTTATAAGGTGTCTCCTGTTGCTGATCATGCTGCACTTTTTGAAACTCAGCAAGAAGCAGAGCAGCAGGTAATTCAACAAGGCTACGAAGCGTATTGCTTTAATGGTCAGTACTTTGGTTTTGAAGGCGAGCGCACAATCACGCTGATGGCTTGCGAAATCAAAGGGTTAATTGAATGCTTGTGGGATATTTTTGGCGGCACAATGACAGATAAAGGCTTTAAGTTGCTTGATGAACATATTGGCGCGATTTATGGTGATGCAATTACCTTAGTTCGCCAACGCGAAATTTTACAACGTTTGCTTGATAAAGGGTTTGCCTCAAAGGTGGTATTGGGGATTGGCTCTTACAGTTATCAATATGTGACACGTGATACACACGGATCAGCTGTCAAAGCAACGAGTGTGGTTAAAAATGGCGAGCGAGTAGCGATTTTTAAAGATCCTAAAACGGATAGTAAGAAAAAATCAGCAAAAGGCTTATTAAAAGTTGAACGTGTAGATGGAGAGTTAGTGCTCTTTGATGATGTAACACAAGCAGAGGAAGCAACGGGCTTATTGGAAGTGGTTTTTGAGGACGGTAAACTTATTAAAGAAGTAAGCTTGGCGACAATCAGAGCCACGATAGATAATCAAATTTAATCCCCTTCATGTTAAAGCTCAGAAGCATATTATAATGCTTCTGGGTGACACCGCCTCTTATTTTATATGATCTTATCGCTTTAATACCCTCCTAAATCATTGACTCTAAATAATAATATATCTGTAAGGCAATTGTCATAGTTACACCTCAGACTATGCTGCGCGTTAACCTAACAATAAAATATTTTTACTGGAGTTTATAATGAAGCGTGTAGCATTTTCTTTAATCGCTGGAGCCGTCACTTTAGCATTAACAGCCTGTAATGGTGATGATGGTAAGCAAGGCGTAGCCGGAGCACAAGGTTCAGTTGGTCAAAATGGCGTTGATGGAACGAATGGTCAAAATGGCGTTGATGGTAGTAACGGCCAAAATGGCGCTGATGGTGCATCAGGTCAAAATGGTGGCAGTGGCTTAACACGCTTGGCAACTGTGCCTGCCGGTGCTGAGGTAACGGGTATATTTTTAAGTGATGGTGGTGATTTGTTCTTCAACGTTCAGCATCCATCAGATACCAATACAGCGCAAGATTCAATTAATGGTAAAGTAATTAATCGCGGTACTGTTGGTGTGTTGCGCGGTGTTAATTTTAATAACTTACCTCGTAATGTTGTGAACTCGCCGGTTCCTGAAAGTGAGTTTGAACGCCAAACGGTTGTTGCAGCTTTGGGCGAATACCAAATACTGGGTCAAACAGGCGATACATTTGCTGATTTAGGCGAGAAAGGTTTAGCGGGTGGTTTAGGTGTTCATTATAGTATTAGCACAAATGAACATATTCTAGATAATGATAACCCTGACTTTAATGGCTTTATTGCTTCAGGTGATAACGAAGGTTATTTATTTACTAACTGGGAGTCCTACCCAGGTGGTGTAAGTCGTTTAAAAATGACTAAAAATACCGAAGGCGCATGGTCAGTGACAGATGCGATGATGATTAATTTTGATGGTGTAAAAGGCACGGCGGCTAACTGCTTTGGCTCGGTATCACCTTGGGGCACACCGTTAACATCTGAAGAGTGGATAGTGCGTTCAACGGTTGATTCAACAACAGATGCATCATGGAATGATCCGGCAAATACCAGCACAGACAACCTTGAAGCGCTAGTAGCCCCCGATTTCCCTAATCCTTACCGCTATGGCTACATTGCTGAAATTCAAAACCCAATGACAGATACACCAGATGTTGTTAAACATTACACGATTGGTCGTTATGAGCATGAAAACTCAGTCGTTATGCCAGACAAGCGCACTGTGTATTCATCACAAGATGATACCGGTGGTGTGTTGTTTAAGTTTATTGCTGATCAACCAGAAGATTTATCGTCGGGTACTTTATACGGTGCCAAACTAACTCAAGATGCAGGCTTAAGCGAACCAACGGTTACTGGCTTTGATGTTGATTGGGTTGAAATTGCAAGTGGTACAAATGCAAACATCGAAACGTGGATCAGTGAGTACGATGGTATTGATACCAGCGATTATGTTGCAGGTAAAACCAGTTACATGACACTGGCTGACGTACAAGCATGGGCAGATGGTAAAGCAACATACCCTACAGAAGCCGAAGGCGGTAGCCCGGTTACAGCGGGTAAAGCTATGGATGATCGCGCTGCATTTTTAGAGTCACGTCAAGCGGCCAAAATGAAAGGTGCAACAGCTGAATGGCGCAAGCTTGAAGGTATTAGCATCAATCACGACCGTGTTCTTGAAGCAATTACTGGCCAAGATATGATTGCAGATGAAGTGGTTACTAAAGCGTATATGTACATAGGTATTGCAGATTTAGATAACACGATGATTGATGACGAAGGTGATATTCAGTTATCACGTAGAGTTAAAGATTGTGGCGGTGTTTACCGTGCTCATATCGATACAAGCTACAGCTTAACGCGTATTGAACCTGTTGTGATGGGCGGTACTTACCGTTCAAGCTTAAACGGTGCAGAGCGCTGTGATGTTGAGCAATTATCGCAGCCAGATAACGTTATTGTTATGCGCGATGGCCGTATCATTATCGGTGAAGATGGTTTCCAAGAGAACAATACTTTATGGATGTATGATCCTAAAACTAAGTAATATTTAGGGCAAGCAATACGCTTGCCCATTTTTTTGCAAAAAAACCAGAGTCATAAAAATGAAGTATTTTATTCCCTTATTCCTGTTAGTTAACTTTGCACTAATAGGTGGCTGCTTTGATTCGGCCACAAAAAGTCTAGTAAGCGAAGATATTGAGCTGTTAGTAGAGTCTCCCCCTTACAAGGTTGGGGATGATATTCCTGCACTTGCCTATATGCAACATGATGAAGAATACAATCCTGAATCAGTTATTCCGCCGCAATGTTATACAAAAACAGAGGGCACAAATAACCCGTGTTATGCGTGTCATCAAACCGATAAGAAAAACAAAAATAGACCTAATGCCATGAACGATGGCCACTTACAGGGAGTGTATGAATTCTCTGATTTAGGGCTTAAAAATCATTGGAAAAATTTATTTATCGATCGCACTGCGCTGATTGAACAAATTTCAGATGATCAAATTAGCAGCTGGGTAAACCAAGATAATTACAGCCACTTTATTAAAAAGCTCAAAGCGAATCCAGATTGGCAAGGCGAAGTTGCTGAAGTGAAAAATCTAGCTTACCCGGCACAGGCATTTGATGCACAGGGTTTTGCAAAAGATGGCAGCCATTGGGTCGCGTTCAATTATAAGCCTTTTCCAAGTACGTTTTGGCCAACAAATGGTTCTACGGGGGATGTGATGATCCGCTTAGGTGATAATTTCCGTCAGCTTGAAGGGCAGTACAATCAAGATGTTTACATTGCTAACTTAAGCTTGGTTGAAATGGCCGTAAAAGATTTAGATAAAATTACAACGCCCGATATATCGGAACAAAAAATCGGCCAAGATTTAGATGGTGATGGCAAACTCAGTGCTGTTATTAGCCAAATAACTAAGCAAGCAAATTATGTGGGTGATGCGAAAAACACCCAGTTAAGCTATCAGTTATACCCGCAAGATACTGAGTTTTTGCACACTGTGCGCTACATTGGCGTAGATGAGAATGGAGAAATCTATAATGCACCTCGTATGAAAGAAGTGCGTTATATGAAAAAGCATGCGTTTAAATCTAAGCAGCTTTTAGCATCATCTTATTACAGTGAGGCAAAAGAAAAACACTTTGAAAACTTACCGCAAACACGATACCTCGGTGATGAAGGGATCAACAACATGTTTGGTTGGACTATCAATGGCTACATCGAAGATAGTGAGGGTGATCTTAGGCCGCAACATAAACAAGAATTGGCTTTTTGTAATGGGTGTCATAAAACGGTGGGCTCAACATATGACCAAAGTTTTTCATTCCCACGTAAGGTAGAAGGCCGGGAAGGCTGGGGTTACATTGACTTACGAGCAATGCAAGATGTGCCAAATAAAGGCGAGCAACAAGGTGAGTTTTTAACGTATTTTGAACGTGTTGGCGGGGGAGATGAGTTTCGTCAAAATCAAGAAATGCTAATGCGTTGGTTTAATCAAGATGGTACGGTTAATAAACAAAAAGTGCGCAGTGCTAAGAACTTGTATGAATTAATTACGCCATCTAAAGCGCGTGCTCAGCAATTAAATAAAGCGTATTTAACCATTGTAAAAGAGCAAAGTTATTTATTTGGCCGAGATGCAACGTTGATCAAAGCTAAAAATGTGCTTGAGGTTGTTGATGAGTCACAAGCTCCGCTACAAGAAGAAAAGCGGTATGTATGGGATATGCAGTTAGAGTGGAATTAACCTTAAAAGGCAAGCTTCATGAGCTTGCCTTTTTTATTACATTTTATTTGAGATCACATTTTTACTAACTTGGACTAAAAAACACTTAAAAATAGCCCGCTAAGCATTAATACCGTGATATTTACTGCACTCATTATTTTTACCCATGATGCCTTGAAACTATAAAAAATCATTAAAATTAAAAGGCTTAGCGCCATATACCCACAAAAAAGCAAAGCACCATAGCCGTTATTTTGAGCGACACTGAGCACTAAACTTAGTAAAATACTGATCCAAGCGGCGATGATAAAGCGCTGACTTTGCTTTTGTGTTGGGCGATTTTTAAACACATCGCGGTAATGGTTAAATTTTGCTAATGCAAAACAGTTAAATGCCAGTAAACAGAGGCTAAATTGCAGTAATTCGTTCATGCTTTTTGCTCCTCAAGCTGTTTTTTAGGAGAACGGCTTGAACGTTTTACTGGTGCTGTTTTACTTGTTGCAGTACGTAATTTTTTGACCTGAACAATAAATAAAGCTGCGCATACTAAACAGATCAAATCAAAACTAAACAATGCCCATTGGCCGTTGATTAGATAGCTAATTAGGTTACCTTCGGTTGTTATAGCGTTAATGAATGGCACACTAAAGCAGGCTGCGCAGTTGAGCCATGCTAATTGAATCCATTGGCGCTTACCACGTTTAAACAATGCAAATAATGCCACAGCTAACCAGGCTAGAAAAAAGGCCAAAATCTCTTTGTCTGCACGCTCAGCTGTTGTAATAGGAAGTAATCTATTAGCGATAAAAAAAGCGCATGTCGCCAGTGGTAAGCCCATTAAGGTGGCTAGGTTTAGCCCTTCTACCAACTTTAAGCCAAATGAGGCTGTTTGTTGTTTTTTCATTCGTTCACGAATACGTTTAGCCCACATAATACAGCCGCTGGCAATCATGACGCAGCCAGCAATACCACATAAAAAGTATAGCCAGCGCAGTAATGGGTTTGCTAAGCGACCCGTATGTAGGGCAGTCATTGAATCGAAGACTGTTTCACTGGCGCTGAACTCTTGATTAGTTTTCGCTATTAAGCTGCCATCAACACCATTAAAAAGCATCGTGGGGCTTTGATCTTGAACCAGTGAACCAGTGTTTGCTCTTACAGTGATAGTTGCAGACGCTTTATTTGGGTCAAGAATTGTTACTTGTGTTAAATCAGCATCTGGCCAGTTGGTATAAACTTGATCTAAAACATGTTCAATAGGGGCTAACGATGCTTTTTCAGGGTTGCTTTTAGTGCGAACATTGGTTGGCTGTACATCATCAAATAAGCCACGAACACCATTATCATACGCTGTCATCGCAGGGTAGGGAAATAACATAAATATCAGCGTGATCAGACCTGTATAAGTTATCATAATATGAAATGGCAAGGCTAAAACCGACGATACATTATGTCCGTCAAGCCAGCTTCGGCTGCCTTTATTACTACGAAAACTAAACATATCTTTAAATATGCGCTTATGAATAACGACACCAGATATTAATGCAACCAGCATAAATAAACTGGCTAAGCATACAATCCAGCGTGCGGTACGTGTATCGAGGTAATGCAAGTCAAAATGTAGGCGGTAAAAGAAATTTCCTCCTTGAGTTTCTCTTGGTTGATCAAGCTCTTGGCCTGTTACTGGGTTTATATAATGGTCTTGCCAGCCACCAAAGCGTTTACCTTCTGGGCGAGGTTTTTCGTAAGCATAATTAAGCTGCGGCTCTCGTTCTGAAGGTAAATAAACCCCCCAACGGTTAGAGTCAGGCGCCGTGTTTTTAAGATAATCGTAGCCGGCAACGATTTGTTCTCGTTGTATTTGTATGCGATTTGACGGCGTGGCTATTTGGTGTAATGCAGGTTGGTTCCAAAGCGTTACTTCATCACGGAAGAAGCTAATAGTGCCTGCAAAAAAGATTAAATAAAGCAGCCAACAGACCAATAATCCGACCCAAGTATGCATCCAGGTCATTGAACGGAAAAAACTCTCTTTCATAGCCAGTCCTTAAGTATTGCAATACACAATGCACACGCAGTAGTTGTTAGTAAAATAGTGATCCAAATTCTTTTGAGAGACTTAATAGCAAATACCCAAATAAATACACAGCTGTATACCAAAATAGTTAACGAGATACTCAGCAACACGGCATCAGATTTTTTTAGCGGTAAAATGATACTCAATAATGAAGTAAATACAGCCGTAAAAACGTAGCCACCTAAAATGGCAGCCAAAAAGCGAGAGAAAACAGCAAAACGGTATTTATGCGTTTGATAAAATTGACTTAACTTAGCCCGTTCCATGAGTGGTTGGCTATTTTCTATAGGTTGAGTATGCATAGATAGTCCCTTAAAACCCCTGCAAAGGGAGTGAATAAAAGGCTATTATATATTTTAGGTTCTGAAAAGATAGTGATTCGTATTTAAATGTTTAAATGCGAATGTTTTATGATTGATTTATAGGCGGTCGTTCGAAAGGAGGGTTACCTGATTATAGCTGGGTTTTATTATAATCTTAAAAGCTAACCCGTTATACTTAGTAAAATAGTGATCCATACCCAAACCACCTAAAGATGCAGACTTCATCTTGAGGTGGTTTGGGTATGCAAGCTGGTGATGACTGTTTTTAATAGAAAAGTTCGCAAATTTTTCAACTGCTTGTATGCTTAATTAAGCAAGATGAATGATTGTTATAGGCATTATTAAAAGGAGACGTTATGGCAGTACATGAACAACTTAATTATGTTGAATTTGCAGCAAATGATTTACAGGCAACAAAAGCATTTTTTAGTCAGGTATTTGACTGGCAATTTACTGATTATGGCCCTGAATATACGGCTTTTAGCGCAGATAAAGCAGGCCTTGATGGTGGTTTTTATAAAGCACCGCTTAACGCATTAACAGCAAATGGTTCAGCTCTGCTGGTATTTTATAGCGCTGATATCCAGCAAACACTGGCAAAGGTAGAGCAACACGGTGGATTAGTGATTAAGCCGCTATTTGATTTTCCAGGTGGCTGTCGGTTTCATTTTACAGAGCCTAGCGGTAATGAGTTTGCGGTGTGGTCAGAGTAAAGTGCATATACCTAAGTCACCTCAAAATGTCAGCGTCGTTGGAATTAAAAGCGATTTAGGCAAGGATTAATTGCAAACACTGTTTACTCCTTTATAAAAATTAATAACGCAGTATAAATTGCTTTAAAATCAGCTAAATTCTGCACCTAGAGGTGACTTGGATATAGATCATTATTTTACTAACTAAAGGAAATGATTATAGTGGCAAATTTAGCCTGCGAAGAGATTAAAGCATTCGTCCCAGCAAAGGATTTTATAGTTAGCAACCATTTTTATAAAGACATGGGGTTTGAAATTGCATGGGAAAGCCCTGAAATGGCTTACTTTTATCATGGTGATTGCAGTTTTTTATTACAAAATTTTTATAATGCGGAGCACGCTAATAATTTTATGATGCATCTATTGGTACAGGATGTATATGCATGGCATGCACAGCTTAAAAGCGCTGGTTTGATAGAAAAATATGACGTTAAGATGAGCGAACCACGCTTACAGGTATGGAATATGATTGATTTTGTGCTCTACGATCCAAGTGGTGTGTTATGGCGAATTAGTCAAAATAATAATGAAAGCTGATTTGTTACTGAACCAAGTTAGTAAATGTGTGATCTGTGAACCTGAGCTCCCTTTAGGTGCGCGTCCTGTGGTGCAGTTTAATCCGCTAGCGCGAATATTAATTGCAGGGCAAGCGCCGGGAATTAAAGTACACGAAAGTGGTGTGCCGTTTGATGATGCCAGCGGCCAGCGATTACGTCAATGGCTAGGCTTATCTGAAGCGGTATTTTATGACGCGTCTAAAATTGCGATTTTACCCATGGGGTTTTGTTACCCAGGTAAAGGTAAGTCGGGCGATTTACCGCCACGTAAAGAGTGCGCGCCAGCTTGGCGTGAACAACTTTTAAGGGCGCTGCCAAATATTAAGCTTACAATTGTACTGGGAAAGCATGCGCAAACGTATCACTTACCAGAGACTAAGTATTTACCGCTTACTGAGTTGGTAAAATCGTGGCGTGACTATTGGCCATCTACTTTACCGTTACCACATCCCAGCCCGCGTAATAATATTTGGTTGAGTAAAAACCCATGGTTTGAACAAGACGTTCTGCCGCATTTAGCACAACGAGTAGCCACTATATTAGAGTGTCAGGGTGATTAAGTGATGATAAATACGCAATTTGAGCAACATGGCTTTTTTCATGTGAAAAAGTTTTATACAGAAGGTGAACTTGCACAAGTGCGGGAAGTAATCCATTGCTTTCATGAACAATGGATTAAAGATAATCATAATTTTTATCACACCAAAGCTGTTAATAGCGCTTACTTAACTGCCAATACGTACTTAAATGATGCGCAGCGTTTGGTGTTATTTAAGTTTATTGCAAGGCATAAACTGATGGCACAAGTTGACTCCGTGCTTAATACTTCGGCATTTATGAATACTCAGCTATTTTTTAATCCTGTTAACCCTGAGCAGGAAAATTATTGGCATCGGGATATGCAGTACCATTTAGACTTAGAAGAGCAACAAGCAGCACTAGGCGGGCCTGAAGTTATACATTGTCGTGTGGCACTAGAGGATGAGCCTGGTATTGAACTTGTGCCAGGGACTCATAGGCGCTGGGATACGCCGACTGAGTTAGCTAAACGTTTGGCTACTGAGCATAATAACCCAAGCGATGATTTAGACAGTGGGCACGTAATAGAAATGCGGGCTGGCGACTTATTAATTTTTTCGGCGAATATGATTCACCGCGGCCTATACGGAAAAGATAGGCTCGCATTAGATATTTTATTTGGTGAACCACAGCCCGATGTACTGCATTTTGTGCAAGATATTTGCCTGCCGACACCGCCAATGCTTGAGGCATTAGAAGACGGCAGTGCATTTTTGGTTACTTTGGCGCACCAAGAGTAACCATCACATCACAGCTCAGTATTACTTAATAACGCCAGTAGTTGATCTTTAGACATTTGCCCAGCATCACCGGTGCCAGAAAGTACTTTATCGGCAAGGGCTTGTTTATGTTCATGCAATTTCAAGATTTTCTCTTCAATGGTGTTTTGCGCAATTAATCTGTAGACCGTCACTGGGCGCGTTTGCCCCAAGCGGTGTGCTCTATCTGAGGCTTGTTGTTCAACCGCGGGGTTCCACCAAGGGTCTAAATGCAACACATAATCTGCGGCTGTTAAATTCAGTCCTGTGCCACCGGCTTTAAGGCTAATTAAAAACAGTGGTGCGTCGCCGGCTTGAAATTTATCAACTTGTTGTTTGCGTTTATTGCTGCTCATACTGCCATCGAGGTAGCAATAGTTTATGCCTCTTTTTTGCAATCGCTGCTCGACCAGTTTTAAAACATCCACAAATTGACTAAAGATAAGCGCTTGGTGATTGTTCTGTAGTAGTTCCTCAATAATCGCTTCTGCGGTGTCGAGTTTACTCGAGGGCAGCTTACTGTTAGCAAGTAATAATTGCGGTGCAATACACGCGCGGCGTAGTTTAGTAAGTGATGCCAAAATTGTAATGTATTGGCTGTCTTCCTGGTTTGCTTGCTCTAATGCATTTAAGCGGGTTGCTTCGTATAAGGCTTGTTCTTTCTCACTCAGTGCAAAGGTAAGGTTGATCTCGGTTTTTTCAGGTAATTCAGTGAGCACCGTTTGTTTTGTTCTGCGCAGAATAAAGGGTGATACCAAGGTTTTTAGGGTATCAGCTTGTTGTTGGTTTTTATCTGCGTTGCCAAAGCGTTTTTTAAATACTGGTAGTGTGTGTAAAAAGCCGGGCATTAAAAAGTTAAATAAGCTCCACAGTTCGCCTAAATGATTTTCGATAGGCGTGCCAGACAACGCGATTTTAAAATGGCCATTTAATGCAAACGCGGCTTTGGCTCGCAAGCTGAGTGGATTTTTAATTGCTTGTGCTTCATCAAACACTATATTTGCAAATTCATGTGTTGCCAGTTGTTCACCAATTAGCGGTAATAGCCCGTAACTTACCACCACGATATCACCTGCTGCGGCGTTTGCGAGTACCTGCTCACATGTGCTGGCATTATCTATGGTTTTTATATTGAGTGCTGGTGCAAAACGATCTGCTTCAACACGCCAGTTATGACACACTGATTTAGGTGCTACAACTAAGCTTGCGCCAAGGCTGCTACGCATTTGTAATACGGTAAGCGTTTGTAAAGTCTTTCCTAGTCCCATGTCATCAGCTAAACACGCATTTAGGCCCCAATTAGCCAATTGCATTAGCCAGTTTACTCCCACTACTTGATAATCACGCAGAATGTTTACAAGGTGAACGGGGAGGATTGGTTCTATTGTGTGATTGAATTTAGCTAATCGTGTTTGCCAACTCTCACCAAAAGTAACATCACCTAAATCAGCGACGCTTTGATACAGTGGCAGAGCGCGTGCATTAGCGATACGAAGTTGGTCATCAGGGGCATTTTTATCGTCAATTTGCATGCCTTCAAGGCGGTTTAATAAGTTAGTTAAACGTTGATCCAATAAAAGTGAGTTATCTTCATCAAACTTAATAATACTGCCTCTACGCGGGGCTTTGAGTAGTGTTTGCAATGCGTAAACATCGCCACTTGGTAATGAAACATTACCACTGAGGCTCAACCAATCATTATCATCATTTAAGTTAAGTGATAAATGCTGACTTTTAGCCACTTTCATGCCTTGCGTGTTTTCGTCCCAGCTTAATGTGAGGGCGTTGTCTTTTTTTGCATTTTCAAGTATTTCGATTGCTTGGCTTATATCGGGTGGCACAAAGAATTGATGATGATCGCTGTGCTGTTGATATTCTTTATTTATAAAAACACCGCTCAATGCTTTAAGTAGCTTTTTAAATGCGCGTTTTTCTGCTTTCAGGTCACGTTTAATTACAATGCTGTTGTTTTGCGTGTCGTCGTTGTGTGCCAAGGTTGTTGCGCCTTGTGCGGGGGCAAGCCAAGGGCCGTCGAGACCAAATGGCATGACATAAAAATTAACGTCAATTCCCATCATCGTTAGTTTTATCACTGCACTGAAATCACACAGCCCTTGGCGAACATTATTCACTTGTGCAAACTCTGTACGTTGGCTACTGATATGGTGATCTGCGGCTAATGCAGTAAGCGCTGCATTGAGTTGAGGGAGTTTTTCTTGTGTTAAATTATTTGGTTGCTCACAAAGTAGCGCATCAAGTTTACGTTGTTTGTCATCAAAAATAAAAACTTGATAGCAATTAGAGTGACTATGGATGAGTATAAAGTCATCATTTTCGTCGATGATCTCTGGTTGTAAAATTAACCGATAGCATTCGTTTTTATCTTGAGCAATCTCAATAATAAATTCACCTTTGATAAGCGAAAGCGGCTCGCCGTGGTGATCTTCTAAACCTACAAATCCAACTAATGCCTGTAAAACGGCGCCAGTGGCTTGTATTTCTTTATAGCCAAATCCTGCATGGTTGTAGATAACTTGAATTAAACTGCGATCAGCTTCTGATAGCGCAGGCAGGTATTGCGCGTTATCAAGATCGTGAACATTAACTTTGCGCCCTTTAGTCCATTCGTCTTTATTATTAAGTTGTTGCACTTTGGGTTGAATAATCGGCAAATCTAAATGTGTTAAGTCGAGTTGCCAAACAACTCGCTGGTTTTGTTTTGGTGGCTCAATTTGACTCACTTCATCCAACCAGCGTTGCCACTGAGGCACACGTTTAAAGTGTTGAAGTAGGCCTTGATCAGGCAGTGGCGTGTCGTCACGTAACCAATTAGCGAGTGTTAAGCATTGCTCGCCTAGCCAGTGTGATTGCTGCTGGGCGTAACTGACAAGTTTTGTAAGTAGCGCAGTGTTGCCTCTTAGCTCGTTTATTTGTTCGTCTTTACTGTGTTTAACGAGCGCAAGTAATAAACTAAAAAGTGCCGGTAACGCGTTTGGGTTAGCTAATAAATACTCAAGTGTGCTGCTAATGCGATAATCTTTAAAGTGCACTATTGGGTCACTGTCGAGTAAGTAATCACTTGCTTGGCTGATATAGCTAAGTTCGCCGAAGTGCTTGTGATACCACTTTTTAATTGTGAGTAACTGTTTAAGATCGGTTGCAGTACCGCTGGCAAATAAGCAGGTGATATACAGTAAACCGGTGATTTCCCCTGGATAGACACCTTTACCGTGTTGTTTTCTAAAAACAGTGAGTGCGCTTTTATATTGAGCTATTGTCACATCTAATTGATTGCCATTAATTGCATTGATATTTGGCTCAATAAAGGTGGCTAAAAGTTGATCTGATTTATCAATGAGTAATTCATCATAATCGTTTTTTTGCAGTAAAACGGCCATGCTTTCATTGAGATAAATACGCTGCTTTCGCTCACACGCTAACGTGGGATTTGAAAGCAATGACGGCCAGCTCTGACTTTCATGTAAATTAAAAAATTGACCACGAATAAAATGCACTAAGCAAGCCTGTTGCCACTGCTCTGGAAGCACTTCCCACAACTGTTTACTAAATCGAGATTGGCCTAATAAGTTCACAAAATGAGGGTCTAAGTCTCGCTCAATATTAATTAAAGCGGTTTTTCTGTTGTTATTTTTATCATCAAAATAATGCAGGAGTACCACTAAAAAATTTAATGCTTTGTCTTGTTGATAGTAATTTTGGCATGCTTCAACAAGAAAAGGACGTATCAGTGTTGGTTGCTGCTTGAGAATATTCACACAGATGTATGCGACCGCATTTATCGATATTTTATAATGCGGGCCGTAGGGGAGTTTCCATATAAGTTCTTGCTGTTCTAATTGCTTAGCGTATTTAGTGACTTGCGCGTTTGAAAAAGAATAGCCTTTTTTAACATGGCTAAAAAGGCGCTGCGAGAATTGTTGAATTGAGTTTTGGTAACCATATGATGATGCGCCTAATAATACAGCGAGCAAGACACATAATTGTTTTTGTTCATCTTCGGTTTGAACGCGAGGCAAGTTAGTCAAAGACATAAAATAACTAAAGTAATTAAAACAATACAATGAGTATAAAGATCACACTATAACAAGCAATAAAAAAGCGACTTAATGCCGCTTTTTTATTGTGTTTTATAGTTTTTATTGCACCATAGAAAACAGCTTTTGTAGCTGTGGCATGTATTGCTTTACTAAGTTTAAATTGCTGTCACTTACTACAGGGGCTTCTGCTTGTGTTTGCGCTGCATTAGCAGAATGACCCATTGTACCCATCATTGCGCTTGCACCTTTATCTTTCGTGCTACTCATTGACTGTAAGCCACCCATTAGCTGGTTTACTTTAGCTTTATTCTCAGGAGATAAATCGCCTTTGATATTTTCTAAGTAGGCCATTGATACCTCTGAACCGACAGATACAAGTTGTTCAGGTGTAAAACCGTATTCGTTAGTAAGGGCTGCAAAGTCTTTATAAAGATCGTTGTCTTTGATCATACCTAATGCACTTAATGCCAGTGCGCTCGTGCCGCCTTCGGAGCCACCGAGCATACTCCCAAAGTCCATGCTTTGCAGTGAGTCTTGGTTTTGTGACCAGTCCACTACAGCAGGGAGTGCTTTCATGTAGCTTTGTAATTCATTTTCAGTAATATCTTTAGCAAAACTTGAGAAGCTGATTGCTAATAAACTAAGTGAGATAAGTATGTTTTTCATAGAGTGGTCTCTTTTTTATATGGCTATTTGGATTAAAGTCTAAAAATCAGTATCGCGCTATTTAAAATTCTAATAATGATATACTGTATTTTTACCAAAACGAGCTGAACGTCATGTTAATTATTTCAAATACCGTAACAATCGATGAGTGGGAGCTTGAGTTGACAGCTATTCGCTCTCAAGGTGCGGGGGGTCAGAATGTTAATAAAGTGGCTAGCGCCATTCATCTACGTTTTGATATTAAGCGCTCGAAGTTACCTGAATTTTACAAAGAGCGTTTACTTGCACTAAATGATAGTCGCGTTACAAAAGATGGCGTTATTGTGCTCAAGGCGCAAAGTCATCGCACACAAGAATTAAACAGGGAAGATGCATTAAAACGTTTAAAACAGTTAATAGTATCGGCTACCAAGGTAGAACGAGCAAGAAGAGCAACAAAACCAACACGAAATTCGCAGCGCAGGCGTATGGATAAAAAAACCAAACACGGCAACACCAAAGCGCTGCGCGGCAGTGTAAAATTATAAATTAGGTTTGAGTACTTCGAATAATGCTTCGATATGATCATCGCGGTCATTTAATGCGGCAATATAACGGTATTTTTCGCCGCCAGCATGCTCAAAAATCTCACGGTTTTCGCCTTCAATTTCTTCAAGAGTTTCTAGGCAATCTGCACTAAAAGCTGGGCTGATAATTGCTATATCTTTGATGCCTTGCTCAGGAAAACTCTCAAGTGTGGCGTCGGTATAGGGTTTAAGCCATTCAGCTTTACCAAAGCGGCTTTGAAAAGTAGAAATAACATTATCTTTATCAAGCCCGAGTTTTTCGACCACTAAACGCGTGGTTTGTAGGCATAAGCAATGGTATGGGTCGCCATTATCTAAAAATTGTTTTGGCATGCCATGGTATGAAAATACGAGCTTTTGCGGCATACCATGAGCTTGTAAGTCTTCGCTTATACTGTTAGCTAAAGATTCAATATACGTACTGTTTTTGTGATAGCCATTAATAAAGTGTAGCTCTGGCACCCAGCGCCACTTACGTAGTACATTTGAGACAGCATCAAATGTGGACCCTGTAGTAGGGCTTGAGTATTGTGGGTACAAAGGCAAAATAACAATACGCGTCAAGCCTTTCTCTCTTAGTTGTTCAAGGCCCGCTTCAATTGATGGGTTACCATAGCGCATTGCCATCACTACTTCAGTATTAGTATATCCTTGGGCTTTGATATAAGCGTCAAGTTTATCGCGTTGCAAGCGTGTAATGTGCGTTAAAGGTGAACCATTTTCAGTCCAAATACTTTCGTATAGTTTAGCTGAACGCTTTGGTCTAATACGTAAAATAATACCATGTAGTATTATCATCCACACGATACGTGGAATTTCTACTATCCGAGGGTCTGATAAAAACTCTCTTAAATATATCCGTAGTGCTTTAGCTGTCGGTGCATCAGGGCTGCCTAAGTTAGTAAGCAGAATACCTGTTTTTTGATTAAAACGACTATCATGGGGATTATCGGTTACGGCTGAAAATCGCGACACGCAAAGCTCCTTGTTGAGCAAATAAAATTGTGAATGGGTACTTTAATGGGTATTGTAACGAACCCACGGTGATTTGTGATCACTTTCTCACGTAGATTTGATCATGATCCTAAAAGGGCTCGGTTTTTTAGATTCGAGTTGCTGTAGTTTTTCGATTGATTTGATACTAAATACATGGCCTTTTGGTAATAACATAATACCTGCATGGCTATGTATAGCATGGCCGAGAATCATGTTTTGTTTTAGTGCTTGAGCATTAATTATTTGCATCGAGCCGACTTGCGACTGTTGTTTGAAATTAGCGATTCCTGATGCATCTAACGCTTTAACTAATTTGGGATGATAGAAATTACCGCTATACATTTTTACTGTATCTAATGCATGTTGATGACGCTGTTCTGCTGTCGCATTACTTTGCTCATAGGCTTCCCAATAATCACGCGCCAGTGCTAATATTAATGCACTTAATGGAATATCATTACCGCGTAATCCTTTTGGTAATCCGTTACCTTTAAAGCGTTCGTACTGATGATAGATTGCATCAGACACATCATGTAGATGTGTGGCAGGCATTAACATTAACTGTGCTGTACTTGGGTGAGTATAAAAAATTTTACGTTGTTGTTCGGTTAGTTGATGGACCGGTTTTTTATATAGCTCAGGATCCATAGCAAGTAAGCCAATTTGCGCTAAATATCCTGCCATAGAGGCCATTTCTACGTTTTTATCAGGAAGTTGTAGCTGTTTAGCAATCAAGGTACAGGTATTAGCAATATTTTGTGCTTTATTACTATCTAAATAGGGGTTGGCATTAATAAAATTATAAAGTAACTCAACAGTCGATCTGTGTTCATTTATTTCGTGGGCATTGGCGGTTTCTAACTGCTTTAATACTTGTTTGATTTGTTTTGTACGTTTTTCGACTCTTTGCTCTAAAGAGTTATTGAGTTCTTTAAGTGCGGTATTGTGTTTATTTACTTGCTCTTGTAGTAGCTTGTTTTGCTTTTTGAGTTGGTATTTTTCAATGCTTCCAACAATACTTCTAAGTAGCAGGTCATTTTGCCATGGCTTTTGTATATAGCCATGAATCTGCCCTTGATTAACGGCGGCTAGAGTGGTTTCTATATCGGCATAGCCAGTTAACAAGATGCGTTGAGTGTCAGGTGCAAGTTTTTGTGCTTGTTCTAAAAACTCCGCGCCAGTCATTTTTGGCATACGCATGTCGCAGATAATTACGTCAAACTCATATTGCGTTAATAGCTTTAATGCATTATCTGGTGAGTCACACGTGATGGCTGAAAGTTGATTATTCTTTGCCAGTCTTGATAATGAGCGTAAGACAATCTCATCATCATCAACACATAGCACTTGAACTGTTTGTAATTCATTTTTTTTTGATAGTTGATCCACTTAATGCCTCATTGCATTCTTTTCTGTAAGCATAGTTGGTTGATGTGGGTTTTTCTAATATAAACATACGATAGAAATTAATTGTGCTAATTTTAAGTAATGGCAAGATTATTTGAGATAGGTATGCAAATAGCTATTCATGTGCTGATTATTGACGATGAGCCTTTAATCTTGAGGGCCCTAACAAAAGCGCTTGTAAGAGCAGGATCGCACATTGTTGTGACTGCCTTAACTGATGCTGATAAATGTATCGAGATAATTAATACTCAAAGTATAGAAATTGTTTTATGTGGAGTAGGGATGAGTAGTCGTGTCACTCAAGAAACACTTATCTGTTTTCAGCAGCATAGTCCTGCAACAATTCGCTGCATATTAAAAGGTACTAGCTTTGATGACTTACCATGGCAAGCTGATGAAATGGCACATTTTTGTTTGGCAAAACCTTTCACTTATACGCAGCTGCGTCATGTTATGCAATGCACGCAACGTTTGCTTAATTTAGCAATAGCACCAGAGCTAAAAAATTTGTTAGGGAAAATGAAAGGGCTGCCAGTAATACGCCAACAAGTTATACAAATCACGAATGCACTTTTGCAAAAACCAGTTAATTTTGAAGTACTCATAGGGTTAATTTCACATGAACCACTTTTAAGTAGTAAGCTGATTCAAGCAGCTAATTCAGCTTTATTAGGCTTTGCAAGTGAAACAACCAATTTGCAGCAAGCTTTAATACGTGTGGGTACAAGTTTATGTAGGGCACTTGTGGTAAACAGTGAGGTACAGAGTCATTATCAAAAAATACTATCAAATAAGCTGCTAGCGACTATTTCAGATCATGCATTTGCACGAGCAACGCAAGCCAAAGTATTTGCAAAAAAAGCGCATCTTTCCTCTCAATCACAAGATATTGTTTTTCTTTTAGGTTTATTAAGCGGTGTTGGCTCTATGGCGCTTTATGTATTAGTAAAAGAATTGAATGAAGGTGAGCAGACGTTGCTCTCTGAAGAGCTTATATCTGTATACATATTAAATTTGTGGGGTTTTTCAGAGCAAATTACCCAGGCAATGTTGCTGCCAAAAACGTTATCCCAAATAACGGATCCCATAATAGCAATACATTTTTTAGCGCGAGAAGTGGTTCAAACACCTGAATTTGAATTAACAGAAGGTGATATTCAGGCGCTAGAAAATCTCGATTTAGTTGTTTTAATACAGGAGTTAGTAACTATATGAAAGGTGTTATTTTTCAGTCGCTTGAAGGGTTGGTGTTAACTCATAGAGACATGGCTTGTTGGAATCAATTACTCGCTAAAAATGCACCGAAAGATCGTGCCTATGTATCAGTTAATAATTACCCTGATCAAGAACTAAATGCTCTGGTCAGTGATATTTGTATTGAGTTACAGCTTAGCAGGGCTAAGGTGTTGAATCAATTTGGTCGCTATTTGTTTAATTATTTTATGAAGCATTATAGTGTTGTTGTAGGTCATTATTCGCATTTTGAAGCACTAATATTAAATATTGATAGTGTTATTCATAAAGAGGTGAGCAAGCTTTATCAAAATACAAATTTACCTACTATGGATTGTATGATGGTCTGTCCTGGGCATATCGTGATGCATTACCAATCACCACGGCAATTATGTTTTTTGGCTGAAGGATTAATTTATGGCGCTGGTGAGTATTTTTTAATGGATGTAACGATTGAGCATGAGCAATGTTTACTTCGAGAGGATGAACGCTGCACTTTGAATATTTATTACCAGCCGGCTAAATAAATGACAATGGATATAGACTATAAACAAGCTTATCTACGTGAACAGTCAGCACGCTTGCAAGCGGAGCAACTGATTGAAGATAAAAGCCGTGTATTGTTTGCATTAAATGAAGAGTTAGAAAAGAAAGTAGCTGCTTTGGAGCATCAGCAAGCACTGCTTGTTCATGCGGAAAAAATGGCCACTTTAGGGACATTATCTGCGGGTGTTGCACATGAAATCAATAACCCTTTAGCCTATGCGATGAGTAATTTAGAAAGCCTTCAGTACATTAACCAGTCAGTGTTTAAGTTACTTGAGCTAAGCCAAAAGTTGGCTCAGGGAGAGGTGAGTGAGCGAGAGTTTCGAGAATTCCTAGTAAAGATGAATGAAATACATGCTTTTGACGTTATTAATCAAGATATTGTCGAGCTGATTGATGATAGTGTTGAAGGTTTGCGAAGGATAAATCAAATTGTCCGCAATTTACTTAATTTTGCACGCCCGTCAGATAATGAAAAAATTTTAGTAGATATGACCGATGGTGTAAATAATGCGCTTAAATTATTAAAGAGTCAGCTCAAGGGGGTTGAGGTGATAACTAAATTTCAGCCAATCCCGTTAACGTATTGCAACTTATCAGCTATTAATCAAATAGTTGTTAATTTACTGATTAATGCGAAACATGCATGCGAAAATTTAATGCAGAAGAAAGGTCGAATCTATATTGAAGTTAAGTTTTCTGATCCGCACATTATCATAGGTGTTGAAGATAATGGTTGTGGGATGAGCGAGGAAGTTAAAGGGCGTATTTTTGATCCGTTTTTCACTACAAAATCGGTGGGAAAAGGAACTGGCATGGGGATGCCTTTAGTGTATTCAATGGTGAGCGATCACCAAGGCGCAATTGATATTAGTAGTCATGCAAATCAAGGGACGAATGTACGGTGTTTATTTCCAGTGATTAATAATTGCTTTTAAATTGCTCAATAGTTAGCTAGTGTAATTGTAAACTTAAATAATAATCTCAGGGTGACTTATGCTTAATGAAAAAAGTACCATCATATTTAGCGACTATCTTAGTCAACATGCTGAATTTAAAGTAACAGACATTGATAGTGTGCTTGGTTTTATTTGTGGATTACTTGCTTGCTCAGAATTTTATGGGGAGTCAGAAATAGTGGGTTATATCGCGGATAAAAATGATCCGGCTTATGCAACTATGATGACGGAGTCACAAGAACGAGATGCAATGATTACCTTGCTCGACAATATTACGCAGGCACAGGTTGAACAGAGACATTTTTTAGCTGAAACTTACCCACATTCAGACTCAGATACAATGCCAAGTGCGCGATTGCAGCATTGGTGCAAGGGTTATCTGGCAGGTTATGAAGTAAATCAAGCTGTGTGGGAGCAAGATTTTAGCTTTTTGGTCAGTGCAGATAAGCAACAAGTTACGAATCAAGCTGATGGGCAATTATTCATTGATAATTTTGAAGCTACGTTGAATTTATTGGCAACGTTTTCTGCATGGGAGAATACATTAACGCAGCAGCCCGAACCAGACAAACTTAGTGCTAACTTCCCGTTGCTATATAAAAGCTTGGATGAAAGTTTAACGGCAATTGCATCAATGGCTTTGATGCTTGAAGATGAAAAGTTATCTCAGTTTGAAGAAGAAGGTTAGAACTTTTATACCCTAAAAAGAATGATTCGAGAAGCATGATTTGAATAATCATGCTTTTTTTTGTCCAAAATTCAATCAAAAATAGTTATGAAGATAAATAATAGCTAAATATTGCATATTTCGACCATAGTAGTAGCTAAATATGTTTCTTTTTGTTGATAGATGTTGCTAGGATGTTTGGGAGGACGTCATTATGTAAATGACGAGCTATTAAATTAATAATTCTAATAATCTTTATATGAACTCAACTGTTATTTAAGGCGAGCTTAAAAGCAGAAATGAGTCAACAGGGTCGAACACACATGACAACACTTCGTTTAAATACACTGGCTATTGCAGTGGGACTGGCTTTTAGTGCCTCTTCGGTTATTGCAGAAGAAGCACAAGTCCAAGCAGAAAAAAACATTGAACAAATTTCAGTTTTGGGATCTAGAGTATCAAACCGAACTGTAACGGAATCTTCTTCTCCGATAGATTTAATTGATGCTGATACACTTAACAAAGGTGGCTTCACAGAACTTGGTCAAAGCTTACAAGCAACGGCACCTTCTTTTAATTTCTCGCGTACGCAAGTATCAGATGGTTCAGATTTATTTCGTCCGGCAACACTGCGTGGCTTACAGCCAGATCAGACGTTAGTGTTGGTAAATGGTAAGCGTCGTCATAATCAATCTATTTTCGGCTTAGTTGGCACCGTTGGTGCTGGTGCTGCCGGTACTGATATGAATGCGATTCCTTTATCTGCACTTAAAGGGGTTGAAGTGTTACGTGATGGCGCAGCTGCGCAATATGGCTCGGATGCAATCGCAGGTGTTATTAACTTATCATTGAATGATTCAACAGGTATTACAACAGGTTATTTTCAAGCTGGCAGTACGGGTGAGGGCGATGGTGATACCATATCGCTTGGTTTAAACCGTGGTTTTGATTTAGGCGATCAAGGCGGTTTTATAAACGTCTCTGCTGAGTATCGTGATGCTGACGGAACTAACCGTGCTGAACGTGATACCGGTGGCTCTGCAGCGGTATCTGCAGGTACATTATCTGATACCGTACGTTGGGGGCAAGGGAATTCAGAAAGTGAGTTTACGTCTTTATTTTATAATATGTCGTTACCACTTGATGATGCAGAATTATATTCGTTTGGTGGTTACTCTGAACGTACAGCGTTAGGCAATGGTTTTTATCGTAATTTTGATGCGGCCTCTAAAAATGTAACTCAAGTATACAGCGATGGCTTTTTACCACGTATTTATAATGAGGCGCAGGATATTTCGTTAGCGTTGGGCATCAAAGGCGACATTAATACCGACTGGGGGTACGATGTGTCAGCCGTGTACGGTGAAAATCAATATGATTTTACTTCACGTAATACACTAAATGCATCGTATGCAGCCGAGTATGTTTTAAATAATCCTAATGCGACTGATGCTGATATCGCAGCAAATTCAGGCCCAAATGGGGGATATTCGGGTGGTTTTCGTTTTGATCAAACAACCGTTAATGCCGATATAAATGGGATTATAGATATTGGTCGAAGTGAGCCTATATACCTATCCTTTGGTGCAGAATACCGTAAAGAAAACTATCAAATTGTGCCTGGTGATGAAGCATCATATGCATGTGGTTTAGCGAATCAGAATATTGTTTACCCTTCAGCAAATGATCCAAGTACCTCGGCTGAGTGTGGTTTCCAAGCTTACAATGGTTTACGCCCTGAGGCATCAAATAGCCAAAGTCGTAATAGCCATGCACTTTATGTTAATGCAGAGACGATGATTACGGATGCGTGGAATATCAGTACCGCACTTCGTTATGAAGACTTCTCAGACGCGGGTGATGATATTATTGGTAAGCTTGCATCTCGTTACGAATTGAATGATGATTTTGCTGTGCGTGGTGCGATTTCTAGTGGTTTTAGAGCACCTTCATTACAACAAAGTGCATATACAGCTTTTACAACAAACTTAGGTGATGGTGGTGTACTGGAACAATCATTTATTGCTAAAGCAGGATCAGATCTTCCTGTTGCTTTAGGCGTTGAAAGTTTAGAACTAGAAAGCTCTAAAAATGTTAGTTTTGGTTTTGTTTATGATGTAAGTAGCGAGTTGTCATTAACCGTTGATTTTTACCATACAGCAATAAAAGATCGTATTACTTTGGGTAACTTTATGAAGGCCGAAGATCTTGCGTTTAGCCCTGCGGCTGTTGCTGCACTTAATGCTACGGGAGCAGATCAAGCCGCTTATTTCTCAAATTCAGTCGATTCAACAACCAAGGGTGTTGATGTCATTCTTTCTTATCGCACAGATTTATACGATGGTGACTTTTCTGCAGCATTTGCGGGTAATATTAATCGCACATACATTGATAAAGTAAACGCCCCCACAGGCGTCCCTAAAGAGATAGCTTTAGATGATACTCAACGCAGCTTTTTAACAAATGGACAGCCAGGTGAGCGTGGTACGTTAACGTTTGATTATGAGCGTGATGCAATGAGTGCAATGGTACGTTTTAATTATTTTGGAGAAACCGACGTTAAGTACTTTGGTAATGATCATATCGGTTTACCTGACTTCTTATCGCCAACAGGTGAATTTAAAGACACCAGTGTTGTTGAATCTGCGGTATTAGTTGATATTAATTTTGGGTATGAACTGAGTGAATCACTGACTTTTAACTTAGGTATTGATAATGTGTTTGATGTAACACCTGATGAATTAGGGAAAGATGAGGCCCTTGATTTTATTACAAATGGTGCATTTAAATATCCAGTTAGAGCATTGCCATATGGGTTTGATGGTATGACGTATTATGCAAAAGTAAGCTTTAGCTTCTGATGCACACCGAAGTGCCTTAAAAAGCGAATTTTGCTTCTTTAGGTACTTCGGATATAAGTACTTAGAATATATGCGAAGTACTCACTGCGCACATAAAAATATTTATTGAATGAGAATTAATATCAATATATAGTATTGATAATTATTCTCATTATAGGTGTTGTTATGTTCAAGCCACTTTTTCTTTTAGCCTCCCTTGTTTTATCTACAGGTGTTTTTGCAAAATGCGAAGTCACTATTTCTGCTAATGATGCTATGGCATTTTCCACTAAACAGCTTGAAGTTGATAAAAGCTGTAAAACTGTAACATTAACACTTAATCATACCGGTAAATTACCCGCCAATGTTATGGGACATAATTGGGTGCTTAGTGTGGCTGCTGATGTTAAAGAGCTGGCGATGGCAGGTATGCAAGCAGGGCTTGAGAATCGTTACCTTCCAAAAGATGACCCTCGAGTGCTGGCCTCTACAGAGGTTATTGGTGGTGGGGAGACTACGTCTATCGAGTTTTCAACAGAGAATTTGAATGCAGGCACTGTTTATAAATTCTTTTGTTCCTTTCCAGGGCATTTTGCAATTATGCAGGGGGATTTTAAGCTAATTTAAAGGCTAGAGCGTGTTGACCTTTCGAGATTGATTTTGCAACAGTATGTTTGGTATTTAGGCAAGGCAGAGCCTATGGTGTGTGGTTGCTCCCCATAAATAGGCGATAACACAGTATAAATGCCAAACATGCGCTGCCCAAAGGGTTCTCTAGGGGCGATTAACTCGTTGTAGTTCGGTTTTTACTTAGCCCGCTAGGTTACAAATCTCTCGCCGCGATTAAATCGCCCCTAGATTGAACAAATTTGAATCCACAAAGGTCAACAGGCCCTAGAATATATCTTTAAAATAGTATTAAAAACACTTGCTAATTAGCTAGTAAGTCCTACAATCCGCAGCAAGTACCATGGTACTTGCTGCTTAATTTATTCACTTTATGAACTGGAAATATTAATGAAAAAACATAAAAAAGGTCAAAAATCTCACAATAACAGTGTTGATACTGGTCGAGGGGTTATTCGTGATAATGCGTTGGCAGCTTTAGTCACATCTAAAATATTTAAACCACAAATTGTATCAGCTAAAAAAGGCAAAGGGTCTTTTAAGCGCAACAAAAAACATGCTGGACAAGAGTCCTATTTAATCGCTGCATAATATAGTTGTGATCAAATAGGGCTTTTGCTGTTTTCGTTTAACAACTTTCACCTACTGAATAAAAATATAAACCCCGCTTAGATAATTTTTTTCTAAGCGGGGTTTTGTGGTTATATAGCTGTAATTATATTTCTGACGTCTTCATTCCATCACTTTACGTGCCCGTAAAGGGCAATAAAAAGCTCTGTAAACACTGATTATGCTGGTTAACTTTAGGTTAACCTTGCGTTCATGTTTAATGCGTAAAATTCCCCAAACTTTATACGGGTATACAATTTTCAATTATAACCTATATAAAAACTAGACTTTATCATTACTTTTTGTTACTAATTTACCTATTATATGTACGTGTCTTTTTTAAATTAAGTTGACGTGCGTGTAAACTATGATAGCTTTAATGACGATTTGTAAATTAAATGTTATTTTTAACCCCTGGGCGGAGGAGCATATGAGCTCATCAATGATAATAAAAAATGCTTTTAAGCTAAGTGCTTTGTCACTTAGTTTTATTGGCTTAAGTGCGCAAGCTGCAGTTGATTGCAGTGCGTTAACACAATGGCAAGCTGGTCAAACACATACTGGTGGAAGCCAAGTTCAAGCGCAAAATAATGCGTATGAAGCGAAGTGGTGGACGCAATCTAATCCAGCAGAGAATTCTGGCCAATGGCAAGAATGGAAAAAATTGGGCTTGTGTGACAGCGCTGTCACAGAGAACTTAATACCAACTGTGACAGCTTTAGTACCGGCAAATAATTCTCAATTTGACGAAAAAGACAGCGTTGTCATAAGTGCGCAAGCATCTGATGCTGATGGCACAGTTACTAAAGTTGAGTTTTTTGTAGATGGTGCTCTTGTCGCAACTGATAGCAGTGCACCATTTAGTACAAATTGGCAAGCCATCGTTGGTTCACATCAAGTTAGTGCTGTTGCTACAGATGATAAAGGTGCACAGTCGAGCGAAGTCATTAGTATGATTAGCGTGCAAGGCAGCGTAGTTGACCCAGTTAACCAGGCACCTGTAGCATCTATTTCATTCAGTACATTACCTGAGCAGCTTATCGTTGGTTCACAAGTTGTATTTGCACTTTCTGGCACAGATAGCGATGGTCAAGTAACGTCGTTGAGTTTTGCTGCTAATGGCGCAGATGTTCATCAAGCAAATTCAGCTGCAAGTAGCTATGCATGGCAAGCGACTGCACTTGGACAAGTCACATTTACCTTGACCGCAACAGATAATGAAGGCGCTACGTCACAAACAACAAAAGTACTTAATGTTGTTGAAGCGGGCACCCCTCCTGGTACGGGCACTGATTGTCGTCCTCAGGGTTTATACCAAACACCTGGTGTAAATACGCCTTATTGTACCGTATATGATGCCGATGGTCGTGAGATCATGGGTGCAGATCATCCTCGTCGTGTAATTGGTTACTTTACTAGCTGGAGAAATGGCGCAAATGGTCAGCCTAGTTATTTAGTAAACGATATTCCGTGGGACAAAATCACTCATATTAACTATGCGTTCGCACATGTTGATGCAAACAATAAGGTATCAATTGGCGATCCAAATTCAGCAGGTAACCCTGCAACGAATATGGAATGGCCTGGTGTGAGTGGCGCTGAGATGGACCCTAGCTTTGCTTATAAAGGTCATTTTAACCTTCTAAATAAATACAAAAAACAGCACCCACATGTAAAAACATTAGTGTCTGTTGGTGGTTGGGCTGAAACAGGCGGTTACTTCGATGAAACTGGTCGTGTTGCAAGTGGTGGTTTTTACACCATGACAACAAATGCAGATGGATCAGTTAACCATGCAGGTATTGATGCATTTGCACAAAGCTCAGTTGAGTTTATTGAGAAATATGGTTTTGACGGGGTTGATATCGATTACGAATACCCTTCATCAATGAAAGACTCTGGTCATCCAGATGATTTCCCTATTTCAAATGCACGTCGTGGTGGTTTAAACGCGTCTTATAAAGTACTGATGAAAAAAGTACGTGAAGCATTAGATCGCGCGGGTGAAAAAGCAGGTAAACATTATCTGTTAACTATCGCATCTCCATCTTCAGGTTATTTACTACGTGGTATGGAAACATTCCAAACTGTTAAGTACCTAGATTATGTAAATATTATGTCTTATGACTTGCACGGTGCATGGAATTCACACGTTGGTCATAACGCTGCATTATTCGATACAGGGCTAGACTCTGAACTTGCACAGTGGAATGTATACGGTACTAAAGAGTTTGAAGGTATTGGTTATTTAAACACTGATTGGGCTGTGCGTTACTTCCGTGGTGCTATGTCAGCTGGTCGTATTAATATCGGTATTCCATATTACACGCGTGGTTTTAAAGATGTAAGTGGCGGTACAAATGGTCTTTGGGGTCAAGCTGCACTTCCTAATCAAGCTGATTGTGCTAAAGGTACAGGCGTTGGTGAGAAGAATAAATGTGGTAACGGTGCATTAGGTATTGATAACCTTTGGCATGACAAGAACGACGCAGGTCAAGAAATGCCTGCAGGGTCTAATCCACTTTGGCATGTTAAAAACTTAGAAAACGGTATTGTTGGTTCGTATTTAGGTGTTTATGGTTTAACGCCAGAGACAGATCCTAACGATCAACTAACAGGTACTTATACTCGCCATTATGACAACGTTGCCGTAGCACCTTGGTTATGGAACGCAGAGAAAAAAGTATTCCTTTCAATTGAAGATGAAGAGTCTATGGCGACTAAAGTTGATTATGTAATCAACAATGGCCTAGGCGGTATCATGTTCTGGGAACTTGCTGGTGACTTTGATTACGATGCAGCTAAAGGCGAGTACTTCATGGGTTCAACACTTACTTCATTAGCGTATGACAAGTTTAATCAAAGTGGTGTTGCGTATGATGTACATGGCGGTAACCCAAGTTTCACAGTACCAACTGAAGCTGTTGATGTAACGTTTGAAGCAAAAGACTTCCCAATTGGTGATGATAACTACCCAATTAGCCCAACATTTGCGTTTACTAATAATTCAAATATTGATCTAAGCGGTGCGAAAATCTCATTTGATGTACCTGTATCAACATCGGCTATTTTTAAATCTAACTGGAATGCACAAGAAAAACTGGGCATGGCAGTAGAAGTAAATGGTTCTAATGCAGCAGGTAATAATATTGGTGGTTATGAAAATGAATTCCACCGTTTTTCAATCACGCTTAATAATGAATGGGGCGGTCAGCCTAAGGACTTCAGTGCAGGTAAAACTGTAAATGCACAAGTGATGTACTACATGCCAATCACAGGTCCAAGTAACTTTACTATTGAAAAGGATGGCAAAGTATACGCATTCAAATTTGAGTATCCAAAACTTCCAGATGGAACAACAGGCGGTAATCCTGGCGAGCCAGGTAATCCAGGTAACGGCGGTGGTGACACATCTGGTACATGTGAAGGTGTCGCTATTACAGCAATCCCTGTTTATCCAAATTTTGCTCAAAAAGACTGGGCAGGCAATCCAAGTCACGCTACAGGCGGTGATCTAATGGTTCACAATAACGCAGTTTATAAAGCGAAGTGGTGGACAAGTTCAGCACCTGGTTCGACGGCTGATTGGACTAAGAGCTGTAGCCTGTAAGTAATAATAAAACAATAAGGGGTAGGTAATTACTTGCCCCAATATTGAGTCTTTTAAAGGACAGAGCAATGACATCAATTAAATTTAAAACATTATCACTAAGTGCAATAGCAAGTGGTTTATTACTTACATTAATGCCAGCACAGGTGAGTGCGCATGGGTATATGGATACCCCTAAAGCTCGCCAAGCATTTTGTCAGGCAGATGCAGGTTATTGGTGGCCAACAGATGGTAGCAATATTCCAAATCTAGCGTGTCGTGCTGCCTTTTTAGAATCAGGTACAGTGCAGTTCGTTCAAGATATTGAATTTTCTGTAAATACGCCTGATTACCTAAATCAAGCAGCCGTAGAAGCTAAGGTACCAAATGGGTTGCTATGTGCCGGTGGTGATAATGCAAAACGCGGTATGGATTTACCATCGCCTCATTGGCAGCGCAGTGATGTGGTGCCAAATGCTAATGGTGAAATCCAAATTCGTTACCTTGCTGCAACGCCCCACAATCCGAGTTTTTGGCAATTTTATTTAACTAAACCAAGCTTTAATGCAGCAACTGATGTATTGACATGGGCTGATTTAGAGCTAGTGCAAGAGCACGCTAATATTGATTTTGTTAAAGATCCAGATGGTAAGCGTTATTACGAAATGAACGTTGCGATCCCGCAAGATCGTAGCGGTGATGCGATTTTGTATAGCCGTTGGCAGCGTAATGATGTAGTTGGCGAAGGTTTTTATAACTGTAGCGATATCAATATAGTAAATGACGCAACTCCAACAGATCCAAGTGTATGGACCAGCGTTGGTTACTTTGTTCGTCAAGGGCAAAACGCAATCGCGGGTGATACCGTATGGGCACGTTTATTTGATGAAAATGGCCAAGAGGTTATTAATCAACAACTAAAAGTGACTATGCAAAACCAATCAAATTGGCAACAAGCACTTGCAACACAGCTAAATCTTGATTATGCACATTTAGTACAAATCGGTGTGCAAAACCAAGCTGGCGATGTTGTATTTAATGACGCCGACACTTTGATTAACCAAGTTTATAGCAGCAATGCTAATTATACCTACGCGCTAAGTGTGCAAGGTGCACCAGCTAATACAGCGCCTATTGTTCATACACCTGCTGATTTAGTCGTTGACGAAAACACCACAACAAAAGTGCACTTACACGCATTTGATGATGAGCAAAGTGTGTTGACTTATAACTGGTCAGTACCTGCACCGCTGAGCTTTACAGGTGGCGATGCAAATATTGAACTTAGTGCACCAGAAGTAACAGCTAATACCGATTATACGGTATCAGTGTCTGTATCGGATGGTGAACTTACTACACAAACTCGGTTTAAAGTGACAGTTAACGACATAACAGTTGTTGATCCTGTCGACCCAGTTGATCCAACAGTACCAGCTTGGGATAGCTCAGCGACATATCAAGCTGGCGATAAGGCGTCCTTCCAAGGCGTTGTGTATACAGCTAAATGGTGGAATCAAGGGCAACAGCCAGATAGTTCAAATGCGTGGAAGGCAGCATCTAATCCGGGCACAAGTACAGATTGGAATGCAGGAAAAGCCTATCAAGGTGGCGCAGAAGTAACGTATCAAGGACAGCGCTATAGCGCTAAATGGTGGACTCGAGGTGATACTCCTGGACAAGCCAGTGTATGGAAAAAACTATAACTTTATTACTAAGTTTTGTAGTTCAAACTTATTACCCAATAATTAAAACATGGATAAGAGAGAAATATGAATATTAAACATTTAACAGCAGCCATTGGTGTTGCATTATTCGCAGGTACGGCTACAGCTGCGCCATCAACACCTAGCTTAAATTGGGAACCTCAACAGTATTCTTTTGTTGAAGTAGACCTTGAAAGTAATGGCTCTTATAAGCAACTGGTCAAGCGTGTTGACACTGTTAACATCAACTTACAGTGGAATGCATGGAGTGGTACTGGTGGCGATAGCTATAAAGTGTACTTTGATGACATGCTTGTAAATGAGGGCGCTTTACCTGCAGGCACAAAAAGCGGCACTATTAGCTTCCCGTATGATAAATCTGGTCGTCATACGCTTTATATTGAATTATGTGAAGCTGGCGCAACATGTGCACGCAGCGCAGGTAAACCAATTGTAATTGCTGATACAGACGGTGGCCATTTAGCACCACTACCTATGGATGTTAACCCTAACAACCGTAACATCGGTACTAAACAAGGTTTAGTGACGGGTGCTTACTTTGTTGAGTGGGGTATTTATGGTCGTGATTACGATGTATCAAATATTCCAGCGCAAAATTTATCGCATTTATTGTACGGTTTCATTCCAATTTGTGGCCCTAATGAATCATTAAAAGAAATCGAAAACGGTAACAGCTGGCGTGCACTAGAAAAAGCATGTGCGGGTTCTAGCGACTTTGAAGTCGTTATCCATGATCCATGGGCAGCAGTACAAAAAGCACTTCCAGGTGTTGATGCAAAAGATCCAATTCGTGGTACTTATTCACAGTTAATGGCACTTAAGCAACGTTACCCTGATCTTAAAATCTTACCATCAGTAGGCGGCTGGACATTATCTGACCCGTTTTTCTCGTTTACTGAAAAAGCAAACCGTGACACGTTTGTAGCATCTATGGAAGAGTTTTTAAGAACATGGAAATTCTATGATGGTATTGATATTGACTGGGAATTCCCAGGTGGTGATGGCCCGAATCCAAATCTAGGTGACCCTGTAAAAGATGGTCCTGCTTATGTTGCGTTAATGAAAGAATTACGTGAGATGCTAGATAGGCTAGAAGCTGAAACAGGTCGTACTTATGAGCTAAGCTCTGCAATTGGTACCGGCTATGACAAAATACAAGACGTTGATTACCAAGCAGCAAGTCAGTATATGGATTACATCTTTGCGATGACTTATGACTTCTTTGGTGGTTGGAATAATGTAACAGGTCATCAAACAGGTATTTACTGTGGTGAGCACATCAGTGCTGGCGAATGTAATGGCACAGGTGTTGATGAAAATGGCGAACCACGTAAAGGCCCTGCTTATACAATTGATAACGCAGTGCAGCTATTACTTGCGCAAAATGTACCATCTAAGAAAATCGTTGTAGGTACTGCAATGTATGGCCGTGGTTGGGAAGGTGTAACACCGGGTAACGCTACAATTGCAAATAACCCAATGACAGCGCCAGGTAATGGCAAGCTTACCGGCACTAAAGCACAAGGTGTGTGGGAAGCAGGCGTTATTGATTATAAAGGCATTCAAGCATATATGGTTGGCGCATCAGGTAATGGTGTAAATGGCTTTGAAGTTGGTTATGACGAACAAGCTGAGGCGGCATATGTATGGAACCGCTCAACGGGTAAACTAATCACTTATGATAGCCCTCGTTCAGTGATTGCTAAAGGTCAATATGTAAACCAATATAACCTAGGTGGCCTATTTGCATGGGAAATTGATGCAGATAACGGCGATATTCTTAATGCAATGCATGATGGCTTAGGTGGTGTTGTTGCACCAATTAACAAAAAACCTGTGCTATCTGTAACAAACGCTGTAACAGTCAATGCGGGTGAGTCAGTATCTGTTAGCGCAACAGCAACCGATGCAGATAACGATACACTTACATACTCTTGGGTTGCTTCTGCTGAACTTACTGTAACAGGTACTTCAACAAGCACACTTGCAATCACTGCACCAAACGTAACGCAAGATAGCCAGTTTACTGCAACTGTAAGCGTATCAGATGGTAAAGCTACAGTAAGTAAAGATGTAGTTGTTAACGTTATAGCACCAGTAACGGGTGGCGACAACACCGCTCCTGTTGTAGATGCAATTGCCAACATTACAGTTGAAGAAGGTGCTTCTGCAGCAGTAGCTGTTGTAGCAACGGATGCACAAAATGATGCACTTACTTATGACTGGAATGTACCTGCTGGTTTAACACTTGTAGGTAATGGCGCAAATGTAAGCCTTACAGCTGGTGCAGTTGACGCCGACACAAACTTAACTGTTTCAGTTTCAGTAAGTGATGGCCAAGTTGCAACAACACGCAGCTTTACCGTAACAGTGACTAACAAAGACACCACAACTCCTCCAGGTGACACGTGGGATGCGAGTAAAGTATACACAGGTGGTGATACTGTTGTATTTAACGGCGTAACATACAAAGCTAAATGGTGGACTCAAGGTAACCGTCCTGATTTAGGTGGCGTTTGGGAAGCGACTACAAAACCAGTTGATGGTGGCGGTAATGTAATTTGGCAATCATCAGCTGTTTATAACAGTGGTGACCAAGTTTCTCACAATGGTGGTAAATACCAAGCTAAGTGGTGGACTCAAGGACAAGAGCCAGGCAAAGCAAACGTATGGAAATCACTTTAATTAATACTTCACCCAAGCCTACTCTTGGGTGATTAATTAATGTGTAAAACACCTTTTAAAGCAGCTTCTGAGCTGCTTTTTTTTGTGTTTTCATTCTAATACTCCATACTAATAGTTAACGAGTTTTAAAATGAGTATGCCACCTATCAAATATATTTTTATTCTGTTCGCTTTGATTGCGCAAGTCAGTATTGCATGTGAAAGAACTATGAAAATAGGGTTAGGGCAACCTTGGCCGCCATTTTACTTTGAAGGAGAGCAAACGTTATCAGGAATAGATATTGAAGTAACTCGTCTTATATTAAATAAAGCGGGGTTTTGCAGTGAATTCGTAGTTCTACCCTCTTCAATTCGAGGGTTGGTAGAATTGAAAAAAGGGCATGTCGATTTAGTACCTGCAGCAAGCTTTAGTCATCAAAGGGCGCAATATAGTTATTTTTCTATTCCTTATAGGCGTGAAAGGATGCGTCTTTTTTGGTATGAAGACGCTAAGTTATTTAATCACAACCTACAGAGCTTAATGAGTTTACGACAAACCTTCGTGGTAAACAACGGAGGGTATTACGGGAAAGAGTTTGAATCACTCAGCAGTCAGGAGCAGTTTAAAGAGTTGATAGTGCGCGTGCCAATGATTAAACAACGCCTTTATATGCTCAAAGCAAAAAGAGTTGATTTTATGATTGATGATGAGACCTCTGGTCTGTATTTAATTAAACAAGAGAAAATAGCGGGTGTGACACTTCACCCTCATGTTGTGCATGATAATCCCATACATTTTATGTTAAGTCGTAAAAGCCTGTCTCATCTTGAGCTAAAAAAAATAAATATTGCTATCAGCAATAACCAAGCAGCAATAAAGCAAATTATCGAGAGTTATACCCAATCAAGACCATTTTTGGGTAACTCAACCTAAGCGCGTCACATTAAGCCTAATATGCCCCGCATTAGCACCATAAAAGCGCATTAAATCATTTGCAAATGGCGTGAACTCGCCTGATTTAGTCATTTTAAATTCGCCGCCTGCGGATATTTCAAACACATCATCATCTGTATAATTAATCGCGCCAATTAATGCAAACCATTGTGCACTCGCTAAGCGACGAAATGGTTCTAATATCGCCATCGATATTTCTTTTACACCTAATCTAACACCATCTCGATGCCAGCCTTGGGGGCCACACTTAATGCCGTCGTCATACCATTGTTGCTCAGGGTAGGCTTGAAAACGATAGGTTGCACCTTGTTCGAGCATTAGCCCTGTGGCGTTATATTGCTCTGCGGCATAAATCATCACATCAAGGTGTTGACCAATTTGTAGTACCGTCATATTTTGATTAACCAGTGCAATATGATCCCTGAAACCAATAAAGTTAAGTGAGCGTTGATCTGCATATAGCAATTGATACGGTAAGCTTTTGAGTGACTCAGGGCGATAGCTAGTTAAATGATGAATTCGTTTAGCAACACTATGATGAACATGAGGTAATAATTCACTTTTTTCATCATTTACCAGCACTATGCATTCACGATCAACTAATTTAAAGAAGGGGTTAAACCAAAAGTAATTTTGCTGGTGGCTTAATGCAAAAGGGTCTGGGGTAACAGTCATGTCATCTTGTGCAATTAAAGCATGTTGACCTTGGGCAAATAATGATTGGTAGTCAATAGCTTGGCTGGTTAAAAAATGCAATGAAAGGGGTTGTTCTAAGAGCCACTCTATCGCAAAGCGCAAACAAATATCAGCCAATCCATCACGATAATAGCCGCCGCCAATATCAGAATGCGCACCTGCAAACCACACTTCTTGTACGTTTTGCTGATAATTGATTAAAGTGGGCTCAAAAGCACGACGTTTCTCGTCCAGCGCAACACAATGCAGTGCTTGCGTAATATTATTTGCTAAGGTGTGGTTTTCAAAAATAACGTGTTCAGCACCTCGTGTTGCTTTGGTGACTTTAGATAACCCAATGGAAGCAACAGTATCAAATACACATAAATAAACATGATGTGTGATCAAAGCTTCTAAGCATTTAGCAAAGCGCCGAGCTAAGGCGGCGCCACGACTAAAACCAGTTAATAAAACGGTGTCACCGCCAACATAATATTTTTTAAAATCGCTTATCGCATGATTTAAAATACTGGCTACATCGTCATCTCGCGGGGCAAATGTTTGGTTTAGAACGCGCTTTAGCCTGCTGCCTTTAGTGCCAATGCCTTGATAGTAAAAACTATGTTGTGATTCGAATTTCACCGCTTTTTCAGTGTTTAGCGTACCGCCTAACAATAAATGCAGTTTGAGGATATTAGAAATGCTGGCATCTTCTTTAAAGTGATCAGAGCTAAATTGCTCTGCATCACGAGGCTCACTTCCCGTGCCATCAAAATTGAAAATCAGCGTTTTGGGCGCCATAGCATCATTCCTTTATGTGGTTTATCTTACTTTACACAGCAAATATTAAAAATTGAAGACAGTTATTGCTAAATTATTTTGTCTAACAACTTTAGCTAAAGACACCGCTTGTAATAACAAGGCGCTTTCGCAGATATGCAAAATAAAAAATCACGATCGAAAGTATACAGTGATACCAATCCGCGTAGATATGGGGTCAATTTAATTCGTTAAATTGTTCAAATATTTATGCAGATTAGTATGATAACCCGGTGAACATTAAAGTTCACCGGGTTAACTTTAGTGCAACTTCATTTTTGGACGAACAACTCTCAGCACTTTTTCGCTTATCCACAGTGCAAATGTTTTCGCGCTGCCATGAATCGCGCGTTGGTGCATTCGGTACAGTGAAATATACATAAAACGGGCTATTTTACCTTCGATAAAAAAGCTGTTACTGGTGAGATTACCCATTAAACTGCCTACTGTGCTGTAGCGAGATAGGTTAACCAACGAGCCATGATCGCTGTATTTAAAACTATTTAATGGCTGCTGGCGCAAAGTTGCAATAAGGTTTTTTTCAATACATTGCGCCATTTGATGAGCAGATTGCGCACGTGGTGGGACTAAGCTCCCATCAGGTTGTGTAAATGCACAACAGTCACCTAACACATAGATAAATTCATCATTGTTACTTTGTAGATAATCGTTCACTTTAATTTGATTATTGCGGGTGAGCTCAAAAATGTCGATCTCTTTAACAAAGTCAGGTGCTTTTACACCTGCGGCCCAGAGCATGATATCAGCATTAATCTGTTCATCATCTTGGGTAATAAAACCATGCTCAATTGCTTGCTTAACTTGCGTATTTTCGCGCACAGTTACACCGAGCTTTAATAGCTCTCGCTTAGCCGCGCTGGCAATACGCTCGGATAATGCGGGCAGAATACGTGGTCCCGCTTCAATTAAATGAATATGCAAACGTTTAGCCGACATATTCGTCAAGCCATAGATTTTTAATAAATCAGAGACATGGTAAAGCTCAGCACTTAACTCAACCCCCGTAGCACCACCACCAACAATGGCAATATTTAAAGCATGTTGTGGGTCGTCGTCTTGGTGTAAGCGAGTAAAGTTATCCAGTAATGCATGTTGAAAGCGTTCAGCTTGTTGGTTTGAATCAAGATAAAAGCAGTGCTCTTTAATACCTGGCGTGTTGAAGTCGTTACTTACGCTGCCAATGGCGATCACTAGGTAGTCATAATGCACTATGCGCTGGGGAAGTATTTGATGACCAAGCTCATCATTTAATGGGCTCAGAGTGATAGTTTTTTGCGTATTATCGAGGTTGCAAAAGGTACCAAGTTGAAAATTGTAGTGGTGTTTAGCTGCATGCGCTGAGTAAACAACGCCGTCTAAATCGGCATCAATAGAGCCTGTTGCTACTTCGTGAAGTAACGGCTTCCAAATATGAGTGCGGTTTTTATCAATGAGTAAAATATCTGCGTGTTTTCTCTTTCCTAATTTATGCCCTAATTGTGTTGCCAGTTCTAAGCCACCTGCGCCGCCACCGATGATCACTATTTTAGGATGTGTGGTTATCATTACGTTGCCCTCAAAAGAATTATACTTAAATAGTCTGGGTAAACTACTTAGGTATGGCTATACCTTGGCAACAGGCTAATTGTGCGCCTTTTAAATATATTTGTCAGTAAAAAAGGCAAAGAAATCAAGCCACAAAAAAGGTAACATGGCAGTTTGTTAAATTTACGGCTATTATTTCCTTTATTAGGGAATTTACTACAAAGGAATAACATGACGGCTTCGCTAATTACTTCGCTTGAGCAACATTTTGGTTTTAATCAGTTTCGCTCAGGACAGCAGCAAACGATTGAGCAACTCCTCAATCAGCAATCTTCACTGGCTATTTTTCCAACAGGTTCTGGTAAGTCGTTGTGCTATCAATTAACCGCATTACATTTACCCAATCTCACTTTGGTTGTGTCGCCATTATTGGCCTTGATGAAAGATCAAATTAGTTTTTTAAACAGTAAAGGTATTTATGCAGCAAGCTTAGATTCCAGCCAAACCAGTGAGCAAAGCCACACCGTGATGAGTGATGTACGCGCGGGTAAAGTTAAAATACTGATGGTGTCTGTAGAGCGTTTTAAGAATGAGCGTTTTAGGGAATTTATTAATCAAGTTGCTATTTCAATGTTGGTTGTTGATGAGGCTCACTGCATCTCTGAATGGGGCCATAACTTCAGGCCTGATTATTTAAAACTACCACGTTACCGTGAAGAGCTGAATATTCCTTTAGTGCTATTGTTAACAGCAACGGCCACTAAAAAAGTAAAACGCGATATGAGCGAACGTTTTGCAATAGCCCCAGAATGCATTGTGCAAACGGGGTTTTATCGCGCTAATTTAGATTTATCGGTACTGAGTGTTAAAACGGCTGATAAAGCCAGTACACTTGCTAATATTGTCCGCGATCAACAAGGCCCAGGTATTGTTTATGTGACGCTACAACACAGCGCTGAGCAAGTTGCTGCAGAGCTTAGCCGCCAAGGCTTACACGCTGTCGCTTATCATGCAGGGCTTGAAGATACGCTACGTTATGGTATTCAAGATGATTTTATGGCCGGTAAAATCAATGTCGTTGTTGCCACTATTGCTTTTGGTATGGGCATTGATAAATCAGACATTCGTTTTGTTATTCACTATGATTTACCAAAGTCGATAGAAAACTACAGCCAAGAAATAGGCCGGGCAGGGCGTGATGGACAACCATCGCAGTGCTTTACGCTGGCTAATTTAGATGGTTTAAACACGGTTGAAAACTTTGTTTATGGCGATACGCCAGAGCTTAGTGGTATAGAGCATGTTATTAATGATATTCGCCAACATTTAGATCAGCAACAGCGTTGGGAAATGCAAGAATATAGCCTATCTAGCGACAGTAATATTCGTCAACTTGCACTTAAAACACTGCTCGTTCAACTTGAAATGCAAGGTGCTATTACGCCACTTTACGCATATTACGCCGATTTTAAATATAAATTTTTGGTTGATAAAGCGCAGCTACTTGGTCACTTTGATGCGACACGACAAGCATTTTTAAACTTAATATTCAGCCATACCCAGTTTAAGAAAGTCTGGGGCGCACTTAATTTTGATACGCTCACTCAAGCCGCTCAAGTTGATAGAAAACGGGTGGTTGCGGCGCTTGATTATTTAGCAGAGGAAAACTTAATCGCGCTTGAAACCAAACGCATTACTCAGGTGTATCAAGTGCATACAGAGGTAATTAATAATCCTGAGCTTGCTCAGCAATTGCATAATTACTTTGTTGATAAGGAGCAAGCAGAGATCAAGCGTATAGCGGCACTTATTCGCTTTTTTGAGCTAAAAAGCTGCTTAAGTTATAACTTGGCTCGCTATTTTGATGACAACAAAGCGCCAGAGCAATGCGGGCATTGCTCGGTGTGTCGTGGGCAAGCAGTCACGCTTGAATACTCTATTACGCCTACCAATGTTGCAGATGATGTGATTTATCAAAGAACGGATGAATTATTGAGCCACTTGGCCGCAAAAGGTTTTAACAATATCGGTATAGAAACCCAATGTCGTTTTTTAGCGGGTATGAGCGTGCCATTATTTGCCCGTAATAAAGTACGGCAACTGAGTGGTTTTGGATTGTGCGAGCAGCAACGCTACAGTGAAATAAAAGCGAAACTACTGGCACGTTAGTTTTGCTCGTGTATCCTAAGCGGCTAACGTTATTTTAGTAAGCCGCTATGCCTCAAACCGTCATCCCTATTACCCCAATCGAAACAGTTACTAACACACCAGAGCCTGTTACATGCGCTAATTGCCAAGCATGTTGTTGTCAGTTAGAGGTACGTATAGTGACCGACACCGGTGTGCCATTTCATTATATTGAATATGATAAATGGGGCAGCGAAGTGATGAAACGCGCCGATGATGGCTGGTGCCAAGCTCTCGATCGCAACACCTTAATGTGCTCAATCTATGAAAACCGACCACTGGTGTGTCGTGAGTTTGAAATGGCCTCTGGCGAATGTATTACCGAACGCGAGTTAGCGGGTATATAATAAGCTAACGTGTTAATAAAAATAGTCACTCGATTTATGCATAAGTTAATCTCTAGTTTGTCAGTTGCCTTTCTCGGGTTTATTGCGTGGGTAATATATTTAGCCAACACAGGACAAAATAGCATTTTTTTTGAACTTGTCAGAAGCATTCCCTACGGCGATAAAGTCGGACATTTTTGTCTATTTGGTCTGCTCACCTTAGGCATTAACTTTGTCTTTAAACTAAAGTCATATTCACTCATTTCATGCAATATATATGTTGGCTCTACAGTGGTATTTTTACTTGCTCTTGTGGAGGAGTTAAGTCAGTACTACATACCTAATAGAACATTAGATGCGTTTGATTTACTTGCGGATATTTTAGGTATTATAACTTTTAGTCTGCTCACCAAGCTTATAAGTATACCCAAACCACCTCAAGATGCGAATTCTGCATCTTGAGGTGGCTTGGGTATAAAAGCTCACATAACGTTAATGACTAAATAAAACGTAAAGGGGCTTTACACCCCTTTACTGGCAAATAATTAGCTATTACGCTTTAATCGTATTTAGCTTCGAGTTCTTGTGATGTGTGCCATTTTTCATGGCTTTGTAGTTGCTCATCATAACGTACAAGATTTTGGAAATGTGCTAATTGACCTGTATTTTTAACAATCTCGACAATAAACGACATCATAATATCTGCACCGGTGAGAGTGTCGCCTACTAAGTAGCGTTTACCTTCAAGGCGGTCGTTAAAGTAGCTGATCACTTTTGCTGATTCAGCGTCTGCGTAGCCTTCTAAAAATTGCGTTTTAGCGCCATCTTTTAGTACAAACATTTTTAAGAGCAGCGGTAAGATTGCAGAGCTTTCAGCAAAATGCAGCCACTGTTGGTAATCTACATATTCATTTGTGCCCGCTTTTGGCGCTAATGCACCGTTACCGTATTTTGTGATCAAGTAATCGGTTATTGCACCTGACTCAGTAACAATTAAACCCTCGTCTTCGATTACAGGTGATTTACCAAGTTGATGAATGTTTTTAAGCTCATCAGGGGCTAAAAAAGTGTCACTGTTACGTTGATATGCAACAATCTCGTAATCCAGATTTAGCTCTTCTAGTAACCAAATAATACGTTTTGAGCGTGATTTATTTAAGTGATGTAATTTAATCATGTGTGTCCTTAAACATGCAGCAATTAATTGCTGCGCAAATAATATTAAAGCGGTTGATTTACTTGAACTACAGTTTTACCAAAGTTCTTACCTGAGATCATATCGTTAAATGCATTGAGGGTATTTTCAAACCCATCAACGAGGTGCTCGCGATAGTGAATTTTTCCTTCACTGAGCCAGGTTTGCATATCAGCTGCAAACTCATCATAACGGTGGCCATAATCATCAAAAATAATAAAGCCCTGCATTTTTATACGTTTAGTGAGTAATTGCCCCATCAACATGCCTAAGCGATCGGGGCCTTGTGGTAGCTCGGTGGCGTTATATTGTGAAACTAGTCCGCATAAAGGAATGCGGGCCGCGGTATTAAGTAAAGGTAGTACGGCGTCAAATACTTTTCCGCCCACATTCTCATAATAAACATCAATACCTTTGTCGCACGCCTTGTTTAACTGCTCTGCAAAATCATCAGCTCGGTGGTCTATGCAGGCATCAAAGCCAAGTTTATCAACAGCATATTGGCACTTATCACTGCCACCTGCTACACCGACTACTTTACAGCCTTTAAGTTTCGCTATTTGGCCTACCGTTGCGCCAACGGGTCCTGTTGCAGCAGCAACAACAACGGTTTCACCTTCTTGAGGGGCACCGATATCCAATAATCCCATGTAAGCTGTAAAGCCAGGCATACCCATAATACCTAACGCATAAGATGGTTTGCTAGGGGCATGGCCCAACGACATTAAACCGTCACCTTTTACTATCGCGTATTCTTGCCAGCCGGTGTAGGCCAATACCCATTCGCCTTGCGTAAATTGATCATTTTTTGATTGTTCAACTTGGCAGACAGTCGCACCGACCATTACTTCACCAATCGCAACAGGCTCAGCATATGATTTAGCATCACTCATACGGCCGCGCATGTAAGGGTCTAGCGATAAATAAATAGTGCGTAGCAACACGTCACCTTGTTCAAGTGCAGGTAATTGTACTGTTTTTAACGTGAAATTTTCATCGGTAGGCGCGCCGTGTGGGCGAGATGCGAGTGTGAATTGTCTATTTTCTATTGATTGCATAAAAAGGCTCCATTTTCTATAAAGAAATGCTATTCGTAAAAACTGTAAATCTAAATGCTCAGTCATTCACGGTGTTAGCAGTAAATCAGCAGGTTTAGATATGAAGTTAGGGCGCGGTGTACAAATTCAATGGTATGTTTATCTCTGTACAGGTAATGATTTTTGCATATCTGCAATAGTGGGCTTTACTACAGATTTAGCTCGAAAAAAGGGACTAGGTATGTTAAAAACGGTGGTTAAAGAATAAACGTAAAGAACAAAGGATTGAAATGAAAAACATGCATTTATTGTTTTTGTGTAGTCTATTACTACCTATCTCCGCGGCGGCGAACGATGTTTTATCTGTCGATCAAGTTGGGCTACAAGGAATGCAGTTTGCCTTTGAGAACGATGCTCGCATTAAGCCAAAAAATAGTGACTTTAGTGTAGTTAACTCTGTTTTTATGAGTAGCGAAGCGGGGAAACGCTTGGCTGTTATTACTGTGCGCAATGATGCGTCGGGTTCGCGTATTCTAGAAGGATCGCACTTAATGGCATTATTTGCTGATGGCTCACGTAAAGGACCCTCGTCGTTAACTGACGGGATTAAACTCGATGATGGCGAACTACGCTCTGTGACAGTCTCATTCGGTGAAGCCGACTATCCAATTTTAGCCATTTACACTAGCAAAAACTTTAATTAGGAAAGACATGAAATATAGTTTCCCTGTACTTTTATGTGCATTAAGTTGTACTTACGTTTTGGCCGAGCAAAGCACCGATCTTGTGACCGACAACACCTTCACTCAAGGTGTTGAAGGACCAGCCTTTTATAAAAACCATTTATACGCTGTAAATTTTGCGCAGCAAGGGACTATAGGCAAAGTAGATAACGCAGGCAACACACAGTTATTTGTTAAGCTACCTAATGACAGCGTTGGTAATGGTTTACAATTTGATGCACAAGGTAATTTATATGTTGCTGATTACGTAAATCATAATGTGCTAAAAGTAGCTGCAGACACGAAACAAATTAGTGTATTTGCGCACAACAGCGCTATGAACCAGCCTAATGATATAGCCATAACAAAACGCGGTGCACTGTTTGCCAGCGACCCTAATTGGGCAAATAGTTCAGGGCAATTATGGCGAATAAATGCCGACGGCCAAACAGTATTGCTTGAAAATAAAATGGGCACTACCAACGGCGTAGCGGTCAATAACAACAATACTAAACTTTATGTGAACGAAAGCGTACAGCGCAATATTTGGCAATATGACCTTGATAGTGATTTAAATATCAGCAATAAACAGTTACTGGTCAGTTTTGACGAGCATGGTATGGATGGTATGCGGGTTGATAATCAAGGGAATATATTTGTAGCACGTTATGGTGCAGGAGTTATATTAAAAATAAGCCCAGCTGGCAAGGTGCTCCACACATACACATTAAAAGGCCAGCACCCAACGAACGTTGCGTTTAATGAAGAGCAAACAAAGCTTTATGTAACAATGCAAAAACGCGGCGCGATAGAAGTGCTAGCTTTATAGCAAAGCTGGGTGACATTTATTGATCTTAGCTGCGATTACTATTTTCTCAGTCAGCTCTGTGGTGAGGTATTTTGGGCTGAACCCAAACTATAAAACCTATTTGCACAAAGAGAAGTGAATGAGAGTAAATGAGAAACCAAAAATGCTGCGTGTTTCGCGCGACGTACTGCGGAACAATTCTAGAACCTAGCGTATTTACCTCTTCAGCGCAGCGTTTCATAACCTCTTTGTGAATAATTCACTTAAAACCCACTTTACTATGAGTAGCTTAATAGAAATAAAAGCGCACCGGGCAGGGTGCGCTTTTGGGGTTTAATCCTGTGTTGCTGTCGCAATTTTGGATTAACTAAAAATGTGGTGAGTAACGAACTGCAATACCCACTGTACGGCCAATTACACTGTAATCGCTGACAGTATTAAAATGGTTTGCGCCCACCTCCGGTGTTGGTGGTGCCTTGTCAAACAAGTTGTCTATACCAAAGTTAACGGCAATATCGTCAGTTGCTTGCCACGACGCAGCAAAATCCATGTAATTTTGTGCTGAAATTGTTTCTGATCTATCTACAGCGTAGTCTACTTCTCCAATTCTGCGCCAGCCTAACTGAAAATTCATAGTATCAAGTTGCCAGTCAAATGTTGCTCTGTGCTTATAGTCAGCTTGTAAAATACTGGCAAAGTCGCCTGAGCAGGCACTCCCATACGTACCTTTACAGTCAACTTCAGCTACTGTGCTGTTATTTTGGCGAGTCTGCTCGGTAATAAAATTACCTTGATAAGAAAATCGAAAACGCCCACCTAAGTCCATCGGTGCATCAAACACGTAGTTAGCCGCAAGATCAAAGCCCGTTTGTTCAATAGCGGCAAGGTTAAAGTCATTCACGATCGCAGTGCTAATAAATCCGGTATTAGGGTCGCGAAGTACGGCATTACACAGTGGGTTATTTGGGTTTGGATTATCAATATAGCAGCTTTGTAGCGCAGCACCTGGCTGAATTTGGCTTACTGCATCGGTTACTCTAATGCTGTAATAATCTAATGACAGATCAAAGCCCTCAATATAACTCGGGGTGTATACAACGCCTAAGGTATCTGATTCTGCTTGTTCAGGTTTTATATCAGGGTTACCACCGTAAGTATAAGCGGCTTGGCTGGTATCAAACACAGAGCCTGCTGCTGGCGCGCCAAAAGCGGCGCATTGCGTAGCGTCACCGGTGCCTAGTAAGCAAGGATCGCCATCGTAGCGGCCAGCCAAACGCGGAACAAATTGATCACTATTTTGATCAAATAAGGCCAGTGAAAGCGCAGTGATTGGGCTGGCAAACTCACCTAAATTTGGTGCCCTAAAGGCTGTGAGTTTGTTTGCTCTAATACGAATGTCGTCGTTGATTGCCCAATTAATACCGAGTTTGTAGGTGTCTTCTGCTTCGGTATTTGAGTAATCAGAAATACGATAAGCACCTTCAAAACTTAATTCTTTTACAAAGGGCATATCAGCTAAAATAGGCACTAAAATTTCAGCATAAAATTCTTCACTGCTAAAACTGGCATCCATATCGAAGGCGCTTACAGCGGCAAAGCTAGTACGGTTTCTAAACGCATCCCCTGGGGTTTGTTTACCGGTTTCTTTACGGTATTCGTAGCCAATTGCAAAATCAACATAGCCTGCTGGTAGTTCAAATAAAGGGCTTGAATCCCCTGATAGTGTTGCAGCAAATACACTTTGTGTGCGTTCACGAGTAGTGTATATAAGTGGGTCGCTAAAACTGCTCAAATCAAGGTTAGGATCAAAAATGTCCTTAGTATTAGCAAGACTGGCAAAGCGACTATTGCCGTTACTATCCGTTTTATAGCCATTATTATAAAGCGTAGCTACTTCATCAGTTTGACCATACTGGCCGTAAATGTCGTAACGTAAATAATCAGTAATATCGCCTTTTAAGCCTAATTGAAATTGTAAAGAGTCGCGTACGGCTTTAGTGTGCTGTACACCGAGCCCTAAGTTTCGCTCTACATTGACGAGTGCATTACCTTCGGTATCAAATGTTAATTGTTGGCGTAATGCAGCAGGAATATATTGATTATCTTGGCTGAGCGTAACCTGTTCATTAACAAATATAGGCGTCTGGCCGCTGGCACCAGCCCCATTCACTGTGACTTTAGAATACATCGCACGGCCATAAGCAATGGCGCTATCAGCAACATCTACATCGAATAGCAACCCAGCTGAAAGTCTTTCCATTGGTTGGGTTAAGTAACGTTGACGGGTGAAATCACTGGTTTGACGTTCAGCGACTGTTTGCCCTGCATCATTAATAGCGATGCTATTTCCTGAGGCTACATCGGTATAAAAACCGCCACTATTGATCATCGTTGCGCTATTTTTTAGAGCGAAATCGCGCTCACCGGCAAGTAACTCTTTACGTTCTGAATAGCCTAAGTAACCAGTAACGTGACCGTTGCCATCCGCGATATCGCCACCAAAAATGGCTTCAAAATTGAGTTTTTCATTCCCCCCATCCGCCGTTTCATAACTGCTTGAAAACTCAGCGCCATTAAAGTCATCATTAAGTACAAAGTTAACTACGCCAGCAACTGCATCGGCGCCATATACAGCCGCGGCACCACCGGTTAGTACATCAACACGTTTGATAAGCCCAGCAGGAATAATATTTACATCAACCGAATTACGAAAACTAAAAGGAACTGCACGGGTACCATCAATTAACACTAATGTTCGGTTTTGGCCAAGGCCACGAAGATCGATTGTTGATGAACCAAATGAATCACCGACTGTTGCCCCAGTGCTATTTGCACCCGCTGCGGCTTGCGGAAGTTTTGCAGTTATATCTTCAACATTAACAGCGCGGTCGAGTTGAATTTGTACTTCGTCAACACTCATAACAGGGCTACTTGATACCAGCTCTGTGCGCTGAATACGCGAACCAGTAACAGTAATAACCTCAGGCTGCTTTTTTGCAGTGGTTTGTTCTGCAGCGAATAATGCTGGGCTAGTGGTTGTGACTATAGCAAGCGCAATAGGTGAAAGTAACATGAGAGGGCGCATTGAGCGGTTATTGCAGTGTTTCATTGTCGTTCCCGTTATTATGTAATGTTGTTACCATGGGTTGTTGTCAGTACATGCATTGGCTAAGCATGTAAAATATCTTTGCATTAAAATACGATTCAATGTTGCACGCTGTTAATTCGCAGCTCTCACTGGTTACTTATTTAATACAATTGATAGAATGCCTAGTTTTAAAGCATTTCATAGTTGTTTGCAATAATTATTCTTTCATTCTTAGCTTGTAAGGTATAAAGTATTCCTTAGGTTGGTTTGTATTTATTCTAATTTATATATTGATATTCAAGGGCATATAAAATGCATCAGCACATATTAGCGCTTTATAACAGCGCAAAAAAACAACAAAAACTAATAATAGGTTTGATGAGCGGAACATCATTAGATGGGCTTGATGTCGCATTATGTAAAATGTCAGGCAATGGAATGAATACTCAGATTGAGTTGCTTGCTTTTGAAACAGTTGATTATGATGATGATTACAAACAAAAAATAAAAACCGTATTCGCAAAGCGCGACTGCGACCTTGAACTCGTTACTTTATTAAATCCGTGGATTGGCGTTTTACATGGAAAAATAGTTAACCAATGCCTAGCTAAGTGGCAGCTAGGCGCAAAGGATATAGACGTTATAGCAAGTCATGGGCAAACAATATACCACTGCCCTAAAAGTCAGCATCAACATGCTGATTTTAAGCATGGTACTTTGCAAATTGGAGATAGCGACCATCTAGCAGTCACAACAGGCATCACTACAATCGGTGATTTTCGCCAAAAGCATATTGCAGCAGGAGGCGAAGGCGCACCACTGGCGGTATATGGTGATTATTTGTTTTTTACTAGCCCCGCAGAAAATCGCATTTTACTTAATATGGGAGGAATTGCGAACTTAACATACTTGCCTAAAAGTGCAGATCCAGAGGCGGTTTTTAGTTCAGATATCGGTCCAGGTAATACCATCATGGATGCGTATATTCAGCGTTTCTTTGCACCACTGCATTACGACCGTGATTCGTTAGTCGCAAATCAAGGCTCAATTAATCAACGATTACTTGATGCATTATGTGAAAACACATTTTTTGCATTGGGTTTTCCCAAAACTACCGGGCCCGAAGTCTTTAATTTACAGTATTTAGCGACAGCACAGGCAGCAAGTGAGACAACGCATTTAAGCCATTTTGATGTGATGGCAACTTTAAATCGTTTTTCAGCGCAGGTTATCGCTAATGCCATTAATCAATGTAGCGTTAACCTAAGTAATGTCCAGGTATACGCAAGTGGCGGTGGAATTCATAACCCATTACTCATGAAACATCTTTTGGCATTATGCCCACAACTTGACGAGATCAAGAATACTCAGGCACTAGGTATTAACCCTGATGCAAAAGAAGCGGTATTATTTGCGATTTTAGCGAATGAGTGTCTTGCGGGGGAAAAACAGCGTTTTGGCAATCAAACACAAGGGATCCCCAATATTACAATGGGTAAAATTAGTTTTGCAGATTAAAAAAAAGATAAAAATGAGCTACTAAAGCTGCTTAGATACTGGCGAAACGAAAGGCTTTTAGTGAGTGCCAGTGGTGTAGGATCGTCAGATACGTAACCACACTTAAATGCATTCACTGAGACGTCAAATTGAGCGCTGTCTTTGAGCGTTGCATGTAAGCCATGTAACATCATTTGTAATACGTAATCATCGCTACAGGTTACTTTATCAAACGCTAAAATGATTGTGCCTTGTTCTAAATCAGCTTGTTTTAACGTATACGTCACAAAATAGCGTGCATTTCTAGCCGCTAAATGTGTTGCACTTAACGAAATTATGTCACCTTCATGGGCATCATCTGGTAATACACATAAAAAACTAATTTTATGATCTGAATTTGCATGCAATATTAACGGATCATACTCAGTGGTATGTGCCATAGCTGCTGATAATGGATCTTCATAAGATTGCAGTGCAAATGCAAGTTGCACCATGGGAGCTGTCATTTATGTGTGTCGTCTGTACGTGATTAATTATATCGGATAGAAAGTATCCACTATTTAAATTACAGAATTATGACTATTGATTAAAACAGTATTATTTAAACGTACATTTATGAAAATTAGTTACTTCTAGCTTCAAATAGGGATAGTTACTGTCACTATAAGCTCAGATCTTCAAAATCTTACCTTTCTTAATCAGGGTATATGAGAATAGGCTCCTATCTATCGTCCAGTTGTTTGGTTTAAAAGTGACGCTCCATTTTGAGGTTGCTTGAGTGCTTAACTTAAAAGCTATAGTGACTTATTGTAGGCCCTGCGAAACTCAGCTAGTGGACTAATGCGAACCCATCTGAATAAATACATGATAATTATTTTAGTTATACCGCTCACTAAAGCAAGCACAATTAAAGGCCAACCTTGACTGATGCCCATTGATATCGCGAATGCTATAGTGGAAACGTCCATCATTAAAATAAACTGACTCATTCGGATATCGATTGCGCCAGTGTTTCCTGTATTCATAATTAACTTTATTTGGTGGATATAGCCTTGGGCTAATAAAAAGGTTATTACCAAAATCAAGATTGTAGACAAATTTTCACTTTGACCAGAAAAGTTGTCTTTGAAAATAAACCCTGTAATGCCAAAGATAAAACTACATCCGATGAATAAAATGCAAAAATATGAAGTTTTTGATTTTCGGTCGAGCCACATTTCAAATAATATTAAAGTAACCAATATTGAAGCAATAAGCCTTGGCCACACGATGTAATGATTTAATGGCTCTATGCTGTATCCGTATATAAAAAAAGAAAAATATGCTAGAAAGCTCATTGTGAACTGGTTTTGAGATAAAACATTAGTCGCACTAGGTTCTTCATCTTTTTTTCTTGCCCAAATTTTATTTAACTGCAAAAAAACGCCATATAGACTAACAAAAATAAAGAGTGTGTTGATTGTTCCAAATAAGTTATACCACATATTATCTCCCTGAAATTATTGTCGACAATGTATTGTTTTAATTTGTTCATTTCAAGTTAAATATTTTATTTTAGCTTTTATTGTCGACATTGCTGTGATTTACCCGCGGTTATGGATGGCATGAAGGGTTAATTGATATTGAAGGTTTTGATTATAAATGATGCCTATCTATTTTAGACACTCGCATTATTTTACTGTTTGGGTATAGTCACCGCATTAACTCATAAAAGAATTTAATTATGCTTAAAAATTTACTCATGTTATGTACTTTGGTGTGTTTGTCTTGGAGCGCCAGCGCCAGTGATGAAGCGCCATTTAGTGGTGATATTTCAGCGTCTACTTTATTGGCAGATTACAATAAGTTTAGCCAAGAGTATGAGCGCTTTACAGCAACGTCAGATGAACTCGAATTAATCCAAAAATTAGCAGGAAAAGACATTTTGGTGCTATTTGGTACTTGGTGTCATGATAGCCAGCGTGAAGTGCCTCGTTTACTCAAATTATTAGAAAAATCAAAAGTGGCCGTGAATAGTTTGCAGCTAATTGCAGTGGGGTATAACAAGAAAGACCCTGCAGGTGTTGCATCGGCACATGAACTAAAATACACGGCAACAATGATCGTCATGCAAGAAGGTAAAGAGCTAAGCCGTGTTGTTGAAAAACCTAAAAACTCCCTTGTTATCGATTTAACAAATTTTGATGAAGAGTAACTGACTTAATGAGTGATAAAATTATTGCAGCGATAACGGTCTTCGCGGTTTTTTTATTTGTGAGTTTGATAATTCACTTTGCATTAAAAAAAATTGAACGCCGTTTTGATGGTAATACAGCGGAATCCTTCAGGTTGATTTCAAATTCACAAAAAGCGATTCTGATTTTTATTGGTACAGTTCTGGCTTTATCAAAACTCGACTTTGATGTGACGGGTTTAGTAGCAGGATTAGGATTAACGGGGTTTGCACTGGGATTTGCGCTTAAAGATGCAATATCTAACTTAGTCGCAGGTATTATGATTGTGCTTTATCGGCCTATTAAATTAGGTGATAGTATCGAAGTCGCTAGCTGCAAAGGCGTGGTTGTTGATTTAAACCTCAGATACATTACCTTAAAAACGGATGGTTGTCGTCACTTAGTACCCAACTCATTAATTCTTAGTAATAAAGTCACAATAAATAACCCGTAACAGTTTAATAATTTTTACACCGCATGGAAGATCTTCTGTTCTTTCAACTAGCTAATTACTAATGAGCTGATTAAAATAGTCTATAAATTTGACCGTAGTGACCACCCGAATGTTTGAACATGTGATAGCGTTAATTGATGAAGCGAATAGCGAAGATCCAAACTGTGAAGAGTTTGCAGGAAAAAACTGGCCTAAAGAGCGACTGTATTCAGAGCGTATGACGCAGATGTTGAACCGTTTTAACGTTGATGCTGATCCGTTAATGCATATTGCCGTTAGAGCTCAGCATATTAAACGTTGGTGTTCGCCGCGCAGTGATTTTCCTATGGATAAGCAGGGTTATCATCAGTGGCGCAGTGCATTGTATGTTTTTCATGCAAAAACAGTGGTTGAACTCATGCAACAAGTGGGGTGCTCTGAGGTTGATCAACAGCGCGTGTATGAAGCGGTGGCTAAAAACCAAATCAAACGTAATCCTGATAGCCAATTAGTGGAAGATATTGCCAGTCTGGTGTTTATTGAGCACTACATGTTGGCATTTGCACAAACAAAGCCAGATTACGACGAGCAAAAATGGATAGGTATTTTGCAGCGTACGTGGCAAAAAATGTCTATAGAAGCACATGAATTTGTACTCGGGGGGCATGTGATTTTACCTCAACCTTTAGTGCCATTGATTGAAAAAGCATTGTCAGGAAAATAATATTCTTATGAGTGAAAAAGCAACTTAGTCTTCGCTAAGTTGCTTTTTTTCAGTATGTAGTTTGGCTACAGTTAGTTTATTAACAGCCAGCGGTAGGGTCAATTCCATATTTTCCAGTGTTTCTTTAATTTGATTTTTCAGTTCAATAGTTGTCTGTTTTTGTAGAGCGTTTAATACTTGCGTTGTTTGCAGGTTTACTTGTTCATTTAATTGAGCTTCATTTGGACTTAATAGCATTAGTGTAAGTAGTAGCGTATTCATTTTCATCTCCTTATTTAAATTACCGCTAAGATAAGGAAATTTGATGACAGCAGCGTGTGGCTTATATTGCTGCTTTGTTAAACTTTAATGGTGTTTTGATGAACGCCTTAAAGCTGCACTAAACAGATCAAAGTGCCTTCAGTTGCACGCACGTAAGCATAATGGAGAGATTCTTTTTGACAGGGTGGACAAAGTGGTTCAGCCCCAGCTAATACTGCTTTATCATAGCTTTCACTTAAATTATTACATGTAAAACGCAGCTCAAACCCCAACGCCGGCTGCTTTGGGTGCGCGCGAATATAGCCTTGTTTAAAATGAGCTTGCGCATAGGGGTGATTAGCAAATGCTATTTTTACATTGCCGGTATCAAGTTCACCGTACTCAGCGTTATCACTTAATGAAAAAGTAATAAAACCAAACGCTTGATAATAAAAATCTAATGTTTCTTCCACGTTATCAACATAGATAACGTTAGTCATAAATTGCATATTATTCCTAAAATCACCTTCATACATTAAACATAGCCTATTGACGCTATTTTAATAAATTATTTGAGCGCAAATAAAAAATTAGAATTAATACTCAAATTGCTATTGAAAATGATAATGAGTTGCATTAGGATCTGCGTCAAATTGACAGGGGATTGACATGAAATTAAAATTTTTATCTATAGCAATAAGCACAATACTTCTAAGTGGGTGTGGCGGCTCAGGTTCTGAGTCAAACTCCGCACCACAATTTTCTCAGGCGACGTATTCTTCATCATTAAATGAAGATTCAAACGTGACATTAACGGTAAATGGAACAGACGTAGACAATGATCAACTTAGTTACTCTTTAGCGAATGCTGCGAGTAATGGTAGCGTGAATGTTAATACCAGCACCGGCGAGGTGACGTATTTACCGGATAGCAACTTTAACGGCGCTGACTCGTTTCAAGTGATGGTGTCTGATGGCAAAGGCTCTGCAACAACAACAGTATCAATCGACGTGTTAGCAGTGAATGATACCCCTGTTATTAGTATAGATAAAGTTCAGGTTAGTGGCGGCGAGACAAAAGTTGGAACGGTAACCGCTACAGATATCGATGCAGATACACTTAAATATACAATTTCAAAACAAGCCGTTAATGGTGAGCTTACGCTCAATTCAGGCACGGGTGAAATTACCTATACGCCGACTGCTTTGACCAATGCAGTTGATAACTTTGAACTAACTGTTGATGATGGAAACGGTGGTATTGTAAGTAAAATACTCGAAATATCGGCTAATTTATCGACTAATTCAGATCGTGCTTATTATTATTACGCGTCAGAACAATCACATTTAAAGCGCTCAGAGCAGCTTACTACTACGTTACAAAATGACATTAATATTGGTGAAGTAAACTCAGCTTTGGCAATAGGGTACGCAGAAGCTGGTTTAGAGAACGAGGCAGAGCGTTTAATTACACAAGACAGCATTATTCGTGATGAAATACGCGCTTTAGCACTTGTTAATGTTGCTAATCAATACACTTTATTAGGTAAACTTGAAAGAGCGAATGAGCTTAGATTAGAGGCAAGTAACTTATACTCTGCCTATATTGCGACCAAAGGCATTTCTGCATTTACAGCAGACGACCAAGACTTTTTCTACTCTTTAGCTAAGTCATACCTAAACGCGGGTGAGCCAACACTTGCACTACAAAGCTATAATATTCTAGATATTTTATTAAGCTCAGCCCTTGATGAAGAGCAGACTACTCAAGCGCTGCGATTATTTTTTGGATTTAGAGATACGGTTGAAGATGTAATAAATATTTGGCTTGAAACCCGTACTGAGCAAGATTTTCAGTATGCTAAAAATATGGCGGATAGACTATATACATTTGCCAATAAAATAGGTTACAGCTATGTGTCGAACGACAGAAATGGCAATGAAGGGGAAAAATATTACAGTATACGCCTTGTAGCATTAACTAATGTTGTAGAAAACTACATAACATTAAATGAAATAAATGACGCAAAAAATGCAATAGCGGACGCATTAGCTTTAAATGGCGTTGTTAATTACGATAATACATACCCTCGAGAAGCAGATGAATATGCGCAAGTTACCCTTACCGAGTACCCTTTTGGATTAATAGACTACGCCAAGCATTTGGTGACACTTTATCCCGAAATAGATATTGAAACAGTACTATTAAGTAAGTTTGACAAAGATAGTTTTCACTATAATTGGGCTAAAGAAGATGCAGAGGAAGCACGTTTATTTGCATATGTGCGCAGCATTGAAGATGCAGATGAAAGTTTAGCGCTAATTCTTGCACAAAAAGATGAGAGTGATTTAAGAAATTTATTTACAACAATTACGTCTTTTAATAGTTCTAACCCTGGTGGTTCTGCAATTTTGATTGAGCAAGGGCGTTATGCAGATGCAGCAAAATACATCGCAGAGGGTTTAAGCGTTTTAAGTTCTGAAAAATATTTAGCGCAAAATATAGCAAAACAAGCATTTGTTACTGGTGTCACGGGGTGTCAGCTTATACTGAATCAGCTATCAACAATAATTAGCTTTACGGATGAGCAAAAGTACATCGATCAAGCCGTATCAACCTTAACGGTGTGCCGCGAAATTTCATTGCAAAAATATGGGCAAGTCAGTGGTACAGATGTAACCGCTAACCACATTGTTGATTCAAGTATTGATTTGATTAAATACCATTATTTATTAGGACAAGCTGAACTAGTAAGCCCACTAGTTGAAAAAGCACAAAGCTTTATTACAGCATACGATGACAGTCAAATTACGCAAAAATTAAGAGACACAGGTAAACTAGCTGCTGCTTTTGCCTACGGCGGTGACTTTGCTACAGCGCTGACTCATTACACTGAATATGTAGAACTAATTAAAGAAATAGAGTCGTTGGTAAGCAGTGAATATCAGTTTTCAGTGACACAAGACTATTTTGAAGCAACCACTACAAAAGATGATTACCGCTTTGAATCCTACTATAGGTTATTGCTTAGACAAGCTGGGAGAATTGATAATTATCAGCAGCTTCGTGAAGAGTCGGCAACTTTATGGGCAGATTTAGTGAAATGGAATACCTCTCGTTTAGATGAAGCCTCACTACAAACGCAGTTACAATATTATCCACAGTTTGCTGAGCAATACTTGGCAATTGGGCAATTTGATAGTGCAATTGAGCTAAAAGACAAAGATTCACTTGGGGTGGTTGAGCACGACTCTATTTTGACTTCTGTGATTGAATCCCTAAGCCAGTTTGATGCGTTTACGGGGGATAACATTGCCACCGTAGATACAGATAACGATGGTAAAGCAAACTTCTTCTTACCGTATGCAAGTGAGCAAATGATTGAAGAGTCTGCAATTGAACTTGATTTAGATAGCGATAACGATGGTGTTGATGATCTAACTGATGCTTACCCATTAGATAAGACACGTCAGTAATGAGTTTTATAAACTTTACTCTAGGTGTTGTTAGCCTTGCGCTAACGACGCCTATTTATGCACAGCAAAGCGCAAGTGATGAGAAAGAGATTACCGATAGTCGTTATGAAACATGCGATGGTCAAGATTCTCATTGTGTTAAAAATATTGAAGTTATAGAGGTTAAGGGAGAAAAGTTAAATCCTATCTCCATGGGGAGTCAGGGTGTATATACGTTAGATCGTAAGTTAATTAAAGATTATCGTTTTGGCAATGGTAATTTAAATGATCTTTTAGGTGTTTTACCCGGCGTGCAATATGGAGAGTCTGCTTACACGGCTGAACAAGTAAGCAATATTAAACCCGCTGAAGTGTCTATTTCAGGCGCTAATGGTCGTGCTACTGCTTACCTCATTGATGGTGTTTCGAATAATTCAAACTTAAACAATGTAGCAGGGAACACCGATAGAAATTTACTCCAAGATGTTGCAGGTCATAGCCAAGAAGTGTTTTTGAACCTTGACCTAATTGAAAGTATAGAGGTTTACGATAGTAATATTCCTGCCAAATACGGCAATTTTAACGGTGGTTTAGTACAAGCACAAACTCGTAAAGCGCTTGATAAGTTATCGTTTGGGGTAAGCTATCGGCAAACGGCTGATGACTGGGTCGAGTATCATAATTATTACTCACCTGATTTTGATGGCTCAGACATTTTAGACAATGCGGTGTTTCAAAAACGCGATTTTAGTACTTATATTTCAGCACCAGTTACAGATAAGCTCGGTGTTGTGGCACAGTTTCAATACCTAGAATCGCAAGAAAGCTTAGAGCAATTAGGTGCGTTAAGCTTGCAAGAACAAATTAACCACAATGGTTTTATTAAATTTGATTATGCCTTAACTGCAAATGATGATATTTCACTGAGCTATTTATTCGCGCCTTATGAGGGAAATTACTTTGATGTTAATGCGCGTAATAGCGATTATACCATTGAAGGTGGGGGCACAAATGCGGCACTTACTTGGCAAGCAGATAGAAGCTGGGGCTATATTAACTCTCAATTAAGCTGGCGCAGCAGTGAAAACTCAAAAAACGCGAATTCAGCATGGTACACCTGGTTAAATACCGCAGGTAAAAGTTGGGGTGAATATGATGGGTCTATAAACAGTCTGGAAGGTGGCTTTGGCGATATCAAGAAAACTCAACAAACACTTAGCGCTAAACAGGATTTTGAAATCCCTTTAGCAAAAGTATTGGACGGTGATTATAGGCTTTCAATAGGTTATTCACTAGAGCAGCAAACATCTGTATTTGATCGTTTAGAAGATGCCATAGTGTATAACGGGTCAATTATTTCCCCGATGGTTGATTGTGCAGGGTATCAGCTTGATTGCGTAGAAACACAGCTTTACAGATCTATCGCTGATCTAGAAAAAGAGCTAGGACGTCCACTTGATCTGCAAAACAATGACGATTTTTTACTGTATCAAAGTAATATTCAACAAACAGGGCAATATTTTCAAAGTCGCCAAGTAACGCCAAAAGCTAAAGCAGAAGCGCAAGTAAATGTGTTTTCAGCCTATCTTGAGAATCAACTTGAGTGGCAAAACTACTCATTAACATTGGGCTTTAGGTACGATTACAATGACTTTTTTACTAATCATAATTTAGCACCTCGTCTACGCGGCACTGTTTCGCTGTTTGAAGGAGATGGCAAAATTGTATTTGGTGCAAATCGCTATTACGCAAGTGATGCAATTAATTATAAATTAAATGAAGCGATGCTCCCAACCCACAGTGAAGTGAGGGCTATTTATCAGCATCGGCCTCAGCAATGGCAAGCTTCACTTACGAACAGTGGTTATCGCTATGTTTATAATGATTTAGAAACCCCGTTTAGTGATGAACTCACAGCCGCTTATCGACATCAACTGTTCGGTGGAACGCTCGAGTTAAAGTGGCTGTATCGTGATCAACAAGACAGTATAAATCGCGTTAGAGGAACCAATGACCTAGGTGAGGCAATATTATATGGGGCTAACTCAGGCAGTAGCGAGTATCAACGTTATAGCCTTTCGTGGATGGCAACATACGATAATCAACATATTGAATTTAATGTATCACATGCAAGTAATACCACAAGCGCTGATCAATTCGATGGCGAAACGCGCACTTATATTAACAGCAACGATTATTTCCTAAATTTTTCGTATGACGATAATGAACTGGTTTATTTAAGATCTGATAATTATGAATTGAGTAGTCGAAGTGTGAACGATACTTATCATTTAATTACTCGTCATGATATGGAGCTTGAAAAACAAGATTTTAACCGTCCAATAATCGCTAATTTAAGTTGGGGTGGCGATTTTGGTAATTGGCAGCTGTCTGCTTATGCGCGCTTTAATGGTGCGCAGGATGTGGTTTACGCAACAGGCACCACAAAATCAGTCAATGAAGCTACCTCTATCTGCGATGGCTGTGCACCAAACCGAAAAGAATACCCCGTGTATCGAATAGAAAAACGGCCAAGTTTTTGGTTACTCAGCGGTAGCGTTAAATACTCGTTAGTAGTAGCACGTGATTACACGATGACTTTAAGTTTTGAAGGTGAAAATATTTTAAACAAACGCACGCATCAAGTTAGCCCTTATACAACAGGTGTCGAACTTGGACGACGCTTTTGGTTAGGCATTAATTTAGATTATTAAGAGGAAACTATTATGACATCACTACTTGTATTAACCCTTACGGCTACGCAGCTGTGCTATAACGCAGACGCTGACACGCACGCGATTAAAATCGAGCGGTTTATTTCTGAACCTGCAGCGCTACTGTCGGCAAGAAAAAAACGCGAAGATATGTGTATTGATATAAATGAATTACACATTGATGAAGTAAAAAAGCTTGTTGCAGCTGATGGTAAAACCTTCTCATTAGAAAAAAATAAGTAATGTTTAAACCCGCTTATTTATTTTTAGTTGTGTTAATAAGCGGGGCATTTAATTTAAGTGCTCAGCCTATTAACTTTGAATCTCTACGTGAGCAATACCTTCAACCTAGCGATAAGTGGCCAAAGCCTTTTTTAGACCCTGGTATTGCGCATCATGAGATTGGTTTATTACCAGCGATCATATTTCCTGAATCAAACCCTTTTTCAGTGGCTAAAATGCGACTAGGGGAAGCGCTATTTCACGATCCTATTTTATCTTCATCTAAGCATATAGCCTGTGCGAGTTGTCACGATAGAGATTTAGGTTGGGCAGATGGTCGTGAAGTGTCGTTTGGCCATAACCGTCGTTTTGGTAAACGTAATGCGCCCAGTATTGAAAATGCAGCGCTTTGGGAAACCTTATTTTGGGATGGCAGAGCAAGCTCATTAGAGCAACAAGCGTTAATGCCAATACAAGATAGCAACGAAATGAATTTTCGGCTGTTTGAGTTAGGGCTAAGGTTAAATATTAACGCGTACTATAAAAGTAAGTTCAATGAGGTGTTTGGCAAAAATATAATTGAAGTGAGTGATGTCGCAAAAGCGTTGGCGACTTTTCAACGGACTATTCGTTCACGTAATGCAGACTTTGATTATTTTATGCATGCAATTACGCAAGAGGACCCCAAAAAGAAGGACTTTTGCGCTAAAAAATTAAGCGATCAAGCGTTGTGGGGGATGCACTTATTTAGAACCAAAGCGCGATGTATGAACTGTCATTCTGGCGCACTTTTTTCAGATAACAAATTTCACAATATCGGTCTTACTTACTATAAAAGGGAGTACGAAGACCTTGGATTATTTAACATCACCGGTATGCCTGATGATGTAGGTAAATTTAAAACGCCTAGTCTTCGTGGGGTGATGAACACTAAACCTTGGATGCACAATGGTTTATTTGCAAGCATGGAAGGTATTATCAATATTTATAATGCAGGAGGCGTACGGATCCCTAAGGACAAAAATGATGTGTTTTTCCCTGAAACATCACCCATTTTGCAGCCTTTATTACTGACCACAGAAGAAATGAAAGCGCTAGAGGCGTTTTTAAATGCCATTACAGCTCACCCAGCAAGAGGCCCGCATTTTTCATTCTTATCGCAATCAAAATGAAATGGTAAGTAAAAATTATAGTGAGCCATAAAAAAACCTTGTAGAGTACGTCTCTACAAGGTTTAATTTTACAGCTTACAGCTTACAGCTTACAGCTTACAGCTTACAGCTTACTATTTATTGCGGTTTTCTTTACTAAACGCGCGGATCTTACGTTTTTGCGAAAGCGTTACTTTATTAGTACGTCCTGCAAATGGGTTTTCGCCTTCTCTAAATTCAATTTTGATTGGCGTGCCCATAATTTTTAGTGCTTTACGGTAGTAGTTCATCAGGTAGCGTTTATAGCTATCAGGTAAATCATGTACTTGGTTACCGTGGATCACAATACGTGGCGGATTATAACCACCTGCATGGGCATATTTAAGCTTCACACGACGACCACGAACAAGCGGTGGCTGGTGATCGGCTTGTGCCATATCCATGATACGACGTAGCATAGCGGTGCTGATACGTTTAGTTGCTGAGGCATAAGCTTCGTCAATTGACTCAAATAAATGGCCAACCCCCGTACCATGCAAAGCAGAGATAAAGTGTAAGCGTGCGAAGTCAATAAAGCCTAAACGACGATCAAGCTCAGATTTGATACGGTCTTTGACGTAGTCATCCAGACCATCCCATTTATTCACGGCAATAACCAGTGAACGACCAGAGTTTAAAGCAAAGCCAAGTAAGCTTAAATCTTGATCAGAAATACCGTCACGCGCATCAACAACCAATAACACGACGTTACAATCTTCGATTGCTTGTAGTGTTTTGATCACTGAGAACTTTTCAACGACATCACTTACTTTTTTACGTTTACGAACACCAGCGGTATCGATTAATACGTACTCTTTTTCATTACGCGTCATTGGAATGTAAATAGAGTCGCGTGTTGTGCCTGGCATATCATAAACAATAACCCGCTCTTCACCCAATATACGGTTAGTTAGCGTTGACTTACCAACATTAGGGCGACCAATGATAGCCAATTTCACTGGCTTATCAGCAAACGCTTCTTGCTCAATCTCTTCGCCATCTTCAGCGTATAAATCTACAAGTTCTTCGTCATCACCAGTGCCATCATCATTTAATGCTGATAACTCAGCGATCACGGGCTGCAAAGTTTGCTCAAGTAACAAAGTGATACCGCGGCCATGTGCTGCAGCAATATGGTGTACTTCGCCTAACGATAATTGATAAAACTCAGCGCAGTTTGAATCGGCATCAATACCATCGGTTTTGTTGGCAACAACAAAGCTTTTCTTCTCTTGTTTGCGTAAATGGTTTGCAATGGCTTGATCAGCCACCGTCATACCTACGCGCGCATCAACTAAGAATAATACGATGTCAGCTTCTTCAATCGCGAGTAGCGATTGATCAGCCATCTCGATTTCAATGCCTTTTTCTGAGCCATCGATACCACCCGTGTCTACCACGATAAATTCATAGCCATCGTAATTAGCTTGGCCATATTTTCTATCTCGTGTAAGGCCCGGGAAATCGGCAACGAGTGCGTCACGAGTACGTGTTAAACGGTTAAATAATGTGGATTTGCCCACATTGGGTCGCCCAACTAGAGCGATCACGGGAAGCATAAACTACCTCTTAAAAAAACAACAAAGGCTTCGCAGTGCGAAGCCTTAAAAAAATACATTTAGTATTAGTAAGTTAGTTCGGAATTTTTACCGCACTTACTTCACCATCTCGGGTGTATAAAATCAGTTTGTCGTCCGCAACAACTGGCTCAACAAAGAAACCTGAACTGTCGAAGTCTTCACGCGATACAAGCTCGCCTGACTCTTTATTTAGCCAATGTAAGTAACCTTCTTGGTCGCCTAATGCTAAATAATTTCCTGCTACCGCAGGCCCTGTTAAATACCAACCACGAAGGGCCGGTTGACTCCAGCGTTCAATGCCAGAGCTTTTATCAAGTGCATATACAACGCCGTCACTATCTACTACATAGATAGTTTGTCCATCCATAGACATCTCACGGTAACTGCTGTACTCGCGTTTCCATACAACGTTACCTGAGCGAATATCAACAGCGGCTAAATTACCATTATAGGCAATAGCATACGCGTAAGGTCCGCTGATCAGTGGTTGTGTGTCAACATCAACTAGGCGTTCAAACTCTGATGAGCCTTTTGCTGTTGCTATTTCAGAACTCCATGCTGAGTAACCGCTTTCAGAAATAAATACACTTAGTTTGCCTGTTTCAAGGCCAACTAATACACCACCGTTAGCAACGGTTGGTGAGCTTTGCCCACGTAATGTTAGTGCTGGTACTTCTTGCTCATGACTCCAGCGCTCTTCGCCAGTATCAGGGTGTAGGGCAAGTAATTTACCAGAACCTAAATTAACAAAAATAAGGCCATCGCCTGCCGCTGGTTTAGATAATACTTCACCAGGGACTGTTTTACGCCAAACAATTTCACCTGTTTCACGGTCAAGCGCTGTTAAATAGCCGTGCTCAGAGCCGATAAATATTTTGCCATAAGCTTGTAAAATACCACCAGAGAGTTTTGCACTGACGTCACTTTCCCATGGCCAAAATGTTGTATTTTCACGTACGTCAGTTTGCCAAATAGTATCACCATTAACCAGTGATAGAGCTTCGACTTCACCTTCACGGTTTGCTACAAAAACACGATCATTGTAAACGGCTGGCGTAAGACGAGAAAAATAATGTTCTACACCATCGCCAATACTTTCTTGCCACACTACGTCGGTTTCAAATTGATTAACGATTTCAGGTAATACGAGTTCTTCTTCGTCATCGCTAGATGAGCAACCCATTAGGGTAGCCATACATAAAGCGATACTTGCTGCTGTTAATTTTTTCATGGTAACCCCTTATGCCGCTGGGCTAGTTACTGCCAAGTCATCAAGTTTGATTTGCAATAATGGGTTATTCTCAAGGCCACCTGCATCTGCGGCACTTTGATACGCCGTACGAGCTTGCTCTTGTTTACCTTGAGCTGTGTAAACATCACCTTGTAACTCAGCCACTGCAGCTGCAAATGCAGGCGATAGCGTGGTATTTAATGTTGTTAATGCTTGGTCATATTGCTGTTGTGCAATTTGAACTCGTGCTAAACGTGTCGTCGCAGTTGCTTTTAAGTCGCTATTAGCAACGTTGCTGATAATCCAGTTTAATTTTTCGCTGGCAACATCTAATTTATCTTGTTCAACGGCTTCTTTTGCAGCAACAAAAGCGGCAAGTACGCTGTAGTTAGTATCTTTATTATCAGCGATAAACTGATCAGCAGCACCAAGAACTTCGCCACCTTCAACTAGTTGAGTGTAGGCATCTGATGCGGATTCAGCCGTGGTTAGTTGATTCTGGTTATAGGCTTTCCAGCCATACAAACCACCTAAACCAACAATTACGCCAAGCGCAAGTGATAGGCCATTTTCACGGAAAAAGCGCTTAATTGCTTCAGCTTGTTGTTCTTCTGTTGAATAAATATCCATTCTTACCTCTTATACTATTTAGCTTTGCACAAGCTCAGCTAACAGCGTTTTAATTTGTTCTAATTCTAATGTGACTTGCTCTTTACGTTCTCGTAAATATTTAACAGTCACAACGCCTTGTTCTAATTCGTCATCGCCAATGATCAGTGCAACCACTGCATCACTTTTATCGGCACGTTTTAATTGCTTTTTAAAGTTACCACCACCTGCGTGAACCATAACTCGCAGGCCAGGTACTTCAGCACGTAATTTAGCCGCAATAAGTGGCGCTTGAATACTTGCTTTATCGCCCATTGCCGCCAAATATACATCAGCATTACGGCGAATGTCACCAACACATTCTAAAGCTTGTAACAATAGTACTAAACGCTCAAGTCCCATAGCAAAGCCCACAGCAGGAGTGGCTTTACCGCCAAGCTGTTCAACTAAACCATCGTAACGCCCACCGGCACATACAGTACCTTGTGCACCTAGGCTGTCTGTTACCCACTCAAAAACAGTGCGGTTATAGTAATCAAGGCCGCGTACGAGCTTTTCATTAACCGTGTATATGACGCCAGCCGCGTCTAAACGTTCACATAAATTTTCAAAATGTGCTTTTGATTCAGCATCTAAGTGCTCAGACAGTTTAGGCGCATCAGTTAAGATGGCTTGTACGTCTGGGTTTTTACTATCAAGTACACGCAAAGGGTTTGAATGCATACGACGTTTTGAGTCTTCATCGAGTACATCAATATGTTGCTCTAAATAAGCAACTAATGCATCACGGTAATCAGCGCGCGCTTCATTCGAACCTAAAGAATTAAGCTCTAAACGAACGTGTTCATTAATACCAAATGCTTGCCATAATTGTGCAGTTAGTAATATCACTTCTGCATCAATATCAGCACTGGCAATACCAAACGTTTCTAAACCAAACTGATGAAATTGACGATAACGGCCTTTTTGCGGACGCTCATGACGAAACATTGGGCCCATATACCAAAGGCGTTGCTCTTGGTTATACAGTAAACCGTTTTGGTTACCTGCACGAACACACACTGCAGTACCTTCAGGGCGCAAGGTTAGTAAGTCGCCATTACGATCTGCAAAGGTATACATTTCTTTTTCTACAATATCGGTTACTTCACCAATAGAGCGCTTAAAAAGATCGGTTGATTCTACAATTGGAAAACGAATTTCTTGATAACCGAACGATGCTACCGTCTCGCGTAAAATGTTTTCTACTTTCTGCCAAACTTGTGTATCGCCTGGCAGACAATCGTTCATACCGCGAACTGCCTGAATTTGTTTTGCCACTGATAAATCCTAAAAACTGTTTTTGTGTAATAAATAAAAGACTACACAACAAGAATGCTAAAAATTGACCCGCCATTATAGCTGGCATGCGTGCGGCAAACCACCCAGTTTGCCGACTATATTGACTTTATTCGACGATTTTTATGTCAATTGGGGTCTGTTTTTCTTTTTCGGCGATAAAGTCACGTACATAACCTTCGAGCTGATCAACAATATTGTTGTTATCAATGCGGGCTTTTTGGCGCTCACCATTGATATAAAGGCCTGAACGGCGGTTTGCACCGGCTAAACCAATGTCACTGACAAGTGCTTCACCTGGGCCATTTACTACGCAACCAATGACCGATACCGACACCGGCTCGATGATATCTTCCAAGCGTTCTTCAAGTGCATTCATGGTGCTAACCACATCAAACTCTTGGCGAGAACAGCTTGGGCACGCAATAAAATTAATCCCACGAGAACGAATTCGTAATGATTTTAGAATATCAAAACCGACTTTGATTTCTTGCACAGGATCAGCCGCCAAGGAGACACGTAAAGTATCGCCAATGCCCTCGGCAAGTAACATACCTAAGCCAACTGCAGACTTAACTGAGCCAGAACGCATGCCGCCAGCTTCTGTAATACCAAGATGTAAAGGTTGGTCAATTTCTTTTGCGAGCAGGCGGTATGCGCCAACCGCTAAAAATACGTCAGAGGCCTTTACTGATATTTTAAATTGGTCGAAATCGAGGCGGCGCAAAATATTCACATGGCGCATGGCTGATTCAAGCAAAGCCTCTGGTGTAGGCTCGCCATATTTTTCTTGCAAATCGCGCTCTAACGAGCCGCCATTAACACCAATACGAATGGGAATATTGTGCTCACGAGCAGAGTCAACGACCGCACGAATGCGTTCTTCGCTGCCGATATTGCCCGGATTAATACGCAGGCAATCTACACCATATTTCGCTACTTTGAGCGCAATACGGTAGTCAAAATGAATGTCTGCGACAAGCGGGATAGTTACTTGCTCTTTTATACTTCTAAATGCGTCGGCCGCATCCATGGTTGGCACAGATACGCGCACAATATCTGCGCCTGCATCTTGAATTGCCTGAATTTGTGCAACGGTTGCATCAACATCCATAGTATCGGTGTTGGTCATTGACTGCACGGCAATCGGGGCACCATCACCTATAGGTACATTACCTACATTTATACGCGTTGACTTTCTGCGTTTGATTGGAGATTCTGAAAACATAGCGACTACTCTGCTAGTGGTAAATTAAATTTGGCTAAACGGTTTTGTGGAAAATGTGATATATCAATAGCATCACCGTCTAATGTGATATCAATAACTTGGTGTTTGCCCAAGACGACAGAAAAAGGTGGTTTTCCTGATACCGTCATCACATAACCTGCTTTTTTCACACCAAAGGCGACTTTATCGCCTTCACCGTCGTGTATTTCTACCCAACTCTCTTGATTAAAGCGCATAACAATTGTGCTTAAAGCGTTTTCTTTATCAGCTGTCGCTGTTTGCGTCGCTTTGCTACTTGGAAACGATACTTGTGATGCCGAAAGTCTCATTTGTTCTATTTTAGTGCGTTTTTCGTCATCTGGTAAAACGCTGTCATCATTAGCGTCATCGGCTGTAAAATCAGCATTGGTAATATCACGTTCTTTAAGTTCAGTTGTGTTTTTTGGTACTTGGTTTTCTTCATCACTACCGAGTGTATTATTTAATAATGGTGTAACCACTGACTCTTTGATGGGAGTGGCATTTTGCCACCACCAAAGTGCAGAAGAACCAATAACAATGGCTAAAATTGCATAGCTAACCAGCATTAGACGGCTATCGTTTGCTTCTTTTTCTGTGCGTTTTGAAAAACTTTGCATATTGCTTTTTTTAAGCACTTCGGGTTGTTCAGGAAACAAATTCATCACTGCTGTTTTATCTAAATTAAATTCACGGCAGTAGCTTTTTGCATACCCTTTAGTAAAGGTTGCAGGGCCAAGAAGAAGATGGTCGTCGTTTTCCAAGTGCTGCAATTGCAATACGGATAATTTTAATTTATTTGCTAGCTCTTCACGGCTAACATTGGCCTGCTCTCGGGCATTTTTTAAAGTCTGACCAAGAGTGATCGGCGTTGATTCAGTATTTTCATCATTCATAAAGCGTATGATTCAGGATCCACTAGTAACAGTCTATGCCCAGGTTTAAGTGCAACATCCGGGCTTAATTTATTCCATCGCATTAACTGATCAATTAATAAACGACGCTCAGTGGCAATACTGTATAAGGTATCACCAGTGTTAATTTTGTAATAAATATTGGGGTCATTGAGGTAAATATTAGTCCCATTGGCCACCCGATCAGATTCTCTTAGACCATTCCATTGGAGTAACTTTTGTAGTTTAACATTGTATCGTACAGAAATGCTAAATAGGTTTTCACCATCTTGTAGAACATGGTAAGGAGTTGTTAGTTGAGGGACGCGAGAGTTGAGCATAGGTGCTTGATTGTATTGCTCAGTGCCAGAGAAGCGTACTTCAGGTTGATTGCTATAACGTTCATTTTGCCCTGCAAATACAGCTTCATTACGCTGCGGTTGATAAAATACCACCTTTTCATCTTCACTCAATTCACTTGAAAACTGAACTTGGTTGGTTGGTGCAGCTTGGCTTGAGTTGTTGTTCGTGTTGTTGTTGTTGTTGTTGTTGTTGCTGTTGGTACTGGGTGCGCCAAAAGAAACAATTTTAATGCCATCTTGAGGGGGCGTTTCTTTTTTTGTAACAGGCTTGGTATCGACACTTACAACAGCAGGGACATTTTTATTTACTACTGGCTGTGTTATTTGTTGATTAGCGGCTAAATGCACCGTTGGCACTGCTAATGTTGGCTCAGGTGCTTTCTCAACAATCACGTCTGGTATTATTACAGAACTAGCTGTGTGTTCTATTGGCGTATCAGGTGTCACATTTTTGTCTGGTGTTAAGGCTAATGCAGACATGACAGCAGCGGCATCATTATTTTTTTGTACTTGTTTAACAACCTGCGTTGGTGGCGTCACTATTGCAGGCTGCTCTTCGGTTACATTGGTTTCTATAATCGCCAATGCTGCTAGTACAGCACCTGTATCAACTGGAGGGCTGCTAATATTGACCGGTTGCTTGGTAATTGTTTCAGTAGACTGTAGCTCAACTTCCGTAACAGGCTCGGCCTTTGTGGGCTCTGCAGGCACAGTTAATAAAGCAGAATTTAAGTCATTAGAACTTGCTCGTACAACGTCATTTTTTTGCGTTGTTACAGAGTCAATACTTGTTGGCTTATTGATTGCCTGCGCCGCTGTGGTTTTTGGCGGCGCTTTTTTCTTTTTTACAATGCGCATTTTTGGCGCTGAGTTAAAAGTGCCACTTGGGCTATTTTCTTTTAACTCGTCTAATTTTGCTTGTCGATATTGTAAGCGCAATATTTCAAATTCACTGTGTTTGATTCGTTGTTCACGAATAAGCACCGCTTCATTTGTTGTAGGGTAGGTTTGCAGTATCGTTGCGGCAGTGGTTTCAGCTTTTTCGATATGTCCCATACGTTGTTCTATCAAATAACTTAAAAACAACGATCGAGACGATATTTGCCCTGAATTTTCATAACGTTCAAGGAGTGCTTGTGCTTTATGTAAGTCACTTTTGGCATAATATAATGCAGCTAAACTAATGAGTGACGATGCACGCATTGAACTATGTTTTATCGCTGATATGAAATACTTCTCGGCATTATCAAAATCGTCAAATTCGATTGCACATAATGCTAAGTTTTCATAACTTTCAGCAACCCGAATATAGCTCGGGATCGAAATTGCTTTAAGTAATTGCTCTGTGGCGCGGTCATATTCATCAATGCCACACAAAAATACACCATAGTTATTACGTGTATTTGGATCATCAGGGTTTATTTCAAGTGCTTTTTGGTAGGATTTATCAGCAAGTATATTCTCACCGACTTGCTGGTAGTAATAAGCAAATGAATAGTGTACTTCGGGTAAGTTTGGCGCGAAAGATGCGGCTCGCTCGAGGTTATACTTTGCTTGTGAATTATTACCAGTATTTAAATATTGAAGAGCAAGAGCGATACGCGTGCGTGCTGCACCGACATTGTTGATTTTATTTTCGACAACGGGTTTGTCATTGCCATCATAACTATTCTCAGTCACACAGCCTGTTAGAGCAAGTACGCTGACAGTTAAAGCAAGTAAGGATCGCATTTCCTAATCTCTTTATTATTATCCATATATTGTGCCTATCTTACCTAAAAGCACTCGTGTTGCATCAATTATTTACTCAACACAGGTGCTTTTGGTTTTTTAGATAAGTTAAGCTTGGTGAATATTCACCGAAATAGCATTATCGTCACGCATTTTCTTTTTCGCTAAACGTTTAGTACGGTCAACAACATCACCCACTAATTGGCCGCAGGCTGCATCAATGTCGTCACCACGAGTACGACGAACAATACAGGTAATACCCGCTGCTTGTAACACTTTTGAAAAGCGATCAATACGGCTATTACTTGAGCGTGTATATTCGTTACCCGGGAATGGGTTAAACGGAATAAGGTTCACTTTAGACGGGGTGCCTTTTAGCGTTTTAACTAACTCATGAGCCTGATCTGTGCTGTCATTAATACCGTTTAGCATTACATACTCAATGGTTACGTCTTTATTAGCTTTAGACCCATCAATGTAACGACGACATGCAGCTAAAAACTCTTCAATCGGGTATTTTTTATTGATTGGCACTAAAATATCACGCAACGCGTTATCAGGCGCATGCAGAGAAATTGCCAATGCAACGTCGATTTTTTCTTTTAATAAATCAAGTGCAGGTACAACACCAGACGTACTTAACGTAACGCGGCGCTTAGATAAACCAAAGCCCCAATCGTCCATCATTAATTCCATTGCTGGCACAACGTTTTTAAGATTAAGTAATGGCTCACCCATACCCATCATTACGACGTTAGTGACAGGGCGTTTTTCACTATGACCATCAAGGCCAATATCTTTAGCAACGCGCCAAACTTGGCCAATGATCTCAGATACTTTTAAGTTACGGTTAAAGCCTTGTTGTGCAGTAGAGCAGAATGTACATTCAAGCGCACAACCTACCTGTGAAGATACACATAAAGTTGCGCGTTCTTTTTCAGGGATCCAAACAGCTTCAACTTCTTGGCCGCCTTCAAGTATAAGCGCATACTTAATCGTGCCGTCACTGGCTTGCTGGCGTACAGTGATCTCAGGTGCAACAATTTCGCATTCAGCTTTAAGTTTTTCTTTTAGCTTTTTGTTTACGTTGCTCATGTCGTCAAAGTTATCAACGCCAAAATGATAAATCCATTTCATCACCTGGTCACTACGAAACGGTTTTTCACCGAACGATGCAAATAGTTCGCGCATTGCTTCTCGGTTTAAATCTAATAAATTAATCTTTTTTTGCTCGGTGGTCATGAAACAACCTTAATCAGTGACGGTGGTGATAAAAATTTACAAGGGCGAATTGTACACAATTCACACACTTTAATCATTAAGTAAAACATCATAAATAGAGTGTTTAATACTTTACATAATGACTAAAAAAGGGCTCGAAAGCCCTTTTCATACTTTGCATCACAGGGTTAGCTGTGAAACTCGAATTAACGAGTACGTGGGCAAAGCTCTTCGTCAGCGAAGAAATACGCGATTTCGCGAGCAGCAGATTCAACAGCATCAGAACCGTGAACAGCATTTTCGTCGATGCTATCAGCGTAGTCTGCACGTAAAGTGCCAGCTAGTGCTTCAGCAGGGTTAGTAGCACCCATGATTTCGCGATTTTTAAGAACAGCGTTTTCGCCTTCAAGAACTGTAACCATTACTGGACCAGATGTCATGAAAGATACTAAAGCACCAAAGAAAGGGCGCTCGCTGTGCTCTGCGTAGAAACCTTCAGCTTTCTCTTGTGAAAGGTGAACCATTTTAGCTGCAACGATTTTAAGGCCAGCAGATTCGAAACGGTTGTAGATAGCGCCAATGTGGTTTTTTGCAACTGCATCAGGTTTTACGATTGAGAAAGTACGCTCTAAAGCCATCTTTATGCTCCAATAATTTTAAGTAAAAGTGTGAATATTAACGGGCGCGAATTATACGCGCTTTAGGAGGTAATGCCTAGTATTATTAAAAACGAGCAAAATGACAATTAGACCGTTTCAAAGAATAGGAGGAAAATGATTTTAGTTTTCTAGGTTGATTTTGATGACGTTTTGTTAATTGTTGTTACCTTTTGTGTTGCTTTGTTAATTTTAAGGTGAGTTGTTGCTGGGGGTGAAAATGTACTGTAAGTTTAGCCGCTCTATAGGATTTTTTTCTTACACAAAGGAGATAATAAAAATGAAAAAGTTATTAGTGATTGCGCTGTTAGCCAGCTTTATTACAGCGTGTGGTTCAGACAACGAGGCTGCATTAGAATGCCCGCCTACAGCGATTGCAATTGATATAAATGACATTGAATTAGCGGTTAATAATGGCCAGTACCAAGCGAATACTTTAATTTCCTACGACAAAATCAACGTATCATTTGAAGCCTCAGGCACCAATGTTTACAGTGCCGGTAACGAATTCGATGAAAACAAAACGTATGCTGAAAATTGCGTAACCTTGCCTGTTGTTATCCCGGCTAATAATAAATTAACCAAGCTTAATGTTTATTCGTCCGCTGACTTTAGTGCTGACTTAACAGCTGGCAGCAGTTTAAACGATGTGTTTAGTGTCATTGAATTTAATATTGAGAATAGTCAAGAAGCGGTTACAGTTACAAAAGTGCAAGAGTTACTGCCCGTTATGATGCAAAGGTACTTTAATTTTACACTAAATACAGCGCCTGAATTTGAAAGCAGCCATGTGTTTTATATCGAAATTAGCTTAGACAACGGTAAGCAGTTTTTACTAGAGACCCCTGAGGTTTTACTTTCTAACTAACTGGCACACCTCACGGTATGGTTAACATCTCAGCTGTAAAGGCTCACTTGCTATTGCAGCTGAGATAATTTAAAAAAGAATAAGACGGGTTTGATTGATTCTGATCAACATAAAGCTACCTTAAACGCCATACACTCTCGCGCTTCACTTAATCTCAATTTTCATGCAACTGATTTGCACTCAGTTCGATGTATGGAGCGCGCATGCCGTCAGCTATTTCTACCCCTAATTCATCTACCCCAGATCTTTTTGTGCCTGAGTTGCTATCGCCAGCAGGCAGTTTAAAAAATATGCGTTACGCATTCGCCTACGGTGCAGATGCCGTGTATGCGGGGCAGCCTCGTTACAGTTTACGGGTGCGAAATAATGAATTTGATCTCGATACCCTTAAAATAGGCATTAACGAAGCTCACGCACAAGGTAAAAAGTTTTATGTGGTATCAAACATCGCGCCGCACAACGCTAAAGTTAACTCTTACCTGCGTGATATTGAACCTGTGATAGCTATGAAACCGGATGCGTTGATCATGTCAGATCCTGGTTTAATCATGCTAGTTCGTGACAAGTGGCCCGATATGCCCATTCATCTATCGGTACAAGCGAATGCGGTAAACTTCGCAAGCGTTAAGTTTTGGGCAAAGCAGGGCATAGAACGCGTTATTTTATCGCGCGAATTATCACTTGAAGAAATCAGCGAAATTCGCACACTGTGCCCAGAAACAGAGCTCGAAGTATTTGTACATGGCGCACTATGTATGGCGTATTCAGGGCGTTGCTTGCTCTCGGGTTACATAAACAAGCGGGATCCTAACCAAGGTACTTGCACTAATGCATGTCGTTGGGAGTACGACGTAAAGCCCGGCACTGAGAACGAAACCGGTGAGATGGTACATAAAATTGATCCGAAAGATGTGATCCCGACACTTGGCGAAGGCGCACCGAGCGACGACATTGTGATGCTTGAAGAGCAAGGCCGCCCTGGTGAATATATGCCCGCGTTTGAAGACGAGCACGGCACTTACATCATGAATTCAAAAGATTTACGCGCTATACAATACGTTGATCAATTAACAAAAATGGGCGTGCACAGCTTAAAAATAGAAGGGCGTACTAAATCATTTTATTACGTAGCCCGCACCGCACAAGTGTACCGCAAAGCCATTGATGATGCCGTGGCAGGTAAACCCTTTGATGCCAACCTATTTAAAACACTTGAGAGTCTAGCACATCGAGGGTATACCGAAGGCTTTTTAAAACGCCACGCTCACCAAGACTACCAAAACTACGAATACGGCCATTCAGTGTCAGACAAACAACAGTTTGTTGGCGAAGTGCTTGGTCGAGATGAGCACGGGTTAGTGCAGATTGATGTGAAGAATAAGTTTTGCGTGGGCCACTCACTGGAGCTAATGACCCCGCTGGGTAACTTTAACTTTACACTGCAAGCGATGCAGAACAAAAAAGGTGAGAATATTACTGACGCCAAAGGCTCTGGCCACATCGTTAGTATCCTATTACCTGAAAGCATAAACTTAGAACATGCTATTTTGATGCGTAACTTGGATGAAAACCAAGATACCCGTAATCCGTTTAAAAAAGCCGTGGTTTAACCACGGCAATACGATTTAACTCTTTGTATTAATTCACCTCTTTCTGTAAAAAAATGTATCAATCTATTAAAGCTAATCCCTACTTTTACGATCCCTTATTTCTCGGTTAACAATTTACCTTTAAGCTCATACATGATTCTTTTGTTGATCTGAACGTATTTGGTAAGTTCAAACACAATCGAGATTTAAGAACTTACCACCTTACCACTTTTTAATTTTGTTATTACCAATTCTTTGGTTTTATCTCCTATCTATTGATCCTGGTTTTGCTTGCTACTTTTGTTTATATTTATCAGTACTTTATTGGTTTTTGTTCTCCGCTTTTTTTACTTGTAGCTTTTTTAATTATGAAAACACTATAGTTTTATTATTACCTATTTAAATTATTGATATACAAATTGGTTGACAATATGCTTGCTGGGTAATACTGTTTTCATACGTTGATTGGTAAGTTTTTACGAGTGATGTATTTTACCTCTCAGCAAATTTTCAGAGTTTTACTACTATTAGGGAAACTCCAGAGGTTCAATAAAGCGAAGCTGTGTCACTGATACTTAGCTGATAAATAGCGTTGAAATAAACGCTCAATAATTTAGGAGTTATTCATGTCTAAACCAACAATTGGTTTCATTGGGCTAGGCCTTATGGGCGGCAATATGGTCGAGAACTTACAAAATAAAGGCTACGAGCTGGTTGTAATGGACCTTAATAAAGAGTCTGTTGCTAAATGTGTTGAGCGTGGCGCGAAAACGGTGGCCACAGCAAAAGAGCTTGCAGCCGCAGCTGACATTGTCATGCTGTGTTTAACAACATCAACAATTGTTGAAAAAGTCGTATACGCAGAAGATGGTTTGCTTGCCGGTTTTAAAGCCGGCTCAGTCCTTATTGATTTTGGTACATCAATTCCATCATCAACAAAGAAAATTGGTGCAGATCTCGCTGAAAAAGGCGTTGGTATGATTGATGCGCCATTGGGCCGTACGCCAGCACACGCTAAAGACGGGTTGTTGAATATTATGGCCGCAGGTGATTTAGAAACATTCAATAAAGTGAAGCCTGTGTTAGCAGAGCAAGGCGAGAACGTGTTTCATTTAGGTGAACTTGGTGCTGGTCACACAACAAAATTAATTAATAATTTTATGGGGATGACAACAGTGTGTGCAATGTCGCAAGCATTTGCAGTGGCGGATCGTGCAGGTGTTGATCGTCAACAATTGTTTGACATTATGTCAACGGGCCCTTCTAACTCGCCGTTTATGCAATTTTGCAAAAATTACGCTGTAGATAATGTAAGTGATTTAGGTTTTTCAATCGCAAATGCTAATAAAGACTTGGGTTACTTCCTGCAAATGGTGTCTGACCTTGGTACTGAATCGAAAATTGCAGAAGGTTCATCAGCTAATTTACAAGCAGCGTTTGATGCAGGCATGGGGCAAGGCAACGTACCTGAAATTTTTGATTACTTTAAAACACTAGATAAATAATTCTGGTTAATTTTAGGTGCTAGGCAAGATGTTTAGCACCTTTACACACACATATAAACACTGGGAAAGCGAGTTATCTTATTCGGGTAACAGTATAATCCAGTCATACGAGTTAACTATGCGATTGATCAATCTAACTATAATAAAATTTAGCCTAGTTATCCTTGGTTGTATTTCAACAGCAGCAACAGCCAAAGACTACTTTATTGATAACCAACAAGCCTACAAGGATATTGCGCAGCAATTAAAAGCGGGCGATAACGTTATTTTAAAAAATGGTACGTGGACAGACTTCGAAATATTGCTCCAAGGTCAGGGTACAGAGCAGTCCCCCATTCATCTCAGCGCAGAAACCAAAGGTAAAGTTATTTTATCTGGGCAATCTAACCTTCGCCTTGCTGGGGAATACCTTCATGCCAGCGGTTTGGTATTTAAAAATGGCTTCACCCCCACTTCTGCAGTTATTGAGTTTCGCCGCAATAAAAATGAGCTAGCTCGTCATTCACGAGTTTCAGAAGTTGTAATCGATAACTATAACAATCCCGATAAGCGAGAATCAGATTATTGGGTTGCGTTGTATGGCCAACATAATCGCTTTGATCATAACCATTTAGTGGGTAAACGCAATAAAGGCGTAACGGTTGCTGTACGTTTGAATAATAAACAAAGCCAAGAAAACTACCATCAGATAGACCATAACTACTTTGGTTATCGCCCGACGTTTGGTTCAAACGGAGGGGAAACGTTGCGCATTGGTACAAGCCATTACTCTTTGACGGACTCATTCACGCTTGTTGAGAAGAACTATTTTGAGCAAACGAATGGTGAAGTAGAAATTATTTCGATTAAATCAGGTAAAAACATTGTCCGTAACAATGTGTTTTTTGAAGCCCGGGGTACATTGACCATGCGCCATGGTAATGGGAACTTAATTGAAGAAAATATCTTTTTTGGTAATGGTGTAGATCATACCGGTGGGATTCGGGTTATCAATAAAGATCAAATAATCCGTAATAATTACCTTGAAGGATTAACTGGCTTTCGTTTTGGCAGTGGCTTTACTGTGATGAACGGCGTGCCTAATTCATCGATTAATCGATATCACCAAGTAGAAAACGCACAAATAGAAAACAATACGTTTGTTAACGTGCGGCATATTCAGCTAGCGGCAGGCAGTGATGCTGAGCGCAGTGCAGTGCCAATTAATAGTGTAATGAAAAACAACCTCATTATTAATGAAAATAACCAGCAACCTTTTACCGCGTTTGACGACGTAAGTGGCATTAAATTTACTGGTAATCTTACCAATACTGAGGTGCTTAGTGATGTAGCGTACGGTGTAAAGCGACAAGCCATATCACTTAAGCGAAATAAAGCTGGGTTACTTCTGCCAAACACAAATAAGTTTAACGCAGGTGCAAAAGCTAATTTAACTGTATTGGCTAAAGACCAAACGGGTGTTACTTGGTATGAAAAAGTGCCCGCTATTATCGCTTTTGACTCAGGTAAAACACGTAGAGTTAAAGGCTCTGCTAACGCATTACTGAACGCGATTGAAGCGGCTGAGTCTGGCGATGTGTTAGAACTGACTGGCGGGCAATACGATGTATCTAAGCTTGTTGCGATTGATAAAGTACTCACTATTAAAGCACACAAAAAAGGCAAGACAACACTGACATTTGAGCGCTCAACATTATTTGAAATTCATGATGGTGGCAGCTTAAAGCTTGATGGATTAATTATTTCAGGCAAAAGCAGCCCAGACTCCGCTGGCAACAGTGTAGTGAGGACGAAAAAGTGGGGCATGGTTAATAATTATCGCTTAATGATGATGAATAGCCAGATAACAGACCTTGATATAAACCATACCTTTGACTTTTTTAAAACCGGTAAAGGTGCGCTTGCTGATGAAATAACATTCACGAATAACACATTTAATAAAGTGTCTGGCGATATCCTACGCTTAGACAGTGAAATTGAAGATCTAGGTATCTATAACGCGGATTATGTAACGCTTGTTGATAATCGCTTTAGCAATATCAATGGCAGTTTAATTAAGCTTTATCGTGGTGGCACTGATGAAAGCACGTTTGGTCCCCACTTGAGCATGACAGGTAACACCTTAACAAATGTAGGCCTTGGCAAACGCAATAAAAGCAATGCGAGTGTTTACCTCCATGGTGTGCAAGTTACGAATATAGATAACAATACCTTTGTTAAATCAGCACCTATTATTATTGAGCATACAGTGGGTGAGCCAAACACGATGATCATTAACAATACCTTCGATAGTACTGAACAGCCAAGTGTTACTGAGCTTAGAGTTGCAGGGCCGCACACGGCCACATTAATAAACAATAAAGTAATTAAGAATTAGTGGGGTGTTGTTGATGTCATTATCGAGCTTACAAACAAAATTAAAAGCGGGTGCTATGTCAGTTGTGCTTGCTGTCGCTTCATTTAGTTCTTTGGCTGCGCATCCTAATTTAGTGATCACGCAAAGCGATGTTGTCAAAATGCGTGGCGCACTTGATAGTCAAGGCTACTTTAGTGAACGCTATCACAGTTTAAAGGCGCAGGTTGATAAAGAAATTGCATTTCCAATTGTGGTGCCCGTGCCTAAAGATGGTGGCGGTGGTTACACTCATGAGCGCCATAAAAAGAATTATCAATTAATGTATCGTGCTGGGATTATTTATCAGCTTAGCCAACAACAAAAATACGCAAATTATGTTCGCGATATGTTACTTGAGTACGCAACACTTTATCCTAGCTTAGATGTACACCCGAAACGTAAAGTGAAATCACAAAACCCAGGGAAATTGTTTTGGCAAAGCCTAAATGAGGCAATGTGGTTAGTTTATACTATCCAAGCATACGATTTGGTTCATGATGCGCTGACAGATCAGCAAACTAATATCATTGAGCAACAGTTACTTCGTCCTGTTGCCTTATTCTTATCGCAAGGGCAACCAACAACATTCAATAAAGTGCACAACCATGGTACGTGGGCAACTGCTGGCGTAGGCATGGCGGGTTACGTTATGAACGAACCCGAATGGGTTGAAAAAGCGTTATATGACCTCGATAAGTCAGGTAAAGGAGGCTTTTTAAAGCAGCTAGATATGCTGTTCTCTCCACAAGGTTACTATAACGAAGGGCCTTATTACCAACGTTTTGCCTTATTACCCTTTGTTACTTTTGCACAAGCGATTGCACACAATGAGCCACAACGAAAAATTGCTGAGCACCGTGATGGCGTGTTGTTAAAAGCAATAGATACCACCATTCAATTGAGCTACAACGGCTTATTTTTTCCTATTAATGATGCTATTAAAAGTAAAGGTATTGATACCATTGAGCTTGTACATGGTGTTACGGTTGCCTACAGCCTAACTAATGATACTGGCTACTTAGATATTGCAAAGCAGCAAGGGCAAATCATTCTATCAGGTGATGGCCTAAAAGTAGCACAGGCGCTTGATAAAGGTTTAGCAACACCTTACACGTTTAAATCAGTGGCATTTGGTGACGGCAGTGATGGTAAAGAAGGCGCATTAGTTATTATGCGTAGCCAACTTGATGGCGACCAAGCACTGTTATTTAAGCCTGCAGCACAAGGTTTAGGGCATGGCCATTTCGATAAATTAACATGGCAGTTTTATGATAAAGGCGAAGAGATTGTCTCTGACTACGGTGCCGCGCGGTTTTTAAATGTGGAAGCTAAGTTTGATGGCCGGTACCTGCCAGAGAATAATAGTTACGCTAAACAAACGGTTGCTCACAATACCGTGGTGGTTGATGAAACGAGCCACTTCAATGGTGACGTAGAAGTAGGCAATAAAAATGCGCCAACACTTAACTTTTTTGAAACGTCAAAATACGGCACAGTATCAAGTGGTGAAATTAGCACCGCTTATAAAGGTGTTGAGCTTGAACGCACATTAGCCCTAGTGAATCTAAAAGAGTTGAACAGTACAGTCGCTCTAGATTTATTTAGTGTAGTGGCAGATAAAGCGCATCAACTTGATTTACCGCTTCATTATAAAGGACAGCTTATTGATACCAACTTTAAGCTCAAAGCCAATACTAAACAGTTATCGGCGCTGGGTGACAAAAATGGTTATCAGCATCTTTGGTTAAAAGCAGGATCAACACCTAAGCAAGGATTAGCAAAGGTATCTTGGCTGAACGACAATGGCCGCTTTTACACATCAACATCACTTGTTAATGGTGATGAATCCTTCTTATTCACTCAGATTGGTGCGACTGATCCTAACTTCAACTTACGCAATGAGCACGGTTTTATCCGCCGCGTATCAGGTACTAAGCAACATCAATTTGTTTCAGTACTTGAACCGCATGGTGAATATAACCCCAGTAAAGAATATACCTTAATGGCCCAAAGCAGAGTGACAAACTTAAAGCACTCACAGCAGGGTGAGATGGTACTTGTTGAGTTAGAAATAGCTAAAAAGCACTATTTGATCGCGATTAATAATGCGACGCTTACGAGTAAAAAATCATTTAAATATCAACATCAATCATATTCATTAAACGGCCGTTTAGGCGTTTATTTAATGAACAACATTTAGGAGTATTTGCTATGAGTAAGCAAAGCAATCACTTTACATTTGCTAACGAAGCAGAAATTGAAGACTTAGGTAATGGCTTAAAGCGCCAAATGTTGGGTTATAACGAAGAGCTGATGGCGGTCAAGATTTGGTTTGCAGAGGGGGCAATTGGTTATAACCATGCACACCGTCATTCTCAAGTGACTTATGTTGTAGAAGGGGAGTTTCACTTTAATATTGACGGTGTAACTAAAATTTTAAAAACGGGCGATAGCTGTTTCATTCCTCCGTATGCTGATCACGGCGCAACGTGCCCGACGGGGGGAATTTTAATTGATACATTCAGCCCTGCGCGCGAAGATTTTTTAGAGGATAAATAACATGAAACTTCAAGGTTTGCGCTGGTGGGTCATTGCATTAATTGCGTTGGCAACCATTATAAACTACATCGACCGTCAAGCCTTAAGTGTGCTGTGGCCTGATATAGTAGAAGAATTATTCCCCAACGAATCTGCACTTGAGCGTAAGCAGATTTATGCCAACATTTCTATCGTGTTTGTATTTGCTTATGCGTTTGGCCAAGCTATTTTTGGTAAAATATTTGATTGGGTTGGTACGCGTTTTGGCTTTGTTCTGTCGATAGGTGTGTGGTCACTTGCCACCATTGCACATGCATTTGCACAGGGCGTTCTTAGCTTGAGTGTTTTTCGCGCCATTTTAGGTGTAGCAGAAGCGGGCAACTGGCCGGGCGCCGCAAAAGGGAATGCAGAATGGTTTCCAACCAAAGAACGGGCATTAGCACAAGGTATATTTAATTCAGGTGCAGCGATTGGCGGTATTATAGCGATCCCCCTTATTGCCTATCTAACGGTGTATTTTAGCTGGCAAATGGTGTTTGTCGCTGTGGGTATTATGGGCTTTTTGTGGTTAGTGCCTTGGTTAGTGTTAGTTAAAGCACCACCTGGATCACACCCGTGGCTTAGTGAAGAAGAAAAGCACTACATTTTATCTGGCCAGCGTCGTGAAGTGAATGAAGAAGGACAAGAAGAGGAAGAATATAACCCTTCGACTAAAGAGCTGTTAAGCAGAAAGGAAAGTTGGGGTGTGATCATCGCATCAGCGGCAATTGACCCTATTTGGTGGTTATTTGTGTTCTGGATCCCAATCTATTTAAACGAAGTGTATGGCATGGATGTTAAATCTATTGGTATTTACGGTTGGGTGCCTTATGTGGGAGCCATGTTTGGCGCGTGGTTTGGCGGTTTGTTAGCGCAAAATCGTTTAAAAGCTGGTTGGAGTACAGATAAAACTCGTAAGCTAACGATCACCTTAGGCTGTTTGATCATGTTGCCTGCATTGCTTGCAATGGCGAACCCTGGCGAGCCTGTTGTCGCTGTTCTAATCATGGCCGTTATTCTATTCGGTTTTCAAACAGCGATAGGTAATGTACAGACTCTACCAAGTGATCTACTTGGCAAAAAAGCCGTCGGATCCTTGTCTGGTTTTTCAGGCATGGCGGCAAAACTCGGCGCTGTTGGCCTCACCTCTTTAGTTCCTTATTTAACCGCTGGCGGAAATTATACGCCTGCGTTTGTTATTGGTGCCTCTTTGGCTATTACTGCAATGTTGGCCGTCTGGATTTTGATTCCAAAAATTGAGCCTTTAAAAGCACCCAAGTAACAGCGTGTTTAGCGGCAGAGCAACCAAAATCCTGCCGCTTACTTACAACAAGGGTAAGTTAATAAATGAAAAAAATATTCTTTTTAGGCGAGTGTATGCTCGAGCTTAGAGCGATTGATGAGAGTACGCTCAACCAATCATTCGCAGGTGATGTATATAATTCTGCCGTGTACCTTAAGCGCTGCTTTAACAGTATTAACTCGGCAATTGTGACCGCATTGGGCACCGATGCAATCAGTCAAAAAATGCGCCACTGCTTTGTGCAAGAACAACTAGGTACACAATTAGTGTTTGCTCATTCAGATAAAGTGCCCGGTGTGTATTACATCGAAACAGATGATCAAGGAGAACGCAGCTTTACTTATTGGCGTAATGATTCAGCGGCAAGAAAGTTGATCGATTTTTATAATCCCACAGTTATTGATGAGCTTGCGTCAGGCGACATGCTTTTTTTCTCAGGAATATCGCTTGCTGTTATAGAGCCCGATACTCGCGCTATTTTTTGGCAATCCATTCATACTTTAAAAGCTGCCGGTGTGAAGGTTGTTTTTGATCCTAATTATAGAGCGAGATTATGGCAGTCTGTTGAAGAAACTAAGCAGCAGTATGCGCTTGCTTTTCAGTGTGCAGATATCACGCTACCGGGCGTAGAAGATTTACACGCTTTGTATGGGGTGGATTCGGTTGAAGATGTCCTTGCGCACCTTAGTGATTATGACATCAACGAAGTGGTTATAAAAAATGGCCCCGAATCAGTATTAACCATGGTTGATGGCCAATTACAACGCCACACAATTACACCGGTAGATAATGTTGTTGATACAACGTCAGCAGGCGATGCGTTTAATGGTGTTTACCTAGGAGCTCGGTTATCTGGGCTGCCAGTGTGTGAAGCGGTTAGTAAAGCCGCAAAAGCTGCTGCGGTCGTAATCCAACAGCCGGGCGCAATTACCGCAAAAGCGGTTTTCAATCAGGCTATGGCTGATTCGTAATATGTAACTTAAACAAAAAGGCCCCAATGTAATGCCTGAGTCTTTTTGTCTCAACACATAATAACTATTAAGAGAGATACAACTATGACTCGTTTTACTGAACTCATGTCAGGACAAACACTGCTACCTTTAATTCAAGCCGACAGTGTTGATCAAGGGGTGAATATAGCCAAAGCAATGGCGGCGGCAGGACTAGGTTTAGTGGAAGTCGTGTTACGCACGGATGCATCGTTAGCGACAATAAGGGCTATCAAGGAAGCCGTACCTTCATTAAAAGTGGGCGCAGGTACAGTCATCAATGCTGAAATTTTACAGCAGGCACTTGATGCGGGTGTTGATTTTATTGTTACTCCGGCGGTTTCACCTTTACTACTTGAATCATTAAAACAATGCTCAGTGCCCGTCGTGCCTGGTGTGTCTAACACCGCTGATATTTTACTTGCATTAGAAGCAGGTTTTACTGAGCAAAAGTTATTTCCTGCTTCATTATCAGGGGGCGCACCATTTTTGAAAGCAGTGTCAACCGTATTTCAAAGCGTTACATTTTGCCCAACAGGTGGGGTCAATGCGCAAAATAAACATGAGTACCTTGCTTTAGACAATGTAATTGCCGTCGGAGGTACTTGGGTTGCGCCTAAAGAGTGGGTTGAACAAGAAAACTGGCAGGCGATTACCGATGCCTGTGTTGAGGCAAACAAAGTATAAGGGATAGATAATGGGATCTTTACTAGCCAAAGTGAACCCCGGCGTAATTGTTGGAAATAATGTTACACAAGTATATGCGCATGCCAGAGAGCACCAATATGCGTTACCTGCGGTTAATGTTATTGGTACATCATCGATTAATGCAACCTTGAATGCAGCAAAAAAAGCGCAGTCGCCTGTTATTATTCAACTGTCGAACGGTGGCGCGCAATTTTTTTGTGGCAAAGGTCTTGCCTTACCTGAGCAACAAAGTGCAGTGCTTGGTGCTGTAAGTGCGGCTAAGTATGTTCATAGTGTCGCTGAGCATTATGGCGTGCCGGTTATGTTGCATACGGATCATGCTGCGAAAAAGTTACTGCCGTGGATTGATGGCTTATTAGATGAAGGCGAACGTTATTTTCAGCAAACAGGGCAGCCTCTTTTTAGCTCACATATGATCGATCTTTCTGAAGAGCCATTAGAAGAAAATATAGCAATTTGTGAGCGTTATTTAGCGCGTATGGCAAAAATGGGCATGACCTTGGAAATTGAACTAGGGTGTACTGGGGGCGAAGAAGATGGCGTGGATAATAGCCACCTTGATAGCGCATCCCTTTATACGCAACCTAAAGAAGTAGCATACGCCTATGAAAGGTTAAGTAAAGTCAGTGCTAACTTCATTATTGCAGCCTCGTTTGGCAACGTTCACGGCGTTTATAAACCGGGCAACGTTGTTTTAACCCCCCGTATTTTAAAAGACTCACAAGCCTATGTTTCGCAAAAGTTTAACCTGCCCCACAATAGCTTAAATTTTGTATTTCATGGTGGTAGTGGTTCAGAGCAAGAAAAAATAACAGAGTCATTAACGTATGGCGTTGTAAAAATGAACATTGACACCGATACGCAATGGGCGTGTTGGGACGGCGTACTTAATTATTATCAAAACAATAAAAATTACTTACATAGTCAAATAGGTAACCCAGATGGCAACGATAAGCCGAATAAAAAATACTATGATCCGCGAGTGTGGTTAAGCCATTCAGAGCAAAACATGACGATGAGATTATTACAGTGTTTTACCGACCTTAATTGCGTTAATAGGTACTCATAATGAAACGACTAATCCCAGTTTTAAAAAATGATGGTGTGGAAACAGATTTAATTATGTTGATCCGCACTATTTTAGCGACCAGTAAAGAGATTGCATTTCGTGTAGGCCAAGGAGAACTTGCAGGGGTGTTAGGCTCTACGCTAGATGAAAATATCCAAGGTGAAGTACAAAAAAAGCTCGATGTGATTGCCAATCAGTTACTCAAAGATATGTTACTTGAGGAAGATTCGGTTGCTGCTATTGCCTCCGAAGAAGAAGATCATGCTGTGCCAGGTAATCCCGATGGTCGCTATATTGTTGCTTTTGACCCGCTCGATGGTTCTTCAAATATTGATGTAAATGGTCAAATTGGCACTATTTTTACCATTTATGCGAAGCGTGATGATGTGCCCCATGACAGTGATGAACAGTTTGTTCAAGCAGGTATAAAACAGCTGTGCGCAGGCTATGTGCTTTATGGCCCTTCCACTTTGTTAGTGATGAGCACAGGTGGCCCAACACGCTGTTATACGCTGGATTTAACTCATGGCGGCTTTTTGCTAACAACCCCTGAAATGACCGTTGCGCACAAAAGTAAAGAGTTTGCTGTGAATATGGCTAACTACCGCTATTGGCATGAAACTATTCAGACTTATTTCGATAACGTACTGTATGCGAGCCAAGCGTTTGAAAAAAGCTCAATGCGCTGGAGTGCCGCTATGGTAGGGGATATTCACCGTATTTTATCAAGAGGCGGCACATTTCTGTATCCAGAGGACAAACGTGCGGGTAATGACAATGGCAAAATAAGGCTACTTTATGAAGCCAATCCGCTGTCGATGTTGATTGAAAACGCAGGAGGACAAGCTAGTTCTCGTGGTCAGCGAATTTTAACCATAGAGCCACACAGTCTTCACCAGCGAGTAGCGGTTGTCATGGGGTCATCTTCTGCTGTGGCATTTTTTAATCGGACTGTTTATGAGTCATAACAAAACAGTGGTGTATTTTGAGGCGATGCGTTATGACAGGTGTTAATCAGATACAGCAAACCCCAGTGTAAGTTTAACGAGATCTTCTTTACTGGCATGAATACGATCAATGATAAACGGGTGTCAGTTTTGGTGCGCAACTCGGTGCTCATATTTGGCAAGCTGCCCGTTATGAATTGATTATTTGGTTAACCAATTTGTTTTTTTTGAATTTTACTACTGCTACATTAGTCTTAAAGGTAAATTAATTCAGCAATAGAATTAATCCTGTAATTATTTAAATTGCTATTTATCAATGCCTTACTTTTATATCTGCACGGTGACTTATTGGTAATGTAAATTGGTCGACTTTTTTATTAAATGTTATTACCAAAAGGGTTGATCTTTTTTTGTTCAAGTGTAATTATTTGGTTAACCTTTTGTGAAAGCGAACGGCCAATGACAACAAATATAAACCAAAGCATTCGAACACACAGGAAACACTATGAAGCATAAATTATCTAGCGTTACATTAGCGATACTTTCAGCTACAGCATTGAATGTTGCATCAGCGCAAGAAGCAAAGCAGCAATCTGTGGATGAACTTGAAGTAATTGAAGTGTCAGGTATCAGGCAGTCGCTTACTAATGCATTAGCACAAAAACGTTCAGCCGCAAGCCTTGTAGAAGTGATAGAAGCCGTAGATATTGGTAAGTTACCGGATCAAAATTTAGCTGAAGTATTAGAAAATGTAACCGGTGTACAGATCACGCGTCAAGCAGGTGTCGGCACGGGGGTACAAATTCGTGGTACGAATGCGAATCGTACAGAAATTAATGGTGTTTCTACAGTGGGTTCCGGCTCTGGTAGAACAGGTATCAGTTTTGAAGATGTGTCGGCATCGATGATCTCTGGTGTTGAAGTGATTAAATCACCAGAAGCTAAAACAATAGAAGGATCTGTAGGAGGCACAATTAACCTTCGTACAATCCGCCCATTGCAACTTAATGATACGTTAGCAGCTTTTCGCGTACAAGCTGAAGACAGCAGCCTCTCCACTGATAGCATTAAACCAAGAATATCGGGTTCTTGGGGTGACAATTGGCAACTAGATTCTGGTGGCGAATTTGGCGCTGTATTCAGCGCAAGTTATGCAGAGCAAGACGTAACAGCATTTCGTCCTCGAGCTGATCGCGATAACTCCGTCGCAGCGGGGAGTGATGCAGCAAGTGCCCAGTCTTTTGACTTTTTACCTATTCAATTCTTGATTCAGGATTATGATAATTACGAGTCAGAAACGGTTAACTTTGCTGGTACGCTAGAATGGGCACCTAATGAGAACACCAAGTTCTTTTTTGATGCCGTGATGAACGACCAAGACAGACGTCAAGAAAGCTCACGGGTTCAAGCCTCTGGTGTGAGTGACCTTCGTAATGTTGCAGCTCCTAGCGAATTTGAAACGGTTGATTTTGGCGTATTAGACGGCCAAGATTTAGGAAGTATTCAAGCGGCGTTAAAAGGTGTTATCCCTGTTGAAGACGGGGGAGCAGATCCTAATTTACGCTTTTCAAGTGATACAAATGCACGTCAAACTGATAGCCAAATATTTCGATTGGGTGGGCAATGGCAGGGTGATAAGTTATTTGTGAGTATGGAAGCGTCATCGTCACGCTCTGATTCAAATACACCAAGCTTCAATACAACATTGAACTTCATTAACCCTAATGTAGCAACCAATGACTCGAACGAAAATGGCACCCCTTTTGAATATGACTTGAGCGGGGGAGCGCTTGCATTTGGTATTGCCCAAGGTGAAGCAAATGCGCCAACCAGTGCACAGTTACTAGACCCTGCAAATGTTGTATTACGCGATGTAAACCAAGGGCGTGATACGACAGAAAATAAAGAAGATGCGATCAGAGCTGATTTTAATTATTACTTTGACAGCATGATCACGTCGGTCGATTTTGGGTACCGTTATAACAGATCAAGCAGCACCTCAGATCAAGTACGTAATAATGTGGGCTTGCGTAAAATGGCAGATAGCCCATCAGGTGATTTATTTGCAGAGTTGCTGGTGGCCGGGCCTGATAATTTTAACAAAGCAGACGGGCGAACACTCTTTATAAAAGACTTTTTATTAGTTAACCCTGAGCTTGCCGGCTCAAACCCAGACTATGTACTTGAAGTATTAAATGATGCGATTACAGCAAATAATGCGCTTACAGGTTCTGATCGTGCGCCAATCAGTTCGCCTACATCTCAGGTGAGTGCATTTTTTGACATTGAAGAAACAACGCATGCATTGTACGCACAAGCAAATTTCGAATATGAAATGTTTCGAGGTAATGTTGGCGTACGATATTTACAAACGGACATTACGTCAACAGGTAACTCAGTAACAACCGACGATGATGGGAATCAAGTCGTTTCACAAGTCGTGTCTGAAGCGGATTATAATTTTGTATTACCACGTATAAACATCAGCGCAGACGTGTCTGAAGATGTGTTAGTTCGTTTGGGTTGGTCTAAAGATATTCGTCGCCCTGATTATGACGACTTATCTACGTCCGTGTCATACAGCACAAGTCCTAATTCAGCGGTTGCCATTGGTAACCCAGGCTTAGGGCCAGAAGAGGTAACATCGTTTGATATTTCAACCGAGTGGTACTTCGCTCCTTCAGCGTTAGTAAGCGTGGGTTATTTTCATAAAAAGCGCAAAGACCTGCATGTTACAAAGCAAGTTGACCCCTATGAAGACCCAACCACGGGATTTCGTGATGTTGTAGGACCAACCTGTGAAGCCGGTGGCACATTTAACCCCATTGCTGATATTAATGTCTTTGGGCCAGAGCCCGGAGTTGGTTTGTGTGTGCCTACTCAAACGACAGTTAATGATGCTGATACACGCACCCAACAAGGTATTGAGTTGGCATTTCAATATGACTTATCTGAATTCGAAAGCGACTTAGGCTGGGCATCAGGCTTTGGCGTGATGGCTAACTATACGTATCAAAAATCATCAGGAGGTGAAGCAATTGATAATGCAACGAGCCGTGCAAACGCCGTATTTGCATTAACAACGGGCATTGAGAACATTGATGTCTCTGCCAAACAGCCGCTTTTAGATCTTTCTGAAAACGCATATAACTTTACCTTGTACTATGAAAAATATGGTTTTTCAGCGCGTGCAAGATACACGTGGCGAGAAGGTTACCGCTCAGAAGACTTTGGCAGTACATCTAGTTACCCATGGGGCTTCCCAGTTGTTCAAGAGGACCGTGGTCAGTTAAACGCAAGTGTTAATTATGATGTAACCGAGCAATTTAGTGTTGGTATAGAAGCCGTGAACTTAACGAAGTCAGATGTGAGTCAGTCTTGTGTTAACGAAGGATCATTACTGTGTTATCAAGGCTTAACAGATCGTCGTATTACTTTTGGTGCAAGTTACCGTTTTTAATAAGTTAATTGTGTGAGTACCAATTGGTAATTGGTATAAAAGCAAGCCACTAGGCTTGCTTTTTTTTTGCATTATTTTTAGGTGTACCCAACGCTTAAAACATTTGTGTGCGTACATTTAATAAAATGTATATTGGCTGTTTAGCCTATTTGAAAGCCGTTTTATTAAATAATCATAGCAGAAGGCGGGGTCGTTAAAAAATAAGACAACACACATAGCAAAGGCACAGTTATGTGCCTTTTAGGGAATAGAAAAGTAAGATTTATTGAGTTAAATGAGAGATAGAATACAAGCCACGCGTTTCACTTGTTTTACGTTTTATTTCTTCAAGGGCCTTTTTCTCGCTTGCGGCAAAGAGTGAATTAATTAAACGGTTAAAGTGGTTGTGCATGGCTTTACGGGCTGCCGATGAGTCATGGCTGGCGATAGCATCATAAATACATGTGTGCTCTTGTAAACGCTGCTCGTCGCTTTGTGAACACACATCGTCATAGGCCGCGATGATTTGTGGCTCGCTGCGTCTTAACTTCCACAAGTTTTGAATTGACATGAAAATTGCGTTGTTACGGGTCGACTTAGCAATGATCTCATGAAAGCGTTGATCAGCTTCAATCGCCATTTCTGGCACTTGCATATCATCTAAACTTTGCTTTAAATCGGCCAGTTCGTGATCTTGAATTGTTGCCGCTGCTAAGGCGGCAGCTTCAGCTTCAATGAGTGCTCTGGCCTGTGTTAGTTCAAATGCACTAATAGGCTTATCGCTAGCCTCTACTTTATTAGTGTCTGTAACAAATACACCCGAGCCGGTCTTAACTTCAACACGGCCTCTGACTTCAAGTGCAATAATAGCCTCTCGAATTGTAGGCCTACTTACTTGATGAGTTTCTGCTAATTCTCGTTCTGCAGGTAAACGGCTTCCAACATGATAGACACCTTGATCTATTGCGGCTTCTAACTTATCAACAACGTTCCAAAAACGTCTACGCCTTTTCATTTTATATTCCCCAAGTTTAGTAAACGGTAGATGCACAGCTTTGATGTGGATAATAATTAAGCCGAACCGAGTAGGCTAAATCACTCCACAAATTGGTAAAAAAGTTGGTAAAAAAATTAATCTAATTGGTAAATTACATTTCTTAGTTTAGCTTGTCAATTTGCTTTTGTTTTAAATTTAGCTGCAAACAGACGATTGAAACTGCTTTATTTAAATTATTCAGCGCTGAAGAGGAGATGTTGTCATCCGAGAATATTTTTTCATCAATATAATTAGTGGGTTAAATGTATTTATGAACGTTTTCTGTTGGCATGGTATTGCTAGTCGTTAAATCAGTGATGGAAAAATAAACAGCCAAAATGCGAGGGCTAACTTTATATAACTCGGTATAAATAAAGGGCTCCCAGTGTATTCGTTGAGTAAAATTAAAAGAACAAGTATGCATTCTATAGGGTTGGAATTTACGCTTGAAAATATGATATTTCCTTATGAGCGCTATTGAGTATCATTTATTATTAATTTAATCGCTCAATACAATTAACCTAAGGCAATTAACTACCCGTTAAATGCTTATTCATGGCGTACGTATTATCAAGCTGTTGCTCTATTAAGCAATAGCTGCCTGAATGAAATAAGCCCTGTAACCTCAAACTTTTTTATTGTAGATGCAGGTACTGTGCTTTTTTTAGCTAACGCCTCGCGTGACATCTTTGCTTTTTTGCGGCGCTCTTTTAAATGCTCAGCAAAAGCCAGCTGCACATCACTTTCGCTTAATAATTAATGATAGAACCTCGCGAACTTGATTGGACATTACTGTGTCCATTTTTGGGTTGTAAAGTTAATGGTTGAATGCGAATTAACTAATATGATTTTTATTGATTGAGATCAACAAGGAAACCCAGCATAAAATGCATAATTTGCGGCTGCAAATTTATGCTAGAA